>NZ_CADCST010000063.1 GCF_902804485.1 Flavobacterium collinsii | reverse complement strand
TAAATATAACCAGAACTATTATTTTAAACAAGAAATATCTCGTTAAATAAAATAGATAAAGCAAAAAAAGTCGGAAGATTTTTCTTCCGACCACTCTTAATGTAATCCCCTCTTTTATAAACCTGTCATAAAAGATAGGCTCTACATCCGAAACTCTGTAAGCAGCTACTGAATAACCTTTACTTGGGAAACTTTTATGCCTTTTTACTTGAGATACACCATCTTCATATAGTTGAAAATAATCCCCCCTGACTGCCAATAAAGCAGTTTCCTCACAATTATCAGGCGAACCGCCGTCACTTCGATGACATATTAAAGCAGTATCATCATTGAAAACAATTTCTGCTTTATCTTTTGGTCGAATTTCCGTGTAAGTTTCACCAATTCCTTGTGTCCAATCAATTGTCAGATTTATAAATTTTTCTGTCATATTTTCAAAAACTACGTAATTTTCAGTCTCCATAAGAATTATTTTAATTATAAATTGATAAAACTTTCGCATTCAATACTTTTTACCCATAAGTAATCATATGTGCAGACTATTTGATGGCAATTGTACTTTGGAACAAGTTTTGGTTTTTCTTTAAAACTCTTTTATTTGGTTTTCTCCCAAAATAAGTGTCCCAAGGCAAATTCAATTTGTAGTTTTTATACTTTTAATTTATTAATAAAAATTACAACTTTCAATTCCTCAAAAAAAATAAACCCGATTAAACACATTTAATAACGACTAATTATCATATAATTAATATTTTAAAACAGACTATCACATTATTAAACTTATAAATTTCAATCAATAATCTCTACTGCTTTATTTGCAATTTTCTACAAAATTTAATTAACAGTGATAATTTTGTTGTTGACAGTGATGTCCATCAGCTTTCTAGTATTTTTAGGAACTAGAAATTCTACAAAATAATGTTTCAAGAATGCATAGGTGATTTTTTTTACTTCTCCATATCCGTTAAAGCTCAACCTCACTAAAATTTCCATTTACTTTTTTAGTGGAATATTTTTTTGTACTTTGTAATCATACGGACAAGCAGATTTTTTGAAAAAGTTGACCTGTTAGTTGCTCGATAAAACTAAAAAAAATAAGGTTGTAGTATTTACTATGGGTTGCGCTGTTTATGCGGAGGAGCCGCATTGCGTCTACTTTCGCAATCCGATATATCTGTTTCCTTCACATCCAAAGCATATCCCATCCAAATGGTAATAATATTTATTGAGGTAGCCGCTCCCATTGCATTTGGGGCATTTGACCACATTAAGCTCCAGCTGCCTTTTTTCATCTTCATAAACCGGAATTAAAGAGCTGTTATGAACATCCTGATGACAGCTTTGGCAAAGAGTGACTAACGCATCATCAGGATATTCCCAAGCATGCCTACCATAGACGTAATATTTATGGTGCACATGCAGTACTATATGCTTGTCGGTCGCATTCAGAGGTATGCTCAGATTATCTAGAAACTTTTTCTCCATCGGAATAATAAGCGATTTGAAAAACTCATCCATTGAACTTATTAGATCTTTATAGGTTTCCCTCATCCCAGTGGCATAAGCCTCCGCCTCCTGTTCCGTTTTTTTTCTGTACGGCCGCCGATCGATCATCTCAGTAGGCAGAGCGCCACATCCAGTGCAGGCCCCCTCATCGCGCTCGACAATCTGGGTGCGCTTATTCTGCCATTCAAGGGACGTCAGTTCGTCCTTGTAGACAACCGGCTCACCGCTATCGAGTTTTGCGGCGGCAATCTCGCTGAAAGGTCTGTATTCCATTTTTGAATTATTCTTTTGTAATTTCTTTGGATGGGCCATTTTCATAGGTTAGGACATTCCTCAGCTCATTTTTGAATTTCGAAAAATCTATTCCCTTATTCCTGATTCTGCTTTGGGGGATGTGCCCCCTAAACTCTATGAGCTTGGCATTGTCCGCAGTGACCTCAAATACTCTGTTCTGTTTTATGAGCTGATCGAAATCCTCGCTGAGATCCGTATTGATATAGATATCGCTGCTCAGATCCTCAAAAGTTACATCATCTTCAACTGTCCCGTTGGCTGATTTGTAGTCTGCGACATTGACTGTAATGACGGCATACGCTCCTTTGTTCTGCGCGCATTTTTCAGTCTGCCTTTTGCTTAATGCGACAATTCCTTCTACATCCCATCTGGATTTTACCTCTATAAAATAAACGGGGGTGCCTGCCTTATAGATTATGAAATCCTGTCCGTTCTGCTCCTCGGCAGTCTTTAAGTTATCATCCTGCGCCGATGGTACCAGTTCGATGATTTCTTTTACAGAGATGCGGATTTCCTTTTCGATGATATCCTGGATTTTTAGGCCTATTTTTTTGATGTGTTCCAAATGGCTCCTTTTTCTTCCTTCCTCTTTCAGCTTTTCTTCTCCTGCTTGAATCAGGGCACTGAGATTTTCAATTTTGGCCAGCTTCCCAAGGATGTTGATCTTCTCAGGCTTGACGGACAATATGCTGAACAGACTTAGCCTTGTGTTCTCATCCTGGAACTTGTGCATCATTATCTCTTCTTTGACCCTGTTGATATTGGGAAGCCAATGCCCCCAAGTAGACGGTTTTTCTGAAATTCTCTCGATAAGGCTTATCACAATGTCAATTGTGTTATTGTCAATGGGGATGAAACTCTTCTCCTCATTCAGCAGCATCTCGATCTTTCCCCCAAACTCTGAACCGCTGGCTGCGCCGCCATGCTGAAGAAACCCCTCAAAGCCTTCATATGCGATCTCTGATCTTATCTCGGCTCCACTGAGCGAATTGTAGACATCCTTGAACTTCTCGTCTCTTACATCATCCTTTTTCAATTGCGCTTGGGATTTCAATACAAGCATCTGGTCGGGAATACATTCCAATTTGTGAAGCATTTCCTCTTTGAGATTTGTGTTTTTATACATTATGGCAATGATTTCCTTCAGCCCGTCGATATTCTCTCTGATTCCGACGGTCTTTATGATCTGCACATATAGGTTGGCTAGAAGCTTTATGGCTGGCTGGTAATTGGTATCGACGGTCGGATCCGCCAATTCTGCCAGACTGGGTTCCAATTTGAACGCCTTTGCATAAAAATCGGCAATATCAATATTTAGGGCAGTCTTCTTGTTCAAGCCGACAAAATGCACCAGCCACGGAATCAGCTTACCTGCTCTGACATCCCAAAAGAATTCAGATGTATCCCCTTTGGCAATCCTGTCCGCAGCCTCACCGCAGAACTTGCTGAAGTCCTCTTTGAACCTCTCACGTCCATAAAAGGGTAAATTATCCAAAAATTCAAAATCTTCATGGACATATTTTTCGCTAATTGTGGCATTTACATGAAATGCGACCTGAATCAGCTCCTCTTCTTTCTTCTCCCATTTCACCAGACTCTCAAAGATCATGAATTCTCCGTAAAGATTCGGAATTAGGGCAAGACTGTTCAGAAGAGATATCTCCGAGGATATCTCCGATATGAATTTGCGGTATGCCTCTTTGTTTTCAATATAAAAATAATCACCTCCACTTTCCTCAGCAATGATTTTTCCTAGATCGGCAAGGGTCAGCATGGCAAAACTTTCTTCAGCCATGGTATTCCAGTTGTTTGCCATAGCGCTCAGATCGCAGTAGACATCAAAATCAGGGAGGCTGCGGAACTCGCCTAGCAGCATGTAGGCGGACTCTATAACCTTTCTGTCCAAATGGAGCACCGAGCTGTCAAAGAATTCAAGCCCATCGATAGAAACTTTTCCGCTTTTCAGATCTATTCTCTCAAGGCCCCTGATCTGGGTGATATAATCGCTCTTAATATTCGTGACAGCAAGTGAATCCCTGTGCGAAAACTCAACTTTTGCGGCATCAAGAAATGACGCAGACTCGTCGTTCTTCACTTTGCTCAGCACCATATCAAATGCCTCTCTGACAAGCGATTCATTTTTTATGACATCTGATGCCAATTCCAGATTCAGTTCATCCGCATGGAGATAGTCCCGCTCTTTGTTTGGTCTGAAATCGCTGGCATGGATTATGAAATTATGTCCCGCATGGACAGTTTCGGCCAAAGGATAAAACAAAAACTGCTTAGGAATGACATCCAGCGGCCTGCATTCTGCTCCCATTATAATCCTCACTGTGCGATCTGCATTGTGCAGCACTGGAATTTTCGCCGGCGATCCGTCTATGGAAATTTCCATGAAGCCTTCGCCTGCTGCCTTGCGTTCGTAATGTTTTTCCTCCGTACCTCTGATCAGGGTCACTTTCTGCAGCTTGTCATTAAAGCAAAAAATATAAGGAAGCATTGATTCTGCGTACTCTAGCATCGAATCGATCCCTTTGAAGTTTTCCTCACCAGCCATGTATTCAAAAGACGTATAGGGAAGGTATTGCTGCTGGGAGGCGCCGAAATCATCACACAGCCTTTCGATGAAGCCGTCCTGCTCCAGAAGCTTGTCTGTAAGTAAGTCAAGATTTTCGGCATCCCTGTCCAGCATGAAATCATCCAATGTCCTATAGCTTCCGTCATCGGTGCGGATAGAGCAGTTCACTATGATTTTTTTTCCATAGACATGGGTGCTGATGAATCCCGTGCCGTATTGCCCGAGCTTGTCTTCATTGCTGCCGTAGGTCTTCCCGACGCTAAACTGCTTAATCAGCCCTCCAAATTCATCATCTATGAAAGGCCTCCCGTTATGCTTGAACAGCAGCCCCTTGTCCGTCTTTGCTAACAGCAGTTCACCATTTTGCTGAACAGTGTCCAGAGCATTCTGAAACAGTTCCCAAACCGCTCTTTTTTGTGCGTATTCGCTATTCAGTTCTCGAATTCCAGTGAAAATTTTGTTTGCAAAAGATTCAAAGTGCGAGCGTTTCTGTTTATCTCTGTATGATGCACACATATAATTATTATTCTTTTAGGTTCAGGATGCTGGCACTGCTGCCTCTGGCTAGATCAGACCGACATCTATAACAAACCTAGTGCATTATTTGCATTTTATCTTACAGCTTTCCGTAAATTATTTCTTTGGAGCTGAAACATTTCCTCTCTCTGGGCCCAGATGCTCGCATTCGGCCTTGCCGATAATCCATAACAACTTTTTCAAAGGAAAATATGCATACCGTTTTCATTCGAAATGGGTTAAAAAGGACAGCCAAGATAGTGTGCTCCGGATGCTGTAGCCGTATAACAGCTCCGCTTCACTTACCCTCCGTTGGGACTTATAGTATTCCCCATCCTATAGTAACGCACTTGATTCTTGCTTTCTTTTTTTCCGTTTTTTCTTTTATGGAGTGGTAACCTCTTCTGTTCTCTGCGAAAAAAGTATATCTAATTCTGCATCTGTCTTCTTATTAATCGATTCAAGACTTAATCCAAGTACTTCAAATAAAGAAATATATTTCTTTACCATATTTCTGGAAAGGAATAAAAACTTGCTAATAAATAATTTGCTCTTACCGCTACTGTAATTTAATTACTTTTCTAATTTTATTCATGTCTATTGTATTATTTGCCATAGTCTGTAGTTTTTTAAAGATCCATGGTTAAACAACATAAAAAAAAGTAGTTTTTTGATGGTCACTTTGAATTGAAATTAGGTAGTCAGTTTGTTCCGAATCGGGTCGTCAATTTAGACTGAAAATATATGTTCAATTTGACCGCTTTTTCCATGTAAAACTATCCAATTACTGCTTTTTTGAGCATCGCCTAAGCCCTTTGCGGTAAAATGGGAAAAATGGCTTTTTTATTTTTTTTAAAGATTGGCTTTACCTTAAATCATTTAAAATTACACTGTAACAAATTTTATATCATAATGCATATAATTAGTAATAATCTCTTCAATTTATATGCAAAAACATATATTTTTAAATGTTTTTATATTTAAATACATATAATTATTATTTTTCCACTAATTTTATATTCAACTATACAGACAGATGCCTAAAAATGAACATCTTTCGATGAAACTGGCTGAACTTTACAAAATAGATACTTTGCCATCAAATATGGTACGGCTCATCACAGGGGAATTATGCTATATTACAAAACGTATTGACCGTAAAGGAGATGGAACGAAGATTCATATGATCGATTTTTTACAGATTTTAGAACTGGGGGATAAATACAAAGGGGCGATGGAAACAATTGGACACAGGATTGGAGAATTATCCGCAAACCCATTACTTGCCAAAGTTAGATTTTCGAACTGGCCTTATTTAATTTTATCATAGGGAACAATGATATGCATCTGAAAAATTTTTCAATGTGGCTAACAAAATTCGGATGGATTTTATCTCCTACCTATGATTTATTGAACGTTAGAATAATTCTTCCAAAAGATGACGAAGATACGGCCTTGCTGTTTGGAGGAAAAAAGAAAAATTTTAACAAATTATACTTTGACAGGTTCGGCAGTACTTTAAATCTGAATCCTAAACAGATAAATATCACATACCGGAACTTAAATAGTTGGCTTCCAAAAGCCATTGAGCTTATTGGCATTTCTTTTTTGGAGCAAGATTTAAAATCGCAATATCAGGAATTGATAACAAAACGCACAAAATTATTTGTCGGACTTTAAGAATCACATCTTATTTTTCGAAATTCTCCAGCCATTTCTCGATTTTTTTTCCTACATTTACAGGTTTTAATAAACCCAAGAATTTTAAAGGTGCCCTACTTTTTTTGACATAACATAACACTCAGTGTTTAATGGTGCTTACGATACAGGTGGCGGAGCCTCTTTCTCCGCCAGATGAAGTTTCAAAAGAAACTTTAAAAGTCAAAAGCCTTTAAATACTAGTATTTAAAGGCTTTTTTTGTTTTTTGGAACTTCTCAAAAAGCACATATATTATCAAAGCACGGTGACCCTATGAGTGACCCTATTTTTTTTTCGAAAAAAAAGCGAAAAAAGGGTCACTAAAAAAAGTGAATTGCCCGGGAATTCCCTAAAAACACTACAAACTTTCAGCGATTTTAAATCAATTTGATTATTAATTTAAAAATTCTGAGTTATGTTAAAAGTGATTTTTTATCTCAAAGCAGGTAAATTCAACAAAAGTGGAGAATCTCCAATTTACGCCCGCATCTCATACAAGAAGCAATCCATAACGATGGCGGCGGGTAAATCAATCTTAAAGGAGAGATGGCAATTTACCGACAATCTAAGAAGTGTACTTAAACTTGAAAAAGAAAAGGTAATTAAAAATACCTTGGATCTTTTTCTTTTGGGCATGGAGAAGAAGTTCAATGAACTCCTTAAAATCGATCAGGATTTTTCTTTACAATTACTCAAAGATGAGTTTAAAGGAGAAACAACCGTAAAAGAAGATTATGTAAGCCTAATCGAAATTATGAATAGGCATAATGAGTTCTTTAAAAGAAAGATCGATGCCGGTGAACGATCTAAAGCTTCGTTCCAGAAATATGAACGTGCAAAAGATTTGCTTATCACATTTATGACAAAGCAGTACGGAATACAAGATATTTCTTTGCTTGATGTGAATAGTGCCTATGTTTACAATCTAGAATTATTTCTTAAATATGATAGCTGTTTTAAAGGCAAAACAGGCATTCAAAACAATTCGGTAGTCAAATATATACGAATGTATAAGACAGCTTGTAAATACAGCGTCAGAATGGGTCTAATAGATAAAGATCCATTTAGTGTTTATGATGGGAAACAGCATGTAACCGATGCTATATTTCTTACTCAGGAAGAATTAGGTCTAATTGAAGGTAAGAAATTTTCAGTGAAACGTTTGGAACGGGTAAAAGATGTTTTCCTCTTTAGCTGTTATACTGGTTATGCACCTGTAGATGCGGCTAATCTTACCTCAAATAATATATCGACAGATGGTAAGGGTAATCTTTGGATTATAACCAATAGAGCAAAAACAACAATTCGAGCAAATGTTCCTATCCTTCCTCCTACTCAGGCTATAATTAACAAATACAAGAACATGCAAATTGGATTGATCCCACAAATCTCTAATCAAAAAATGAATGCTTATCTTAAAGAAATTGCAGACTTATGTGGTATTGATAAACATCTTACATGGTATGTAGCAAGGCACACATTTGCTACAACGGTAACTTTAGGAAACGGGGTTCGTATAGAGAATGTATCTGCTATGATGGGGCATACTAACATTAAACAGACACAGCATTATGCTAAAGTATTGGATATAAATATCATGGAGGATATGTCAAAATTAAAACAAAAGTATACTTGAACCATTAGCGAACGTAGATACTCGCTGATTTTTTTAATCAAAAAAAGCAAAAGGATTCGTAATTGAATCCTTTTGCTTTTTTACTGAATTAGTATTTTGTTTCGTTTATAACTGTAAAAATCAATAATACTTACGGCTCGTTTTCACTAAGTATTTTTTCTATTTTGTTTGATTCATACAAGTAAATATCTCCTAATTTAGTGTAAGGTAGTATACCTGTTTGACGGTATTTTACGATTGTATTATTTGATAGCCCAAATATTTTCTTTAGATCTTCATTTCTGTAATATCGTAAACTGTCTTTTGTATTATTCCCTTTTATCTTAGAGTCTATTTTTTCTAGTCTTACATATACAGGATCCAGCAATTGTTTGATTGCTGCTAAATATGAAATTTTTGTTTTATTACCTTCTTTAGACATAATCGTTAATTTTTAGTATTGTATTTTTAAATGATACAGTTTACCAGCCAATTATTTTATCTCTTCGTTTTTCAAGGGTGTCAATAATACGCTCCAGAAATTTTATCTGCTTGTCCTTATACGTAAATCCTTTTGACTCAGAAAACTGCTTACTTATTGTGTCTATAGTCGTTTGAAATCCGGAATCTCCTTTATAAGTGAAATTTTCTTCTACAAAAAGCTGAATTTTACTTCTATTGCACTTTTGATCGTGGCAATCAAAGAAGAAAATTTTCTCATCCATAAGAATATAAAAAAGTTGTGCCAAATCACTCTTATTGAAACAAGTACTGCATTTCTCTTTGGATAAATGATACAGGGGTACACCTCTTCTTTTCAGATTAGTTTTATTATCTTCTAAAAAACTTTCTATTGCTTCAATCTTCTCATACAATTTTACAACTGCATCGGGAAGTTCTTCAAAAGTGAACTTTTTCATAGTATAATTTTCTATTTAAGAATTGAAATAAATCGTGCTTCTCTGATTTCTATTACGTTTGGGCAGATAACTAATGTAGCCGTACTCGTTTAGTTCACGCATACATTTATGATAAGTTACAGGTCCGGTTATCTTAGCTATTTTCATAATTTCATATCTGTAGACTTCGATAGGATTAACAAAACCTTTTTCTGTTCTAAATTGAAGCAATGCAGCATATATACCAATATGCGTGATACTGATACGGTAATCTTTTTCAATTGCCTTAAAGAAATCAGATAAAGGTTGTAGTGTTTTCATTGTTTCTTAATTTATCAACTTATATGCATACCATTTCGTTTAGAATGGCTCTCCTGCTGGCTTTCATTGTTTTTTTGTACTTGTTTTACGGTTTCCATTGTTTTATCACTCAATGCCGTAGTAAGGGTTATTTTTCTGGAGTGTTCATCATAAATGTTTACAGATTTAAACTGAGGATTGGCTTCGATATAAAATCGATGTTCATTTCCGTTTTTAATTAAGGTTATCGGTTGTCTATTTCCTTGTTTTAAGGCATCCTTTAATTTATCGGCTTCTGTTTTATTTGATAATTCCTTTAAAGGAAGTTGCCGTACTGCTTTTTCAAGATCATAGCCATAATTAGAATTGAATTCTTTAATGCGGTGATTGCCTGTCGCGTCTTTGTCATTAAGATTCAATTGAATCCAGGATTTTTCCTTTTGAACTGCGCGTCCTGCTAACAAATTATACGCCTGTGTTGTATCAATAGAATTCCCTTCCTGTACTTTGAAGTACTGACTTCTGTCTTCATCTTGTTTGGATTCATTTTGCAAAGTTGTTTTATAACCCTCAAATTGATATTGTCCGCTTTGATCTTTAGAAAAAGATAACTCATGATTCAGTCGTTCTTTTTCGTTGACGTAATAGGAAACCGGAATAGTAAATTGCTCGTGACCTTGTTTGATTTGCTGATCAATCTTGCCTGACAGATCTCTAAAACCAATACGCTGCACTTGCTCGTGCAGCGATTGATTGTTCTTTTCTTCCTCTTTTGCATCTTTACGAACTGCAATTTGACCTATAAGTGGTGCAACGATAAGTTTACGAAGCAGACGAACTAATACATTAGGATAAAGCTGTTTTAATATTTTACTCTTTTCTTGTTTGAGCATTTGCAAAGCGAAGCGTTCCTCTATATTTTTAGTGCCCTTATACTTTGTTCCAATTCGTTCGTAGTGGTGCAGCTTTTCTTTAAGTAGTGATCTATTATTGGAAAGACTAAAATTAAACAGTTTACTAAAACGCTCTTCCCTGGAGTGCCACTGTTTTAATTCCATCTCTACTCTGCTAACGGGAAGTTGTTCGTTCATAATTCATCATTTATTTACTGCGTTTTCACTACATAGAACTCGATTGACTTTTCCTTTTTCTCTTAGCTTCCTTTGGCACTTCTGGACCTTCATCATCGGCAGTTTGGTTTTGCTTTTTGCTGCCTTGCTTTTCAGAAGCTTGCTGGACTTCGGATTGCTGTTCTTTTTTAGACTGACGGTTATCAATGCGCTGTAAATTGCTGTCATAGACATTGATTGTCTTGAATTGTGGACTGGCTTCGATGTGCTGTTTAACTTCAATGCCCTCTTTCAGAAAATTAGCAGATTGCAGGTTTCCCTTTTTCAAAGAATTTATTAAATCTTCTTTACGTTTTGGATCTTCCAGTTCTTTAATCGGATGTTTGGATAGTGTTGCTTCTAAATCATAACCGTAATTCTCATGGTAATGGTTTATCTTAAAGTTTCCATTGGTTTCAGATTGTTTAAAGTCCATTTGAAGCCAAGAATTGTATTTTTCTCCTTCTTTATTAGTAAGATCTTTATTTACGGATCTTCCTTCCATAAGATTGTAAGCTTCTTTCATGGTTATGTTGCTGCCTTTATTGATGTAAAAGGTTTGCTCTAAAGCTTCTTTGGAATTCTCTTTTTGCAATTCCACTTTATAAGAATTAAAGAAGTAAATATCGCTTTGATCGGATTTTTTAAAATTCAATGTTGCTGTAGTGGTATCATTACCATATTTTGCATTATGGGTTAGAGTAAAATTAGGCTCTTCCTTCTGCATTTTTTCTTTTAATTCAGATTCCAGTGTTTCGCCAAATCCGGTGTACTTAACCTGTTCTTTTAAGTATTCAAAATTTTTCTCGTTCATGATTTCATTTTTTTAAATGATTAAATGTTTTATAGTTTAGGAAGTACAGTAACCTGTACCAGCTTTGTATTCTTTACATGCAGTTCTACATGTCGGCCGCCATTTTTCTCCATGAGTTGTAGCGCTAAGTGTTTTTTTTCTGGAATTGTAAACTTCGGAAGCGCAAACACAAAGGTATTTTCTGCTTCGCCATCAATTTTAACTACATTATTCAAGATATAAATTGGGGTAATTTCGATTTCCTGTGAAGCGGTACGTTTTACTTTTTTAGTGTCGCGAATAAAAAAACGAAGCTGGTCAATATCGTAATTGATTTTAGAATTATTCGTTACGTTAATCCTGTAATACATAACGTTGTCATAAATGAAAATTCCGTTGAGACTAAAATCAATATCGTATTTACTTTCTTTTTCACCTCGAAGTTTTTTCTTATCGTAAAAAGCCAATTCGGAATATTCCTGAACATCTTGATTGTTTATACTTTCATCGGAGAAATAAATTTCCTGCCCGTGCGGCTTTGTTTTGTTCAGGGTGAGATTCAATTGTGGGCACTCTTCGTTATAATTCAATACGAAAGAATAGAGTTTACAATCGGCAGTCACAACTGTAAGATTGGTCTGGAAAAATCCTTTTTGGGCTGCTTTGATTTGAAGTATATTTTCCAGCCCTTTTGCTTTTTGGACCAGTATATCAGGACTTCCTTTGTCTACACTTTTAATTGCAAAAGGAAATACAATATTAGTTGTTTTAGAGTACGCTATCAGTAAAGAATCGGACTCAATTTTAGAAAGGTTGTTTTTACTTGTTTGCTGTGCAAATACACTGATGGTCATCAATAATAAATACCCCATCATCAATAGATTGAAATTTTTCATCTGTATTGTTCTTTAGTTTTTAATTGGAATCTTTTTGTTTTTCATCACGAAGCAGTACTTGATAACCTGCCTTTACAATCACTTTGACCATCTTTACTTTTTTACTCAACAGGCTTTTAGCAGCTTCAATTCCGGCTCCTGCTGCCTGAGCACCCCAAGAATCGTCCAATGATGCAACTCCTAAAGTCTGCATGGAGCGATCAGCAGATGCTTTGGCTACATCTCGGTTAATGGCTCCCGGAATATAAATTCCGATCAGTCCATCCATATCATATACCGACAAATCCACTGGGAATAATGAGTTGTTATACCTAATGCTGCTTATCTTGATAGTCAATCTTTCTCCTTTTAAGGATGCTGTTCCAAATAAGAAATTGTCTTTTGGAATTTTGATTCCACTTACAAAAATGTCGTTCATGAGTCGGAACTTCACTGTTGCTCCATTTACAATAGTTTGTGTTTCGTGGACGATTGCTTCGACAGCATTTTGCGAATAGTCATTAATTGTAGGTTCATCCAGAGTATAAAATCTATTCAGTCCAGACTCGGTAGTATTTACTGGTTTGTTTTGCAAAGACGAAACAGGGTCTTCTTGTCCTCTGGTGGAAATGGAGAATACCTGACCACGCTGAGCCTGGGAAGCTTTTCTTAATTTTTCCTGTATTCTGTCGGGATGCTGGATATCCAGTATATTTTCTAACATTCCTCCTAGTTGTTGCAATTCAGGATCTTGACTTTCCTGTCCATTCATGGACTGCATCATTTTTTCCAGTCGGTCTACATCATCGGAATGTATGGAGGACTCATTTGATTTGGTGTATTTATTATAATCCTTGTTTTGCTGTGGAACAGCCGCCGGCGCATTGATTACTTTTTGCAATGCTTCCAATTTTTGATGCACTTTTTCTTCGTTTGGATCACGATAAACGGACTTATTTAAACCAGTTTGTCCTTTTTTATAGGTAACAGCACTACTGTCCTGGGTTGAATCAATCTGAAAGGACTGGCTCAAATAATTGGGATCTTTTTTGATGAGTTCATTTAGCTTTGCAGAATCAAGAGCGGCCATATCGTAGTAATTCATCTTATCGAGCAGAATTCCTTCTTTAAGATTTGCATTGGGCAGTTTGATATTAAAACCTTTTTGCTCTTGCGTTGTTGGATTAGCCGCATTCATTTTCCCTCCACCCAATGCCCAAAATATGGCAGTTATAAATGGCAAAGCCAATATGGGCAATACCATAAGCATCTTGCGCTGCTTTAGGATTTTTAATGATTTTGTGTTTTGTTCCATGATATTAGTTTTTAAAATGTGAGTAATAATAATTTTCTAAGACTGTAAGGCTATCCATAAGTCCGGGACGGTATTGTACAATACTATCATGAACTTTTTTACCTGTTGGACTGCGACTCAGACTATCCATATATTTTCTAAATCGGGTAATTTTTTCAAATTCTGTTTTACTGATAATTGTATGGAGCTCGATGTCTTTTTCTTTTAAGGGAATCGAATTGGTTGGTTTAGTAATTGGAATTACAGTTATATTTTTAGTTTTATTACCTGAAAAGCTATTCACGATCAGATAAATACTGCATCCACCGGTAAACACTATAAAAGTGAATAGAATAACAATCCAATTAAGGCGTGAAAAATGAGCCGTTTTGCGCTCCAGCCAATTGGCGCACTTATGCTGTAGTCGGAGATTTGCCTGTTCAAATCTTTGCCATAGACTATTTTTAATAGCTGTAACAACGTCACTCTTTTTGCTGTTTCTTTTAAAAATGAATTTCATGATGTCAGGTTTATTATTTTCGGTTTTCGGTACTTAAATCCCGATTCTCAATGGTATTCCATCTTTCGATTAAAAAACCATGCGGATTGTTGTCGCTTCGTGATACATTACGAAGGCTGCCTTCTGTTATCAGGTTTCGATGGGCAATGCTGGTTGTTCTGATGATATTCTGAGTAGCATAACATCTAAATCCATAGGGATAGGCATTGATGTCAATGGTTATGCTGTCAATCTTTATCGTCTGGCTAACGTTCCCCGATATAATACCGGAGTAATAACCATTTTCTTTTAGATCATCATAAACTCGTTTGGCGCTGTCATCGGCAAGATAAAGTGCCTTGGTAACATTACTTTTAATGACTTTATCATCAGGATCAAGAGTGAAGAAGAATTGGTGAAACGTTTTTACATGGTCTCTGGCTTCAATTGGTATATTGTCTTTTCGATCTGACGCATAGGCTTCCAGTGCTTTTCCATTAGCCAGTATGTAAACTTTATTCTGCATCTGTGACACCAGCGAAAAACTCTTGTAAAGAGAAAAGCAACTAATTATAATAGAGCCTGTAATGACCAGCATGGTAAAGCCCCGAACATGTCGAAAGGCGGTGTCAATATTTTTCATTTTGCTAAACATGATACTTCTTTTTAGAGGTTATTAATTGCCTTTTAGTTTATTCCCCATATAATTGTCCTTATCCTTAAAATAAGGAGCTGACTTGCCTGATTCCGACATACTTTGGTACATTCGCCCAGCGGCATTGCCCATCGCATCTGCTGCCATACCAACTCCTTGGGAAGTTGTGCTCATCACTGAGTTTGTGGAGTTGCTGAATATACTGGTTGCTTTTTGCGCTAGTGCGCCACCACCTCCGGCATGAACAATATAATTAGCCACAGAGGGAACGGTAAAATAACCCACAATCCCAATTATCATAAAAACCAAATACGCAATATCGGTGCTGCTAAAGAAAGTTTCTCCGTGTTGATCCAATTGTCCCAGGTCAATTTTCAACATATTCTCTTGGATTTTGCCGATGATACTTCCAAATATATTAGCTACAGGAAGCCATAAATAGATATTGATGTAACGAGCCAGCCAGACGGTGAGCGTGTGCTGAAAACCATCGAAAACCGATATACCAAAAACAAGCGGTCCTAAAATGGAAAGTACTACTAATTGAAAAGTCCGCAGTGTATCGATGCAAAGTGCAGAAGCTTCAAATAATACACGCAGTACTTGGCTCATCCATTCTTTTATTGAATTACGAAAATTATAAGAGGCTTTACTCATGGCAAACTTGACATCGTTTCCAATACCCTGAAGCATTCCCTGGTCACTCGGATCTGCATCATCATGGGTATAGCGGTACCATTTATCCTGATCGCCGCTGCCTGTTGAACCCACATACATTTTCCATGGATCAGTATCTTTTAATGCTTTTTCTTTTTCTTTTAGCAGTCGTTCAATCGCTTTATTAGAGCCTTCGACCATGGCAGCAGTGGCTGTAACAGTAGATTTCATAATACCATTAATCATATACAATACCGAAGGGAAAATCATGATGCAAAACCCAATAACAAAGGGACGAAAGAGCGGATAGAAGTCTATGGGTTCTGCACTGGCAATATGCCTCCAAACTCTTGAGGCGATATACCAGATAGCTGCAAAACCGGCGAGACCTTGTCCAACTCCGATGAGATTACTGCATAAAGGCATCATCTCATCATACAATTGTTCCAGTACACTGTGCAGACTGTTCATGTCGTCTGCTATTGCTTGAGCCTGACTCATAAAAGGGAATAAAAACCCGAGCATAACAAGTATTGTCTGCTTGTTTTTCTTTTTCATAGGACTGGATATTTAATTGTTTAATTTGTAAATGCTGCGCATTGACTGGGTATCTTTCTGCTCTTTTGCTCGCTGCAAAGCCAGTACGGCAGTATTGTTGTTGAAGGTTCGCAGGAATAAAAGCTTGTCCTGCATATCGGCATATATTTTATCAATAGCCGCTAGCCTTTCATCATCTGACATTCGCATTTTATTAGCGGTAATGACTGAGGTCAGTTCATCAAGATTTCTAAGACTTTGCTTAAAAAGATTATTATACACTCTTTCGAGATAGGCAATTTCTTCAGGGTTGAAATTTTTACTGTCTCTAAAGCGACCAAAGGCGGATTTGTATTCCTTGATCAATTGCACCTGATAATTAATAATATCTCCAATGCGCCTGTAGTTACGTACCGTTGGACTTACTTGCATCAGCGCATCAAGAAATGTTTCATGAAGGCTGAAATTTCCTTTAGACAAATCTTTTACTGTATTGTAACCTCCGCTGAGCATTTCGTAGCCCTTTTTCATATCCTTTAGAATCTGTTTGAATTGAGCTAATTTCTCTATGTTCAAAATCAATTGCTGGATCTCTTGTTTTTGGGCTACTGCTCTGGAAGGAAATAGCAATCCGATGCATACAATTCCTATAATGAGTAATTTTTTCATGGTATATCAGTTTATGCCACTGAGGACACGGCTGGTTTTTGCTTCTTTTAACTCGGCTGCTTTTGATGCAGCCATGATTTTAGTTTGATTACCAAACCTTTCAGAGAAACTGTAGTTGTCAAGCATATTCTGGTAGATGGTATCAATGCGTTTCATTCGCTCGTCATCTTTCATTTCGAGTTGTCCGTCCGTAATCATGGTTAGCAGTTCATCCAGATTGTTATCACAATTTTCAATTAATCGTTCAAAGACTCTTTTGATATAGTCTACTTCATCTCCGTGGAATAAATCATCCTGCCGGATTTGCTCATACAAGCCCTTGTAGTTTTTTATGATTTTTATCTGAAGCGCTATAATTTCTGTTACCCTTGCATATTTTTTTATTTTCGGATTCACTGCTTTTAGCGAACTCAAATAATTAGTGTGAAGATTGAATTCTCCTCGTTTAAAATCGTTTATAGTTCTCAGTCCTTTTTTGGCTACGGAATACCCTTTTTGAGCATATCCGATATAGACTTGCAGGGCTGCTATTTGCTGTAAAAGCATCCTCTGTTGTTTTGCCTGTGCCTGAAGATTTTCTGCGGTGAGTGCAGTAAAAAGCACTACTAAAAATATCTTTTTCATGATTCTTTAGGTTGTTTACGGAATTCCGTAAAATTGTTTGATGGATTTGACATCTTGCTGTGTTTTGGCTCTTTGAAGGCTCAGTAGTATATTCTGTCTATTGAAGAGTGTCAGGTCATCATAATTGGCATCAATCTGATCGGCAGCGTTATTGATGATTTCCAGTCTTTTAGCATCACTCATCTGTGTGGTAAAAGAATCCAGTACAAGGAAAATCTGATCAATGTTTTTCAGGCTTTCATCTAATATTCCGGAATACACACTTTGCATATAATTGAGTTCGCTGGCATTAAAATGAGCATCCTTTTGAAACAGGTTCCAGGCCCTTTCGTATTCTTCTACCAAACGAACCTCCTTTTTACTGATGTCTTTGATCCGCTGGTAATAGGTAATGATGGATTTGACTTTTGCCAGTTCCTCATAGTAATTTTTGTACAGGTCTTTTTGCTTTTGTGTCCACTCTGATATCTCATCCAATTTTAGTTTTGATAAAATATTTTCGATTTTTTTCTGCGCATTCTGAAGCCAGATCGTTTTGTTCTGCAATTTTTGGATCCTGAGGTCTATAGCCTTAATTACCTTTTTAGCAACCGCTTTTACGATTTCTAAAATCGGTATTGCTGCAACTGTTGCCGGTCTCGCCGGAGTGCTGATCAGTAATAAGCACAACAGGCAAATCATGATTTTCTTCTTTGTTTTCATAATTAGTGTAGTTTATTTTCCATTTCTCATATCAATAGCAAGCGCAGCAATACCTTTTCTGATGTCTCCATCAAATTTCTTGGCATATGCTTGTACTTTTACTTTTTCAGTTTCTTCGGTGGTGTAGGCCAAATATTCCTCCAGCGACACTTCCGTGCGGTAGACTTTAGATTGCATGCCTCCCAGGGAAATAAATACTTCTTTGTACTTTTTATCAGGATCATTGGCTTTGTTTACCGATAGCACTAGTGCCTTTTCTTTGTCGGTTAATCCAAGAAGCTCCTGAATTTGTTCGAATTTATTTTGATACTTACTCTGATCCAGTAATATCTTGCAGTCACTGTTATTGATAATAGCCTGCTTAACTACCGGAGAAGAAATGATATCTTCAACTTCCTGAGTCACTACAATGGCTTCACCGAAGAATTTACGAACGGTCTTGAATAAATACCGTATGTAATCTGCCATTCCCTCTTTGGCAATTGCCTTCCAGGCTTCTTCAATAAGGATCATTTTTCGAATGCCTTTGAGCTTGCGCATCTTACTGATAAACACTTCCATAATGATGATTGTTACCACTGGAAAAAGTATTGGATGGTCTTTGATATTATCGAGTTCAAAAACAATAAATCGTTCTTTTAATAGATCCAGATTCTCGGTAGCGTTGAGCAGGTAATCAAATTCGCCTCCCTTGTAATAAGGACGAAGCACATAAAGAAAATTATTCACATCGAAATCTTTTTCTTTTACCTTATCACCTTCCAATATTGTAACAAACTCATTTTTTAGAAATTCATAAAAACTGTCAAAACAGGGAAACAAATCCAAATTACTATCTAACTTTTCATAGTATAATTGAAGTGCATTGGACAGTGCCACATACTCACTTCTATTGAAAGTTTCATTATCTTTTTTCCAGAGTGCCAGGAGCAATGTTTTAATACTTTCTTTTTTCTCGGTATCGAGCGTATCACCTTCGCTGATGTAAAAGGGATTGAATCTGATCGGGTTCTTTTCATCGTAGGTAAAGTAGTAGCCCTTTACCATATCACACAATCCTTTGTAACTATGTCCCACATCGACCAATACAATATGAGTTCCCTGCTCATAATAGCTTCTAACCATATGGTTGGTAAAAAAGGACTTTCCGCTTCCCGAAGGTCCAAGGATAAATTTGTTTCGATTGGTGCAGATCCCCATCTTAACAGGCTCATCACTAATATCCACGTGAACGGGTTTTCCTGTCAAACGATCTCCCAATCGAATACCAGTTGGACTCAGTGAAGAGCGGTAACCTGTTTCCAGATTCAGGAAGCAAGTCGCTTGTTCCGTGAACGTATCGAAAGTGTCATTCATTGGGAAATCTGCGGAATTCCCGGGAATTCCTGCCCAAAATATTTGTGCAGCTCCCACTGTTTCTTGTTTAGCAGCTGCATCCATCTGAGCCAGTGCAGACGAAACTTTGTTTTTCAGATCTTTCAGTTCTTCTTTATTGTCCGTCCAAATCAATACATTAAAATGTGCTTTTACAGGCAGTCTCTGCTGGCTGATGGCCTCGTTAAGAAAATCATTGGTGGCATCACGGGCAATCAGATTCTCTCTGCTGTAAGCAGATAAGGATTGTAACCGCAGTCTTTTACTTTCGAGTTTTTGAAGCGTTTTCTGGAAATCTTCTATAAAAATATACTGGTTGTAAATATGATTACAGGAGAGCAATTGCCCGAGTGTTGAAGCAAATCCGATACTGAATTTGGTCTTATCGGTGGAATACCGGTCATAGTTGATTCGGGAACCACATAAGGCAGGCAGATCAGCTGCATCCCCCAACGTGTAAATCTGACAGTGTTTGTCGCCAACCTGCAGACCATCATCAAAAGCAATATCTTTAAAAACAAATGAGTTTTGTTTTTCGGATAAAAAGCAATATCGCTCTATAATCCCAATTTTTCTGCTATAGCTTTTGAGTTCATCGTTTCCAAGACGAGTCAGTTTTACAAAACCGCTGTCTTCCAATATGCGTCTGAATTGTCCGGTACTGTCAATAAACTCCTGACGCACTTGTACCTTTAATGTTTCTTCCGGAACTATTGAACTTCTAAGTAAATTTGAAAATAAGGAACTGGATGTTTTTCTTCCTGCCGGTTTTTTGGTTAAAAAAATGTAACAGGAATGATCCAGAAAAGGACGTTCATTAAAAAAGCGTTCACTGCTTCGGGTTAAAAAACTGGAGTCTTCACTTGTAAAATCAGGCTCAAACTTACTATCGATAAACCAGTCCTGTTTATGGAATACGCTAAATTTCGGGAGCAACTTTATCGCTTTAAGCCATGCCTGGTGGAATGCTTCGTATTCCTGATCAGACAAGGTAAATATCTCGGGCAGTTCCGCTTTGAATACGACCGTCACATCTCCTTGCTTGGACAGGATGCAATCGTGCTGCACATCCATAATTGGTAAAATATCATCTATCATCTTTTCCATCATCCTCATTTTTTACCGCTCAGCTAATGCTGAGCAAATTCTATTTCATCATCCTAAATATTTTTCTGCTTTGGGTTTTTACAGCTTTAGGAATCTGTCTTCTCGCTAAAGCCTTCATCATTCCATATTCACCGTATTTGTGGCTCATCTTATATATTTTCAGTACCCAAAATGTTCCTGAAACACCAATAATCCCTATACAGATTAATGAGGGCAAGCCGGCGATATACATAATAGCAAACAGTATCATAAGTACAATTACACCTCCACCCAAATACCAGATATATTGTGCCTTTAACCCTTTAAACTCTATGCTCTGGTTAATTCCTTTGTTGATTTGATATACACTGTTTGACATGGTATTTATTTTAAAATTTCATTCTGTTACTGCGTCTCATTTCCGAAAAAGAACGCTCCTGCCATTTCTCAGTAGTACTTTCGGCAGTTATATTTTTTTTTGATTCTTCAGTGCTAGTGCTCTTTACTGGCAGTTGAATTACCGGCACTGTATCGGTTAATTTTGTTTCATTATTAAGCTTATCTTCTTGCGGATTGGCTTCCTTCAATTGGTTCTCCTGAATTTTTAGGGCTATTTCCCTTTCCAAACTAGAGAGATCGCTTTTCATTTTTTGCAGTTCATGTTCCTGGCTAAATACTTTCGTACTTAATTGCTGTAATTCAGGTAACTGGTTTTCAATATCCTTTAGAGACTTTTGGTACTTTTCCTTGAGATGTTCCACCTTATCAATTACATTAAGAAAATGGCGGGCTGCCAACTTTGGGTTGTCTACATTGGGAGTTCCTCCATTGGAAGTGTATTTTATACCATCCTCCAAACGTTGCGCATAAAAGCTGTTTGAGTAGCGGTATTGGTACAAACCATCATTTTGAAAAGCTTCCCGTTCTCTTTTTATATAGAGTTTAAAATCATATAACTTTCCAATTTCTCTGGGCTGATTTTCACCTTCAGGAGGCTTCCAGTTTTTGTAGAGCAGGATAATTTCTTTACCGATACTTTCCGGATCTGCTGTTTTGCAGTTAAACAACTGTATAGGATTGGCTTTGGAACCATCAGGCTCATACTTCAAATTGTTTTTGTAAAAGCTGTGATCAGCAGTTAATTTATCCAATGTTTTAGTGGTGATTCCCTTTTCTTCTATGAGGTATTCAACCTGATATTTAGTTCTGGAAATTTCCTTGTAATGTGCTTTTTTGAGGCTTTCCATTACCGCCACTTTTTTCTCCAGTTTTGATTTTTCCAATAAAGAAGTATCTCCTGATAATACTGCGATGTATTCCGAAAAGTTCATTCCGCTCTGCTCATCCATTGCTCCTTCATCAATAGTCCTGACATTAAGTTCACAGTTTTTCATCTGACTGATAAATGTCTGTTTGTTCTTCAAAAGGTTGAATTTGTAATTGTCCAGTGACTGCTCCGTGGCATAGATGAAATTCTTTACTTTATTGCTGTAATGCTGTTTGGCAACTTCATTCCCTTGTCTGCTGCCACGTCCATTTCGTTGTCCAAGGTCAGAAGGCCTCCATGGAATGTCCATATGATGCATAGCTACAACACGCTTTTGCACATTAAGTCCGGTTCCCGCTTTTTCTGTACTGCCCAAAAGAATACGTATTTCACCCGTATTCATTTTAGAAAACAATTCTGGTTTCTTCTTTTCAGTCCAATCGTGTATGTAGGTAATCTCATGGGCAGGGATATTAAAATCCCGTATCAGTTTTTCTTTAAGGGCATCGTAGATATTAAAGGCATCCGGCTTGGGTGTACCGATATCCGAAAAAACAATCTGAGTGCCTTTATGCTCCATGGAAACCTGGTAAATTTCAGCCACATTTCTGGCGCATGTATTGACTTTATTGTTTGAATGGTCGCCATATCCTTCATTTATGAGCCTCATATCAGCAGCCATCTTTTTAGCATAATTGGTAGCGATGAGCATCCTGCCTTTATCTTCCTGTTGCGTTAGAGGTGCTCTGCCGATAAGTGTTGCATTACCTGTTTTTGCAAATTGCATCAGCTGGGTAATGAACTGACTTTGTTCGGGTGTAGGACTGATATTTACAAGCCGTTCATCAATTTCAGGTTTATCCAGATCAATATGTTTGGCTGTTTTGTAATCTGTAATCTCATTATAGAACAGCGCCAGTTCAGGAACTTTAATAAAATGTCGAAAACGCTCTTTGGCAATAATTTCATTGGTAACTGAAAATTCAAAATCAGTTGTTTTTCTGGCAAAAACAGCTGCCCATCCGTCAAAATTTTCAATCTGCTGGCGTTCCATTTCTTTAGGACGCAGGTATTTGAAAAGCAGGTACATTTCAGTAAGACTGTTGGAAATTGGAGTTCCTGAAAGAAAGGTTACACACAAATCCGAATCGAATTTTTCCTGAAGCGTGCGCACAGCAAATAACATATTAAGTGCCTTTTGACTTCCCTGCATGTTTCCAATTCCAGCAACACGGTCATGACGGGTAGTGAAAGTCAGGTTTTTGAATTTGTGTGATTCATCAACAAACAAATGATCAATTCCCATTTCTTTAAAGTTGATTCCACTGTCTTTTTTATCTTCTATATCTTTGAGCAATGTTTTTAGTCTGCCATCCAGATTATTTTTTCGTATTTCAAGACCTTTTAAAATTTTTTTAGAGATGTCGCCTCCCAAATCTCTGGCGGTATCAAGGTCCCTTTCTATATTATCGAGCTCATTCTGTAAAATCTCTTTTTGTATTTCCGGTGACTGCGGAATTTTACCAAACTGATCGTGCGTTAAAATGATGCAGTCCCAATTGTTATTTTTAATCTCATGGAAGAGTCTCATTCTTTTAGCCGGAGTAAAATCATTTTCGCCTGGTGCTAAAATTCGTGCATTGGGATAAGCCTTTCGATAGGTTGCTGCAATTTGATTTACATTGGCATTGAGTGCCAGTATTGCAGGTTTGTGAATAATTCCGAGTCGTTTCATTTCATTGGCAGCCACAATCATAGTAAGCGTCTTACCGAGCCCAACCTCATGATCGATTAAAGCGCCACGGTTCTGAATAATACGCCATGCCGCATTTTTCTGAGAGCTGTATAAATCATCGATTTCAAGCGCTTTTTTATCCAGACTCGGAAAACTCAGATGACTTCCGTCATATTCTCGTAATACATAACAATTAAATGTATTATTATAGAGACTTTCCAGTTCATTTTTATCATTTATTGGTAATTCCTGCAGCCACTCTATAAAGCCATTACGGATGCTCTCAATTTTTTGATGTGCAAGTTGAATAGCTTCATTGTCCGGCATTCGGATCGGTTTTCCGCCAGGTCCCTCAACTTCATAGGTAAAAAACGGTGCTGTATTTTCAAGTGCATGCTCCAATATGGTGTAGCCATAAGTGGTTCTGCCGTTTTTTGGAGTTACCGAAAACTCTCTGTCTATTTTGGTATTGTGTCCTGTACTTACTTTAAAGGTATCCAGTGATGGGAAATAATTAATTTCAGTTGGCTGGTCAAATAATTTTTCAGCGAAATTTTCATAGTATCGGGTTGGAATCCATCGTTCACCAAGGTTAAAATCTAGTAATTCAAAAGGGATACGTTCCGGCTGTACTTTTTCAAGTGCCTGCAATCCTTTGTAATATTGCGTGTTTTCAGGATATAACTGTACAGCCTGTTTAGCCTGCTGCAGCTTTTCCACGACGTTGCCGCTTAAATACAAATCTGAAGTTTCCCAATTCTGACTTGTTGGATTTAAATAGATTTGATGGTTCAAACGCTCTATAACCTCATTTTGTTCAAGTCCTGTTGCGGCTGCTATAAATCCTAAGTCAACTGCTCCAATTTCATTCAGACTTCTGGCTAGTGCTTCAATGGGATCGTCTGTATAATAACGTTCTTGTTGTTTTACGACAGATTCGATTAAAATATCCGACTTCACATAACGTTCACCTTCTTTGCGTTCTAGTGAAGAAAGAATGGTAAAACCAAAAGCAGAATCCTGCATGATGAGCCTGCGGTTCTCAGAACCATTTAAAATACCATAGTGAGAAACAAATTTGGTATACTGCTCATCGAGATTTTTTCGAACTTCATCACTGGCCGTTTGGTCTGATTGCTCTTTCTCAAACAATTCCAGATAATGATCCCGAATAGTAATATAGGCATCATAGAATTTCAGATTGCCTTGTGATGCTAATGGTTGGAAAAAAGCCTGTTTGTGCTGCTCATTTATATCACTTATGATTCCAACGGCTTCTCCAAGCCGAACCAGCGTGCCTTCTTTATAGAAAGATTTCAATGGCGCCAATTCTTCGTAAAGCTGCCTTTCCAGATTAAAGGCCGATTCCAGGGTTTGGTCTCCTTCATAAGTATACTTATGATCGTAGTACTGAAGGGCATTGGATAAAGCCAGTAATTCATGAGGCAGTAATCCGCCATTCATCCAATTGGCTGAAAAGCCATCTATTTCTTTTACATTAGAATATAATTTATACAAATACCGATTGGACTTGTTTTGTTTGGCAGCAATCAGCACAACATTTTCATGTGATGGATTATCAGTGGTACGTATGGTACTGAGTATTCGTGCTGTTTTTTTATCTACTACGGTTTCATCCAGAGGATTGATGTAATCCATTGCACGGTTGATATTCTCCGCAGGCACAGTATCAAACAAGCCAAGCTGAACTGAAATACCACTTGCCTTACTCTCAGGCATGGGTAAGTAAGTAAATTTCGGCCCGATTGTTTCAGCGGGTTGAGCGATCTCGTTTTTTTGAGCTTGTTCAAAAAGTTCCTTGTTAAAGTTATCTTTTAGTCCTTTGGAAATATTATCTGCAAGACGATCTTTAATAGAATTGATATCACCGTTTTGTCTCACGCTTTGGTGTGCCTGTCCGTATTGGTTTTTACCGGCTCGTATTTCATTCCCAATTATAAGTTCGGGTCTGTTGTGCAGGTATTTATTAATACTGTATTTTCCAAATTCATTTTCCAGTTCAATGGTTTGCAACAACTCATTTTCATTGTCAGAGAGCATTTGTTTATGCTCGTTTTTTTGGACAATAAGCAGATGATTAGGAGCGTCCGTATTTCCGGTTTCCTTCATCAAGTTATCAGGCATAACGCTGGCACTCACAAAATCTGCATTTTGAAAAAGATATGCGCGGACACTCTCATTGGAAGGGCTGCTTAAAAAACCGTCTGTAGTTATGTAGGCCATAAGACCGCCATCCGCGAGTTTGTCCAGTCCTTTGGCAAAGAAGTAATTGTGGATTTTTCCTGAAATCGCTTTATCGGGATAGGCTTCGTCATACACAGAAAAATTACCAAATGGAATATTGCTGACCACAAGATCATAACTGCCGTTATCATTTGTTGGTGCTTCTTCTAGTCCTGTTATATGCGTGGTATTTTTAGTTGACAGTGTACTGTTTAATGCCGAAAGTACCAGTCCGCTTAATCGGTCTTTTTCCACAGCAGTAATTTGTTCCAAATCTGAAAATGCTTTTTCTGCTTCTGTTACAAAAATGCCTGATCCTGCCGATGGTTCGAATACTCTTTTAGGGATAATGCCTTGTTCTTTCAAAGCAGTGTAAAAAGTTTTGGGAACAATCTCCGGAGTATAAAATGCAGTAAGGACACTATTACGAAGTGATGAAACAACTGCATTATAATCCTTTTCAGAATAATGTTCCTGCAATATTGCATGCAGTCTTGTCATCTCTGGATGTAACTTCAGGTCTTCTTTTGTAGCTCCAGATTTTACCCATTCTTCAGTAGTGCCATTGGGATATAATATAGCTTTGATACCGCCAAATCCTGCATATGCCTTAAGAGCTGTAACTGCTTCTTCCGATAAAGCATTACCTTGCTGCCATTGCATGGCAATGGTAATTGCCTCGATATTGGCACTTAGTTTTTGGGATAGATTGTAAGCCATAATTACTCCTTTTTATACTATATACTGCTATAAATAGCTCAATTCAGATAGTCAGTAATCTGACCAATAAGGGCATTTCTCAAATTGGGATCTTCTTCATTTTCTTTAGTAAAACCAATGGTTTCAAAAATGGGTTTGCAGCTTTCCATAATGTTGATTACCTCATAGGTCAGGATACCTGACTCCTGAAAACCGGCATAGGTTTTCTCAAACTCCTCAGAAAGCAGGGAACGGAGATATAAAAAACGGGAAGGTTTCAGATCTTCAGTAAGTACATTGAGACATATTTCTTCAATGATATATTGAGGTGTCCCGTCAGATAACATATCGTCCAATATAGATTTAATACCATTTATTTTTTCATTGAGATAATCAAGTACACTATAATCTTCCTGAAGCGTAAACATCAAATCGGGATTGTTATGGATAATGTAGAACCATAACTTTTCTTTGAGCAGCTCTTCCATAGCAATTGTTTTTAAATCCCAAAGAAGGATTTGATTACTGTGGCTACTACTACCAGAAAAACACAGCTTCCAAACCAGGCTGCCGCTACTTTTCCGGTGTCAGGATCACCAGCATTCCATTTTTGATATACTTTCACAGCGCCTATTAGTCCCAGTAATGCGCCTACGGCATACATGAGTTCTGTTCCTGCATCAAAATAACTTCGTACTTGTTGGTTGGCTTCATTGATTCCGGCCAGACCATCCTGCGCGTAGGTTTCATAACTGATCACAAAAAGGATTTGCGCCAGAAGAATACCAATACTATATGTTTTTTTCTCCATAAACTTTTTAAAATTCCAATTCCATTTTTTCATCACACATTATTTTAAAGTTTAAAAATTCAGATAAAAAACGGAGGTGTTACCGCTGTCACAGTCCACTTTCCTGTTACATCTGTCATACCGCGCCGGGATGGACAGGGGCAGTTCCTCCGTTATATTGTTTTAGAGTTTATTCCCAAAGGGCTTCTGCTTCCTTCTGGGTTAAAGTGATTGATTCGAGTTTGCCACATTCTGAGACTATCAGCTCGCTTATTGAGGAATTAAATGGTGAGTTTTTCACTGAGGGAAATTCCCTTAGAAGAAGTTGCAGATAATAGGTAAATTCTTTTTTGACTAATTTTTTCTTTGCGGCATCTGCGATAAAAGTTTTTAATCTTGCCACCAGAGCATCAACATCCTGAAAGGTGGTGTCAAATTCTCCTAAAGAAGTTGGGTCTGAAATTGTTTGAGGCGACTCTTTATAGTCTAATTCGGATTTAAGATCTTGGTCATCTGGATTTTCAAATCCACGCAATTGAAGTTTCCGTTTTCCTGATATAATTTCTTTGAAGTCATCAAAATAAAATCTGAATCCAACAAATAAATACCAGCTTGCCAATAGTAGAATAACTACAATTATGTAATTACCCCATGAAATGTTTGTAAACATACGCTCTTCATTTTATCGTTCTACATTAGTTTCTCACAAAATCCGGTTTCGAAATCCGGATCATCATCATTACAGGGCAAAGAAACGATAGACTGCAAGCTGCTACAAGTACAACTTTTTGTTGTACCCCTGTTGTACCCCGTTGTACCCCCAGTAAAATCAAGGAGAAAAAAAATAAAAAAAATGTAAAAAATAAAAAAGCCTCCCGAATGGAAGACTGATTTGATTATAGAATGAATTATTTTAGGATCGTTATTTCTGTACTAAAATGCTGAAAAATCGATTTTTTACATAAGAATAAATTGAAAAATAAAATTGGACAATGCCAAACGGTTGTTAAATTAATTTAAAACCTAAAATAGTGTGTTGCATTTACTCAAATACCAAATCTGAATTCATCGAATTTATTTTGTGTTGTGGTCAAAATATTTGGAGAACCATTTAACAAATGATAGGCATATTCTATGCGAAAATTTGTTAATTTATTGGTGTAAGATAGATTATAACTAAAAGCCTTTTACAGTCATACTTATTATTTTACAGGTTTAATTTTTAGTAAAAAATAAAATACAACAAAAATTGTTACTACCGCAGTTACCAAAAATGTAAATTTTGCACCAAATTGATACCAAATTAAGCCTGCTAATGAACTGGCTAACATAGTACAAATACTTTGAAATGCTGAATAGGTTCCGATGGCAGTTGCTGTATCTTTTTTCTCGGCAACATTACTTATCCACGCTTTTGAAATTCCTTCGGTTGCTGAAGCATAAACTCCGTAAATAAAAAACAAAGAAGCTATGGCATAAATATTTGTAGAGAATGCCATTCCAAAATATACAACTGAAAATAATGAAAGTCCGAAAATAAACATCTTCTTTAATCCAATTTTATCTGCATAAATGCCTATTGGAAAAGCAGAAAGTGCATAAACCAAATTGTAGAAAATATAAATCCCGATTACTGCCGTATCATTTAGTCCTTCCTGTTTTGCTTTTAACAGTAAAAAAATATCGGAACTGTTAAACAATGTAAATGCCAATAACCCGATTACTAATTTTCGATACTGTAACGGACTAGTTTTCCAATAATTTATAAAGGAGAAAAAAGGTATTAGTTTTCTTTCTATTGGATGGACTTTAGTTTTGTCCTTCAGAAAAAAGGAAGCCACCACAGCAAGTAATCCAGGAATAAAAGCTACATAAAATAGTGTTTTGTAATCCTGTGGATAAAAGTATAGATACACTAATGCTATTGCTGGTCCAAGAACAGCCCCAAAAGTATCCATTGAGCGATGAAAACCAAAGATTTTTCCTTTGGTTTCCATTGTTGCTTCATCCGATAAAATTGCATCTCTTGCTCCAGTGCGTATTCCTTTTCCGAAACGGTCAATAGCTCTCGCAAAGAAAATCCAAAGCGAAAAAGTAAAAACTGCCATCATTGGTTTTGAAATAGTACTTAATGCATAACCCAATTGCACAAACGGAACTCGTTTTCCGGAATTGTCAGATAATTTTCCGAAATACCCTTTGCTTAATCCTGCTAATGCTTCAGCAAAACCTTCCAAAACACCTATTAATACAATGGAAAATCCGATTGTCTTTAAGTAAATGGGCATTATTGGGTATAGTATTTCGCTTGCTGTATCAGTAAATAAGCTGACTAAAGAAAGTACCCAGACTGTCCGAGTTATGTAGTTAAATATTTTCATAAAGGATACAATTAAAATCTTAAATATCTTGTTGCATTTACTCGAACTCCAAATCTGAATTCATCGAATTTATTTTGTGTTGTGGTCAAAATATTTGGAGAACCATTTAACAAATGATGTGCATATTCAATATGAAAGTTTACTAATTTATTGGTGTAAGGCAAGTTATAATTAACACCCATTTTGATTGCTTGTTCTGTTGCTTTTTCAATAGGATTGTTTAATACAACTAAATCATAACGCACGAATGGAACTAAATCTCCAAACTTTTTTTCATCAAATACTTGAAATTGAAGTTGGCCATAACCACCTGTAACATTTAACTTTTGGTCTGAATAATTAGAATAAATCGCTTCATATTCTATTGTATAAAAATGCTTTCCAATAGTATTAGTGTAGTCCATATTATTTTCAAAAGTCAGTTTAGTTCCTGTTGCAGGAGTGCTTCCTAAAGACACATTATTTATGCCCGAAATAAGTGTAAAACTTTTATCTTTTATGTTTCTAGTATGGTCTATCGCTAAACCAATATTTAATTTTTGATTGCTTTTATCTGAGGCTTGAATAATAGATTGGGTAATTTTAAATGTCAGTGCATTCCAAAATTGAAAACTCGGATGGTCTTGATTAAGAGAACCTCTATTGTCCTGCATTGATGCTTGCAAGAATGTTCTTTTCGATACTTGTGATTGAATTTGCAAACCCCATTGTGTACCAAAATTGCCCGTACTGCCGTGTTCTTCTAGAATTAAACTTCGGTTTATTGTTGGCAAATTTCCCGAAGATAAATTATCTTCTTTTGATAAAATATTCGTGTTTTCGCCAAATAATATTCGAAATTTATTGGGGTCATTTGCATTTTGAAAAGTTATATATAGATTTTCCCAAATTTTAAATCGTTCACTATCTTGAAAAAAGTTATTATCGGTAAAATCAACTTCATAAAATACAATGGTACGAAATTTATTTCCGCTTATTTTGAATGGATAACTAGGCAATTGAAATTCCATTCCTTGCCTTACTCTTCTCCAAACAGGAGATAGATTTGGAGAAAACAATCTTTCGGCAAATCCCCACGTACTCCATTGAAAATCATTTTTCTTATACTGTAAACCCGCATCAGGATTATAACTAAAATGATTTATACTGTCATTTTGTGCAATCGCATTAATTGTACAAAATAGAAATAGACATAAATATTTCATTATACAATTTTTGTTTTGTTATGAAATTTATATCGTAGATAAGCTGCTACTAATAAAACTACTAGACAAAGTTCTGAAACCACTTTTTCGGCATCAAAAATATCAACAGGTCTATTTTTTAATAAAGGATCCATTACTATTCCGTGAACCACAAAAAGCATTGCTGTTGTGTAAGATATAAGGTGTATATTTTTCCAAGCTCGGAAACTTATCTTGTCTCTTATTACCTTTTGCGTGGTAATAACAACAATCATTAATGCAAACATGGAAAGTGTTCCTAGTGTTACAAATACTTTTTGTGTGGGTGCATTTATTGGAAAAAAAATGTCATTTAATTTGAATTTTGTTGTTTTGTCAAACAACAAGAATAATGGGTGCAATAAGACTAAAAATAAGGCGAAATAAGCTGTCCAATTATGTAAGTTATAAATATTAATTTGTTTGATGCGTTGCGGTAATGATTTCCAATATTTGTGTTTTTTATAAGTGGTACTAATCATCATTCCTAACAGAAAATTAAAAGTAAGCACTATTGATGCGACCAATCCCATTGAAGCGGATAGGTCTAATAAAGTTATATCTAGCATTATTA
>NZ_CADCST010000062.1 GCF_902804485.1 Flavobacterium collinsii | reverse complement strand
ACTGCAAATAACGGAATAAAAATCGAAAATAAATAGTATTAAAAAGTCTTTCTTGAAATTAATTTTATAAATTAGTGTTACATTTATAAACTAAATAGTTGTTTTAAAATAAAGTTTTTTATTTTTGCCAACAAATTAAATTCTAAAATTAAAGATTATGTCAGACATTGCATCAAGAGTAAAAGCGATTATCGTAGACAAATTAGGTGTTGACGAAAACGAAGTTGTAACAGAAGCAAGCTTCACTAATGATTTAGGAGCTGACTCATTAGACACTGTTGAGCTTATTATGGAATTCGAAAAAGAATTTGATATTCAAATTCCAGACGATCAAGCAGAAAACATTGCTACTGTTGGTCAAGCTATTTCTTATATCGAAGAAGCTAAAAAATAATAATACCGCACCCGATTTCTAAAAAGCCCCAATTTTTGAAATTCAAAATTCCAAAATTGGAATTTGATTTTTGAAATTTGATTTTTTTAAGAGTCGGGTGTTATTATTTTTTTTCAAATTTAAATTTCGATTGATTTTCAATCAAAAAGATATATTTATATTGTAATGCCCATGGCTCTTAAGTAAACAATACAATTAAGAAAGCGTGGGTTTTATTTGTTTAAAGTACAAAATACATATTTATGGCATTAAGGCGAGTTGTTGTAACAGGATTAGGTGCACTTACTCCTATCGGGAATAATATCCAGGAATATTGGAATGCACTTGTGAATGGAGTTAGCGGAGCGGCTCCTATCACATATTATGATACAGAGAAGCATAAAACGAAATTTGCCTGTGAAGTAAAAAACTTCAATATTGAAGATTTTATGGATCGTAAAGAATCTCGTAGATTAGATAAATTCGCTCAATATGCAGTTGCTGCCAGTGATGAAGCTATTAAAGATGCCGGACTTACTAATGATAATATCGACAAACAAAGAGTAGGTGTTATCTGGGGAGCAGGAATCGGAGGTTTAGAAACTTTCCAGGAAGAAGTAATTTATTATGCTAAAGGAGACGGAACTCCAAAATTCAATCCGTTTTTTATCCCTAAAATGATTGCCGATATAGCACCTGCACACATTTCGATGCGTAACGGATATATGGGACCAAATTATACTACTGTTTCTGCATGTGCATCTTCTGCAAATGCATTAATTGATGCTTTCAACTACATCCGTTTAGGAATGTGTGATGTTATTGTATCCGGTGGTTCAGAAGCTGCCATTACCATTGCCGGTATGGGAGGTTTTAACTCTATGCACGCTTTATCAACAAGAAACGAAAGCCCTGAAACAGCTTCAAGACCTTTTGACGGAACCAGAGACGGTTTTGTATTAGGAGAAGGAGCAGGAGCATTAGTTCTTGAAGATTACGAGCATGCTAAAGCCAGAGGTGCAAAAATTTACTGTGAAATTGGCGGTGGCGGAATGTCATCTGATGCTTACCACTTAACAGCACCACATCCGGAAGGAATTGGAGTTATTGCAGTAATGAAAAATACCCTGAGAGATGCCGGAATGAATCCTGAAGATGTTGATCATATCAACACTCACGGAACTTCTACTCCTTTAGGAGATGTTGCCGAATTAAAAGCAATCAGTGCTGTTTTTGGAGAACATGCAAAAACAATCAACATTAACTCTACAAAATCAATGACAGGTCACTTACTTGGTGCGGCTGGAGCTATTGAAGCAATTGCTTCTATTTTAGCAATGCAGCACGGAATTGTACCTCCAACGATTAATCATACTGTAGTAGATGAAAACATTGATCCTTCATTGAATCTTACCTTAAACAAACCTCAAAAAAGAGAAGTAAATGTTGCTATGAGTAACACTTTTGGTTTTGGTGGACACAATGCTTGCGTATTGTTTAAAAAATTAGTGGACTAATTTCTGCATATGAATATTATCAAAAAAATATTTTCTAAATCCCGTTCTCTAGAAGACGGGATTTTTTTTGACACTATTCAGAAAATACTTGGTTTTCAGCCTGCAACGATCGATTTTTATAAGAAAGCTTTTACACACCGGTCTTCAAATAAATTAGACGAGTCGGGACACCCGATCAATTACGAGCGATTGGAATTTTTAGGAGACGCTATGTTAAGTGCCGTAATTGCAGCACATTTATTTAATAAAGCACCTAATGGTGACGAAGGTTATCTAACCAAAATGCGTTCGAAAATCGTAAGTCGCGAGCATTTGAATGAGTTGGGTAAAGATCTGAATCTGGTTCGTTTTGTAGAAAGCAAAGTTCCTATCCAGCACTTTGGAGAAAACATTCATGGTAATATTTTCGAATCCCTTATTGGAGCCATTTATCTGGATAAAGGATATTCGTTTTGTGAAAAATTTATTCAAAAAAGAGTGATTACACCTTATGTCGACATAGCTCGCCTTGAGGGAAAAGTAATTAGCTATAAAAGCTTGGTTATCGAATGGTGTCAGAAAGAAAAAAGAATCTTTCACTATGACATTTTTGAAGATAACGGCATTGATGGCCAACGCCTGTTTGGCGTCAAATTAAGTATAGACGATAAAGTAGTCGCAAGAGCACGCGCAACTTCAAAAAAGAAAGCAGAAGAAAAAGCCTCACAAAGGGCATATTTTGCATTTCAGGAAAAAATAGACAAGAAATAGCTACAAAACACTTGTAACTATCTTAAAGCTATAACGTTTTCGTTTATAATTTAACAAAAACATACACTTCTTAACTATCGATGCTCCGTTAGAAATAGTATATTTACACCTTTATTTTTCATGACATGGCTATTCATAGATTGGATTTAGACGAATTTGACGAAATTGATTATTATTTAATGGCAATCCACACTTCATTGGAAGATTACAGATTGGCCTATTTTATCAATAAAAACCTTCCGATAAACTTAAGTAAGAGCAAAAACGAGATCCATGCTCAAACTAAAGAAGGCGAGGCAAATTTTTCGAGATTTTATTATTATGATTCCGAAAAAGCAGTTTCATGGAACTTGATTCAGAATAAAAATGAGATCATTTCAGTGAGTAAAAATGATTCTCAAGATTTGTTTTCCAATGAGACAAGTGAGGTTTCAACAACAATTCATTTACTTCCTGAATTCAAAAAAGTAGATTTTTTCCTGAAAGTAGACAATAGCGAAGAAGCTCTTGACTTTTCAGAAATTCAACAACAATTAAACAAAATAGAAAGTATTGCAGCTATATATGCTGTCGATACCGACAAAATAAAATCAAAAAACAATCTAATTTTTTAAAAAAAATGCTAAAAACAAACAAAAAAACCAAAATTGTTGCTACACTTGGGCCTGCATGTAGTACGAGGGAGATTATCAAGGATATGATCGAGGCAGGGGTTAATGTGTTTAGAATCAATTTTTCGCATGCTGATTACGAAGGAGTAAAAGATAAAATCAATATTATTAGAGGTCTTAATGAAGAGTTTGGTTACACTACTGCAATCTTAGGAGATTTACAGGGACCAAAGCTTAGAGTTGGAGTAATGGAAGAAGGAACAGTTGTAAATGATGGTGACATCATTACTTTTACAACTGCTGAAGATATTATTGGAACAGCTCAGAAAGTGTTCATGAAATATCAAAATTTCCCAAATGATGTTAATCCGGGAGAACGTATTTTATTGGACGACGGTAAATTGATTTTCGAAATCCTTACTACCGATAAAAAAACAGAAGTTACTGCTAAAGTAATTCAGGGTGGAGAATTAAAGTCTAAAAAAGGGGTTAATCTTCCAAACACTAAAATTTCTTTACCGGCTTTAACAGAGAAGGATATTGCTGATGCTATTTTTGCTATCGAACAAAAAGTAGACTGGATTGCGCTTTCGTTTGTAAAAACACCTCGTGACTTACAAGATCTTCAAGAATTAATTGCCAAACATTCAGAGCATAAAATTCCAATCGTAGCTAAAATTGAAATGCCGGAAGCTCTTGAGAACATGGATAAAATTGTAGCGTATTGTGATGCCTTAATGGTAGCTCGTGGAGATTTAGGGGTTGAACTTCCTGCTCACGAAGTACCATTGGTACAAAAAGACTTAATCCGCAGAGCAAAAACTGCGAGAATTCCGGTTATCGTTGCTACACAAATGATGGAAACGATGATTACAAGTTTAACTCCTACAAGAGCCGAAGTAAACGACGTTGCAAACTCAGTAATGGACGGTGCCGATGCAGTAATGTTATCAGGAGAAACTGCTACAGGAAACTATCCGGTACAGGTTATTCAAAAAATGACACAAATTTGTGAGGCGGTTGAGGATTCTCCACTTATCCAGGTTCCACAAAACACGCCACAAATTAAAACAAAACGTTTTGTTACTAAAACAGTTTGCCATCAGGCCGCTTTATTGGCTAATGAAATCAAAGCAAAAGCAATTTGTACTTTGACAAACAGTGGTTATACCGCTTTCCAAATTTCAGCCTGGAGACCATCTGCACACATTTTAGTATTTACTTCAAACAGAAGAATCTTAACACAATTGAATTTATTATGGGGAGTAAGATCTTACTTCTATGACAAAGACGAAAGTACAGATGATACTATAACTGATGTTAACGAAATCGCAAGAGAAAAAGGATATGTTGTAAAAGGAGATTACCTAATCAACCTTGCGGCAATGCCAATTAAAGAAAAAGGAATGGTAAACACCATGAGAGTTTCTGAAATAGAATAGTTTATTTTTTAAAGTATACATTCACACCGAAAAGCCATTCGATAATCGAATGGCTTTTTTATTGTTTAATTTTAAAACACTTAAAAAAAAAATCTTACCACCAATTCTGTGGTCAAAATCATAGACGAAGCTGGAAATACATGATTTACATAGATCTGTTTTATCGGATTATTTCTAAATTAGGTTGTGCTTCAGGGAAAACAATACCCGTATAAAGCCTGCAATTTTCTTTAATAGTAATCAATCGTTGAGAACTAACAAGTAAGAATTTTACGTCTAGTATTAAGCCGTTTAAATAAAATAATTTATCTTTAACTACAAGAGTGACATATATTAATCATAACTACTTACAAAAGCACTTACTTTTATTTATACTCTGGATTTCATCAAAATTTTAATAATATCAAATTAAACTAATTTAATCATTAATTTAAATACCACAAGATGAATATTAAAAGAAAGAATCTTCGTATAATCCCAATACTTCTATTGGGTTTAATTTACAGCTGCTCACCAACTGTAAAAGTTACCACCGATTATGATCCCAGTACTAATTTCAACGAGTACAAAACATTTACTGTTTACGACTTAAAAGCACAGGAAGGACAGGTCAGTCAATTAAATGTTGATCGTGTAACAAAAGCCATCCGTAGTGAAATGATTAGTAAAGGTTTTACAGAAACCACAACAAACCCGGATCTCAAAGTAAATGCAGTATCGATCTTAAAAACCAAAACTTCGGTATCAGCAAACACAGATTTTTATGGTTATGGCGGTATGTATCGTCCATATCGATATTGGGGTGGAGGTCCCATCATGGGAGGCGCCAATACAACCGTCAATACCTACGATTATGTTGATGGCTCTCTGATCATTGATATTGTATCTACAAAAACACAAAAACTGGTATGGCAAGGAATTGGTAATGCTCAAATAGACAGCAAACCCAACAATCCGGAAGAATTTATTTCCTCATCTATCAAAAAAATTATGGCAGGATTCCCTCCCGGATTAACAAAAAAATAAGCTTATACCCTAAAAAGCAATCACTAAAACACCCTGCAGAACGGATTTTGAATATTTACGGGTACAGAAATTCAAACTCCGCATGGATGTCGATGCCGCAAAATTCCCAAAAGACCGGGCCTACTATATTATTTTTGTAAATAACTGGCTGCCTTGATTCTCTATCACTATCAAACCCAACAAGTTTAAAACTGATCGGATTTACCCGCTTTTTTGTTTTGCGTATTTTGTAAGTTTATATAGATTAAGAAAAACATTTTATAAAAATTAACGGTTGCGGGTTAGTTTTATTAGTTAAAATTTAATTGTTTTGTAACAAAATTTAAATTACGACAACTAATTTATCAAAACATTAAATATAAATTATGAATACATTTTCATTCAAATCAGTGTTTGCAGCATCGGTATTTTTGGCTGGAACAGCAGGCTGTTTTGCGCAGGACGTTTTAGTAAACTCACTTAAATTAAACGCCAGCGACAAAAGTAAAGAAAACTTTAAATTTACCGAAGTTATCAATTTAGGAACAACTTCTGTAAAAGCTCAGGGTTCATCAGGAACTTGCTGGAGTTATTCAACCAACTCATTCTTAGAATCAGAAATGATTCGTTTAGGAAAACAACCGGTTGAATTGTCTCAAATTTTTTCGGCAAGAAACGTGTATGTTGACAAAGGAGAAAACTATGTTCGTATGCATGGAGCTATTAGTCTTGGTGACGGTGGAGCTTTGCATGATGTAATTAATATGTACAAAAAGTACGGAACTGTTCCGAGAGAAGTATATACAGGATTAAACTACGGAACAGATAAAAACAAATTTGGTGAAATGGGCGCTTTAATCGAAAGTGTTTTGGCAGCAGTAGTTAAAAACCCTAACGGAGAGCTGACACCAAACTGGAAAAAAGCCTACGCAGCGGTAATTGATTCTTATTTAGGTAAAGTACCGGATAACTTTAACTACAAAGGAAAAAACTATACACCTCAAACTTTTGCTAAAGAAGTGGTAGGAATTAATCCGGATGAGTATGTAGAAATGTCTTCTTTTACTACCTCTCCATACTACCAAAAAACGACTATGATGGTGCCGGATAATTGGTCATTGGATCAGGTTTACAACGTAAAAGTAAACGACATGACCGATGTTATCGACAATGCACTGAAAAAAGGATATACTGTAGCGTGGGCAACAGATGTGAGCGAGAAAAGCTTTAGCTGGAAAAATGGTGTGGCTTACGTGGCTACAAAAAAATTCGACGATATGACTGCTGAAGAAAAAGCAGACATGTTTAACGGACCAAAAGCTGAGCCTGAAATTACTCCTGAAATGCGTCAGACTGCATTTGACAACTACACTACTACAGACGATCACGGTATGCACATCATTGGTTTAGCCAAAGATCAAACCGGAAAAGAATATTACATTGTTAAAAATTCATGGGGAGAAACAAACGACTACAAAGGTTTCTTGTTTGTAACTAAGAATTTTGTAAAATACAAAACAACTGCTTTATTAGTAAACAAAGGCGGAATCCCTGCTGAGATTGCTAAGAAATTAGGGGTATAATTACCTTAGAGTTCAAAAAAATAAAGAAGCGCTGCGATGAAAATTGTGGCGCTTCTTTATTTTAACCACAAAGAGCACAAAAGTTTACGCGAGGAACGTAGAAACATCTTATCGGTAACCAATATCAAAATGCTGTGTCCAAATTAGCATTACAAAAAAGGAACGCGGATTACGCAGATTCGCTTTGCGAAAACGCTGATAAAAACGGATTTACCAGGAATAAAAATTATTCTCTAACAAATAATAAAAAATCCGCGCTGATCCGTGCTTTCGCAAAGCGAATCCGTACAATCCGAGTACTATCTTTTTAACCACAAAGGGCGCAAAGGTAGACGCAAGGAACGTTAAGTGCTATTTTTTCGCCTAAATCAGGTATAAGTACTTGGATGAGTTGTTTTTAGTATCCATAAATTCGTCTTGCTTAAGCAATTAAGAGGCGTCTCCCGAAAAGCCTTAACAGAGTAGGGCAATCCAATAAACAATTAAACCATGTCAACACCCCCAGTAATCACAGTACCCATTGCAGATCAACAGCATTTGTTGTTTTTGTTTATTCCTTTAAAAAAAGGCGCTTTGCCCGAAGCATTACTTGCTGCTCAAAGCATTAGAGAAGCTGCCACTACAGAACCTCCGGTTGGAGATCTCCGTAAAACAACAGGAGTACATTATTTTACTATTTATGCACAAGCAGACGGAGCTCCAACTCCAGGGATACCTGTTCCGGGATTTCAGTCTTATCCGGGAAAAGATGTATTGGTAGTAATGTCTATCTATGACGGGCAATTTGATGATTATATCAGAGCGTTCTTCAAGATAGAGCAGGTTGTGAAAGGTTTAAACTTCTTGTTACATCTTATGGACGAAGAAGGAATTCCGGGTGTGGATCCGGATGGACCAACATCGGCAAAATTTATAAGACACAAAGACAGAGGTGGAGTGGTTAAAAATGCTAATGCATTTTACTGCTTGTTGATGCGTTATAATTTTGGGGATCCTGTTTTTTCTGCAGGCGATAAAGATGGGAAATATATTTTTGGCACCAACTTTCCGGGACTTACCGTAGCAAAAATTATCGACAACTATCCAAATGCCGATAAAACATGGCCAGCAGTTCCGGGTCAGGTAAGTTATAATTTCCCAAAAGCTCAAAAACCGGATTGCGAATAGTTTTAAATCTAATCTTAATGAAGATAATCGATGAGTAATTCCAATCAGATTGAGATGAATGATATACAGGGACTAATATTACGAGGTTATAATTTTCCTCACATCAGATATATTATTTTCAGTATAAAAGATCCCGACGGAGCAAAACAATTTTGTGCAGATCTTGCTTCGGGAACCGCTCCCGGTGGTTTGTCGATCACCAGTGCAGAGCCTTGGGAAAACATGCAAAAACCGGACTATTGTCTTAATATTGGTTTTACGTACTTCGGTTTAGAAAAACTCATAGGTAAAGTTAATAGTAAAACGGTAAAGGATGATTCTAGTGCCGAAGTATTTCTAGCCTTTAAAAAAGGAGCAATAAATGATTCCGTGCTAATGGGTGACACCGGAGAGAGTGCTCCTGCAAACTGGTGGAAAAACGGAGGGTGGATTGCAAAAGAAGCACCAAGTACAGATGGCAGTGAGCTTCATATTCAATTGACACTTTTTACCTTAACACCTGAAAACAGAGAAAAATACTATTCGGATTTGTTAGGTATGGTAGCCCAAATGCCTTCAGGACCAGCTGTAGTTCCGGCATATTATCAGGATTCAGATCCTATAACCGTCGACGGAAACTCAGATTATGTACATTTTGGATATCGCGACAGTTTGTCTCAGCCACGTATTGATGATATTTTGTGGAACAAGCCCAAAATGCTAAAATTAATGGGCATAAGCAGTATCGACGACCGACCAAAAGTACCTTTGGATCGCTTTGTAATAAGTAAGAAAGCAAAGGATTATAATGCCCATACCCTATTAGTAAATGGCACTTTTGCGGCTTTTAGATTGTTGTATCAGGACGAAGCCAAGTTTAATGCTTTCATTCATTCCAACAGTGAAACTTCACCCGAATTAATGGCTGCAAAGATTTGCGGACGCTGGCGCGACGGTACACCTCTTGTTGTATCTCCCAATAAAGAAGATAAAAGTCTGGGAGAACCCAGTACCAAAAACTTCAATTTTACCAACTTTAATTACTTAAAGGCAAGTCCAAATCAGCAAGGCGATCAAAGCAGTGATGAACTGGCTTTAAAATGTCCTTATGCAGCACACATACGGAGAGCAAACCCACGTGATGACATAAACGTAACCGACAATGATGATAATGCCGAAAACCATCGAATTCTAAGGCGGGCATCGCCTTACGGTCCCGTGTATGATCCTGCCGAAAAACCCGGCATACAACGAGGATTAGTTGGACTGTTTATTGGAGCTGTTCTTGATTTTCAGTTTCGTTTTGTTACCAAAGCCTGGTTGGAGCGGGGAAGTTTTAGAAATCCGGATACATCACCCAATCGTAGTGGAGTTGATCCAATTTTTGGTCCACAGGTCGAAGATACTAGTCCGGACAATTCTATTTTTGCTTATAATAAAAAGGGAACTTATATAGAAACCCCAAACCTGACACGTTTTGTGCGTACAGATGGTAGTTTGTATTTGTTTTTACCTAGTATTTCAGGTTTAAAATTCATCTCAGAAGGGAAAATTCCGGTGTAGTATAAGATCGAGAATTCCTCTAGATATGGTTAAGAAGTTAGGAATTTACTTCTTTTTTGAAATAGAAAAAGCGCTGCAAAATCTGTAGCGCTTCTTTTAATTTCTATTTTTTTACAAAAAGAATTACTTCCCTTTCAATAATTTTTCTAAATATTCTACTTTCTCTTTTTCAGCCAGAACCAAACGTTCGTACAGTTCTACAACTTTGTCCAGTGGGTTGAAGTTACAATTATGATTTACTGTTGGTCCGCTATGGATTGTAGATCCTTCATAGTTATTTTGGATATTGTTTAGTACCACTTCATCACTATAATTTTTAATGGCTTCTGCCGACACACCTAATACATCAGCAATTTTAGCCAATTTCTCCTCATCAACCATTTCGCTTCCTTCAATATTTGAAACCGATTGCTGGCTTACGCCAATAGCAATTGCTAAAGCTTCTTGTTTCATACCCCTCAGTTCTCTGATTCGGCTAATGTTTCTGCCGATATGTTTTGGTTTTGTTGCTGTGCTCATAGTTCAAAGATATTTAAAATTGTTGAGAATTTATGGAGATTGTGAAACACAAGCTTTGCTTAGTAGTTTACAATCTTACTTTTTTCGATACCATGCTATCTATCGCTTAATTGCGGGCTAAACAAAAGTACGTTTTTTCGTATAATTAATAATCATAAACTAAACGCCATGTCAAAAGAAAATCAAAGCCCTAAAGATCAAAATAACGTAATAGCTGCTGTAGCTCAGTTTTTATCGACACTCTGGATGGAAGGAGAATTTAGAGACCAACCCGCTTATTTAACCGAGATTTTCGAAGAGATCCTCAAAACCGAAATTGGAGACGATCTCGATCTGCGAACCAAAATGATCAGTTGCATAAAAACCAGCAAAATGCTCGCAAAAGCCTTAGGTACTTTTACTGATAAAGAAATCGAAAAAGCCAGCATCGAAATGTTGAACCCAAATTAGCACTTAAAAAAGGAACGCGGATTACACAGATTCGCTTTGCGAAAACACGCATAAAAACGGATTTCTAAGGGACATATAAAAAGAACTTACAACATTAAGAATAAAAATTATCTTCAGACAAATAATATAAAAAATCCTTGTAAATCTGCGTTTTCGTGAAACGAATCCGTACAATTCGTGTGCTTTTTTAACCGCAAAGACCGCAAAGGTTTACGCAAGGAACGCAGAAACCTCCATCGATCAGGAAATCGAAAAAGCCTGTGTTCAAATCCTGAATCCATGACATTGTTATAAAAAAAGCGCTGCAAAATTTGCAGCGCTTCTTCCTACTTAAAAACTATTTAAAAAAAATCAATTATGAACGATTTGGAAATCCTGATTCGTAAACAAAAAAACCATCAACTGCAGGGTTAAAAAGTCTGATACTTTTATTTGATATTAATTGTATTTATTTTCAGTTTATTCCCGCTTCCGGCAGAAACAAACACCAATTTTTTACCATCTTTCGTTATTTTCATAGATTGACCATGATTAAACAACGTTTCTTTAGATTCTTCTGTTTTAGCAATTACGTTACCATCAAAATCACAAACTGTAAAATAAGATCCTACAGGAGTTGTACCATTGAATTGATTCCATCCTACCAAAATTTTGTTATCCCCGTACAAAGCAAGCTGCATTCCCCATCCTACTATATCCTGAGTGTTTTGGGTTAGCCATGTCTCTTTTACTATTTCTGGATTACCGGTTTGCAGGCCTTTTACAATAACAATTTTTAGATCTCTTTTATCATCATTAACAGCTCTTGAATAACGTGTACAGTAAGTAATGGCCACATTGCCATTTGGCAATTCTATAAAATCGCCCAGTTTTGTACCTGTTTCATTCCCTGATCCATATCCTACCATTGAAAAGAACCTCAAGGCATTTACTCCTACTGTAGGATTAACATCGGTTTGATTCCACATTTTTACGGCTAATGCTCTATTATTACCGGCATCTCCATGACCTAAAGTGTAAAATTTATCTCCCGAAGCCATAATTCTCTGATCGAAATTATGAGAAAGATACCAAGTTCTACCAAACATATTCCCCTTACTATCTTTCGAAAAATTCCCTTTGACATTGTCTATAAAACTTACCCAGCCAGCCTGATGTCCACCACTAAGAAATCCAAAATGTACTCCTATTGAATTTGTTTGTTTATTATAGGCCATCACATTGGTACTTGCCTGTCCAGGACTATAACAAGCTCCTTTTGACCCAAAGGCAACAGCTCTAAATTTAACAGCTCCGAATTTATCAAACTTCGTGAATACAGCAACTGAGTCTGCGGCATCTGTGGCATTTACTTTTTCAGAATGTCCAATAACAAATTCATTATCATTTTTGATACTCAAAAAGCCAATAAATCTACTATCCTTTACATTGCAAATAGGAGGAACAACAATATTCTCTAAGACATTTTTTCCATCGAGTGATATTCTGGTAATATTACGGCCTGCATTTGTTGTAGCATTTTTATCTCTCCAAAAAACATCTACCGTATTATTATCATTAACTTCAAAATCTATGTATGTACCAAAACCATAATGATTATCCGGTCGGTTACCATGCCCCATATTATTAGTATTGACGACATCCTCAATAGAATAAGGTGTACCTTTTACATCTACTTCAAAAGAAGAATAACCGCTTAATATATTTGTGTCCTTCTCTTTATCTTTGTCCTTAATTTCTTCAACTACAACCGGTTTATTTTCACTTGATTTCTCTTCCTCATGAGAGCATGAGGCGAAAGCCATAAGAATGAGGCTTAAACTTATAATCTTTTTCATTGTTTTTGTTTTTGTTTTAAAAGAATACCTGTAAACGATTACTAACTTATTTTTATTCATTATTTGAGCACAAAGATATAATGTGAAAAACGTAACATTTTTGGTATGTAAGAAGTGGTATGTATTATGTAATAACTGGTTTTTCTGTGTAAGAACTGGTAAAACCACACCCTTTTTTAACCCTTAAAATTGAAATTACTGCTTCTTCAGAAGCTCAAAAATGCCTAAAAAAGAGAGATTATAAGCAACTACCAATAAGGAATCAATCAAATTAGAGAAAGCTTCTAAAAATGATGATGCTGTTTAAAATTAAAAATTTGACTTATAAAGTAGTCCGGAAACGGCAAGTAAAAACTAAAGCTTTAGTTTTTCAAATTTTTGGAGTAGGCCGTTATTAATTACTTACACGGTAAGAACCTCGCAACTCCCGTGATGTAATATAGGGAAATTACAGGAATTGGCAATAAAACACAATTGGTTGGCTTTGGTATGAAGTGCATTCGCCAGTTCGATCTGATTAGCGTTAGCAATTTTTACTTTAGGGTTTAAATGAGCCAAAACAAAGCGTCCGCTTCCGTCTGGGGAAACTTCAAGCGTCGCTTCTGCCTCATCTGAATATTCGAGAACTTCTATTCCGTTTTGAGAGCATACATACAAATACGACATCATGTGACAGGAAACCAAACTGCTCAATAGCAAATCTTCGGGATTGTACAATTCAGGATCACCCTTAAAAGCTTTGGCTGCCGAAACATCTAAAATTGGTTTTCCTTCAATCCGAATCTGGTGGCTTTTGCTGTAAAACCTCTTAGTTGAATCTTCCTGCTTTTGCTTTAAAGTCCATTTTACTGCTGCTCTGAATAGATGTTTCATTTCGATTGTCGCTTTTGTTCTTGCGAAGTTACCATTTTATATGGTTTGCGAATTAATCTCCTCTAAATGTGACGTTTTTTACAAACACATCTTACCGCATTATCATTTCGACCGGAGGGAGAAATCGCATTAGAAACTCCGCTCCTATTAATCCTAATCTTTGTCAAATTTCGCTTGTGATTTGCTACGCCGATTCGCTATCGCTCGGGTCTCCCTCCGGTCGAAATAACACAAACGAGTTAAATTACTTCTTCTATTCGTTATCATTGAAATGGTGGAGCAATTCAAACATATCTAAAAACAAAAAATGGCCGGAATTGCTTCCGGCCACTCTTACTCAATTGGGGATTTGAGTTGTAATTATTTTGTTGGATGCGGTGCTATCAACTGAACACTAACAGAACCTCCACCATCTAATGTAGTTCCTTTTTTGAAGGCTCCTGTAGCAGGATCGACTTCATAAATTGAAGCTACAGCATCAATAGGGCTAATTGCTGTGTAATACTTTCCTTTATACACCAATGGCGAACGAACCATTGAAACCGGGCTTAAAGGTGTATTAATCAACGAAACTGTTTTGTTTTTCAAATCAATTCTAACCAATTGTCCTACGTTTTTTAAACGGTCTCTTACCGAAGTCATTAACTCTTCGTACTGAACGGTACCAATTGCAATTCCGTTACCCACATAATTTATTCCCATCAAACAGGCTTGTTTGCCTAATGGTGTTGTTACATCAATAAAATAATCTTTATCAAAATCGGCTGTACCTTTTTTAATACGTACAACTCCTGATTTTCCGCCTACACCAGTCCAGAATTTACCGGCACTAGCTACAAAATAATGATTTCCTTCTTCGTCTTTGTCTAATGAATTTAAGTAATCGTAACCTACTCCACCCGCAGTTGCAGTAGTTTTAATTACTTTTAAATTGTTCATTGCCGGATAATCATAAACCAAAGCTCTTACACCGTCAACGATATAAGCTTTTGATTCGTTATCATAAAAATAACCTCCCAAAATAAGCTTTCCATTGTCTACAAATGCTTTTCCAACAGAAAACTGAACTCCTTTTTTAGCGGCGTCGTAAGGTACAGCCATTGTTCCTTTTGCTTCTATCGTAAAATCACTTAGTTTAATTCTTGCCCAGCCCACAGTGCCATTATTCATATCCAGTCCTCCTAAAACTAACATGGTATTATCGTCTACAATATTCAACGACTGAAAATAATTTGGAACCACTCCGTCTGTAAGTATAGCCCCTTTTTCTTTTAAACTACCGTCTTTACTCATTTCGTACTGAATGAATTTTTTCTGCGGAAGGTTCATCAAATAAACATATTGTTTGTGCCAGATATAACGAGAACCGTTGGCCTCAATACCTTTTCCTTTAAAAGTAAGCGAACCGTCTGTTAAGGAAGGAACCGATGCGATATACTGCAAGTCCTGCGTCCAGCTTGCTATTGTAAAATGTTGTGCGCTTTCTACTTCCACTTCATCTGATTTTGAACTGCAAGATGTTGCAGCTGCAGCAAACAAGACAACGGCAGAAGCCATAAATGTTGTCTTTTTTAAGAACGATTTCATTTTCATTGAATTTAAATTTAATTGGTTATTGTAAAAAATATCTTAGTTTCAGACTGAAAAACCTACCTGGTTTTTGCAGCAGAAAATTATCGTAAACCTGCTTGTCTAAAATATTGCGGCAGGCAAAATTGGCACTGTAACGTCCGTTTTTTCCAAAAGTATAGCCCAAACCGGCATCCTGGACAAACTGATTTGGGATGTACATTTTTTCGGGTGCTGCTCCAAGGCTTGGCCAACCCAAATAATACTGATGTACATAATGTGTACTTGCAAAAAAGGAAACTTTCGGTGTAAATTGAAACAGCTGATCTAAGAGTAACCTTGCCTCCGCATTGGCCATTAAATAAGGTGTATTCCGCAATCTGTCTTTATAAACATGGTTGGGTGCACCGTTTTCCTCAAAACGCTGCATATTTCGGATATCCTGATAAGTAAAATTAACTGATGTTTCAATCCATTGCTTTCGAGCATAGTTAACCTCAGCCTCCACTCCAACGGTTCGTATTTTTCCTAAATTTTCGTAGCGGGCGGTTCCCATCAAATCTCCCTCAGCTAACCAAATCAAATTTTTTGTGTCTCTAAAAAACACATTAAGACCAAAATTTACATTCTGGACCGCAGTATGTATTGTTTTCTGAATAGATGTATTAACATTGAAACTTCTTTCAGGCTTTAAATTGGGCGCATTTAAAATCGTATTACCGTTACCCAAAAGTTCTGTCGCTTCGGGCAATCGGGCTGCATTTTCGACCGAAAACTTTATCGTATATTCTTTTGGAAGCAGTACTTTAGAAGAGTATCCAAAGGCCCAGGCATTATCTTTTGTATGCTGATAAAATGTTTCTTTCAAACTTTCTCCGTTATAATCAAATACCGCGGCGTTGGCATTGTAAGCAAAATATTTTGTAAAAAAAACATTCTTCCAACGATCTTCAAAAGAAGTAATCTCATACGATAAACCCGCAATATGTTTATCCAGGTCCTGCGGTTCTCTGAGCGGAACTGTCCATTCGGCTTCGGCAATAGCGTCACTGCCCTTTCTTCTGGTACCGGTAAATACATAATTTAAATTAACCTCCTGATTTTCTTTTATCTGATATACAAAATTAACTCTGGCCAATTGCGTATGGTCCTGAAACGAATAAATTGACTTTCCTGATCTGATTCCGCCCAATTCTCCATTTACTGTTCCGATAGGTTTTCCTGTCCAGTTGTATTTGTAAGAGCTGGTATCAGTTGTGGTACCTCGTAACTTATTTACAGAAGCGTACAGGTCCACATTTAAATTTGAAAATAAAAACCCTTTTTTAGAATAACGTAAAGATGGCATAACAAACTTTTCATTATAGCGCACATCACCATATACATAGGCCATTGTTCTTCCTGTCTGTATTCCTCTGTCCTGATCTGATATCGTAAAACCGAATAACAGGGCATCGGCCCATTTGACATTGGTAAACCCAATATCTGTTCGAATAGTGTAAGACTTATAATCGTCATTAAATCTTCTAAATCTTGGATAACCGGGAATAGGTCTTCCGTCTTCTCCTGCAACTTCTACGGTTGGTCCCCAAACGGGATAATTATTGTCTGAATAATTAAAAAAAGAATTGGTTTGCAAAGTAAAACCGGATTCATTTCTCCATCTTCCGGATATTGCCGAACGATACGTCTTAAATGAACCTATGGTTTGCGATACATCGATATAATTTTTAAGACGTGTACGGGTAACAAGATTTACAGAACCTCCAAGTGCATCAGCACCAAATGAAACAGGAGTAACTCCCTTATAAATTTCGATTCTTTCCAGCGTATTAATGGAAAAATTATTAATACTAAAGGATGATCCAAAATTTTCCATCGGAATTCCGTCTACAAAAAACTTTACTGCCTTACCCGATAATCCATTAATTGAATAATTGGTTTCAGATCCCATTCCACCTGATTCCTGCACACGAACACCAGCTGTTCCGTCCATCAATCGGTTTAAGTCAACATCCCTTTCGGCCAGTTTTTTTGTATTGATGACAGAAACGGCAAACGGCTGTTCTTTGATTTTGGTTTCAATCGTTTTGCCAAACAAATCAACAGAATTTAACTCAACCGAATTCGATTTTAACGCTATAACAATTTCTTCTTTTTGATTCTGTCCGACAACAACAGCCATTTCCCGGATTTGATAACCCGTCATCGATACGACTAACCGGTATTTTCCTGATGCAATATTTTGAAAAACGAATTTTCCTAAGCTATTACTTTTTGCTACAGCAGCAATGTTTTGTAATTGAATCTCGGCACCGGCCACAGGCTGATTGTCATCGTCAAGTATATAACCTGTAAAATTGGTACTGCCTTCGTTTTGTCCGTAAACCGTTGTGCTTACGATCATAAAAATGACCGTTAAAAAAATTCTTTTAAATTGCATCATTGATAATTTATTCCCTAAACCAATAACTTTTTAATTTCAGTTATATCGTTTTCCTTATCTATTCTTCTTATTTATTACTTCTTATAAATTAAAACGTTCCGACAGTCTTGAACTAAATACTCTCGGCAGGCCTTCTGCTATTTCATCTCTGGTTGCCGTAATTACGTTATACTCAGCATCTGTCATAGCGAGATACGTTTGGCCTTTATGTAATTTTACCTTGTCCTGATAAATATTGGTGCAGCCCGAAGTTCCTGTACCAATGCTAAACTCCCGTAAGGTTGCCGAATCACTACTAACCGAAACAGCACCACAAAACTTAACATCGTTTGCCTGACCCAAAAAATCCATTGAAATGTTGCACATGCTGCCCGGCTCGATCAAAAAAGATAAATTACCGATGTTTATTTTCTTGGCCTCCTGCCCATTCAGATTGTTCACTAAAATATGTGAAGCAAATGTTGACGAATTATAATAGTGTAAACTTATAATGCCAAATAGCATGCAGGCCGCACTGGTTAGTACGGCGTAAAGGAATCTGTTCTGAGATTTTGGTTTTACAAGAATCGTTCTGGCAGCAATATTGTTCCAGATTTCTTCTTTTAATCCCTGTCGCTGGGGAGAAGTTATAACCTCACGTTCTAAATCTATAACATTTAACCATTGTTCAACCAGTACCCTTTCGGTGGCATCGCATTCCTTTCGCGCATATTTTTCTAATAAATCGGATGTAATAAACACAGTCTTGGTTTTGTTATGTAATTATGTAGTTGCACAAGTCTTCGCTAACCCTACACAGGGGAGTAAAAAAAAGAAGTAAACTGCGAAAAACTTTTAAGCGGTCACGGATATGTCGGAGTGCTCTTGTAATATTTCCTTCAACAGCTTTCTCCGTAATTACAAGCGAGGCAGCAATAGAACGATTGTCCATCCCGTCTTCTCTACTCATTAAGTATACTTGTCGACAACGTTCCGGAAGTGTATTGATGGCAAGCTGTAATTCCCGAAGCAAATCCTTATATAAAACATGCTCTTCGGTATCGTTAGAAACTTTATTCATTTCAACAAAATGAATACTTTCATGTTTCTTTTTGGTAGCCTGCTTTCGATGGTATTCCAGTATTTTGAGTTTTAGAGAACCATATAAATAAGCTCTGACCGAGGTTTCAATTTGTAGTTTTTCCCGTCTCTCCCAAATACTGATGAAAATTTGTTGAACAATTTCTTTTGCAGCCTCTTCATCACCTGTATGGTGCCTGCAAAAACAAAACAGCTCATTCCAATACAATTCATAGATCTCCGGGAAGTTTTTGGCATTAATGTTTAGATATTGCTTTTCCATAGAAATAAAAATTATGACACAAAACTATCTTATTTAGACTAAATAAAATTAATAATGCTAAAAATTTATACTGTGTTTTTAAGTCTATTACTTGCAATATTCTGATTATTCGCCTTTTAAAAATTTCAAAAAAAGTAAATTTATATTCCATTTTACTGAGCTAAAGCCTGTATTTAATACCACTGTGTAAGGAAATTCAGCAACGTTTTTTAGCTCTAAATCCGCCATCTCTCACGAACTTCTGTTAGGATCATTTTTCTTTTTTTTAAGGATTTTTCATTCTTTTCTCTGATGCCCTTTTCAATTCATTCGCGGATTCTAAAATTGGTATTGCTAACAGCATTTCATTTCCGGGTCGAGGTCAAAATCAGGTTTAACAAAATCAATTTATCCTCAAAATAATCTTTAAAGGATTTTTCATAAAGAAAGAAATTTCCTCCTTTTTGATTGCGTAAAAATGACGCTTTGCAGTATAAATAGGCGTTTTATTCAAAAAAACTCGTAAAAAAAGTTAAAAAATGATCGCTTTGATAATGATTTTAGCATCAAAAAACCATTACTTTTGTAGAATGTAACTTTTACAAAAGGTTACATTTTTAAATGCAAATACGACATTTAATAAATTGAATAACAAAATTAAAGGGCTTAAATATTTACCACTAAAAATTTGAATATGCTTAACAGTTATAGTACTGCAGATAAAGTTTTATTAGCAGTAGATTGCATTATTTTTGGATTTGATCGTGAAGGTTTGAAAATTCTTTTAATCAAAAGAGGCTTTGAACCGGAAAAAGGCAAATGGTCATTGATGGGAGGTTTATTAAAACAAGATGAAGTACTGAACAATGCCGCGATAAGAGTTTTAAATACTTATACAGGTTTACACGATGTTTATATGGAGCAATTATATGCTTACAGCGACATTGATCGTGACCCGGCAGAAAGAACCATTTCGGTTTCGTATTATGCTTTGATTAATATTGAAAACCACAATGCCGAGCTAATTAAAAACTACCATGCCCAATGGTTTAGTGTTGCCGAGGCACCAAGTTTAATTTTTGATCATAACGAAATGGTAGAGCAGGCCATTAAAATATTACGCTACAAAACTTCGATCAAACCAATTGGTTTTGAATTACTTCCTGAGAAATTCACGATGCGCCAATTATTAGAGTTATATGAAGCTATTTTGAGTAAAGAATTAGACAAACGAAACTTTATCAGCAAAATTAATTCGATGGAGATTCTGAACAAACTGGACGAAAAAGACATGCAGTCTTCCCGAAAAGGTTCTTATCTCTACACCTTCAATAAGGAAAAATACGAGGAAAAATTACGCAACAATTTTGTTTTGAACTTGTAAAAGTCTGGCGGTACGGTCTCAAAAAATAAACTTGAAATTTTACGGCACAGCCCAAATAATTGTACAAAAACTAAAAAAAATCATAATGAGTTTCGAATCAGTAGAGACGATTTATTTTCTATTTGTTCCTTGTGCCCCAGTAATACCATATTGGCCAAAATTTCTCCCATCATTTCAAAATCAGTTGAAATGGTGGTAATGCCATTGGCAACAACCTTTTTTAAAGGAGTTTCATTATAGGAAATAATCCCAAAATCGGTTCCGAGTTTTAGACTTTGCGATCTTGCATTTTCAATTACACGAACCAAATCACGATCGTTTGGAATAATGTACAAATCCCCTACACTAATCTCGCCGTTTGTAAATTCGGTGATAACATCATGGTTAAGATCATACTTCGTACAAAAAGCAATAAAACCGGTTTTCATTCCCAATGGTTCTCTAAATCCTGGGAAAATCAAAATGAGCTTCTTATACTTATTCATTCTCGCTTTTCCTTTAGTTAAACCTTCGAAAATATCTTTCTCGTGATTTTGATAGATCGCCGGATACGATTTTAGATCCGGATTGGTTTGATCCAGTATGATAACTTCCCCTACTGGTAGGTTTTTTATCGCATCGGTCACATCGGTTAAATTGGTGGGCATTATAATGTATTTTGTATAATTTCCGTTACTGTCAGTAATCAGTTTTTGAAATACCTGAACATTAAAATGATGAAAGAAAATATCGACCTGAACATTTTTTCCAATATTTTTTATGAACGAATTGTAGATGTCTTCTTTAAAACTGTTTAACTCATCAAACAGTAAAAAAATCTTCTGTTTGATGTTGATTTCAACGCTTTTAACATAGTAACCCTTGCCCGGAATGGCATAAATAATCCCCCTTTTTTTGAGCTCATCATAACCTAATAATACCGTATCTCGCGACAACGAAAAAGCCAGACAAACTTTATTTACTGACGGAAGCCGATCGCCTTTTACCAATTTTTCTTCTTCAATTGCTTTTTCAACAGACATAATTATCTGTTTGTATTTGGGCAAACCAATATTACTTTGAATGGAAATTATGTTCATACAAAAATGGATTTTGGTGCAATATACAAAAAACTGGTAGGTACTGGTATGCAAAAACAGATATTGTTTCTATTTTTGGATTTCATTTTTGGTAAAAAAAATATGGAAATAAAACGTATATCACATATTCTGGATAAATCTGCCATGAAATCATTTGGTTTATTACCCGATAACGAAGAAATTCTTTCTTTTGAATTATGTAATAAAAACGGGATGAAAGCACAAATTATCAATTACGGTGCGACATTAACCTCTCTCCAAATTCCGGTTGCAACGGTCGGACTTGTTGATGTAGTTTTAGGTTTCGATACTTTGCAATCTTATCTGGCTTCTTATAATTTGCCAAGTGCTCCTTACTTCGGGACTACTGTTGGGCGTTACGCCGGACGAATCGATAAAGGTGCTTTTGCTTTAAACGATAAAACCTTTCAACTGAATACCAATAGTAACGGTAATGCTTTACATGGTGGAAACGTTGGCTTTGGACAAAAAATATGGAACATTACCCATATTACTTCCGGCGATAATCCTTCGTTAACTTTAAGTCTTTTAAGTGAAGATTTAGAAGAGCATTACCCGGGAGCTTTACAAGTTGATTTGACCTATACTTTAACGGAAGAAAACGAATTAAAATTAGAATATACAGCCACCTCAACCAAAGATACTGTCGTAAATCTTACGCATCACAGTTATTTTAATCTTGACGGACATGATGCGGACCTGTCAAATCAAATGCTATTTATTGATTCTGATCAAATATTAGAAACTAATGCTGAGAATATCCCAACAGGAAATTTCATCGCTCTTTCTCAACATGATTTTGATTTTAGAGTGCTTAAAAAGTGTCCGGAATCAATTGACAATTCTTTTGTAATTGAGTCAGAAAATAAGGTCGCTGCCATTTTATCCAGTGCTAAAAACAATCTGCAGATGAAGGTTTTTACCAATCAGCCCAGCGTTCATATTTATGTAGGCGGGAACTGTTTTAATACTTTAAAAGGAAAAGAAAATGCAACTTACCACCCATTTAGCGGAATTTGTTTCGAAACACAAAACTTTCCGGATGCACCTAACCACAGACATTTTCCGAATTCGGTTTTAAAAAAAGGCGAAACCTATCACCACAAAACCCTTTACCAATTTGAAAACATCAACTAACTGTTAAAAAGACAACCAGAATTACAAGCTATTTCTTTCAACCCCAACATAATGAATGATATTCTAATACAAAACACAATCGCCTTTTTTGAAAAGTCGTTCGGATCGGCTCCTCAAAAAGTCGTGCTCTCTCCCGGAAGGATCAATATTATCGGAGAACATATTGATTACAATGACGGCTATGTTTTACCAGCGGCCATTGACAAAATAATTTGTTTTGCCTTTGAGAAAAACAACTCCAACAGTTCTAAAATAATTGCCATCGATTTGAACGAAGCGTTTGAAATTGATTTAAAAGCAGAAATCCGTTTAAGTGACGATGTCTGGACGAATTATCTTCGTGGTGTAATCAAGCAATTACAAGAGAACGGTTTTGTATTCGAAGGTTTCAACTGTGTTTTTAGCAGTAACATTCCGGTGGGTTCAGGTTTATCTTCTTCGGCGGCTTTAGAATGCGGAATGATTTTCGGAATCACAGCACTCTTCGATTTAAAAATCAAAAAAACCGACATCGCTTTACTAGGACAAAAGGCCGAACACTGGGTGGGTATCAATTGTGGTATTATGGATCAGTTTTCAAGCGTTCATGGTCTTGAAAACAAGGTTATAAAGCTAGATTGTAATACGCTGGATTTTGAATATCACAATGCTGATTTTAAAGATTATGCTCTGGTTTTATTCGACAGTAATGTAAAACATTCCCTTTTTACCTCTGAATACAATACCAGAAGACTGGAGTGCGAACAAGGTCTAACGATTATAAAACATCATTTTCCACAAATAAAAAGCTTTAGAGATTGTACCGAAGAACAGCTTTTGAGCATTCAGGATCAAATGACACCAACGGTTTTTAAAAGAGTACATTTTGTCGTAAAGGAAATTAACCGCGTAGTAAAGGCCTGCGAAGCTTTAGATCAGGGAAATATTGAACTTTTAGGACAATTGCTTTTTGAAGCACATTATGGTTTATCACAAGAATACGAAGTAAGTTGTCCCGAGCTGGATATGCTCGTAAATAATGCAAAAACAAATGATTTTATTGTTGGGTCACGCCTAATGGGGGGTGGTTTTGGGGGGTGCACCATCAATTTTATTAAAAAAGGGTATGAAAATGAGGTAAAAAACAAGTTTTCAAATCTTTATTTAAATACATTTGGGATTGAATTAAAATTCTATGATGTAACAATATCTAACGGAACAAGACTACTTTAATATCATAAAAACTACAAATGAAAAATTTTGACATTAACGAAGATCCACACAGACGTTTCAATCCATTACTAAACGAATGGATTTTAGTATCACCACACCGTGCTAAACGTCCGTGGCAAGGGCAAAACGAGACCCTTGCAACCGAAACTCTTCCAGAGCATGACCCAACCTGTTACTTATGTCCAGGCAACGTTCGTGCTAATGGGGAACATAATCCGACCTACAAAGACAGCTTTGTCTTTGAAAATGATTTTGCCGCTATGAAGCAGGACGAAATTATATTTGAAGAAGATATCAAACACACCTTTTTTAAAGCAAAACCCGAGCAGGGAATTTCCAGAGTAGTCTGCTTTTCGCCAAGGCACGACCTTACTTTGCCGGAGATGGAAATTGGTGCAATTGAAAACATTATTAAAATCTGGCAAAAAGAATACACTGATCTGGGAAGTATCAAATACATCAATCACGTTCAGATTTTTGAAAACAAAGGAAGTATTATGGGCTGCAGTAATCCCCATCCTCATGGACAAATCTGGGCACAGTCATCACTTCCAACTCAGGTTGAAAAAACACAAAACAGCCTGAAATCGTACTTTGATAAAAACAACCGAACACTACTTCAGGATTATATTCAGGCTGAATTAAGAACGGGGGATCGTGTGGTAATCGAAAACGATGACTTTATTGCTCTCGTTCCGTTTTGGGCAACATGGCCTTATGAAACTATGATTGTAAGCAAAAGAGTTCTGAATAAAATTACTGATTTTACGGAAGAAGAAACCAATTCCTTTGCAGTGATTTTAAAACAACTAACCATCAAATACGATAATTTATTTAGTACTTCTTTCCCTTATTCGTCAGGAATTCATCAGTCTCCTACAGATAGTTTAGAGCATCCGGAATGGCATTTTCACATGCATTTTTATCCGCCTTTGTTGCGATCAGCGACAGTAAAGAAATTTATGGTTGGTTATGAAATGTTAGGCGAATCCCAAAGAGACATTACCCCTGAAAGAAGTGCCGAAGTTTTAAGACAACAATCGGACATCCATTACAAATTGAAGAAAAAATAAGAAACAAAAAGAATAGACACCTTTAAGAATCACTAAAAAAACAGTGTGTTCACAATTGTGTGTTTTCACTTTTGGTTCTGGCCCCTCATTTTTACCATACAAATCACAACAAAAACGAATATTAAATCTTAAACCAACATTAAAAAAAACAGTATTTAAACCACCTCATCGAAATACTGTTTTTTTCACCCTGTATTAATCAAACAATCACCTTTACTAATTATAAAATTATTATCATCAATGAACCAGAACCTTGCTTTCGCAGATTATGCGGTTTTTATTATTTACTTCATCGTAGTCTCGGCCTACGGTTATACGGTTTACCGAAAACGTAAACAAGACGAACAAGATGCTAAAGCTTACTTTTTGGCCGAAGGAAACCTAACCTGGTGGGCTATTGGAGCATCCTTGATTGCCTCAAATATCTCGGCTGAGCAATTTATCGGAATGAGTGGTGAAGGTTTCTTTTTAGGAATTGCCGTTGCCGCTTACGAATGGATTGCAGCCATTAGTTTGATCGTCGTTGCCGTTTGGTTTATTCCCGTGTACCTTAAGAACAAGATTTACACGATGCCGCAATTTTTAAAAACACGTTATAATGAATCGACTGCTTTAATCATGGCCGTTTTCTGGTTGTTTTTATACGTTTTTGTAAACTTAACCTCTATTTTGTATTTGGGTGCTGTCGCTATTAATGGCATGGCCGGAGGAGAATATCTTCACGTTATCATGATCGGATTGGCTCTGTTTGCGTTGTTTATCTCTCTTGGAGGTATGAAGGTTGTCGCTTATACCGATGTTATTCAGGTCGCTGTTTTAATTATTGGAGGTTTGGTCACTTCCTATATTGCTTTAACAACCGTGGGGCATTATTTTCATGTTGGTGAAAATGCAATCGAAGGTTTTAAAGTTTTGATGAGAGAAGCTCCGGAACATTTTAAAATGATTATTCCAAAACCAACCGCAACATCCTCTCAGCTTGACATTAACAAATACCTGACTTTCCCTGGATTGATGTCTTACCTTGCCGGTATCTGGATCATCAACTTAAATTACTGGGGATGTAATCAATACATTACACAAAGAGCTCTGGGTGCCGATTTGCAAACAGCCCGTACCGGTATTTTATTTGCAGGTATGCTAAAATTGTTAATGCCTTTAATCGTAATGCTACCCGGTATTGCTGCTTACGTTTTATATCAAAACGGGCATTTACCACAATTAGTTGGAGGAAAAGACGGAGCCTATTCTGCTGTACTTACTTTCTTGCCTACAGGATTAAAAGGGCTTTCGGTAGCAGCATTAACCGCTGCAATTGTAGCTTCCTTAGCCGGAAAAGTAAACAGTATTTCGACGATCTATACGTTAGATATTCATAAAAAATACATTCAAAAAGAAGCTGGTGAAAAACAACAGGTAAACATTGGCCGAATTGCCGTTTTTGCCGCAATGCTTTTGGCTGTGTTGTTTACATGGAATGATATTTTAGGAATTGGAGGTGTCGGAGGATTTACCTACATCCAAAAATACACCGGATTTATCAGTCCCGGAGTTTTTGCCATGTTCGTATTAGGGATGTTCTGGAAACGAACTACCGGAGCTGCTGCCGTGGTGGGTGTGATTTTAGGATTTGCATTGTCAATATTATTCAACGAATATGCGCCTGCTTTATTTGGAAATGAGACTTTATTATACACCGCATATCCAAACGGAAAAGGAGCATTTGAAATCCCTTTCCACATTTGTATGGGACTATCATTCATCTTTACCGCTTTGGCAATGATCGCGATAAGTTTTGCAGGACCAAAAGTAAATCCTAAGGCATTTGAAATCGATTCCGAAATGTTTAAAGTAAAACCGCAAACGACCGTTTTAATCGTAATTACAGTATTGATAATTGCAGGTTTGTACATTAAGTTCTGGTAGTTTTATTGTATTCTTTTTTGAAAAATAAAACCATTCCGATAAAATCACATTTTTTAGATATTATGTTATTAATTTAGAAAAAATCTACTTTTTTAATACTTATTAATCAAGCTTTTACGTGCCAAATTTTAATAAACCCGACAAGTTTTAGAGCTTGTCGGGTTTTTAATTATTGTAGGTCACCGCCTTATTTTACACTATTTCTCACAAAATATTCAGCACTGAATTCTTTACCTTTTTTTTCAAAATAGAAAACCAAACTACTGAAATTCAAATATTTCACTTACATTCCTGAGTAGTTGCATAAAGTAATTTCTTACTATATTTGATTTGCGTATGGTTAATCTTTAAACTTTAGGTACCAAATTTAAAGAGACTAAAACTATTACGTTTTTTCAAACAATCACAATTAACGGAATGTATAACGTATTAAATGTTTTTACTATGATAAAAAATTATAAACTTTTATTTTTCTCTTTTCTTGTCTGTTTTATTCCAACTCTGGCTAAAGCCCAGTTAGGCAGCTCCTGCGGAATTCCAGCTTGGTATTCCGCCACACAATATTCCAGTAACTCTTATGTCCGTTATAACAATATTGTGTACAAAAACAATTCCTGGTCTCAGGGACCCGGCAGCACACCCGGATCAAGCAGTGTCTGGTCTGCGGTAGGAAGCTGTGACGAACAATTAATTATTAATAATCCATCCCTGGCTTATACCGCATGCAATACCGTTTCTGACTGGAACAGCGCAACACCCAACTACAATGTAAATAACATTATAAGATACAATAACGGTGTCTATAAAGCCAAGTACTGGGTCGCCGGAACAGAAATTCCTGATCAGTCTTCTGCTTACACTTTTCTTGGTGTGTGTATCAAGCCTATAACCATTTCTCCTGCCTACGCAGATGGACAAATTATTATAAAAAGCACATTATCGGCTATCAATCTTACCGCATCACTCAATCTGTATGGTTTGTCGGCAACACAAACTAAGGTCGAAATAAAAAAGACAACGGAATCTTCTTACACGACTTACAATATGAGTTTATCCGGCAACACTGTATCGTACAACTGGACCCCAATCGCTTATGGGGATTACAACATTCGATATACCACTGTAAATTCGGTTGGGGTAAGCACCGTAGTAAACACAACTGTTAAAATTGCGATTACTGCTCCTGCTGTGATAACTATTACCGGTCCGCCAAACACTACTTCCTATACTCAACTTAATTTTTCGCCTATAAGCATTACTTTTACTATTCAGCCTTCGTCCGGAAGTTCAATTAGCGGCATACTGTTTAAAGATCTCACCGCCGGAACGAATACTACTGTGACTACCAATGCACAAAATTCTTATACCTTTAATTGGATCCCTCAGAATTATGGAAACAATTCACTACAAATAGCAGTCACAGACAACAATGGAACTACAGCAACATCCGGTTTACAACTTACTATTGTGAATCCTGCCACACAAAATATTTCCTTTGCTTCACTTCCCAATCAAATAAAAGCGGTTAATGGAATACCTAAAACATTCGTGTTTGATAAGAGTATCACTTCATTAAAAAGAAGAAACATTACTGTATTTGATTACACGATTACCGGAAATACTTTAAAAATCACTCCTAAAAAAGCAGGCAGATCCGGACTTCAGATCACAACTTCAGATGGTACGATATATCATCTTGGCTTAAGAATAGACAATACCAATGGAAGCCCGTTACGCTATCCTGATTATGTTTCTGTAGGATCTGTATCCGAAGACACTACCGATGATGTCAATTTTTACAACAACAATATCGACGACAGCAATCTACTCAAGAATAACCGAATGGATGTACGCTACATCTATATCAATGGAGGGCCAATCGCCGGATGGAATACCTGGCAACCTGACAGAGCTATAAAATTTGCAAGGAATTCTATAAAAATGGGGCTCATTCCTTTCTTTGTTTTTTATAACATTCCCGACGGAAGCGAATCTTACGAGCTGGATCTGGCACACGTAAAAGATCCTTCCTATATGACGGCTTATTTCAATAATCTCAACCTTTTTCTGAATCAGGTTAAAGCTGAACTGGGAGATGAGTTTTTTGGAGTGGTATTAGAGCCTGATTTTCTGGGCTATATGCAACAATTTAACGAACCTATAACTACTACAACAGCCGTAAATGCAACAAGTATTGCCCAAAATGTAGGTACTTTGAAAACGCTGGTAGAAAGAATCAATTATGAACTCAACAAGAAAAGAACTGACGAAAACCTGAATATGGAATTTGGATGGCAGCTCAATCTTTGGGCAAAATCTGGTGTAGCCGGTCCAAAAGGAATTATCAGAGAAACAGATACCGGAACCTTTACTACCCAGCTTAACAAAATTAAACAAACCGCTCTAGATATTTTTCAATACACCAATAGTATGGGAATTATGTCTAATAGTGCAGACTTTATTTCTATTGACAAATATGGTCTTGATGCTATGGGTGCCGGAAGTACAGGAAACCCTGCTGATCCCTTCTCTTATACCTGGTTCTGGAATAATGACCACTGGATGAATTACCTAAATTTTGTTCAAAAACTTTACGAAGCCTCCGGTAAACATGTGGTCCTCTGGCAAATCCCGGTAGGACATATCAATGGTTCAGAGACTCTAAATGAACGAACTGCAGGTCCTTTCCAAATTTTAAATAATACCAGCCAGCACTACGAAGATTCTGCTACTACTTTTTTCTTTGGGGATACCGTAAATTTCTCAAATGACGCGAATCGTTATAACTATTTCAGCCAGAATAAACATGCCGACCCTAAACTTCAGGTTAATCCCACCACAAAAAAAGTGACTTTTGGAAATCACTTTGCAGAGGTAAAAAGTAGCGGAACCAAACTTGTCTTAATGGGAGCAGGTGTAGGAGCTAGTACGGATGGAATTGGAAACCCGGGAACTACTCTGACGGATGATCATTTTTGGATTCAAAAATTGCAGGATTATTATATCAATCAAACTTCTAGCACTAGCAAGTCCAGTACTGCTACTCTAAATGATAATCTAAGCTTTGATTCTTCTCTAATTATTTACCCTAACCCCGTTAAGGAAGAGCTAAGTATCGACACAAAAGAAAAAATTGAAGTCGTATATGTTTTTGATATGAATGGTGAAAATGTTATCACCCTGAAAAATAAAAACAAAGTAAATCTTTCCGGGCTTCAAAACGGATGGTATATAGTAGCCGTAAAACTTGAAAATGGTAAAAAGATCTCTAACAAAATATTAAAAAACTAAACAGGATCTTAAGCGTAAAATTATTTTTAAATAAGATAAAAGAGATGTTTTTCAGCATCTCTTTTATTGTTTAAACGTCATCTTATGTTTAAAAAAGGACTAAAAGAAGAAGCATCATTATTCAAGGTACTTCGCACCATGTTATTGTCAGGGCTCTTTCACAGCAACAGTTTCCAAGAGCTTATTTCTTATAAAGAAAATACATTAAATCTTTTATAATTAAAGAATCCTAGGAATAGGAAAATGAAAAAAACTGCGGACGTAAAATATACCGCTCCACTGGAGCTTCCTTTCCAACTGGATTTATTTGCTATAAATATTTTGCTCCGACGGAGCAGACAAGGCATATTTATCTAAATAAAAACAGAAAAGAAACCTCTTCTCTTTTTATATCCCAGAGGGATAAAATATTTATAGAAATGGTTAATGCACAAAAAAGAGCTCCATATAGGCGAAATATGGCGCTCTATTAGAAACAATTACCTAAATAAAAACAGAAAAGAAACCTCTTCTCTTTTTATATCCCAGAGGGATAAAATATTTATAGAAATGGTTAATGCACAGAAAAGAGTTCCATATAGGCGAAATATGACGCTCCATTAAAAAACAATTACCCAAATAAAAAGCCCTGATTATTCAGGACTTTGTTCTTTTTGCATATTTAGTAGATATGCCATATTCTTGATCACGTGATCGTGTTTTTTTACAAACGGATTTTCCTCGTTCCAAACATATCCTGCCAATACCGAACATATCTTTTCCTTCACATCCGGGTTTTCCGGCTGGTGAAAAAATAAAGTCTGAAGATTTCCTGTATACCATTCCTGTACATAAGTGGTGAAAACGGCTATTCCTCGTTTCATATATTGTGTAAATTCAACTTCCCAATCCACAGCGATTCCTTGTGATTCTTTAAGGTATAATTTTGCTGCCAACATTCCGGATTCAGTTGCAAAAGCAACACCTGATGAGAAAACAGGATCTAAAAATTCCGAACTGTTACCCGTCAAAGCAAAACCATCACCGTACATTCTTTTTACCGCTCGTGAATAATTTTCAAGTTTTACCGGTTTAAACAAAAATTCTGTTCCTTTAAATCTTTTGATATAATAATCGGATTTCTGAATGGCATTTTTTAAAGCCTCGGCATTGTCTTTATTTTCTGAAAGCGAATTAATAAAATCGGTTGGCCCTACCACTCCTAAACTGGTATTTCCGTTAGAGAAAGGAATTACCCATAACCAGACTTCGGTTTCCAGGATATCAAATGAAATTTGAGTTCCTTCTTCACCTTCTTCCCTATTAATATCTTTTACGTGTGTAAATATCGAAGAATGCGGATCTAATTTTGAAGGGGTATCCAAATCTAAAAGTCTTGGCAAAACACGTCCGTATCCACTGGAATCAATAATGAATTTAGCATGGATTTCTTTTAGATTTCCATCCTTATCTTTTACAATTGTTTTAGAGTTTTTACCCTCAAAAGACACTTCGAGTACCTCTGTTTCAAATTCCAGATCAATCCCTTTTCTAAGTACTTCCTGTGCCATCGTATGATCAAAATCTGCACGCGGCACCTGCCAGGTCCAGTCCCAGCCTTCGCCAAATTTTTTACTGAAATCAAATACACAAATCTCTTCTCCTCTGATAAAACGAGCACCAAGTTTTTTCTCAAAATTCATAATATTCAGACTCTCAAAAAGCTCAGCCTCAGCAAAATGATCCATTACTCGCGGAATAAGACTTTCCCCTACCACAAGCCTCGGAAACCTCGTTTTTTCAACTACTTTTATCTTAATATTATTTTTATGAAGATACGATGCCGAGACACATCCTGATGGTCCTGCGCCAATGACTAAAACATCAACAAACTCCTTTATCATATTAAAATTATTATCAATTATTAACCTACATTTGCCATCATCAAAATAACTACATTTATTTTGATAAATAAAATTAAATTAGCACAATCAAAACCAGTTTAATGAATACAATTAATGAATATTTAAGTTTAGCAGAATTCGAATCTATTATATTTTCAAACAACAAAGTTTCGATAAGCAATGCTGTTTTAAACAGAGTGAATGAAAGCTTCAATTTCCTAAAAGAATTTTCAGGAAACAAAGTAATATATGGCGTAAACACTGGTTTTGGACCAATGGCTCAATATAGAATTAAAGAATCTGACCAGATACAATTACAATACAATTTAATTAGAAGCCACTCTTCAGGAACAGGAAAACCTTTGAGTCCTGTTTGTGCAAAAGCAGCGATACTGGCTCGTTTAAATACTTTATCATTAGGAAATTCAGGTGTTCATCCTTCTGTAATTCACCTAATGGCAGAACTAATCAACAAAGATATTACTCCTCTTATTTTTGAACACGGTGGTGTAGGTGCCAGCGGAGATTTGGTACAATTGTCACACCTGGCTTTGGTTTTAATTGGTGAAGGCGAAGTTTTTTACAAAGGAGACAGAAGACCAACTTCTGAAGTTTTTGAAATCGAAGGTTTAAAACCTATCCAGGTAGAAATCAGAGAAGGTCTGGCTTTAATAAACGGAACTTCTGTAATGACCGGAATTGGGGTTGTAAATGTACATCATGCCAATAAATTATTAGACTGGTCTCTAAAATGTTCCTGTGCAATTAACGAATTGGTTCAGGCATACGACGATCACTTCTCTGAAGAATTAAACCAAACCAAACGTCACAAAGGGCAACAGGAAGTAGCCTCAAGAATGAGACAAAATCTTTCCGACAGTACCTTAATCCGTAAAAGAGAAGACCACTTATATTCTGGAGAAAACACCGAAGAAATCTTTAAAGAAAAAGTTCAGGAATACTATTCGTTGCGTTGCGTACCTCAAATTTTAGGTCCGGTTTTAGAAACAATTAATAACGTTGCTTCTATTCTCGAAGACGAATTTAACTCCGCAAACGACAATCCTATTATAGATGTAAAAAACAAACACGTTTATCACGGAGGAAACTTCCACGGTGATTATATTTCGCTTGAAATGGATAAACTGAAAATTGTTATTACCAAACTGACCATGTTAGCTGAACGTCAGCTGAATTATTTATTGAATTCAAAGATCAACGAAATCCTTCCTCCGTTTGTCAACTTAGGAACTTTAGGATTTAATTTCGGAATGCAGGGGGTACAGTTTACTGCCACCTCAACAACTGCCGAAAGCCAAATGTTGTCTAATCCAATGTACGTTCACAGTATTCCGAACAACAACGACAATCAGGATATTGTAAGTATGGGAACCAATGCAGCCGTTATTACTTCAAAAGTGATCGAAAACTCTTTCGAAGTTTTAAGTATCGAAATGATTACCATTGTTCAGGCAATAGATTATTTAGGACAAAAAGATAAAATTTCATCTGTTACCAAAAAATGGTATGACGATGTTCGAAACATCATTCCTGAGTTTAAAGAAGATCAGGTCATGTATCCTTTTGTTCAAAAAGTAAAAGATTACCTGATTCACAGTTAATACTTATTTTTACATTATTAATATTGAACCTTTAAAATCATGAAAAAGACACTTATTTTTTTATTTGCATTCACTATTCAATTTGTTAATAGTCAGGAACTGGCTTTAGTTAAAAAAGATTCTAAAATCGGATACATCTCCAAAGACGGAAACTTTAAAATTGAGCCTCAGTACAAATCGGCAAAAAGCTTTTCTGAGGGACTGGCAGCTGTAGAAAACAATGGAAAATGGGGGTTTATAGATGCTAAAGGCGCATGGGTAATTCCTGCTGATTTTAAGAATGTAAAAGATTTCAACAGCGGAATTGCAATTGTTCAAAAAGACAAGGATTGGGTTTATATTAATACAAAAGGTGAAATCCAGAAAGCTCCTTTTTCAGAAAAACTTTTTGACTTTGAAGATGGCGTAGCATTTATCAGACAAAGCGGTAAGGTAGGATTAATCAATTCGAAAATGGCCGTTGTTCTGGAACCAAAATACGATCAAATCAAATCTTTTGAAAACGGTTTTGCAAGAGTTGAAAACAATAAAAAATGGGGAATTATTAATACTGCCGGTAAAGAAGTGATTGAGCCTGTTTATGAGGAAATAGGTAATTATTTCAAAAACACAAGCTGGGCAAGAAAAGATAAAACCTTTGGAATTGTTAGCTCCGGAACTTTTATTCCAGTTGATGGAGCTGAAAAAATCTGGGATTTTGACACTCAGGATCTGACCTATGCCAGGAAAAATGGTAAGGTTGGGTTTATTGACTTAAAAGGAAATTGGGTGATTACCCCGATATACGACAAAGTAAAAGCGTTCTCAAAAAACTTAGCTCCGGTTTGTGTAGGTTCAAAATGGGGGTTTATCAATCCGAAAGCAGAATTTGTAATTGAACCTACTTACAGCGACGCCGAAGTTTTTAGTCCGGACGGACTGGCTCCTGTAAAAGAAAAAAACTGGGGATTCATCAATCAAACCGGAAAATTGGTTATTCCAACGCAATACGGTATCACGGCAAACGGATTTGTCATTGCGTTATTTGTAAAACAAGACAAAGGTTTTATTGATGGTGTGGCACGAGTAAAAAACGAAGGGAAATGGGGATTTCTTAAACCAGACGGAACCGTGTTAGGCAACCAATGGTTTGAAAATGCCGAACTATTTTCGCAATCAGGAGAAAGAAACAGCACAGCCGAAGTCTCTGCTGAAAAACCAAAAGCAGAAACAAAAACTGCAGCGAAGTCAGAAACAAAAGCGGCTACAAAATCGGCAGTCAAAAAGAAGAAATAAAACCTATTAATCAATACTAAATAAGCTCTGAATATGAAATTGTTAATCGAAAAACAATACCATACCGAGCGACTAAAAAATAAATTCTGAATATGAAATGTGTATTAGTAACTGGCGGTTCACGAGGAATTGGAAGTGCTATTTGTAAAAAATTAGCCGTTGATGCAAATTATCATATCCTGATTAACTACCACTCGAATAAAACAGCTGCTGAAGCAACACTTCAGGAAATACAAAAATTAGGAGCAACAGGCGAAATCTTAGGTTTCGATGTTTCCAATTTTGAAGAGGTACAAAAAACGTTAACACAATGGCAGGAAGCTAACCCTGAAGCTATTGTAGAAGCTATCGTCAACAACGCGGGAATTACAAAAGACGGTCTTTTTATGTGGATGACTCCCGAAGACTGGAACGGTGTAGTAAACACGAGTTTAAACGGTTTTTTTAATGTAACGCAGTTTTTTATCCAAAAAATGCTGCGCAATAAATATGGCCGAATTGTTAATATGGTTTCTGTTTCGGGTGTAAAAGGAACAGCCGGACAAACCAATTATTCGGCAGCAAAAGGTGCAATTGTTGCAGCCACAAAAGCATTGGCTCAGGAAGTTGCTAAACGAAACATTACTGTAAATGCAGTCGCTCCTGGTTTTATCAAAACAGATATGACAAGCCAATTGGACGAAAAAGAATTACTAAAATTAATTCCGGCAAGCCGTTTTGGTGAAGCTGAGGAAGTTGCAGATTTGGTAAGCTTTTTGATTTCAAAAAAATCAAGTTACATTACAGGAGAAATTATAAATATAAACGGAGGAATTTATTCTTAGAAAATATTTTAAACACATAGAAACATAGATTTTTATGTACAAAGAGTACAAAAAAGAAATAGATTTCTTTCACATAGATCGCTATGTGTATTTCAAATAAGTGAAACGCCTATTTTGAATTTACAAAAGCTATGTTCCTATGTGTTAAAAATTGCAAGTAACGGATAAAAATTACTTTTAAAGACGATGAATAAGAGAGTTGTAATTACTGGGATGGGAATTTATTCTTGTATCGGAACTTCTTTAGATGAAGTAAAGGAATCTTTATACAACGGAAAATCTGGTATTCAGTTTGATTCTGAAAGAAAAGAATTTGGTTTTCAATCTGCCCTAACGGGAATGGTTCCGAAAGCTGATTTAAAAAATTTATTAACCCGAAGACAGCGTATGAGCATTGGTGAAGAAACCGAATATGCTTATATGGCTACTATCGAAGCATTGAAAAATGCGAATATTGATGACACTTTTTTTGATAATCGCGAAGTGGGTATTATGTACGGAAATGACAGTGTCTCAAAAGCTGTTATTGACGCTAATGATATTGTACGAGAAAAAAAAGACACTGCCTTAATAGGCTCGGGAGCTATTTTTAAATCGATGAATTCAACGGTTACAATGAATTTATCAACGATTTTTAAACTTCGTGGTATCAATCTTACCATAAGTGCAGCCTGTGCCAGTGGATCGCACTCTATAGGTCTCGCTTATTTTTTAATAAAAAGCGGATTCCAGGATATTATCATTTGCGGAGGCGCGCAGGAAATCAACAAATACGCCATGAGCAGTTTTGATGGTTTGGGTGTTTTTTCGGCCAGAGAAAACGAACCCGAAAAAGCTTCCCGCCCTTTTGACAAGGATCGCGACGGATTAATTCCAAGTGGTGGCGGTGCAACGTTAATTCTGGAAAGCTACGAATCAGCAATTGCCAGAGGTGCTACCATTATTGCCGAAGTTGCCGGTTACGGATTCTCTTCAAATGGCGGACATATCTCAACTCCCAATGTCGAGGGCCCGTCTATAGCCATGCAGCGAGCGCTCGATGATGCACAACTAAAAGCAACCGATGTTGATTATATAAATGCTCATGCAACCTCAACTCCGGTGGGGGACGGAAATGAAGCCAAGGCGATCTTTGAGGTTTTTGGAGAGAAAAATCCGTATGTAAGTTCTACCAAATCAATGACAGGTCACGAATGCTGGATGGCCGGAGCAAGTGAGGTAATTTACTCTATCTTAATGATGCAGCACGATTTCATTGCCCCAAACATCAATTTAGAGAATCCAGACGAAGATGCTGCTAAATTAAATTTGGTCAAAACTACTTTAAACAAAAAATTTGACATATTTTTGTCCAATTCCTTCGGGTTCGGAGGAACCAACTCTGCGTTGGTGGTTAAAAAGTTTAAATTGAACGATGAATAAAGAAGAGATTATAGCAAGAATTAATGGTTTTTTGGTTGATGAATTTGAAGTAGACAATGATGATATTGAACCAGATGCTAATTTAAAAGATACACTTGGATTAGATAGTTTAGATTATGTAGACTTAGTAGTCTCAATCGAAGCTAACTTTGGTGTAAAACTGGTAGAAGTTGATTTTGTTGGAATTGCTACTTTTCAGAATTTCTATGACCTTATCGAAACCAAACTAAAAGCTAAAGCTGTTTAATGAGTCAATGGGATGGCAAATCAAAAGGTACAGTTTTAGGCTATAGAATATTCGTTTTTTTAATACAAAAAGCGGGTGTTAAGGCTGCTTATGTCCTGCTTTATTTTGTTGCTTCGTATTACTTTTTGTTTTTAAAAAAAAGCAACAAAGCCATTTTCTATTACTTTAAAGAAAGGCTGCAGTATTCCTGGTTCAAATCTAAAAAAATGGTTTTCAAAAGTTATTACACTTTTGGACAAACCATCATTGATAAAATCTCGATTTCGGCAGGAATGCGAAATAAGTTCACTTATGAATTTGACGGAATTGAGATCCTGAAAAAGCTTTTGGCTGAAAAAAAAGGAGGTGTTTTGATTAGTGCCCATGTTGGAAATTTTGAAATTGCCGAACATTTCCTTGGTGATATCGATCTCAATTTTCAAATCAATCTGGTTACTACTGATCTGGAACATTCTTCCATAAAAAAGTATCTGGAAAGCGTTACTCAAAAACCTACCGTAAAATTCATCATTATCAAAGAGGATCTTTCTCATATCTTTGAGATCAATGCTGCATTGGCCAATAACGAATTGGTTTGTTTTACCGGTGACCGCTACTTTGAAGGCACAAAATCTCTTTCGGAAAAAATATTGGGTCAGGAAGCTCATTTTCCGGCAGGTCCGTTTTTAATTGCTTCAAGATTAAAAGTTCCTGTTGTTTTTGTGTATGTCATGAAAGAACCCAATTTACATTATCATTTGTACGCAAGAGAAGCTGCCGTGAAACATCGTGATGAAAAAGGCTTACTGAAAGAATATGTACAAAGCGTTGAAACTATTCTGCAAAAATATCCTTTGCAATGGTTCAATTATTTCGATTTCTGGAATGATTTGAGATAAGACTTAAAGGATCTCAGCATCTCACAAAGACGCGAGGGCGCAACGTTTTTTCTTCTTTTTTGTCATTTCGACCGAAGGGAGAAATCACACCCTTTTAGTCACAAAGATTGTCGACTTAGTTTGCGGAGTTTCTTGTGTGATTTCTCCCTTCGGTCGAAATGACAAACTGTACTTAAAAACTCATTTCAAATTAAAACTTTGCGCCCTCGCGTCTTTGCGAGATAAAAAAAACAACAAAAATTCATCGCCAAAAACGATTCGTTTAAACAAGAAAATTCGTTTAAATAAATTTACTTATTTTTGTTCGCAACCAAAGTAAGTAAACCTCCATGAAAAACGTTCTCGTTATTTATTATACGCAGTCTGGACAACTGGGAACAATCGCACAAAACATTGCAAAACCGTTCCTAAATTCAGAAGAAATAAATGTAACTTTTCACGAAATACAACTGCAGCAACCCTTTCCTTTTCCATGGAATAAAGCTGCCTTTTTTGATGCTTTCCCGGAATCATTTCTACAAATTCCAACCGAATTAAAACCCCTTCCGGAAGAAATTCTAAACACAAAATACGATTTGGTATTATTTCATTATCAGGTTTGGTATTTATCTCCTTCCATTCCTATAAATTCCTTTCTAAAAAGCGCCGATGCTAAAAAAATACTAAACAACACCCCTGTCATCACCATCAGCGGCTCTCGCAATATGTGGATTATGGCACAGGAAAAAATCAAAGTTTTACTAAAAGAGTCCAATGCTCAGTTAGTTGGAAACGTTGCTTTAGTAGATCGTGTTGGAAATTTAATCAGTGTAATCACGATTGTAGAATGGATGTTTTCTGGCGTTAAGAAAAAATATCTTGGCATTTTTCCGTTGCCGGGAGTATCCGAGAGGGACATACAGGAGTCGGATAAATTTGGAGAAGTGATCCTTTCTGAATTCAATCAAAATCAATTACAGCATTTACAACCCAAACTGGTTGCCATTGATGCTGTTAAAATCAGCCCCTATCTGGTAACCGTAGATAAAACGGCAAATAAAATTTTTAATAAGTGGTCGAATCTGATTTATAAAAATCAAAAAAACAGAAAAACGCTTCTTAAGGTATTTAATGTTTATTTATTCCTGGCAATATGGTTAATCTCGCCAATAGTGTATATATTGCACCTTATTACCTACCCCTTTAAGTTAAAAACCATAAAAAGAGAAACTCAATATTATCAAGGAGTTTAGAAGACGAAATTAGATTATGTTTGAAGTATATATTACCAAAGCCGCAAAGTATTTGCCAAATGAAGCCATTTCTAATGACGAGATGGAAAGCTATTTAGGTCTCATTAATGATGCTGCTTCTAAAGCAAGACGCATTATTTTGCGCAATAATAAAATTACAAGCCGTTATTACGCTATAGACAAATCCGGAAAAAGCACCCATAACAACGCCGAGTTAACGCGAAATGCAATCGTGCAGTTGTTCGACGAAAACTTTACAGCACAGGACCTTGAAGTACTTTCGTGCGGAACCTCAACTCCTGATATCTTCCTGCCTTCACATGCTGCGATGGTACACGGTTTATTAAAAAACAAATCTGTAGAACTAAATTCGTCAACAGGGGTTTGCTGTGCGGGTATGAATTCTTTAAAATTTGGTTTCCTGTCTATAAAATCAGGGAACTCAAAAAATGCCATTTGCACAGGATCTGAAAAAGTTTCAACCTGGCTAAATGCCCAAATGTATAACCACGAAGCTGCCAATCTGAAAAATCTGGAAGAACAGCCTATCATTGCATTCAAAAAAGATTTTTTACGCTGGATGTTGTCTGATGGAGCGGGAGCATTTTTACTAGAGAACCAACCAAAAGGACCTGTCTCTTTAAAAATTGAATGGATGGAAGCCTTTTCCTATGCTTACGAATTAGAAACCTGTATGTATGCCGGTGGTGATAAATTAGAAAATGGCGAGATCAAAGCCTGGAGCGATTATGCACCGGAGCAATGGTTAAACGAATCGGTTTTTGCCATCAAACAGGATGTAAAATTACTGGATGAATTTATTCTTTCTAAAGGAGCGGAGAGCATGAAAGAGGCTATGGATAAAAACAGCATCACCTCCGATCAGATTGATTATTTTATTCCTCATGTTTCTTCTAACTTTTTTGTGGAAGGACTAAAAAAAGGACTAACCGAGAAAGGAATCGGGATGGCCGATGAAAAATGGTTCATGAATCTTTCAAGAGTAGGGAATGTTGGTTCAGCCTCTATTTACTTAGCTTTGGAAGAATTAATGAATTCAGGAAATTTAAAAAAGGGAGATCGTATTCTATTGTCTGTTCCTGAGAGCGGAAGATTCTCCTTTGCTTATGCTTATTTAACCGTTTGCTAATGGAAACAAGTTTACTTTTAGAGAAAGACGCTGTCGAGAATTTATTACCGCAAAAGTTTCCTTTTGTAATGGTAGATAAAATGTATTCGTTTACCGAAACCTCATTGGTCGCAGGTTTAAAAATTCAAAACGATAATGTTTTTTCTGACAACGATACTTTTTTAGAAGCAGGTTTAATCGAGCACATGGCACAGTCTGTGGCGTTGCACACAGGTTACCAGTTTTTCCTGAAAAACGAAACGGCCCCAACGGGTTACATTGGTTCGATCAAAGAAATTGAAATCAAAAAATTGCCAAAAGTCAATGATACGATTCAATCTACCATAACTATTTTACAGGAGTTTGCCGGAATTACGCTGGTAGACATTGTAACTTATCTGAATAATGAAGAAATTGCGAACGGACAAATGAAGACCGTTTTAGCCAAATAATATATTAGGTATGAAAACCGGAGTTGACATACAAAACTATTTACCCCACCGAGCACCACTGCTTATGGTGGATTTAATTTTGGATATAGATTCCAGTTTTGTAGAAACCACATTTTTGATCCGGGAAGATAATATTTTTGTTGAAAACGACATTTTTATTGAAGCCGGGTTAATTGAAAACACCGCACAAACCTGTTCGTCTATTGTAGGCAAAAAATATTTTTTTGACGAAGACGGAACAGAAAATGAGAACGTAAATGTATTGGGCTTTATTAGTGCAATAAAAAACCTGAAAATACATACACTGCCAAAAGTAGGTGATACTATTATTACCAAAGCCAATCTGGTTTCAAAATTTGCAGGCGACGATTATACGCTATGTACCATGAGCTGCGAGAGTCTGCTTGCTGACAAAATACTTTTAGAATGCGAAATTAATTTGTTCATTCAAAAAACAATTTCGGTTCCGGAATAGTTACAATCAAAAAGAAAAAGGCCATGGAAAAAGAAAATGTACCACAAGACAAAGGCAATCTCACCAAAAACAATCTGAAAGAACTGCTTTATGCCACCGATGAAAATGGCGACTATACCACAACCTTAAGCACTGGTTGGGAGCCTAAAACCATCGCATTATCCAATTCGATCGATGAAATAAACGAACGAATTGCCGAAGCAAAACTACAGGTAAAAACTGGAGAAGTAAGTCCGATTTGTTATTATATGGAACTCAACAAAATGGATCTTACTATTTTATCCAGTTATGTTGGAATGTGGAAATGGCGCGTAAAAAGACATTTTAAACCCACCGTTTTCGCCAAGTTAAACAACTCTGTTTTACAGAAATATGCCGATGCTTTTGAGATTTCAATTGCTGAATTAAAAAATATTAAAACCGCGTAATGCAAACTAATTTTACACATCATCAATCTGCTCATTGCGAAAATGGAGTGGCTTCGAATTTGTTAAAAAACAACGGACTAAATATCAGCGAGCCGATGGTTTTTGGTATTGGTTCCGGACTTTTCTTCGTATACCTGCCGTTTATAAAAGTAAATCATGCTCCCGCAATTAGTTACAGAACTTTGCCTGGACAGATCTTTAACAAACTGGCGAGCCGTTTAAACTTAAAAATAAAAAGACAAAAATTTTCTTCAACAACAAATGCTAATAAGGCTTTGGACGAAAATTTAAAGAACAATATCCCAACCGGATTACAAGTTGGCGTGTATCATTTGAGTTATTTCCCTGATGAATACCGCTTTCATTTTAACGCACACAATTTAGTCGTTTACGGAAAAACCGAAACTGATTATCTTGTTAGCGATCCTGTTATGGAAACGGTTACTACCCTGACACATGACGAACTCGACAAGGTGCGTTTTGCCAAAGGTGCTTTTGCTCCAAGAGGCCAAATGTACTATCCGATTCAAATTCCGAAAGAAGTTGATTTGAAAAGCGCCATTATCAAAGGAATCAAAAATACCTGCCGCGATATGTTGGCCCCCATGCCTATTGTTGGGGTACGCGGGATCAAATTTGTTTCAAAGCAAATTAGAAAATGGCCTGTAAAACATGGCACTAAAAAAGCCAATCATTATTTGGCACAAATGGTCCGTATGCAGGAAGAAATCGGTACAGGTGGCGGAGGTTTCCGATTTATCTATGCCGCATTTTTACAAGAAGCTTCGGTTATTTTAAATAATGAAGAATTAAAATCTCTTTCAAAAGAGATGACACAAATCGGAGATTCATGGCGTGATTTTGCCGTTGAAGCCTCAAGAATTTACAAAAACAGAAGCGCCAAAGAAGATGCCTACAATACAATTGCCGATGAACTTCTGGACATTGCCAATCGTGAAGAAATCTTTTTCAAAAAACTAAAAAAAGCTATTAGCTAAAAATATTTTGCAATCCATTATAAAAATAGAATCCCTTTCGAAAAAGTACAAAAATGCAGATCTGTATTCTTTGAACGATGTTTCGCTGGAGATTAGTGAAGGTCAGATTTTTGGGTTACTAGGACCGAATGGTGCCGGAAAAACCACTTTAATCTCTATGCTTTGCGGACTAATAAAACCAACCTCAGGGCATTTCACGATCGACGGGCTAAATTATACCCATCATTCCTCCAAAATCAAAAAAATCATTGGTGTTGTCCCTCAGGAATATGCTTTGTACCCTACACTAACGGCCCGAGAAAATTTACATTATTTCGGAAGCATGTACGGACTAAAAGGCAATTATCTAAAAGACAAAGTCATTGAAACTTTAGATCTTTTAGGATTATTAAAATTTGCCGACAAGCGTATCGAAACTTTTTCAGGCGGTATGAAACGCAGAGTCAATTTGATTGCGGGAATTTTACACAATCCCAAAGTTTTGTTTTTAGATGAACCAACCGTTGGTGTTGATGTACAGTCTAAAAATGCCATTATTGACTATCTGAAACTCTTAAATCAAAACGGAACAACCATTATATATACCTCACATCATTTGGCAGAAGCAGAAGATTTCTGTACCAACATTGCCATTTTAGACCGCGGCAAAATTTACGCTCAGGGTACACCTTCAAGCCTAATTGCTTCTACTGAAGAAGCCCGCAACCTTGAAGAAGTTTTTATTTCATTAACCGGTAAAGACTTTAGAGATGGTATATAAAATTTGGATGTCAGTCGTAAAAGAATTCCTCCTGCTCAAACGAGATCTGGGCGGTTTGATCATTTTATTCATCATGCCTTTGGTTCTGGTGATTACAGTAACCCTAATTCAGGACAGTACTTTTAAAACCGTTAGTGACACCAAAATTCAGATTTTGCTGGTTGATAACGATAAAGGTTCAGTGTCTAAAACCGTTTTTGATAATCTGGAAAAAAGTCAGCTTTTTAGTGTGGTCACACAAATTGATAATAAACCCATTACCGAAGAAATTGCCAGGGAAGCCGTTTACAAAGGAAAGTTTCAACTGGCGATTGTAATCCCGGAAAAACTAAGTGTTGATCTGCAAACCAAAATTGATCAGAATGTCGAAAACATTGTGAGCAAAATGGGGTTAACAGAAACAGATACCTCGGCTCAAGCCAAAAAACCAAAAGTAATTAAAGAAAAAGAAGTCAAATTGTATTTTGATCCGGCAGTTCAAATGAGCTTCAAAAATGCTGTGATGAGCTCCATCGATAAGATGATTTCTCAAATCGAGACAAAATCCATTTATACGACTTTTCAAAATCAACTGGGAGAAGGAAATGCCGAATTTGAGCAAAAAAGCTTTATCACGTTCAAAGAAATCATTCCAAAAATAAACAACAAAGAAGTACGCCCTAATTCTGTACAGCACAATGTTCCGGCCTGGACACTTTTTGCCATATTTTTTATTGTGATTCCGTTGTCCATCAATATAGTAAAAGAAAAATCGCAGGGAACATTTGTTCGATTATTGACCAATCCGGTTTCTAATATTGTGGTTATTATTGGTAAAACCATTACCTATTCTGCCATTTGTATGATACAGTTTTACATGATGGTGGCCGTGGCAATCTTTTTATTTCCACATATTGGTTTGCCTCCTTTAAATGTCGAAGGCCATTTATTTTTAATGAGTGTTGTAGCCTTATTTTCAGGTTTTGCAGCCATTGGCTTTGGAATTTTATTGGGAACTATCGCGAGCACGCAGGAACAATCGGCTCCTTTTGGTGCGACAAGTGTTATTATTCTGGCGGCTATTGGCGGAATTTGGGTTCCCGTTTTTGCAATGCCAAACATCATGCAAATTATTGCCAAATCATCTCCTATGAATTGGGGATTAGAAGCTTTCTATGATGTTTTATTGCGCAACGTTTCTTTCCTTGAAATCATCCCAAAAATAAGTTTGTTATTTTTGTTCTTTATTATCACAACATCTATTGCCTTATTCTATGACAAAAAGAAAAGAACAGTATAACGAAGCCACTGCCCTAACCGTTTCACATGAAATCAGAATTCGTTTTAACGAAACGGATCCGCTTGGAATCGTTTGGCACGGCAATTATATCACCTATTTTGAAGATGGACGTGAAGCGTTTGGCCGCGAACACGGACTTACCTATTTGGATATTGCCAAAACAGGCTACACAACTCCAATCGTAAAATCAAAATGCGAACACAAATTGTCTTTGCGTTATGGCGATGTCGTAACAATAGAAACTACGGTCATTGACACACCCGCTGCAAAAATGATCTATCGTTTTAAAATACTGGATGATAAAGGTGAGGTGGCCTGCACCGGAGAAACCGTTCAGGTTTTTTTAGATCAGGACGGAAATCTAATGTTGACGAATCCTCCTTTTTACGAAGAATGGAAAAAGAAAGTTGGATTGTTGAAATAAAACACGAATTGACACAAATTAAAAAAATAACAAACTGTATAAATCTGCTTAATCTGTTAAATCTGCGTGTCCTAAAAAATACGCCGGAATAAAATCATAAAATGTTAAAAGAAATATACATTACACAAACCAACTGCATCACACCATTAGGTTTTGATGTCAAATCAAATGTTGAAGCAATTCTTCGCGGTGATTCGGGCATTCAGCTAAATAATGACATTTCTTTGATGCCGGTTCCGTTTTATGGTTCGGTAATTCATGATGAAAAAATAAACAGTGCCTTTGCAAAAATCAGCACTGAAACAAAATACTCCCGCTTGGAGAAAATGATGATTCTGGCTTTAGAACCTATTATCAAAAATGCAGCGGTTAAATTAGATTCAAAAACGGCTTTTATACTTTCGACCACAAAAGGAAATGTAACCGCTTTAAAAGATAATTCAGAAGAAAGTTTTATTAACGCACATTTAGATGTTCTGGCAAAAAATATTGCCCCTTTTTTCGGATTTCAAACACAGCCCATTGTGGTTTCGAATGCTTGTGTTTCAGGAATTTTAGCCATTTCTGTCGCCAAAAGAATGATTCAGTCTGAGTTGTACGACAACATTTTTGTTGTCGCTGGCGACGAAGTTTCAGAATTTGTTTTGTCCGGTTTTAATGCTTTTCAGGCCATGAGCGACTTGCCTTGCAAACCCTATTCTAAAAACAGAACCGGTGTAAGCTTGGGAGAAGCGACGGCAGCAGTGCTAGTTACTGCCGAAACTACAAATGCCAAAATAAAAGTTATCGGAGACAGTTCGATAAACGATGCCAATCATATTTCGGGTCCTTCGAGAACAGGTGAGGGTTTGTTCAGAAGTATTCAAAATGCTTTGAAAGAAGCTCAAATTGAACCCCATAAAATCGATTATATTTCGGCACACGGAACTGCAACTCCGTTTAATGACGAAATGGAGGCCATTGCCCTAAACCGTTTAGGTCTGCAAAATGTCCCGGTCAATAGTCTGAAAGGATTTTACGGTCATACTTTAGGCGCTTCCGGATTATTGGAAACCGTAATTGCTATTGAATCCGTAAATCAAAATATCCTTTTTGAATCAAAAGGTTTTGATGAAATTGGGGTTAGCGAATCTATAAATGTAATTGAGAAAAACGAAGAGGCAACGATTGATTTTTTCCTGAAAACAGCTTCCGGATTTGGCGGTTGTAATACAGCTGTGGTATTTGAAAAGATAAAATGAGACGTTTAAAGAACTTAAATAGGAAAAAAAGTATCGAGCAAAGTAAGTTAGTTTATTCTGAAAGTTGGCTTGACAAATTTGATGCAATAATTCTTTATTTATTTTTTAGTTGGGGGTTTCTAATGCCTTTCTTGGTTTATTTTAATCCTCATAGGGATTATTCAAAAACTGGAATTGAGTTTTATCTGCTTTTTATTTTTAGTTTATTTTGCGCATTTACAATTTATCGAAAAGCGACTGAAAAACAGCTAACTAAAATTATCAGCAAATACAATGCGGAAGAAAACAAATTACTTATTAATCAGTATTGCGAAAAAAAAGGTTTTGAAAAACATAGAAATTCTGGAAATATAATAATTTATAATAATCTTAATCCTCTGGCTATTAATTCGATGTTTCAAACAAGTAGAATATTTATTTTAGACAAAAATGACATTTATTTGACAATGATTAAAGAAAATCAAAAATTGAACACTCCTGTTCTTTTTTCACAAATAAGTTTAAAGAGGGATATTAAGAATCTGTGTCAGCAATAAAATAATGAATCCAAACAAAACTCACATACAATCCTATTGCACCATTGAAAACAACGAAATTGTTTTGAACGGAACTTCTGTTTTCAAAATTGAACCGACCAATTTTGGTGATTTCTCTAAACAGGCCTATCGCAATTTTGACATTCAATACCCGAAGTTTTTCAAGATGGATGCTTTGAGCAAACTGGCTTTTTTAGGAGCTGAACTGCTTTTGAGTCCCATAACTTCAACGAAACAGGAAAACAATATTGCCTTGGTTTTGGCCAATAAATCATCGAGTTTAGATACCGATGTTAAATACCAGGAATCTATCTCCGACAAAGAAAATTACTTTCCAAGTCCTGCGGTTTTTGTTTATACACTGCCAAATATTTGTCTGGGCGAAATAAGTATTCGCCATCAGCTGAAAAGTGAAAATTCTTTCTTTATATTTGATGCCTTTAACACTGAATTTATGTCCAATTATGCTACTATTCTTCTGAATACAAATAAAGCCGACGTGGTTCTTTGTGGCTGGGTAGAATTTTTCAACGACGATTACAAGGCTTTTCTTTGCACGATTAGCAAAGAAGAAAGCGCAAAATATAACAACGAAAATATCAATACATTATATAATAAATAATCATGGAAGCATTAAAAGAAGAATTAAAAAATAAAATCATTACAACTCTTAACCTTGAAGATATCGCAATCGAAGATATTGCAGATAACGACCCTTTGTTTGGAGATGGTTTAGGTTTAGACTCCATTGATGCGCTTGAATTGATCGTAATTTTAGATAAGGATTACGGAATTAAACTAGTTGATCCAAAAGAAGGAAAAACCATCTTTCAATCCATCGAAACTATGGCGGCGTACATTAGCGCAAACAGAACGAAATAGATTTCAGATTTTAGACTTCAGATTTTAGATTTCTTAAACAGAAATATTCGAAATCTGAATAATCGTTTAAAAAATCTAAAATCTAAAAATCTAAAATCTAAAATGACAAAAGGTGTTGCAATAACCGGAATGGGAATTATCTCCTCGATTGGAAATTCAGTCGAAGAAAACTACATTTCGTTAATCGAAAATAAAGTTGCGGTAACGCGTATCGAAAACATTGAAACGGTTCACGCTGATATCATTAAAGTAGGAGAAATTAAGAAAACCAATGACGAATTGGTAAAAGAATTAGAACTTACTCCTGATAATAACTTTTCAAGAACCGCCATGATTGGCACTTTTGCAGCAAAACAGGCTGTTAAAAATGCCGGAATTGCTTCAATAAATGAATTCCGAACCGGACTTATTTCCGCAACAAGTGTGGGCGGAATGGATATGACTGAAAAGCATTATTACGATTATTTCAAACATCCGGAACTTGTGAAATACATTACTTGTCACGATGGCGGTGATGTAGCCGAAAAAATTGCAGAAGAGCTGGGTTTAAAAGGGATTGTTACCACTATAAGTACCGCCTGTTCATCGGCTGCAAACGCAATTATGCTGGGCGCAAGACTGATCAAATCCGGAAAACTGGACCGCGTAATTGTAGGCGGAACCGATGCTCTGGCTAAATTTACGATCAACGGATTCAAAACCCTAATGATCTTATCTGACGATTACAACAAACCTTTCGACAACAATCGTAAAGGACTAAATCTGGGTGAAGCAGCCGCTTTTCTGGTTTTAGAATCTGATGAAGTTGTAAAAAAGCAAAACAAAAAAGTACTGGCTCGTGTTTCGGGTTATGGTAATGCTAATGATGCTTTCCACCAGACAGCTTCTTCAGAAAATGGAGATGGCGCTTACCTTGCCATGAAAAAAGCCTTTGATATTTCGGGTTTAAAACCTAGTGATATCGACTATATCAACGTTCACGGAACAGCAACTCCAAACAATGATTTGTCTGAAGGAAGAGCGCTTCTTCGAATTTACGGAGATGAAAAAGTACCCGATTTTAGTTCGACAAAACCTTTTACGGGACATACTTTGGCCGCTGCGGCAGCCATCGAGGCCGTTTATAGCGTTTTGGCCATTCAGAATAGCGTAGTTTACCCAAATCTGAATTTCGAAACACCAATGGAAGAGTTTGATTTAAAACCGCAAACTTCTTTAAAAAATGCAACTATCGAACATGTTTTGTCCAACTCTTTCGGATTTGGAGGTAACTGTTCAACACTTATATTTTCAAAATGCAATTAAAAAAAACATATATAAATGGAATAGGTTGTATTTCGACTCAAAAAACATTTGATACTGTTTTTTTAGAAGAAGCCGTACACAATCATGACAAGAACGTCCTTGAAATTGTTCCTCCCGTTTACAAAGATTATATTTCTCCGGCCGCCATTAGAAGAATGGCAAAAGGAGTAAAAAACGGAATTGTGGCTTCGGCAATTGCCATGAAAGATGCACAAGTTGAGAATGTTAATGCCATTATTACCGGAACAGGCTTAGGATGTATCGAAGACTCCGAAAAATTCCTGAAAAATATCCTTGATAATAATGAGGAGTTCTTAACCCCAACATCCTTTATTCAATCGACCCATAATACGGTTGGTGCTCAAATTGCACTGTTACAAAAATGCAACGGTTACAATTTTACCTATGTAAACGGAGCTGTTTCTTTTGAATCGGCGCTTTTAGATGCTAAAATGCAAATTGAAGAAGAAGAAGCACAATCAGTTCTTGTGGGTGGAGTTGATGAAAATGGCGATTATACTACTGCCCTTTTTAAATTATCAGGACGTATCAAACAAGACAATCAGCAACCTTACAACCTTTTAGATGCTACTACAAGCGGTGCCGTTTATGGAGAAGGTGCCAGCTTTTTCGTTTTAGAAAATGAACGAAAAGAGACTACCTACGCAGAAGTGCTCGATATTGCGATCGTAAACACCTTGGAGGAGAATGAAGTTGAAGCTGAAATTATCTCCTTTTTGAAATCCAATCAATTAGAAGTTTCAGCTATTGATGCCCTGATTTTAGGATTTGACGGTAATGTAGATTTTGAAAATTATTATAAAAATCTGGCAGAAAATGCCTTCGCCCAGACTCCTCAATTGTATTACAAACATCTGAGTGGTGAATACGATACCGCATCGGCTTTTGCTTTATGGATGGCCTCTAAAATTTTAAAAACACAGGAAATCCCTGAGATCATAAAAGCGAATTCGGTTGAAAAACCGGCTTACAAAACCATTTTATTGTACAATCAGCTCAACGGAAAAAACCATAGTTTTACGTTACTTTCAAGATGATAACGCATAAAAACATTTCGTTATTCTTTCTCTTTTTATTGCTGCTATTGCTTCTTCTAAAGCTGTATATCGCAATTAACTGGGTATGGTTTATCGCAATTGTTTTAATTTGGTTAGGCATAAATACTGTAGGCTCTTCTATAATTTCTTCTAATTATCATGTAAAAGCATACTGCAACAATCCGTTGGAAACCGAAAAAAAAATTGCCATTACGTTCGATGATGGACCGGGCATTTTTACTTTAGAAGTTTTAGAATTATTGAAAAAATACAAGGTAAAAGCGACTTTCTTTTGCATAGGAAAAAACATCGAAGCTTATCCTGAAATCATGCAGCAAATTGTAGATGAAGGGCATTTGATTGGCAACCATTCGTACAGTCATTCTCCTTTTTTTGATTTTTATAATGCTAAAAAAATCACTGGTGAAATTCAGAAAACGGATGCTTTTTTAGAAAAATACACCTTCAAAAAAATAAACTTCTTTCGTCCGCCCTATGGAGTTACAACGCCTTCGATCAGAAGAGCTTTAAAAATAAGCGGTCACAAAGTGATAGGATGGAATATTCGTTCGCTGGATGGCGGAACCAAAAATCAGTCTTTGATTTTCAACCGAATTATAAAACGTATTTCTCCAGGTGGAATTGTACTTTTGCACGACACAGGATCACACTCTGTTTTGGTACTGGAACAGTTTTTGCAATTTTTGCAGCAAAACAATTATAAAGTAATTTCAACCGAAGAACTTTTGAATCTTAAAGCTTATGAAAACTGAACGAGGATGAAACAGATTCGCTTACGCGAAAACGCGGATAAAAAACGGATTTTAACAATTTAATCTGTGAAAATCCTTTAATCTGTGGCAAAATAATAAAGCGCAATTCGTAATAAATATGAAAACTAAAATAGCAATCTTAATTTTATTTATCTCAGGCAATTTGTTCGCTCAGGAACAAAAGATGTCTGATACTGAAGTTACCGCTTTCAAGCAGGATGTAAATGTAGTTTCCAAAAAAATCAAAACCCTGAGTACCGATTTTGTTCAATACAAACACTTGGACTTTTTATCGAAAGATATTGAAACTTCGGGAAAGATGATTTTTAAAGAGCCTTCATTGCTGCAATGGCAATACAAAAAACCATACAATTACAGCATTGTTTTTAAAAACGGAAAAATCCTGATTAACGACGAAGGGAAGAAAAGTGCCGTTGATATTGGCAACAGCAAAATCTTTGGCAGAATCAACAAATTAATTGTCGGAAGTGTAAGCGGCAATATGTTTGACGATAAGGAATTTGCGATTTCCTATTTCAAATCAAAAGGACAGAATATAGCGAAGTTTGTTCCTAAAGATGCCACCTTAAAAAAATACATCAAACAAATTGAATTGACTTTCGACAAAGAAGAAGCAACTGTGGTTCAGGTTAAATTATTAGAATCCTCTGAAGATTATACCCGAATTGTACTTAAAAATAAAGTGATCAATGCAAAAATCGACGATTCCGTTTTTAATAATTAATTGCTTCCTTGCGATTGTTTTAGTTTCTTGTAGCTCCGTCACAAAAAACTATACTCCTAAAAAACTAGATCAAACGTCTTACCTGGTTCCTTATTTCGCAGATTCAAAAACCGATTATGTGTATAAAACCAACATTACAGTTTACGGTCATGAAATGTCGGGAATCTTCATCGCCAAAAAGATCAATGACACTACACATCGTATTGTTTTTACTACCGAATTTGGCAACAAATTACTAGACTTTGAAATTTCTGAGACGGACTTTAAAGTCAATTCAATTGTATCCGAACTGGACCGAAAAATCCTGATTAATACGCTAAAAGAAGATTTCCGTTTGTTACTAAAAAAGGATTATCTGATTCAGCAACAATTTGAAAACGAATCCGCCGACATTTATAAATCGCCGGATGGAAAGCGTGACAACTATCTTTTTATCTCCAAAAAAGATCACAAATTAGAAAAGGTCGTTCAGTCTTCTAAAACAAAAGAAAAATTTACACTGACATTTAGTTCAGAAAACGATATTTTTGCCGAGAAGATTTTGATTAATCATCAGAATATTAAGTTGAAAATTGAATTAAATTACTTTAAATCAGAATAAAAATTTAAACTAAACCTAAACTTAAATCAAGACCAAAATGAGAAAAATAACCGTAATTGCCTTTGTTTTATTTATTGGAATTATAACGTCAAATGCCCAAGTAAAGGTTAGTCCGGGATTTCGCGGAGGTTTAAACATATCAGATTTAAGTAATATGCCGGAAAATAGCAATTCAAAATCTGATTTTTATGTTGGTGCATTAATGGCTATAAAATTCAATAAATATTTTACGTTGCAACCGGAATTAAATTATTCGAGACAGGGTGCTGATATTCGTCTGTCTTATTTAGATTTTGACAACAATACTTCCCGTCGCAGAAGTCAGAAAGTCGAAATCAACTATCTTACACTTGGAGCTGTAGCTAAATTTCATTTTAAAGGAAAAGGTTTCCACGTATTAGCCGGCCCATCTATAGATTTTAAAACCAATGATAATTTTGACAAATTTGGTGAGAACCCTGTTGATGTTGACTTTGCTATTGTTGGCGGAGTTGGATATACCCTGCCAAACGGATTAACTTTCGAAGCACGCTTAAAACAAGGATTAGTTGATATTTATGGATATGACAGATATGATTATAATAATGAAAACAGACGTTATTATGATGACATTACTTTAAATCAGGTTTTCCAGATAGGTATTAGTTACACTTTCAAAGTAAAATAGATTAAATCATGAACAAAAGAAATTTAGTAATTATCGTATTGGCCTTGTTTACCCTAACAAGTTTACAGGCACAAGTAACATTCAAACCGGGTTTAAGAGCCGGAGCTTCTTTTTCTACATTCTCCAATACCCGTTCCGATTATAAAACTGATTTTTATATTGGTGGTTTTGGTGAAATTAAATTAACTAAAATTTACACTTTACAACCCGAAATCACGTATAGTCAGCAAGGTGCGAGTAACGTTAAAACTTTTATCAGTTATAATAACGGTAACGATGTTGTGAGTTTGAAAGATTTAGAAATTGATTATCTTTCCATTGCTGTAGTCAATAAATTTACTTTAAAAAATGGCTTTCAGTTTCAAGCTGGTCCAACTTTAGATTTTAGATTACGAGACAATTTACTTTATGAAAAATCAGATATTGATCTGGCTTTTATAATGGGTATTGGTTATAGATTACCTTCCGGATTGACTTTTGAGGCCCGTTTCAAAAAAGGAATTGTGGATGTTCTTGATAGTGATTATTACGGCAGCAACGGTAACAATAATGATTATTGGTTTAGAGATTATAATACAAATGTTAGTTTTCAAATAGGTGTTTCTTATCCTTTTGGCAAATAAAAAAATATGGTTTTAAAAGATTTTTACACAGTTCTTTCCGAAGAAAAAACAGGAGATTCTAAATATACAATTGCGATTTTGGTCAATGAAAAACATGAAGTTTTCAAAGGTCATTTTCCGGGGAATCCAATTATGCCGGGAGTTTGCATGATCCAGATTATTAAAGAGCTTACAGAGTCAATTATCAAAAGTACTTTGATGATCCAGACGCTTTCAAATGTAAAATTTATGGCATTAATCAATCCCGAAATAAATCCTGAATTGCGTTTAGAACTGGATATCGTTACAACAGAAGAAAATTTGGTTAAGGTGAAAAACACCACTTATTTTAACGACACTGTTGCCCTGAAACTGAGCAATGTGTACAAAAAGATATAACTATGAAACTATTACTGTCCTTGCTTTTATGGGTTAATTTTGTCGGTACTCCGGATTTGACCAGCATTAGAAAAATGTATTCTGACGTCACAAAGTCAGAATCGAATGCTAAAGAATTTTCACAAAAACTTGCCGCTGTTTCTAACAACGATGATAAAATTCTGGTAGCCTACAAAGCCGCATCTATTTTGTTGGATTCAAAATATGAAGATCGGTTAAAAAATAAAATGGCCCGTTTTAAAGAAGGTGCCAAATTATTGGAAGCCACTATAAAAAACGATCCGAATAATATTGAAATCCGAATGATTCGACTGAGTATTCAGGAGAACGTTCCCGGAATTACCGGTTATAAAAAAAACATTAAAGAAGACAAAAAATACCTCACGGACCACTACGCTGAGCAAAATGCCACTTTAAAAGAATACCTAAAAGACTTTATTTTACAATCAAAGAGTTTCTCCGAAAAAGAGAGACAATTTGTAAAGTAAACTAAGGAAAAAAATCCCCATGAAACCTACTTTATCACAGCAGGAATTGTTAAGTTCGACTCACTTTTGTGTTATTGTTCCAACGTACAATAATCATAAAACGCTGAGAAGAGTGCTGGATTCTATTTTAGATTTCACTTCAAATATCATTATTGTTAATGATGGCTCGACGGATGAAACTTCTGAAATCCTGAAACACTATTCGCAATTCACTCAGATTCATCATCCTAAAAATCTGGGAAAAGGAAGGGCTTTAAGAAATGGTTTCCGAAAAGCAATCGAGTTGAATTTTGAGTATGCCATTACAATTGATTCAGACGGGCAGCATTTTGCTTCAGATATTCCTAATTTTATTGCTGAGATTCAAAACGAACCCAATTCGTTATTGATAGGAAGCCGCAATATGACACAGGAAAACGTGCCTAAGAAAAGTAGTTTTGGAAATAAATTTTCTAATTTCTGGTTTAAATTTGAAACCGGAATTAAACTTGGAGATACCCAATCAGGTTACAGACTCTATCCTTTGCGACTCATTCCGAAACAATTTTATACCAATAAATTTGAGTTCGAAATTGAAGTAATCGTTCGCTCTGCCTGGAAAGGTGTTGTCGTTAAAAACATTCCGATTCAGATTTTGTACGATCCCGCTGAACGTGTTTCACACTTTCGTCCGTTTAAAGACTTTACACGAATCAGCATCTTAAATACCGTTTTGGTCATTTGGGCATTGCTGTACATCAAACCCAGAGACTTTTTTAGAAAAGCAAAAAAAAAAGGTTTTAAAAAATTCTTTTTGGAAGATATTTTAGAAAGTAGTGATTCCAATTTCAAAAAATCGGCAGCAATTACTTTGGGCATTTTTATCGGAATTTCTCCTTTTTGGGGGTTCCAAACCATCCTACTTTTAACTTTTGCTACCTTATTTAAGCTTAACAAAGTGATTGCTTTTTTAGCTTCAAATGTGAGTTTTCCGCCTTTCATTCCTTTTGTTATTTACGGATCTTTAAAAATGGGAAGTTACTTTGTTTCAAACGATGTTATGCAAACTGCAAATGGTTCGGTTACACTTGATGATATTCAAAAAAATGCTACACAATATATCGTGGGAAGTCTTATTTTAGCATCCGTTTTAGCGCTCTCAATTGGTTTTATAAGTTATTTACTTTTAACCGCTTTTAGCACTAAAAACAAAACAAAGATTACGTAACGTTTTGCCACAAATTGAAAAGGTTTTCATTGTTTTTTTGCCACGAATTTCACAAATTTTCACGAATTAATTTTTAATAAATTGCGGAAACGTAACGAAAAAATGCCACAGATTAAAAGGATTAAATTGATTTTCAATCTATGTCAAGTTACCACTACTTGAACGAAAGTGAACTAGTAAAGCAATTTCACAAGTTTGTACAAATTAATTCGCGAAAATTTGTGAAATTCGTGGCAAACTGGTAACAGCATTTATAATCCTTTTAATCTGTGGCGAAAAAAAGCTATAGCCCAAAAATAATATTAAATACTTATGCATCACTATTTTTACGCCATTCATTTATTTGTAAACCGACGAAAAACTTTATCGGTTGCTTTGGCCATTTTGATGCTCTTCGCTTTTGGTTTTTTTGCCTCTCAAATTAAATTTGAAGAGGACATCACCAAACTGATTCCGACCAACGATAAAGCCGATGCCACGGCAAAAGTGCTCAAGCAGCTTAATTTTGCCGATAAAATTACCGTTATTTTCAAACTCGATAAAAACGGAACCGAAGAAGATTTAAAAGAAATGGCAACTGCTTTTTCAGACAGTGTTGCCCAATCCTGCAAACCTTATGTAACCGGTATTCAGGGGAAAATTGATGAAGAAAATATTCAGGAGACCATTGATTTTGTCTACAACAATCTGCCTCTTTTTCTGGAAAAAAAAGATTATGAAGTCCTCCAAAATAAACTTCAAAAAGACAGTATTGCGGCGACAGTTCAGGGCAATTATAAGTCAATTATCTCTCCGTCCGGATTTATTACAAAAGATTTTATTCTACAAGATCCCCTGGGTATTTCGTTTATCGCTTTAAAAAAATTACAACAATTAAATATTGGCGACGATTTTACACTTGACAATGGTTTTGTCATGACCAAAGACAAAAAGAAACTCCTTCTTTTTATCACCTCAAATCTTCCTTCGAGTGAAACCGAACAGAATACCATTTTTGCCGAAAAACTAAAATCCATTCAGGATAACCTGAATCAAAAATTTAAAACCAAAACTTCAATCCGTTATTTTGGCTCGGCGCTTATTGCCGTGGCAAATGCTGATCAAATCAAAAGCGATATCATTCTGACCACTTCGATCGCAATGTTTACCTTGATGTTGATTTTGATCTTATTCTATCGAAAAGTACTTATTCCTTTAATTATTTTTCTTCCCACACTTTTTGGAGCCTTGTTTGCCGTAGCCTTTTTGTATTTTGTGAAAGAACATATTTCGGCCATTTCACTCGGAATTGGTTCTATTTTGTTGGGAATCACCATTGATTATTCGATTCATATCCTTACACATTACAAACACAACAGCGATGTAAAAACACTGTACAAAGACATTACCATGCCGGTAATTATGAGCAGTTCAACCACGGCCGTTGCTTTCTTATGTCTGCTTTTTGTGAAATCCGATGCGCTGAATGATTTAGGGATTTTCGCTGCCGTTATTGTAATGGCTTCTGCATTTTTCTCTCTTTTAATTGTTCCTCATCTTTACAAACCAAAAGAAAACAATTTTGAACACAAGAAAAATGTGATCGATAAACTCGCTCATTTTTCCTTTCACAACAACAAATTTCTAATCGGTTTTTGTGTTTTAATTACCATTGTTTGTTGTTTTACGTATAAAAATGTAGGATTCAATAACGATTTATCGCAATTGAATTTTATTCCAAAGGAAATAAAAGCTGCTGAAAAAGATCTGGAAGAAAGTACAAATCTTACCTCAAAAACCATTTATGTGGCCTCCTACGGAAATAGTATCGAAGAGGTTTTGCAAAACAACTCAGCCCTGTTTACCGATTTATCAAAAGAAAAACAAAATGGCAAAATATTGAATTTTAGTTCTGTTGGAGGTATCATGCTTTCCCGACAGAAACAACAGCAAAAAATCAATCAGTGGAATTCGTTTTGGGACGCCAACAAAAAACAGCTTCTACAAAACGGCCTAATTGCCGAAGGTTTAAAACTTGGATTTAAACCCACAACCTATACTGCCTTTTTTGATCATTTAAACTTTGACTTCAAACCCATTTCGGCACAAGAATACCTGAAAATACAACCTCTACAACTAAAAGAGTTTGTAACCGAAAAAAACGGTTTCTTCACGATTTCTACTCTGGTAAAAGTAAGTCCGGAGCAAAGAGACACTTTTGTAAAATTGGCCACAGCTAAAAAAAACCTGATTGCGATTGATCGCCAGCAAATGAACGAAACGTTTTTCAGTACTTTAAAAACCGATTTTAACTCCCTGGTAAATTATTCATTTGTAGCGGTAATTCTGATTCTTTTTTTCTTTTTCCGAAGACTCGAATTGGTTATCGTAAGCTGTATTCCGATTGCTTTAACCGGAATTGTTACTGCCGGAATAATGGGCATTTTTGGCATTCAGATGAATATCTTCAGCATGATTGTTTGTACACTGATCTTTGGTCACGGTGTTGATTTCAGTATTTTTATGACCAGTGCACTTCAAAAAGAATATACGACGGGAAAAAATGAAATTGCCATTTACCGAACTTCTATAATTCTTGCCGTCATTACCACTATTTTAGGAATTGGTGCCATGATTTTTGCACAACATCCTGCTTTGAGATCTATCTCATCTGTATCTTTAATCGGAGTTTTTGCGGCACTTATTATTACGTTTATTTTCTACCCGATTCTTTTTAAAATATTCATTTCAAACCGTTCCAAAAAAGGAAACCCTCCATTTGTCCTGCGTACTTTTGTTCACGGTGTAATTTCCTTTTTCTACTACGGTCTGGGCGGAATTGTGATGTCGCTTTTTAGCATCACCATTATGCCGATTCTTCCGATAAAAGAGAAAACAAAAATGAAGGCATTCCGTTACGTGATCTCAAAATTCATGAAATCGGTATTGTATTCCAATCCGTTTCTTCGTAAAAAAGTCATTAATAAATTTAGTGAAACCTTTGAAAAACCGGCCATTATCATTGCCAACCATTCTTCTTTTATTGATATCCTGGCCATGGGAATGCTTAGCCCTAAAATTATATTTTTGGTAAACGACTGGGTGTACAACTCTCCTATTTTTGGTGGTACCGTTCGAAAAGCAGGTTTTTATCCGGTTTCGGAAGGAATCGAAGGCGGAGTCGAACATTTGCGTCAAAAAATAAACGACGGTTATTCGCTCATGATTTTTCCTGAAGGAACACGTTCTGAAAGCAATCTGGTCAAGCGTTTTCACAAAGGTGCATTTTATCTGGCAGAAGAATTTAATCTGGATATTATTCCTGTAGTTATTCATGGCGCTTCAGAAGCAATTCCAAAAGGTGATTTTGTCATCCATAGCAGCCAACTTACGGTTTCAATTTTAGAAAGAATTGCTCCTAATGATCTTTCTTTTGGAAAAAATTATGCCGAGAGAACCAAACAAATGAGTGCTTTTTTCAAAGAAGAATACCGTAAAATTCGTCAGCAGTTAGAAGGCCCTGAATATTTCAAAAAAATGGTTCTGCACAGTTACGATTACAAGGAAATTGAAATTATCAAAAACGTCAAAAGCGATTTAAAAAAGAATCTGGAAACCTACTACAGTTTAAACAAGTATCTTTCGGCGAATGCCAAAATATTGCATTTATCTAATGATTATGGGCAGTTGGATGTGTTGCTAACTTTGCAGGAACCACAACGAAAAATAACTTCCTTTAATCATGACGAAGAAAAACGGGCGGTTTCAAAGACCAACTATTTTTTAAAGAAAAGAAAAATAATTTATCCGGATCAATTAGAAGCTGTACTTGAAAATCAATATGATGTTCTTTTGATTTCTGACGAAAGTTATAGCGATGATCCTGAAAAAATCATTTCAAAATTTTCTTCCATAATTTTAATATATTGCCTGCATTATAAAACAAAATTAATGGCCTCCGGTTATGAAATTGTCTCAGAAGAAAAAGGCATTACGATAGTAAAGAAAAAATTAGCATGAAAGAGCAATACGATGTTGTAATTGTTGGCAGCGGACTTGGCGGATTGGTCTCTTCGATTATTCTAGCCAAAGAAGGTTATAGCGTTTGTGTGCTCGAAAAAAACAATCAATACGGTGGAAATCTCCAGACTTTTGTGCGCGACAGAACCATTTTTGATACCGGAATTCACTATATCGGAGGTTTAGGTGAAGGGCAAAATCTCTACAAATATTTTAAGTATTTGGGAATTATGGACCATCTAAATCTTAAAAAATTAGACGATGATGGTTTTGATATTATTTCTTTTGAAGACGATCAAAATGAATATCCTCATGCACAGGGTTATGCCAATTTTACGGCTCAACTCCTACAATTTTTTCCCGAGGAAAAAACCAATATTGAGGAATACTGCAAAAGAATAAAAGCAATTTGCGAATCTTTTCCGCTCTACAATTTAGAATGGGAAGGTAAATACGACAATGAAATTTTAGGCTTAAATGCCAAACAAACGATTGAAGAATGCACCCAAAATGAAAAGCTAAAAGCAGTTCTCGCCGGTTCTAACTTTTTGTATGCCGGAATTGCCGATAAATCACCATTTTATGTTCATGCTCTTTCTGTAAATTCTTATATACAAAGTTCATGGCGATGCATTAACGGCGGAAGTCAGATTACAAAACAACTTTTAAAACAGCTCAAAAAATACGGTGGCGAATTTTACAAATACAAAGAAGTTACTCGTTTTAATGTCGAAGACAAAAAAGTAACTTCGGTAGACATGAAAGACGGAACCCGTGTTTCCGGCTCGTATTTTATTTCCAACATTGAACCCAAAACGACCTTGAAAATGACTGGTGAAGAACACTTCCGAAAATCATTTTACAGTAGAATCCAAAGTCTTGAAGGTGTCATTTCGGCTTTTAGTCTGTATATTGTTTTTAAACCGGAAACTTTTAAATACATCAATCACAACCATTATCATTTTAAGAAAAGCAGCGAAGTCTGGACCTCTCATGATTATGACGATGCTTCCTGGCCAAAAGCTTTTATGGCTTCCATGAATGTCTCAAAAAAGCAGGAAGAATGGGCCGAAGGAATGACTTTTATTACTTATATGAAATACGATGATGTACTTCCGTGGAGCGATACTTTTAATACTACCATTGAAGAAAATGACCGTGGAGAAAGTTATGAAGAATTTAAATCCAGAAAGGCAGCGAAATTTTTAGAAGAGATCGAACTGAAATTTCCGGGTATTAAAGACTGTATTCAATCGATTCATACCTCGACACCTCTTTCCTATAGGGATTATATTGGAGGTGACAGCGGTAATATGTACGGATATGTTAAAGATTCCAATAATCCGATGAAAACGCTAATTCCGTCAAAAACCAAACTGAATAATTTATATCTTACAGGCCAAAGTATTAACATGCACGGTGTTTTGGGAGTCACCATTGGCGCTGTGGTAACCTGCTCTGAAATTGTTGGAAAAGAATATTTAGTAACCAAAATCAATCAGGCTTCTGAATAAAAAGCTATGAAAAACCGAATTATACTCTTTTTCATTATCGGTTTTTTAACGATGTTAGCATCTTGCGGAACATCAAAATCCATGCGTCACCAACCTGATCTTACTCATTATAACGCAACAAAACCTCAAGTAAACAAAATATCAGACAGCGTGTTTGTTTCCGGAAAAAATTCGCTTTTAAAAAACAAACAAGGCCTCTGGGAATTGTATGCCGAAGGTGATCCTCTGGAAATAGGACTCAATACCGGTGCTTTGTCAGATTCTCTTTTAAAAAAGCAGGAGCATATTTTCTTCTCTAAAATACAGGATATTGTTCCTTCAAAATTTCAGCAAAAACTCCTTCGCCATTTTCTCAAATGGTACAATCGAAAACTATATTCAAATGTTCCTGACGAATATCAAACCGAGATTTTTGGCGTTTCACAATATACCTCACGGACTTTTGATAATATAGCACCTCAGTACCAACGCAGTTTATACCTACATGCCGCACACGATATTGGTCATGCTTTACAGGATCTGGCTTTGGTAGGCTGTTCTTCTTTTGCTGCCTGGGGAAAGAAGTCGGAAGACGGAAACTTAATCCTGGGACGCAACTTTGATTTTTATGTCAATGATGCTTTCGCAGAAAACAAAATCGTAGCGTTTATCAATCCAAAAGAAGGTCACAAATTTATGATGATTACCTGGCCCGGAATGATTGGTGCCGTTTCCGGAATGAATGAAAAGGGACTAACCGTTACCATTAATGCCGGAAAGTCTAAAATTCCGCTGATCGCCAAAACACCCATTTCGATTCTTACTCGTGAAATATTACAACATGCCAAAAATATAAATGAAGCAATTATCATTGCCAAAAAAAGAGCCGTTTTTGTATCAGAATCCATAATGGTGGGAAGTGCAGAGGATAACAGAGCCGTTTTAATTGAAGTCACACCCAAAAAAATGGACGTTTACGACATTCCAAACAGCGATCAATTGCTCTGCTCTAATCATTTTCAGGGAGAGGACTTAAAAAAGGAGAAACGCAACCAATTCCAGATTGCCAATAGTCATTCCGAATATCGTCTCGAGAAAATGAAAGAACTATTTTCTGAAATTCCAAAAATCAACCCTAAAATTGCCTCTGAAATTCTTCGAAATAAAGAGGGTTTAAACAATATTAGTCTGGGTTATGGAAATGAAAAAGCATTGAACCAGTTGATGGCTCATCACGGTGTTATCTTTAAACCTGCAACAAAAGAGGTTTGGGTATCCGCCAATCCATACCAATTGGGCGAATTTGTCTGCTATAATCTGGATACCGTTTTTAAAGAAAGAAAAACAGATTCAATTGTTTCGTTTCAGCAAATAAATTTAGACATTCCGAAAGATCCTTTTTTAGAAACCGTTTCCTATAAAAATTACAGGAAATTTAGAACTGAAGATCACAAGATCGATTTGTATCTGAAAAACAAAGAAACGATAAACCCCGAGCTTATCCGCAATTACCAATCGCTAAACCCTGATTATTGGGTTGTGTATTACAAAGCAGGGTTGTACTTTTATCAAAAAAAAGAGTACCGGCTTTCTCAGTCCAATTTTGAAAAAGCTTTAACCAAAGAAATTACAACTGTTCCTGACAAAACAGCGATTGAAAAATATTTAAAAAAAATCAAAAGAAAATTACAATGATTCCATTAATAGAAAAAAATTCTTTAGAAGAAATTAAAATTTTTCAAGAGCAAAAATTAGCGGAACTATTACACTATATCAGTCAAAACTCTCCTTTTTACAAACGTCTTTTTGCCGGACAAAATGTTGATCTATCGAAGATTAAAACACTTGAAGATTTACAGCATTTACCCGTAACAACAAAAGAGGATTTACAAGAATACAACGATGATTTTTTATGTGTACCGCAGCATCAAATTATTGATTATGCCTCTACTTCCGGAACTTTAGGCGACCCTGTTACTTTTGGTTTAACCGATTCTGATCTCGATCGTCTGGCTTATAACGAAGCCATTTCGTTTGCCTGTGCCGGAATTGCCGAAGGTGATGTCGTACAACTGATGACTACAATTGACCGAAAGTTTATGGCCGGACTGGCTTATTTTCTGGGATTGCGAAAACTAAAAGTAGGGGTCATTCGGGTTGGTGCTGGAATTCCGGAACTGCAATGGGATTCTATTTTAAAATACAAACCGTCTTACCTGATTACTGTTCCTTCCTTTTTACTAAAGTTAATTGAATATGCCGAAGCACACGGAATTGACTACAACAACTCCAGTATAAAAGGAGCAATTTGTATTGGAGAATCTTTGCGAAATCAGGATTTTTCCATGAATACTTTGTCTAACAAAATCACTGAAAAATGGAATATTAAGTTGTTCTCGACTTACGCTTCCACAGAAATGAGTACTGCTTTTACTGAATGTGAACACGGCGTTGGTGGTCATCACCATCCCGAACTGATCATTGTTGAAGTCTTAGATGAAAATAATATTCCTGTAAAAGAAGGTGAAATTGGCGAATTGACTTTTACCACCTTAGGTATTGAAGCCATGCCTTTACTGCGTTTCAAAACCGGAGACATTGTACAACTCCACAACGGCCCTTGTGCCTGCGGAAGAAATACGTTGCGTGTTGGTCCTGTCGTTGGCCGTAAAAAACAAATGATCAAATACAAGGGCACAACACTTTACCCGCCAGCGATGAATGATGTTTTGAGTGGTTTTGATAATATCGAGAACCATATTATCGAAATCTCTACCAACGATTTAGGAACCGATGAAATCCTGATAAAAATAGCTGTAAAAAATCAAAGTCCGGAATTTTTACAGGAAATAAAAGATCACTTCAGAGCCAAATTAAGAGTAACACCAAAGATTGAGTTCGCCGCAAAAGAAGCTTTGAATCCCTTAGTTTTTAATCCGATGAGCCGAAAACCTATTCGTTTTTTTGATTACAGAGTTACTGTTTAAAGGTGCTAAGGTACTGAGATTCTAAGGTTCTAAGTTTTTCTTTTACTATTAAATAAGAATGAAAACTCAGAACCTTAGCATCTTAGAGACTTAGAATCTTTTAAATTGAACTAAATGTTGTAATTTTGCAAAAAATATTGAAGATGGTCAAGATTGGCAACATAGAATTACCCGAATTTCCTTTATTACTCGCACCGATGGAAGATGTGAGCGATCCGCCGTTTCGCAGATTGTGTAAAACGCATGGCGCTGACTTAATGTATTCTGAATTTATTTCATCGGAAGGATTAATTCGTGATGCTATCAAAAGTCGAATGAAGCTGGATATTTTTGATTACGAACGTCCGGTTGGAATTCAGATTTTTGGGGGTGATGAAGAAGCAATGGCGCTTTCGTCTAAAATTGTTTCTACTGTTAAACCGGATTTGGTTGATATTAACTTTGGATGTCCAGTAAAAAAAGTAGTTTGTAAAGGTGCAGGAGCTGGAGTTTTGAAAGATGTAGATTTGATGATCCGTTTAACAAAAGCGGTTATCAGAAGTACTGATTTGCCTGTGACTGTGAAAACACGTTTGGGCTGGGATGAAAGCTCTATCAACATTGATGAAGTTGCCGAAAGACTTCAGGATATTGGTGTTCAGGCTTTAACAATTCACGCCAGAACCCGTGCGCAGATGTACAAAGGCCACGCCGATTGGTCGCACATTGCACGTGTAAAAAACAACCCGAGAATCACCATGCCTATTTTTGGAAATGGAGACATCGACAGTCCTGAAAAAGCCCTAAAATATAAAAATGAATACGGTATCGACGGAATCATGATTGGTCGTGCCGCGATTGGTTATCCATGGATTTTTAACGAAATAAAACACTATTTTAATACCGGTGAGCACTTACCTGCTCCAACCGTTATTGATCGCGTTGAAGCCGCCAGAAACCATTTAATGTGGTCAATGGAATGGAAAGGTGAGCGTTTGGGAATTGTAGAAATGCGCCGTCATTATACCAATTATTTCAAAGGAATCCATTCGTTTAAAGAATACAAACAAAAACTGGTTACCACAGACGAACCTGAAAATCTTTTCGCCATTATGAAAGAAATCGAACAGGTTTATGCCGGGTATGAGTTCGTTTAAATACTTATAAATTAATCTTTGTCAAAGTTTAAAACTTTGACAAAGATTATTACTTTTTTATTTCCTTACTTTTTCTAGCTGTTCCAGTCTTTTTTCAATATCAGAGAACCTTTTGTTTTCTTTTTGAAGCTCATTAATTTTTGTATTCTGCTCAATCGTATAAAGAGTTAACTCTTCTATTTTTTGTAAAAGTTTTATATTCATTTCCGATAAATTAATACCATTATTTTGCATTTCTATAGCTGAAGCAATTTGAGGTAAATGTTTGTTTTCTTTAATATAATTATCCACAAATTCTAACGATGGTAAATTATAGTCTTTCTCAAAAACAAAATCAGCACCGGCATCTACACTAACTCTAACTTCTCTTGAATTAATATCACCTGCTACAGTTAATTTTGAAGTTGGTCTCTGAGTTCCTATACCGACATTACCATTTTCAGCAATTCTAACTTTTTCAGTTAAATCGCCATTATTATCTGCTTTTGTCCAAAAGGTCAAATATCCCATATATGTTCCTCCAGCTCTGGGCATTCCAATTCTTGCTATCTCTACAGATTCCTGTTTGGCACTTATTCTACCTACATCAACAAACGACAAATCATTTCTTTTGCTTTTTAGGGAAACTACAGCCGGTGTTGTATCTGAGTTATAAATTTCGAGTTTTTCACTCGGATTTGGAGTTCCTATTCCAACATTTCCAGTAATTGTTTGATCTCCTATAAAATTATTTTTCCCCCTGGTTGCTAATTCATGCCACTTTGGATTGACTGCAGTTGCATCTCCGGCTGCTAACTTCCTGAAATATAATTTATCATTTTCAGATATAATTGAAGCTATCTGTAATTGATAGTTATTGTTAAGGTTTGGGTGTCTGACTACAAATAAATGTTGCCAATCATTTTCAGGTAATGTTCCTGTTGGATTCAGTGCGCAATAAGTTCCTGAAAGAAGAGGTACTGTAAAATCCCCAACTCCAGTTGCTAATCCATTTCCTATTTGCTGAGATTGCATGGTAAAAGCAAACAGACCAACTCCAATTGTAATCTTGATTTTTTTAAACTGAGTTTCCATTATTTTATATTTAAGTACTCTGATCTTTTTTTAAATTCAAAAGTACAATTTTATCCATATTTTCATAATCTGTTATTATTTATACTAAACAAAAAAGTTATCGAGAAGAAAATGATTTTGTTGCTGTTTTTAATAACCTTTTAAAATTGAGGATTATGGCGTAAGAATTAGTTAATTTTGAAAACCATGGTTTAGTTGAGTTAAATACAATATACATCTCAGAAATTGAAAACAATCTTACATTATTTGTTCCTTGTCCGTTTTAGAAAATTAGTTTCTAAAGATGATAACTTAGCTATTTTTTTAATAATATTATTTCACTTTGCCGTTGCATTTTTATTTTATAAGAACTATAATTCCTTAAATAAATATATTTTTATTCCTTTTCTTGAAATTGTAATATATCATATCCAGAGATCTGACATCGAGCTTTTAAGACTTAAAAAAAACTACAAAACAATACTTTTTATAGAATATTTAATTTGCTTCTTTCCTTTTTATTTGGTTTTAATCTTTAAAAAAGAGCTCGCGTTTATTATGGGTATTCTATTGTTCCAGATCTTTTTAATAAACCTCCCAAAGATAAATCTAAAGGTAATTTCATATCCTTTTCATGCTTTTAATATATTCTTCCATGTTACTTTTAGAAAATTTAAACTTATTTATACCATTCCATTATCCATTGCTTTAACTTTTATATCGATAAAATACAATAATGAAAATCTTATTTTTTTTGTGTTTCTTATTCTGATCGTAATCTCCTCTGTTTCTTCTTTTGAACGGGAAAGGGTAGAAGAAATAAAGCGCAATCCTTTTGATTCTGAAAGATATTTACTTTATCAATTTAAAAATTCACTTATTAATACCTTTTATATAATATGTCCCGTTATTATAATTGTTTGTTGTTTTTTACAATGGGATAAATTGCTATTTGTTCCTATTATTTTTATTGTACCATTAATAAATATTGTATTAAAATATAATTACTTTAGTAATGATTATCTCCATCAAATTGTATTTACTGCCTTTATCACTTTAACTATTTTACTTTACGGTCTTCCTTTACTATTAATTCCTTTCCTGTATAGAAAAGCAATTAAAAACATTAATAAACTAAAAATATGCTAGAAATTAATATTTCCCAAAAAAAGTATTCTGACAAAACCATATTAGAGAATGTTAATGTTAGTATTAAAGAAAATGGAATTTATGGTGTGATTGGTAAAAATGGTCATGGTAAAACTACATTCTTTAAATGCATTTTGGGTTTAACTACATATAACGGGAATTGTTCTATTAATGGCAACAGCGTTCTTTTACAAGATACAGGATGGGTTCCTACAGAACCTCCTGTATATGACGAACTCACCGCCAAAGAGTTTTATAACTTTTATACTCATTTGTTAGATCTCAAAGAAGTAGCTATCAAGCCTATATTTGAAGTTTCTGAAAATCAACTTATAAAAGAGTTCTCTACCGGAATGAAGAAAAAAGTGTATTTAAATGCAGTTTTTCAAAAAGAATATAGTTTCTATATACTGGACGAACCGTTTAACGGGCTTGATCTGGAATCTAATTTTTTACTTATGAATTATATTAGACAGCTTTCTAAAACAAGCATCGTTTTTATTTCGTCACATATTTTAGAAATTCTTTACAAAGATTGTCGTAAAATCTTTTTGGTAAAAAACATGAAGATCGAAGAATTTGAAAAAAATCAATTTGAAAAAATTGAAGAAACCTTACTTTTTAAATAGATCCAAAACAATAGATATTGAGGAGACTGAAACTTTAACAAAGATCCGGATAAAAAAAAAGACCTTCAAATTTGAAGGTCTTTCTTTATTTAATAAAATGTCTAGTCCTGAAATAGCGATACACAAAAAGTATCATTATGGAAGTACCTCAAGAAATACGCTATGTAAAGCGTACACAAAAAGACTACTCTATGTC
>NZ_CADCST010000061.1 GCF_902804485.1 Flavobacterium collinsii | reverse complement strand
TATGTTGTAATCTCTCTGACTGCGTCGCTCTTTTTTAAATTCTGGATTATTCATAAATAAGTCAATTTTATGTCAACTTATTTCAGGACGAGACATTTATACCATAAAAAAAGCCCCATTACTGGGGCTTTTAAAATTTATGCTTGTCCCGCAGGACCAAAATTAAGCGGTATCGGAGCTTGTTCAGTCTCTTTGATTTCGCCATGAGCGACTTCAAAACGATGAATGTTTTCACCAATTGCTTTTAATAATCTTTTAGCATGTTGTGGTGTCAAGACAATTCTTGACTTTACTTTGGCTTTAGGAATACCAGGCATAATACTCACAAAATCTAAAACAAATTCTGATGATGAGTGATTGATAATTGCAAGATTAGAATAAATTCCTTCTGCAATAGTTTCGTCTAACTCAATGTTAATCTGTTCTTGTTGTTGGTTCGGATTACTCATAGTTTCCTAAATTAATAAATATATTCTTCTTTATTAGCCATCATTTCATTGTAATCGTCTTTAGATCCTACGATAGTATTATCGTATTCTCTCATACCAGTTCCCGCAGGAATTCTGTGTCCAACAATTACATTTTCTTTCAATCCTTCTAAATCATCTACTTTACCAGCTACAGCAGCTTCGTTAAGTACTTTCGTTGTCTCCTGGAACGAAGCAGCAGAGATGAATGATTTAGTTTGTAGCGAAGCTCTTGTAATACCTTGTAAAACTGGCGTTGCAGTTGCAGTAATTACATCTCTGGCTACAACCAAATTTTTATCATTTCGTTTCAACAATGAGTTCTCATCACGTAATTCACGAGGTGTAATGATCTGACCTGGTTTCAATACAGCAGAGTCTCCAGCATCTTCAACTACTTTCATACCGTATAATTTATCGTTTTGAACGATGAAATCTTTAGTGTGAATCAATTGATCTTCTAAGAATAATGTATCTCCCGGATCCTGAACTCTTACTTTACGCATCATTTGACGAATAACTACCTCAAAGTGCTTATCATTAATTTTTACCCCTTGTAAACGGTATACCTCTTGAATTTCATTTACCAAGTACTGTTGAACAGCAGCCGGTCCTTGAATTCTTAAAATATCATCCGGTGTAATTGCACCATCAGACAATGGAACTCCCGCTCTTACGAAGTCATTTTCTTGTACTAAGATTTGGCTTGAAAGTTTAACTAAATACTTTTTAATTTCACCAAATTTAGATTCGATAACAATCTCACGGTTACCTCTTTTGATTTTTCCAAAAGAAACAACACCATCAATTTCAGATACAACTGCAGGGTTAGAAGGGTTACGAGCCTCAAGCAACTCGGTAATTCTTGGTAAACCTCCTGTAATATCTCCCGCTTTAGAAGAACGACGTGGAATTTTAACCAATACTTTACCTGCTTTAATTTTCTCACCGTTTTCAACCATTAAGTGTGCACCTACTGGTAAGTTGTAAGAACGAATCAATTCACCTTCTTTACCGTAAACCAATAAAGTTGGAATTAATTTTTTATTTCTAGCCTCAGAAATTACTTTTTCCTGGAATCCTGTCTGCTCATCAATTTCAACCATGTATGATTGTCCTTGTTCTAAATCTTCGTAAGCAATCTTACCAGTAAATTCAGAAACAATTACACCATTATATGGATCCCACTTACAGATCACAGATCCTTTTGTAACTACTTCACCATCCTTAACAAAAATACTAGATCCGTAAGGAATATTATGTGTATTTAAAACGATTCCAGTTTTCTCGTCAACTAATTTTAATTCAGTTGAACGTGATACTACGATATCAACCGCATTACCTTCACTGTCCTCACCTTTTACAGTTTTTAAATCTTCAATCTCAAGTCTACCGTTGAATCTTGTAACAATACTAGACTCTTCAGAAATACCTCCGGCAACCCCTCCAACGTGGAACGTACGAAGTGTTAACTGTGTACCTGGCTCTCCAATAGATTGAGCTGCAATAACTCCGACAGCTTCACCTCTTTGTGTCATTTTACCAGTAGCTAAGTTTCTACCGTAACATTTAGCACAAATACCTTTTAAAGCCTCACAAGTCAATGGAGATCTAACTTCTACTCTTTCAATCGGAGAAACTTCGATAACTCTCATGATTGCTTCAGTAATTTGTTGTCCCGATTGAACCAGAACTTCATTCGTAAGAGGATTAATAACATCTTGCAATGCAACACGTCCTAAAATTCTTTCTCCTAAAGATTCAACAATTTCCTCATTTTTCTTCAATGCAGAAACTTCAACACCTCTAAGAGTACCACAATCTTCGATGTTTACAATAACATCTTGAGATACGTCATGAAGCCTTCTTGTCAAGTATCCAGCATCGGCCGTTTTAAGAGCCGTATCCGCAAGTCCTTTACGAGCACCGTGAGTAGAGATAAAGTACTCAAGAATCGAAAGACCTTCCTTAAAGTTAGAAAGAATCGGGTTTTCAATAATCTCACCACCACCGGCAGTAGATTTTTTAGGCTTAGCCATCAAACCACGCATACCTGTTAACTGACGAATCTGTTCCTTAGAACCCCTCGCCCCAGAGTCAAGCATCATATATACAGAGTTGAAACCTTGTTGGTCTTCTCTAATATTTTTCATTGCTAATTCTGTTAACTGAGCGTTTGCAGAAGTCCATACGTCAATAACCTGGTTGTAACGCTCGTTATTGGTAATAAGACCCATGTTATAATTCACAGAAATACCTTCAACTTGCTCTCTCGCATCTGCAATTAATTTTGTTTTTTGTTCCGGGATTCTAATATCACCAAGAGAGAATGATAAACCTCCTCTAAATGCGAATTTATACCCCATATCTTTCATATTATCCAAGAAAGCCGCAGTAGTAGGTACATCAGTCACACTTAAAATGTGTCCGATAATATCTCTAAGGTTTTTCTTAGTCAATACATCATTGATATATCCGGCTGCTTCAGGTACTACTTCGTTAAATAATACACGTCCTGCAGTTGTTTGAATAATTTGGTACACTAAATCTCCAGCCTCATTAAAATCTTTTGCTCTAATTTTCACACGAGCATTCAATTCTAATCTTCCTTCGTTTAATGCAATATTTACTTCTTCAGCAGAATAGAAAGTCAAATCCTGTCCTAAAATAATGTGATCTTCTGTAGAAATACGCTCTTTGGTCATATAATAAAGACCCAAGACCATGTCCTGAGAAGGTACAGTAATTGGAGCACCATTTGCAGGGTTAAGAATATTGTGAGAAGCCAACATTAATAATTGTGCCTCTAAAATAGCCTCTGGTCCTAATGGCAAGTGAACCGCCATCTGATCCCCGTCAAAATCCGCGTTGAAAGCCGTACATACTAACGGGTGCAACTGGATCGCTTTTCCTTCAATTAATTTTGGTTGGAAAGCCTGGATACCAAGTCTGTGCAAAGTAGGAGCACGGTTTAGTAATACTGGGTGTCCTTTAATTACATTTTCAAGGATATCCCAAACTACAGGCTCTTTTTTGTCTATGATTTTCTTAGCAGATTTTACTGTTTTTACAATACCTCTTTCAATCAATTTACGGATAACGAAAGGTTTGTATAACTCAGATGCCATATCTTTTGGCAATCCACATTCGAATAATTTTAATTCAGGACCAACAACAATTACCGAACGAGCAGAATAATCCACACGTTTTCCAAGTAAGTTTTGACGGAAACGTCCTTGCTTACCTTTTAAGGAATCAGATAATGATTTTAATGGTCTGTTAGATTCTGTTTTAACAGCAGAAGCTTTACGAGTGTTATCAAATAATGAATCTACAGATTCCTGTAACATACGTTTTTCGTTTCTTAAAATAACTTCTGGAGCTTTAATCTCCATTAATCTTTTCAAACGGTTGTTACGGATGATTACACGACGATATAAGTCGTTCAAATCTGAAGTTGCAAAACGACCTCCATCAAGTGGCACAAGCGGACGTAATTCTGGTGGAATAACAGGAACCACTTTCATAATCATCCACTCAGGGCGATTTTCACGGTTTAAGTTAGATTCACGGAAAGACTCAACAACTTGTAGTCTTTTTAAAGCTTCAGTTTTACGTTGTTTAGATGTTTCGTTGTTAGCGCTGTGTCTTAATTGGTAAGACAACTCATCTAAGTCGATACGTGCTAATAAATCCATAATACATTCTGCTCCCATTTTGGCAACAAATTTATTAGGATCCATATCATCTAAATATTGGTTTTCTTGCGGAAGAGTATCTAAAATATTTAAGTATTCTTCTTCAGTTAAGAAATCTAATCTTTGTAATGACTCTCCATCTGCATTCTTAGCAATACCCGCTTGAATTACTACATATCTCTCGTAGTAAATGATCATATCTAATTTCTTAGATGGAAGACCAAGGATATAACCAATTTTGTTTGGAAGAGAACGGAAATACCAGATGTGAGCGATAGGCACAACAAGGTTGATGTGTCCTACTCTGTCACGACGTACTTTTTTCTCAGTAACTTCAACACCACAACGGTCACAGATGATACCTTTGTAACGAATTCTTTTATATTTACCACAAGCACACTCAAAATCCTTAACAGGTCCGAAGATTCTTTCGCAAAAAAGTCCGTCACGTTCTGGTTTGTGAGTTCTGTAGTTGATTGTTTCTGGTTTCAAAACCTCTCCTCTTGATTCTTTCAAGATAGATTCTGGTGAAGCCAATCCAATTGAGATTTTATTAAATCTTTTTACTGGATTTTTATCTTTATTATTTCTATTATTCATCATAGTTTTTACTATTGATTTATCTGCAATTAAAAATTGATTTTTTTTGAAGCTATATACTTTAGACTGTAAGCTTTACACATGTGCTTACGACTTATAGCTTAAGGCCTACGGCATTCAAAATACTACCTCGGATTACTTCTCTAAACTTCAAACTTAATTTTGAAGCGCTAATTATAAAACTTTTCAGGTTTAAATAAAAAATCGGAACGGGTTACGGGTATAAATCCTAAAAACTTTTATTTTAATAAACAGCTTCAGTCTCAGCTTCCAGTTTTGAACTGAATACTGAGACTGTAACTGAAAACTTTATTTATTCTTCTAAACGAATGTCAAGTCCAAGACCTTTCAATTCATGCATTAATACATTGAATGATTCCGGTAATCCTGGTTCTGGCATAGACTCTCCCTTAACGATAGCTTCGTAAGTTTTAGCTCTACCAATAACGTCATCCGACTTAACTGTTAAGATTTCACGTAGCGTACTTGATGCTCCATAAGCCTCAAGTGCCCAAACCTCCATCTCTCCAAAACGCTGACCTCCAAATTGAGCTTTACCTCCAAGTGGTTGTTGTGTGATCAACGAGTATGGTCCGATAGAACGTGCGTGCATCTTATCATCAACCATGTGTCCTAATTTAAGCATGTAAATTACACCCACAGTTGCAGCTTGATGGAAACGTTCTCCAGTACCACCATCATAAAGGTGTGTATGTCCGAAACGTGGTACTCCAGCTTCATCAGTCAAAGCATTGATTTGATCTAAAGAAGCACCGTCAAAAATTGGAGTAGCAAATTTTCTACCCAAGTTCATACCAGCCCATCCAAGAACAGTCTCATAAATCTGACCAATGTTCATACGTGAAGGTACCCCAAGTGGATTCAATACGATATCTACCGGTGTTCCGTCTTCAAGGAAAGGCATATCTTCATGACGAACGATTCTAGCAACAATACCTTTGTTACCGTGACGTCCTGCCATTTTATCCCCTACTTTTAACTTACGTTTTTTAGCGATGTAAATTTTCGCTAATTTCAAGATTCCAGATGGTAATTCATCACCAACTGTAATAGTAAATTTTTCTCTTCTTAAAGATCCTTGTAAGTCGTTTAGCTTAATTTTATAGTTATGAATTAAATCATTAACCATTTTATTAGTAGCGTCATCAGCAACCCATTGACCTTTGCTTAAGTGAGCAAAATCTTCCACTGCGTAAAGCATTTTTTGAGTATATTTTTTACCTTTTGGTAAAACTTCTTCACCCAAATCATTCATTACACCCTGAGATGTTTTTCCGTTAACGATCAGGAATAATTTCTCAACTAATCTGTCTTTTAATTCAACAAACTTAGTTTCGAATTCCATTTCTAAAGCGCCTAAAGCATCTTTATCCTGAGTACGTTTACGTTTATCTTTTACGGCTCTTGCAAATAATTTTTTGTCAAGAACTACACCATGTAAAGATGGAGAAGCTTTTAATGAAGCATCTTTCACATCACCTGCTTTATCCCCGAAGATTGCACGAAGCAATTTCTCTTCCGGAGTAGGATCTGATTCTCCTTTTGGTGTAATTTTTCCGATCAAAATGTCGCCAGGTTTAACCTCTGCTCCAATTCTAATCATACCGTTTTCATCTAAATCTTTAGTAGCTTCTTCAGAAACGTTAGGAATATCGTTTGTTAACTCTTCATTTCCTAACTTCGTATCTCTAACCTCTAATGAATAATCATCAACGTGGATAGAAGTAAAAATATCATCACGAACTACTTTTTCAGAAATTACAATCGCATCCTCAAAGTTATACCCTTTCCATGGCATGAACGCAACTTTTAAGTTTCTACCTAAAGCTAATTCACCATTTTGAGTTGCATACCCTTCTGATAATACCTGTCCAAGAACTACTCTGTCACCTTTTCTTACGATTGGCTTCAAGTTGATACTTGTACCCTGATTGGTTTTTCTAAATTTAATTAAGTTGTATGTTTTTTCATCAGCATCAAAACTAACCATTCTTTCATCTTCAGTACGGTCGTATTTGATAGTAATGATATTTGCATCAACATATTCTACAGTTCCATCTCCTTCAGCATTAATCAACACTCTCGAATCAGAAGCTACTTGACGCTCTAAACCTGTACCAACAATTGGTGCTTCCGGACGGATCAAAGGAACCGCCTGACGCATCATGTTTGATCCCATCAACGCACGGTTCGCATCATCATGCTCCAAGAAAGGAATCAATGAAGCCGAAATCGAAGCAATCTGGTTAGGTGCAACGTCTGTATAATGTACAACTGAAGGTTCAACAACCGGGAAATCACCTTCCTCACGAGCAATAACATTAGTTGCCGTAATTTTACCAGTCTCATCCATTTCAATGTTTGCCTGAGCAATCATTTTTCCTTCTTCTTCTTCAGCGCTTAAGTAAATTGGAGTACTTTCTAAATCAACTACACCATTAGTTACTTTACGGTAAGGAGTTTCAATGAATCCCATTCCGTTAACTTTTGCATAAACACCAAGAGATGAAATCAAACCAATGTTTGGTCCCTCTGGAGTTTCAATCGGACATAAACGACCATAGTGTGTATAGTGAACGTCACGAACCTCAAATCCAGCTCTCTCTCTCGAAAGTCCACCAGGTCCAAGTGCAGAAAGTCTTCTTTTGTGTGTAATCTCAGCTAATGGATTCGTTTGATCCATAAATTGAGATAACTGGTTAGTACCAAAGAAAGAGTTGATAACTGATGACAATGTTTTAGCATTGATCAAATCAATTGGTGTAAACACCTCGTTATCTCTAACGTTCATTCTCTCACGAATAGTTCTAGCCATACGTGCTAAACCAACACCGAATTGTTGAGACAATTGTTCTCCAACTGTTCTAACACGACGGTTTGATAAGTGATCAATATCATCAATCTCTGCTTTAGAGTTAATCAATTCGATCAAATATTTTACGATGGTAATGATATCTTCTTTGGTAAGCACTTGCTTTTCCATCGGAATATCTAAACCAAGTTTTTTGTTCATTCTGTAACGACCAACTTCACCTAAGTTATAACGTTGATCAGAGAAGAACAATTTATCTATAATACCGCGAGCAGTTTCTTCATCAGGCGGTTCTGCATTACGCAATTGTCTGTAGATATGCTCAACAGCTTCTTTTTCAGAGTTTGTTGGATCTTTTTGTAACGTGTTGTGGATAATAGCATAATCTGCCTGATTATTATCCTCTTTGTGTAACAAAATAGATTTAACGTTAGAATCGATGATCTCTTCAACATTATCTTTGTCGATAATTGTATCACGATCAAGGATGATTTCATTACGTTCGATAGAAACTACCTCACCGGTATCTTCATCAACGAAATCCTCGTGCCATGTGTTCAATACACGCGCAGCAAGTCTTCTTCCAATATACTTTTTAATACCTGTTTTAGAAACTTTAATTTCTTCAGCTAAGTCGAAAATTTCAAGGATATCCTTATCTCTTTCGAATCCAATTGCACGGAATAAAGTTGTTACTGGTAATTTTTTCTTTCTATCGATATACGCATACATTACGCTGTTAATATCTGTAGAAAATTCTATCCAAGATCCTTTAAAAGGAATTACTCTGGCAGAATAAAGTTTTGTTCCATTTGCGTGGAATGATTGTCCAAAGAAAACCCCAGGAGAACGGTGTAGTTGAGATACTACTACACGCTCAGCACCATTGATTACAAAAGTACCGCTTGGAGTCATATAAGGTATTGTTCCAAGATAAACATCCTGTACAATAGTTTCAAAATCTTCGTGTTCTGGATCTGTACAATATAGTTTTAACCTAGCTTTTAAAGGCACACTATAAGTAAGACCTCTCTCTATACATTCTTGAATTGTATAACGTGGTGGATCAACAAAATAATCTAGGAACTCCAATACAAAGTTGTTTCTTGTATCTGTGATTGGAAAGTTTTCCATGAAGGTGTTGTACAACCCTTCGTTGCCTCTTTCGTCAGATTTAGTTTCTAGTTGAAAAAAATCTTTAAAAGATTTAACCTGAACATCTAGAAAATCCGGATAGTCAGGAATATTTTTTGTAGAGGCAAAATTCAATCTTTCAGTCTGATTTGTTATCATCAATGGACAAAATTTTGATTAAAAAAAAGTAATTTTTTTGTGTAAAAACACACTGTTTAATCTATACTTTCTTATTATAATCAATACATCTTTAAAAATAAACCGGTAAAAGTAAGTTCAATTTTTTTTCTTCGTATTGATCAAAAACTTTTTCGTATTTTAAACTATTTGATAATAAAACTTGATATATTTTATTATACGAAAAATGGTTTAGACCCTTGGATGATTCCACCCAAGGTCTAAACCTAGTTCTAAACTGTGTTTTGTTATTTTAACTCAACAACAGCTCCAGCTTCTTCTAATGATTTTTTAAGACCTTCAGCCTCTTCTTTAGAAACACCTTCTTTAACGTTACTTGGAGCACCGTCAACTACATCTTTAGCTTCTTTAAGACCTAAACCTGTAAGTTCTTTCACTAATTTCACAACTGCTAATTTAGAAGCTCCAGCTTCTTTTAATACAACTGTAAATTCAGTTTGTGCCTCTTCAGCAGCACCTTCTCCACCACCAGCAGCAACTACTACAGCTGCAGCAGCAGGCTCGATACCATACTCGTCTTTTAATATTGTTGCTAATTCGTTAACTTCTTTAACTGTTAAGTTAACTAATTGTTCTGCGAATTGTTTCAAATCTGCCATTTTTTCTATCGTTTAAAATGATTTGTAAAATTATATTTTGTTTATTGTGCGCTATTTAAGCTGCAAGGAAAACAAGTTCCTTACAATAATTATTATGCTTCAACTTCTTCTTCGCTACCTGCGAATTTGTTTTGTAAAGCAGAAATAATTCTTTGAGCTGGTGATTGTAATAATCCAATAAGTTCTCCAAGAAGTTCTTCTTTAGACTTAATAGTAGCTAATGCCTCTAATTGGTTATCTCCAATGTATACTTCAGAATTGATGTATGCTCCTTTTAAAACTGGTTTATCAGATTTCTTACGGAAATCTTTGATAATTTTTCCAGGTGCATTAGCTACATCAGAAATGAAGATAGCACTATTACCTGTTAAAACTGTAGGTAAATCACCATAATCATTAGCAGAAGCTTCCATTGCTTTTGCAAGCAAAGTGTTCTTTACAACTTCTAATTTGATACCTGCTTTAAAACAAGCTCTTCTTAAGTTTGAAGTTGTTTCTGCGTTTAAACCAGAAATATCAGATACATAAATGATATTTGTACCAGCTAACTGCGCAGTTAAATTTTCAATCGCGATTGATTTTTCTTCTCTAGTCATACTAAAAATTTTTAACTACCAATTATACTGCTTTTGGGTCTAATGCAATAGCAGGACTCATAGTGCTTGTAAGGTGAATACCTTTAATATAGGTACCTTTAGCAGCAGTTGGCTTAAGTTTTATTAATGTTTGAATAATTTCGTGTGCGTTGTCAACAATTTGCTCAGCTCCAAAAGAAACTTTACCAATTCCTGCGTGAACGATACCAGTTTTATCAACTTTAAAGTCAATTTTACCAGCTTTAACCTCTGCAACAGCTTTTGCAACATCCATAGTTACAGTACCTGTTTTAGGGTTTGGCATTAAACCTCTAGGTCCTAAAATACGACCTAATGGACCTAATTTACCCATAACAGCCGGCATAGTGATGATTACATCAACATCTGTCCAACCATCTTTAATTTTTTGTAAATAGTCATCAAGACCAACATAGTCTGCACCAGCTTCTTTAGCTTCCGCCTCTTTATCTGGAGTAACTAATGCTAATACTTTAACATCTTTACCTGTTCCGTGAGGTAATGTAACTACACCTCTAACCATTTGATTCGCTTTTCTTGGATCTACACCCAGACGAACTGCGATGTCAACAGACTCATCAAATTTTGCAGAAGCAACTACTTTTAATAATGCCGCAGCATCTTTAAGAGAATATAGTTTGTTCTTTTCAATTTTTGAAGCAGCCTCTTTTTGCTTTTTTGTTAATTTTGCCATGTCTTTCTCTTAATTAAAAAGGAGCATCTCCTGATACAGTTATACCCATAGATCTAGCTGTTCCAGCAACCATACTCATCGCTTTTTCTACTGTAAAAGCGTTTAAGTCAGGCATTTTGTCTTCAGCAATTGCTCTAATTTGTTCCCAAGTAACACTAGCTACTTTTTTACGATTAGGCTCACCAGAACCAGATTTTAGCTTTGCAGCTTCCATTAACTGAACTGCTGCTGGAGGAGTCTTAACGACAAAATCAAATGATTTGTCTTTATACACAGTGATTTGCACTGGGCATATTTTGCCAGGTTTATCCTGAGTTCTAGCATTAAATTGCTTACAGAACTCCATGATGTTTACCCCAGCAGCTCCTAAAGCAGGTCCAACCGGTGGCGACGGGTTCGCAGCACCTCCCTTAACTTGTAGTTTAACTACCTTACTAATTTCTTTAGCCATTTTTAAAAAATTTAACATCACAATCAATTGGAAGCGATTGCAATGGATATTATATATGTAACAAAAAATTATACTTTTTCAACTTGCATAAAGCTTAATTCTAATGGAGTTTTTCTTCCGAAAATCTTAACCATTACTTCAAGTTTACGCTTTTCTTCATTGATTTTTTCAACCGAACCGTTAAACCCATTAAAAGGACCATCGATCACTTTTACAGTTTCACCAAGGCTGAAAGGAATAGAACGAGTATCTGTATTCACAGCCAACTCATCTACTTTACCCAACATTCTATTTACTTCAGAAAGTCTCAAAGGAACAGGTTCTCCTCCTTTGATCTCACCTAAAAATCCAATTACACTAGTAATAGATTTAATAATATGAGGTATCTCACCAACCAAATTGGCTTCGATCATAACATATCCAGGGAAATAAACTTTATCCTTAGACATTTTCTTTCCTTCTTTTACAGTAACTACTTTTTCTGTAGGTACTAAAACTTGGGAAACATAATCGCCCATACCTAATCTGGCAATCTCAGTTTCGATGTAAGCTTTGACTTTGTTCTCCTGTCCGCTTACAGCTCTAACTACATACCATTTTTTCACATTATTATCTGCCATCACAAAAAAATTATCCTTTTAACCAGTTAAAAAATCCAGCCAAAGCTTTTGCAAAAAATTCGTCTACTCCCCATGTTGCCAAAGCGAACAAGATCGAAAATACAGCCACAACAATTGTCAATTTTTGAACCTCAGCCCAAGCAGGCCAAGTAACATTTGACTTTAACTCTTCGAAAGCCTCTGATAAATAATTAGTAACTTTTGTCATTTGATATATTTTTTATTGCACGGGCGGAGGGATTCGAACCCCCATCAACGGTTTTGGAGACCGCTATTCTACCCTTGAACTACGCCCGTAATTAAAAGCCAGTGACTTCAGTTAAGAAAATCAACTGGCTTTTTATAATTTTTATAGGATTATCCTACGATTTCAGTCACCTGACCTGCTCCTACAGTTCTACCACCTTCACGGATAGCAAAACGTAAACCTACGCTCATTGCGATTGGGCTTAATAAAGAAACATTGATAGTCAAGTTATCTCCTGGCATTACCATCTCTACTCCTTCTGGTAAAGTAATAACTCCTGTTACGTCAGTTGTACGTACGTAGAACTGTGGACGGTAGTTATTGTGGAATGGAGTGTGACGTCCACCTTCTTCTTTTTTCAAGATATAAACCTCAGCTTTGAAAGTAGCGTGTGGTTTTACTGATCCTGGCTTAATGATAACCATTCCTCTTTTGATAGATTCTTTATCAATACCTCTTAACAATAAACCTACGTTATCTCCAGCTTCTCCTCTATCAAGGATTTTACGGAACATCTCAACTCCTGTAATAGTAGAAGTTAATTTATCAGCTCCCATACCAATGATTTCAACTGGATCTCCTGTATTAGCAATACCTGTTTCGATACGACCTGTAGCAACAGTTCCACGACCAGTAATTGTAAATACATCTTCAACCGGCATCAAGAATGGTTTTGCTACGTCACGCACTGGCTCTTCGATCCAAGCATCAACAGCTTCCATTAATTCAATGATTTTTGGTACCCAAGCAGGATCATTATTCAATCCTCCTAAAGCAGAACCTTGAACTACAGGACCATTATCTCCATCATATTCGTAGAAAGATAATAAATCTCTAATTTCCATTTCAACAAGCTCTAACAACTCAGCATCATCAACCATATCCACTTTGTTCATGAAAACAACGATTCTTGGAATACCAACCTGACGACCTAAAAGGATGTGCTCACGAGTTTGTGGCATTGGACCATCTGTAGCAGCAACTACTAAGATAGCTCCGTCCATTTGAGCAGCTCCAGTAACCATGTTCTTTACGTAATCCGCGTGACCTGGACAGTCAACGTGAGCGTAGTGACGGTTAGCTGTTTCATACTCTACGTGTGATGTATTAATAGTAATACCTCTTTCTTTCTCCTCTGGAGCGTTATCGATTTGATCAAACGATTTTGCTTGACAGTAACCAGCGTCAGACAATACTTTTGTAATTGCTGCAGTTAATGTAGTTTTTCCGTGATCCACGTGTCCAATTGTACCTATGTTTAAGTGCGGTTTGGAACGATTAAAATTCTCCTTTGCCATTTTACTTAATTTTTAATCTTAGTTATATATTAATTTTCAATTTCCTACTTACTTGAGCCAACTACGGGAATTGAACCCGTGACCTCTTCCTTACCAAGGAAGCACTCTACCCCTGAGCTAAGTCGGCAGAGAGTTCCGACTTTTGATTTTAGATTCCAGACTAAACATCTGAAAACTACAGCTCAAAATCTTAACTACTTCTTTATTTGTGGGGAGAGCAGGATTCGAACCTGCGAAGTTCACACAGCAGATTTACAGTCTGCCCTCGTTGGCCGCTTGAGTATCTCCCCTAAATAATTTATGATTTCAGAATCGAAACTATAAGATTAACCTTATACTTCCGTCTTTATCATAGTTATTTTTTTCAATATTTTAAAGAACCTGTTTCAAATCGCATTTGAAACTTTCCTGAGCCGATAGAGGGACTCGAACCCACGACCTGCTGATTACAAATCAGCTGCTCTAGCCAACTGAGCTACATCGGCAATTGCATTAAAAAAGTCCGCTATTTCTAACGGACTGCAAATGTAGCCATTTTATCTTTTAATCAAAACATTTTTTGAAAAAAATTTCAATTATATATGTGCTCTTATTTTTTCTTTCCTTTTTACAAGCAATCTTTCTAACGATTCTGCCGAAAGCTCAACCGCCTCTTCAAATGTCTTACATTGCTTTTTAACCAAAAAATCATCTCCCGGTACATTAATCTTAACCTCTACTGCTTTATTCTCCTTATCACTTGTTCTCTCCACTTTCAAGAAAACATCCGCCGAAACAACACGATCATAATATTTTTCCAATTTATCCATTCTCTCCTGAATAAAATCTACCAATTTTCTGTCAACAGTAAAGTTAACTGCATGAACATCTACCTTCATAATACAAATTTTAGGGTTAAACATTTCAGAATTACTGTTTATTTCTAGGATGCGCATTTGTATATACTTTTTTAAGCTCTGCCAAACTATTATGAGTATAGACCTGTGTAGATGCCAAACTCGAATGCCCCAATAATTCCTTAACTGAATTTAAATCTGCTCCGTTATTTAATAAGTGAGTTGCAAAAGTATGCCGAAGCACATGCGGACTCTTTTTTACCTTTTCAGAGACTTTACTAAAGTAAGAATTTATTAATCGATACACAAAAGATTCACTCAATTTTAACCCTTTGCCCGAAATAAAAAAATAATCGTCATCTACTATCTTTTCAACCAAAGCCCTTTCCTGCAAATACAAATTCAACTGCCTTCCAATTATTGGCAATATCGGAATAATACGCTCCTTATTTCGCTTCCCCAAAACCTTCAGTACTCCCGAGGACAAATCAACATTACACTTCATCAAATGAATCAATTCCGCTCTTCGCATTCCTGTAGCATAAAAAAGATCCACAATAAGCCTATCCCGAATTTCTTCAAATCCAGAAGGATCACCGACCTCCTGCAGCAAATCCGTTAATTCTTTTTCAGAAAAAGGAATCTGAATAATCTTAGGCGTTTTCAGCGCTTTATGCTTCAACATCGGACTCACTTCAATTTGCTTCGTTTTCAAAAGAAACCTATAAAACGACTTTAAAGACGCCATTTTCCTATTAACTGAAACATTAGAAACCCCTTCATCCACTAAAAAAACAATCCAACTTCTAATCTGACCATAACCCACCTGCTCAATCACATCCTGCTCAAAAGAAACTCTATTAAACTCCTCGAAAGACGATATGTCATTCAAATAAGCCACAACAGTATGTGCCGAATACTTTTTCTCCAGCTCTAAATACTCACGAAACGCTTCCTTATTTGATTTCATAAAAACACAAGATTACAACACCATCACAACTGCAAAACCAGACACAAAAAGGTAAAAATTAAACACAAAAAAAAACCGTTAGCATCAAAGTTATAATTTTCTGATGACTAACGGTAATTATTTTTGCAAAGCTACTACTAACTCTCCAAACTATCTCTCAAGTTTTGAATGTAAGCCGCTTTTTGAATTTGAGCTCTTTTGATTACAGAAGGCTTAATAAAAGCAGTACGTGCTCTTAATTGACGAACAGTTCCTGTTTTATCAAATTTTCTTTTATAGCGCTTTAATGCTCTATCGATATTTTCTCCGTCTTTAATTGGTATAATTAACATAATATTGACACCTCCTCTCGTTAAGGCTGCAAAAATATGTATTAATTATGAGTTATGAGTTATAAATTGTTATTTTTTTTTAGAAAATAGAATATAGAGCAAAGAATATAGACTCCAATACTACGTATCCTGCATTCTTCATCACGTGATTTTTTTTTTAGAAAATAGAATATAGAGCAAAGAATAAAGACTTCAATACTATGCACCCTGTATTCTTTGCTCTATATTCTTTACTCTATATTCTTTACTCTATATTCTTTACTCTATATTCTTTACTCTATATTCTTTACTCTATATTCTTTACTCTATATTCTTTACTCTTTCAACAAACTTCTTGAAATAACCACTTTTTGAATTTCAGTCGTTCCTTCCCCAATAGTACACAATTTAGAGTCTCTATAAAACTTCTCTACCGGAAAATCTTTTGTATACCCATAACCTCCATGAATCTGAACAGCCTCATTGGCGATCTTCACACAAGCTTCTGAAGCATACATCTTAGCCATAGCTCCAAGTGTTGTAACCGGTTTATGTTGTTGTTTTAAGAAAGCAGCTTTATGCAACAGTAATTCCGACGCTTCAATTTCAGTAGCCATATCTGCCAGCTTAAAGGATATTCCCTGAAAATTACTAATAGGCTGACCAAACTGGTATCTTTCTTTTGAATATTTCAAAGCCGCTTCATAAGCTCCTTTTGCAATTCCTAAAGATAAGGCTCCAATTGAAATTCGTCCTCCATCTAATATTTTCATGGCCTGAACAAATCCCTGCCCTACTTCTCCTAGTCTATTCGCATCCGGAACACGACAACTATCAAAAACTAATTCAGCCGTTTCACTGGCACGCATTCCAAGTTTATTTTCTTTTTTTCCGGAGCTAAATCCTTTCATTCCTTTCTCAAAAACAAAAGCTGTCATTCCTTTTGAATCACCTTTTTCACCGGTACGAACAATTACTACGGCAATATCACCTGAAATAGCGTGCGTAATGAAGTTCTTAGCTCCATTTACAACCCACTCATCACCGTCTCTAACGGCTGTTGTATTCATTCCTCCTGCATCCGATCCGGTATTATGCTCTGTCAATCCCCAGGCTCCAATAAATTCAGCCGTAGCTAGTTTCGGCAACCATTTTTTCTTTTGTTCTTCATTTCCAAAAGTCAAAATATGATTGGTGCATAAAGAATTATGGGCCGCAACAGACAAACCAATTGAAGGATCAACTTTTGAAATTTCCTCAACAACGGTAATATACTCATGGTATCCTAATCCGGAACCTCCGTATTCTTCAGGAACTAAAACTCCCATATACCCCATTTCTCCCAGTTGTTTAAACAGGGAAACCGGAAAAATCTGAGATTCATCCCATTCCATAATATTGGGTCTGATATTTTTCTCGGCAAAATCTTTTATTGACTGCGCAATCATCAACTGCGTTTCGTTATATTCAAAATTCATTGTAATTCTGTTTTTTTTTAGAACTCCAAATATAAACTAATTATTTTTGCTTTTTCAATAGGAAAATCTTTAATTTTTGACAAATCCTCAATATTATTAATATTTCCACTCATACTTCGATACGTCACAATCTCTTTAGCTAACGCATATCGGAAATAAGGAAACTTTGCCAATTCTTTTAAGGACGCATCATTTATAGGTACTTTTTTTAAAGAAGACGGGATTACTGCTTTAAAATGAATACCAAGTTCATTAACTACCTCAGGCGATAATCCCCAAACCTCATTCATTTGTTCCATCGAAACAAAACATCCCAAAATCTCTCTTTGTTTTAATATCCGTAAAGATAAAGCTTCACCAATACCATATATCTTAACCAAATCTTCCTGAGTCGCTGTATTGATATCCTCAACTATTATTTTTTCTTTTTTAGAAACAGGTTCCCGTACAAACTCTTTTCTTTCCATTTTATGGTTTGATTTATTTCCAACCCAATCCGGAAATTTAAAAAAAGGAGAAATCACATGCAGCAAGGAATCTGAAATTTTTGTGACCTCCTGAAACTCTATCGCAGAATTCACATATTTGTTCTCTTTTCTAAAAGCCAACAGACGATCAATCTCCTGAACAGACATCCCTAATTTATATCCCTTATAGTCGGTAATAAAATTTGGATTAAAAGCATATATTTTTCTTTTTTCACCAGACTTTGAAAGTTTTAAAGAATCGATTCCGGATTGCAAAGACATCCACTGTCCTTCTTCGGCAAAGGTTTTATCAGACATACTAAAATCAACAAAAAAATAAACGGTCTGCAACACAATTATTATTGCAAAAAGCACAAAAATTCCTTTGCGCTGTTCATTTGTAAACCTAAAATAGGTTGCAAAATCTTTTAAATTCATTTTATTCAAAATTTCTCTTCATTAAGTAAAGCACTAAAATAAAGAAAAACCTACAATTTATTAAGAAAATTAGTAAAAATATTGCGTTTTAAAAAATTACACATTTCCTTATTTATCCCCAATTAATTTAATGAATCTCAGTATTTAAAGATCAATCAACGGATGTTTTGTCAAAATATTTAATATTTTACAACTAAAAACGAGATAATTGTTTTTATTTTTTACAAAAAACGATACATTTGGAGCTTAGTAACAAATAAACCAATATAATATATGTCAATTTGGAGAGTTAAACCTATATCTGCCTTTGAGGCCGATATGAAAAAAAGTGATTTAAAAAGAGTTTTAGGAAAATGGAGCCTTACAGCTATTGGTGTTGGTGCCATTATTGGTGGAGGAATTTTTGTACTTACAGGTACCGGAGCATATTACCATGCAGGTCCAGCGTTAGCTGTTTCTTTCATCATTGCAGGGATTGCCTGTGTTTTTGCAGCTCTTTGTTATTCTGAGTTTGCCTCTATTTTACCTGTTGAAGGTTCTGCTTATGCTTATGCATATGGAACAATTGGAGAAATTTTTGCCTGGATTATCGGTTGGGGACTTATTCTCGAATATGCAATGGGATCCATGACGGTCGCCGTCTCCTGGTCCGGATATTTCAATAAACTACTCAAAATGTTTCATATCCATTTACCTGAATGGCTGACAACAGATCCTGCCAGTTACACCGGAGAAGGTTTTTCTATGAACTTACCGGCTTTTTTAATTGTCATTTTGGTTATTTCCATACTTATTAAAGGAACAAAAAGTGCCGCAAAAGCAAACAATTTTATTGTTATCCTAAAAGTTTCTGCTGTAATATTTGTAATTATTGCTGGTCTTTTCTTTATTAATACGGCTAACTGGACTCCATTTATTCCAGCAGCTACTCAAATTATTGAAAAAGAAACTACTCACAACGCTTACGGAATTGGAGGAATTGTATCCGGAGCCGCTGCAATTTTCTTTGCTTACGTTGGTTTCGATGCTGTTTCTACTCAGGCAGGAGAAGCGGTTAACCCTAAAAAGGATGTTCCGTTTGCTATTATTGCTTCGTTATTAATCTGTACTACTTTATATATACTTGTTTCTTTAGTACTAACGGGTATGATGAATTATAAAGATTTTAACCCACTAGGAAAATATCCTGATGCTATTAAAGCTCCTGTTGCATATGCATTTGATATTGCCGGACAAGGATGGGCTGGTCTTATAATTACTATTGCCGCAACAGTAGGTCTTGTTTCAGTATTAATGGTTATGATTATGGGACAATCAAGAATTTTCCTTGGTATGTCTAAAGATGGATTAATTCCTTCTGTATTCTCTAAAGTAAATCCACTTTCAGGAACTCCAAAAACTAACTTAATAATTTTAGGTGGTATTATCGCTACAGTTGCTGCTTTTACTCCAATCAACAAATTAGCCGATATGACCAGTTTTGGAACTTTATTTGCCTTTACAATGGTTTGTATTGCAGTTTGGATTTTAAGGGTAAAACAACCTGGATTAACGAGAACTTTCAAGGTTCCTGCCCTACCAGTTATCGCCGTTTTAGGTATTGCAATCAACACCTATTTAATGATCAATTTAAGCCACGATGCTCAATTTCTTTCACTAGGATGGTTAGCTATTGGTATACTGGTTTATTTTGGATACAGTAAAAAAAGATCAAGACTCAACAACAATACAGAAAACGAATAAACGTCATTCTATAAAACTAAAAAAGCTCCAAATTTTAAATATTTGGAGCTTTTTTTATAAATCAAAAACAGAAGTTCGTTTTGCCCTGATCAAATCTTTTAACCGAATCCAAAAGGCAAGGGTTAAATAAACTCCAAAACCTAAACCGGCCGTAACAAACGAGATATAAATAAAAAACAATCTTACACTTGTAACACGCATACCCAGTTTATCTGCCAATCTTGAAGATACATGAAATCCATATTTTTCAAAAAAGAACTTTAATTTTAAAATAGCTGACATTTTATTGATTTTAGATTGTAGATTTGTCTATTTCTACAAAAGTACAAAATTATCACATTACCTCATTATTCTTAAGCAATGCTATTCCTAATGCACATCCTAAGCAACCTTTTTTGTTGCAATATTCTTTTTTAAGTTCTAAAAGTGCCTGGGTCTCAAAAGCATTTTTGGCCTTTATTCCGAAAAACTCAAATTTATCGATAACAGCATTGCTCTCCGGAGCGACTTGATTCATAAAAGCAATTAAATCTTCAGAAATAGATTCATCTCTGATACCTGCATAGGCAAACTGAAGTGGAATGATTGTATTTATGATAAGCAGATCTATAAATGCATGAGACAGAGCCTTTGGTTTCCTCGTACTTTCTTTATCAAACTGATAATGATTTTGCCAGTATGGACTTGCTGAAACAATGAGCAGTTGGCGTACTTCTTCAACAGATTTTAGAGAAATTATTTTTGAAAACAGATTTTGCTTCCGGTATAAATTAGCTAACTGTGAGAGTCGAATGGTCGGGAAATTATCGGGACGATGCTTAAAAAACTGAACGGGATCAACACAACTCTTCTTAATCTGATATTTGTTTAGTAGATAATAGTATCTGATTTTTAACTCGGTAAAATAGACATCTTCTTTTGCAGAATCTAATAATCCAACTGTTCCAAAAAACAACCCTTCCAAATTTTCTACTTCAAAGCTTTCCTTTCTGATCACTGAAAAAGGAAGAGATTTTGCCATTTGTAGAAAAGAATTCCCATTGGTGTTTAATCCGAAATTCTTCGCTAATAATGAAAATAAAACCGCCTCCCAGTCTTGTTGGCTTTCCTTAAGCAAATCATAAATGAATGTTGATTTACGCTCTAAACGTTCAAAAAACAATCTTTCCTGCCAGTTTATAAAAACAAACTTGTCAATTTCAGCTATATTTTTTTCGCAGAATATCCATGATTTTGGTGTTAGTAGTGCGTTATAATTTGAAAGTGTCTCCGTAGCCGTATAATCTCTTAAAACTAAAACCGGAATCTCCATATTGCTTTTTCCAAAAATTTCTGTGTCGTGCTCCCAAACCACATGTAAAATTACATTGTCATAAGCAGTATCCTTTTCGTGACCATGTACATACCAATCTGAAGATTTTAGATGTATTTCGATATTACCAGCCCATTTTTGATTGCCAATTATAATTTGTGCATTAAAAAAATCCGGACCCGAAAGCTCCGTATAATCACCCGTTTTAATAATAGTGAGCAGCTCCTTTTGAGTAGTTCTTAAATTTAGAGTTTCAAATTTTTTGAATCTCCAGAGGTAGTGAAGAAAATCTTCTTTCATATTTAGGCTTATAGTAATGATTTGCAAAGCCCTAAAATTAACAAAAAAAACTAATAATAATCTTACAAAATAAAATTTTTATTTTAGCAGATACAATCTGGCACACGCACGCGCATCTGATAATGCTTCGTGATGATTTAGCTGAATTTTCATTTCGCGGCAACAATCACTAAGTTTAGTAGGTTTGAAGCCTTTTGCCTTATAAATTTTAACGGTGCACTCCCATTTAGCAGCAATATTCAAATCTTCGTAATTCAGTTCGTAAAGCGCCATTGATTTCATAAGTACATTGCGATCAAAACTTTCATTATGTGCCACAATAACCCTATTTTTTAATCTCTTTTCTATTTCCGGATAGACTTGTTTAAACGATTTTGCATTAACAGTATCTCGTGGATATATCCCATGAACCTGAATTGTAAAGGGATTGTATTGATTGTTTGGCGGTTTTATCAAAGTAACAAATTCGTCTACAATTATTCCATTTTCTACAGTCACAATCCCAACGGAACACGGATGATAACTGGTTGCGGTTTCAAAATCTATGGCGGTAAAGTTCATATTCAAATCTATTTATTCAAAAAATCCATAAATCTAATCGTTTCAAATTAGATTTATGGATTTATAAATTTATTAAAAATTGTCTTATTTTATTGATCCTATAATATCATACTTTGTAATAATATGATGATTCCCGTTTTCAAGATCTACTAAAACAGCATCATTTTCCTTGGTGAATAACTTAGACACCTCTTCGATTGGGGTACCTAATTTAACAATTGGAAAAGGTTTCCCCATTACATCTTTAATCGGTTTTTCGGCGACGTTTTTATCAGCAACATAGCTTCTAAATAAATCTGTTTCGTCAACAGAACCCACAAATCCGTTGATATCAACCACCGGGATTTGTGAAATTTTATATTTACGCATACGTTCGATTGCATGAGAAACCAATTCTTCGGTACGAACAACAATTAATTGTTTATCGATATGGTCTTTAATAACATCCTCGGCTTTGGTTACATTTTCTTCCAGGAAACCACGTTCGCGCATCCAATCGTCGTTAAACATTTTACCTACGTAACGGCTTCCTGAATCGTGAAACAACACCACAACTACATCATCCGGCTTGAAATGTTCCTTTAGCTGTAACAATCCTTTTATACAAGCTCCGGCAGAATTTCCAACAAAAATAGCTTCTTCTAAAGCAATTTTTCTAGTATAAACAGCTGCATCTTTATCTGTTACTTTAGTGAATCCGTCAATTAAAGAGAAATCAACATTTTTAGGTAAAATGTCTTCTCCAATTCCTTCTGTGATGTACGAATAGATTTCATTTTCGTCAAAAATTCCAGTTTCATGATATTTTTTAAAAACAGAACCATAAGTGTCAATTCCCCAAATCTTAATGTTCGGATTTTTTTCTTTCAGGTATCTTCCAACTCCTGAGATTGTTCCTCCTGTTCCTACTCCAACTACGAAATGAGTAATCTTTCCATCAGTCTGTTTCCATATTTCCGGTCCGGTTTGCTCATAATGTGCCAACGAATTAGACATGTTATCGTATTGATTCACATACCATGAGTTTGGCGTTTCACTAGCCAGACGTTTTGAAACCGAGTAGTAAGAACGTGGATCAGTAGGCTCCACATCGGTAGGACATACTACCACTTTAGCTCCTACTGCACGTAAGATATCCATTTTCTCTTTAGACTGTTTGTCAGATATTACACAAATCAGTTTGTAGCCTTTAATGATCGCCACAAGTGCCAATCCCATCCCTGTGTTTCCTGAAGTACCTTCAATAATGGTTCCTCCTGGTTTTAATCGGCCATCTGCTTCTGCATCTTCAATCATTTTCACAGCCATTCTGTCTTTAACAGAATTTCCAGGATTAAAAGTTTCGACTTTTGCCAATACCAGCGCATCTATTTCAGCAACAATTTTGTTGAGTTTTACCAATGGTGTATTACCTATTGTTTCTAAAATGTTTTTTGAAAAGTCCATTTCTATTTGATTTTTAATATTTGGTTTTTAAAAATATGAAGCTCCTAATCTTATTGGAAGAAATTCCAAACCAGACCAAATCGGATCACAAAATCACGATAGGGATTATTAGGTGCCGAATAATAATCGCTTTTTGAGAATAAAGCGTTTATGTGCTCTGCTTTAAAATAAAAGCGGGTCTGACGAATTCTGGCGTTTAGAAAAAGATCGAATAACGGATAACCGCCAATCTTTTTATCATTCTGAACAAAAAATTCTCCTACAACCGGGTTATAGTCATTTCCGTAATATTTTGTAAAGTAATTAAATACAACTCCAGATTGCATGTACAATGCTTTCTTAAAAAAGTAACCTGAATAATAGAAGGTATTTCTAGTCACAAAATCAGGTACATTAAGAATCAAATCTGACTGACCAACCTTTTGGTATAAAAGTGTATTGTCTAAGGCAAATCGGCCAAATTTAAATTCACGGCTTGCTTTAATTTCCAGATAATTAATCGCATTACCATATTGAGCCGGCTCAATAATTTGAATATGTGCAGTAGCCTGAGCATCAGAAGATTTATCTCTAAAATAAAGATGATCGTTTAAAACGGTATACTGAACTTCTGCATTTAACCAAGGTGTTGACACATTGGCGCTAAGCGAGTTAATTTTTTCATTTTTAAAATTATTCGACCAGTTGTACTCTGTGTAACTGCTTTGGTATAAATTGAAATTGTTGTTTGGCAATTTATTGATGTTACGATATCTGAAATCAAACTGAATTTTATCATTCATATCGTATCTCAGTTTCGCATCTAAGTTAGAAAGCGACTGATTTGTAATCGATCTTGAATACAGAAAACGACCGTTCCATTTATTTTTTTGGTATTCGTACTGACCTCCGAAATTGTTAATTTGTAGAAATAAATTATCCGGTATAACTTTTTTGTCTTTCCCTATGATAATTCTACCGTATTCATAATTGGATCGGTAATCGTCTACAAAAAAATTAAATTTTCCTAAAAGAGAGTTTTCGTAAGCAAGTCCTGCCTTATTGTAGAGCCTTTCGTATTTCGTTTTATCGTTGATACCACTTGTAACATACGAATCTCCAAAGCGTTGAAACGCCGTCCCATTACCAATATTTGAAGCTAGTGTTGCCTGATTATATTCAAAAAGTTTATTTTCGTAATTAAACTGATGTGTTACATATAAATTGTTACTTCCGTTCTTGGGATTTACTCTGAACGCATGATCAAAAAACAGGCGTCTTCCTTTCAAAAACGACTTGGCATCTGTAAGGTAAACCTGTAATCTTTGACGATTTTTATAATCTTTATTATCACTTTCAAAATCTGTAGGTGTTGTAATCCCGCCATTCTCTTCATTTGAAATGTCCTGATACGTATAGTGCGCATTTATCGCATACCTTTTATCTGTTGTGGCATAACTGGTGGTGAATCTGAAATTTCCTGCACTTACCAATTGGTTTATATAATCTCCTTCTGAGCGTAAACCTTTGTAAGCAATAGAAAAGTTAAGATTTTTTGAGGTGTTTAACGTAATAAAGGAGTCTACGTTCTGACCTTTATTGATAGTGGTATTAAAAAACAACTCGGTAAAAGGAGTTGCCGCCGAATAATAACGAATCTGATCGGCTTCCATGTAATTAAAATGTTTACCGCTAAAACCAATTTCGGGATAAGGAGAAAAATTAGTTAAACTGTATTGCAGCGTATTAAAAGTTTGTCCGATGTTTGAGAAAGCCAAAAGCCCGAAATCGTCTTTTCTAAGATGATTTTGTTTGTAGGCACTTTTCAAGGTTAGCGAGGTATCTACATAGGTGGTATCGTGCTCCAATGTGATAATCTGATATTGATCTATGGTAGCAATCTTGGCTTTTTTCTTTTTTACCGTATCAGTTATACTTGAATATTTGGTGTTCATGTCTAAGTTATTTTTAGATGTAGTTTTTTCCTGAGAAAATACTAAAGTTGGTACAACTAAAAGATATAGAAAAATGAATATTCTCATTTGATGGTTTTATAGGTAATTATTACGACAAAATTTATCAGGCAAAGGTAAAAGATAAAAACGTATAAAAAAACAAATCATTGTGATCTGGATTCTTTTTCAAGCCAAACTGTTGAAACAAAAACCCCCAATCAAATGAATGATTGAGGGCTTTCAAAAAAAATCAAAATATTTATCTTAATTCCATCCTGGATTTTGACCTAATCCCGGATTAGTATTCATTTCAATTTGTGGTATTGGCCATAAAAATCTAAAGTCAGATGCAGGTATAGCAGCAACTGGGGTTGTAATAACAAAACTATTACCCAAAACAAATGCAGCAGCAGGAGGTGAGACAGCACTAGCTACCTTAGCAGGAATTCCGTTAGTTGCAACAGATGCTATTGGATCTGCCGTCAATCTGTGAATGTCAGTCCATCTGCGACCTTCCTGTAAAAATTCAATTCTTCTTTCTTTTAGAATAGCCTCAACCATAGTAGGAACAGTAGGAAAAGAAGCAGCTGTATAAGCCTGCCCCACAGGGTTCCCTGGAGTTGCTACAGGATTAGCCAACGATCTGTTTCTTACAGAGTTCAACAAAGTTAGAGCTGCTGGTAAATTTGATAAACGTGCCTGAGCTTCAGCCATATTCAACACTACCTCAGCATATCTGATAACTGGTGCAGCATCTGTACGATTTGTAACATCTGTGTACTTATTAGTATATTTAATTCCTGCCGCAGTGTAAATAAACTTCCCTTCTTCTCTTCGTTTATCATCTGTCAACCACCATTTAGTATCTCTCCATAAAATAGGACTAATACAAACCAGTGCCCTGTCTCTTAACATACTGGCTAATGCAGCATTTACACCAGGATTAGATGTAGCAGCATGCTGAATAGAAAAAATAGACTCCGAGTTACTAGTACTAGCAGCCGCAGTATTCTGAAACGGTGCGTAAGGATCAGCTGTCAATGCAAAAACCCCATTTAACTTACTACCTTCAACAATTACATTTGCCCAATCTCTTTTTTGAAGATAAAGTCTGGTTTTGAACGCAATTGCAGCCCATTTAGAAGCTTTACCAACAACTCTTGATGCAAATCCGCTTGAACTACCTGTAGTAATTAAAGTTTCTGCAGCATTTAAATCAGTCAAAACTTTTGCATAACAATCAGCAACTGTATTTCTAGGTTTTACTGTTTCTGAGTCAATTTCAGCTTGTGTATTAACTCCAACTTCTCTGTAAGGAATACCTGCATGAGTTGCACCAGGAGTGTCAAAATAAGGTTTCGCAAAATAAGTTAGTAATTCTAAATGTGTAATTGCTCTTAAAAATTTACACTGACCGATATAATTATCTCCAGCCGCTTTGGTGATGATACCTTTTGCAACAGCATCTGTCGTACCTTCAATCATCAAATTACATCTGTTGATTAATCTGTAACCATCAACCCAGTAATAAACATTGTTAGCACTAGTTGGATCATAGGTTGTACTGTATGTCAAATCATAAAATGTTGCCATATTAACAACATCTTCACCTCTTGTTTCTCCTTGCTCTACATACGCAGCTCCCCAAACATATCCTCTACCACCATTTGCAGTAGTAGCGTTATATTGACCAATAGCTGCCGCATTATAAACACCGTTCATATAACTCTCTATCAAAGTTGGTGTTGTAAAAGCATCCGGACTTAGAATATTATTTACTGGTTTTAAATCCAATATCTTGTCTTCTGTACATGAACTCATCCCGAGTACAGCTACAGAAAGTAAAATTGTTTTTATTATATTTTTCATAGTACTTATTATAAACTTACATTTAATCCAACTGAGATCACTTTTGAACGTGGTGTTCCATTAATATCTACTCCAGATGTTTCCATCTCAGGATTCAAACCTTTGTAATCTGAAATCAGCCAAATATTTTGCGCTTGAACAAATAGCCTGAAGTTATCTACCTTAATTTTATCTAGCAACATTTTAGGCAGTGTGTAACCAATACTAATATTATCAAGTGAAATAAAATCGCCTTTTTCAACAAAACGGGTACTTGCGCTTCCACTAAGATTTGTTGAAGTATTTGTACCTGCATATAATCTTGGTGTCCATCCGTCTCCCGGATTGTCAACACTTTGCCATCTTCCTAAAATTTCTGTTCCGTTGTTGTTAAAGTTTTGGTTCATCAACTCTCTTCTAGTGGAATTAAAAATTTTATTCCCTCCACTAAATCTGAACATAAAACCAAAATCAAGATTTTTATACTTCATCGTAGAACTAACAGATCCGTAATAAGTTGGCAACGTGTTCCCCAAAATAGTTCTATCAGAACTAGTCAATGATGCTGCTGCACCTGCCGCTGCCGGATTATTTGGATCAAAAACAGAATAGGTAACAGCTGGCAAGTTTCCTTGTACTAAACTACCGTCTGCTTTGTAATACACCGGGTTACCGTTTGCTTTATTAACTCCCCAATATTTAAATCCATATAAAGAGTTAACTGATTCTCCTTGCTGAATAATGATATTTGGAGCAATGCTTGTATCTGTAGATGACCCCCCTATGATTGGTTGTCCTTGATACAATGCCGTAACTTTATTCTTAGCAAGCGTTAAATTAGAAGAGATATCCCATTTAAAGTTTGCATTATTAATTGCCTTAAATGTAGCAGCAAACTCATATCCCTGATTGTACATTTTACCAACATTTTGATTGACCGTATTATTAGGAATACCAATGGATGGAGGTTGTGGTGCCGCCAAAACTAAATTGTCGATATTATTTTTAAAATAATCGAAGCTTAATGTCAAACGATTGTTAAGCAATCCTAAATCTACACCAAAATCAACTTTAGTTGAAGTTTCCCATTCTAATAAAGGATTCCCAAATTGCCAGTAACCAATACCATTAGAAGAACCATATGGAGAACCAATTGTAAGATCTTTTGAAGGATAAGAAGCTCCATCCAAAACCTCAACATTACCAACCTGAGAATAAGAACCTCTAAATTTCAAATCAGAAACTGTATTGCTAATTCCTTCCATGAAACTTTCTTTAGATACGGTCCAACCTGCAGAAACTCCAGGGAAATTATGGTACCTAACATTTTTTTCAAACTGAGAAATTCCGTCACGTCTAAGGGATCCCTGAATAAAATATTTCTCTTTGTAGTTATAAGTAACACGCCCTAAATAAGACATAATACCTTTTTCGGTAACACCACCACCAGAATCTCTTGTATTATAAGTATTACTTACTAAATTTTTATCAAAGAAATCACTTATAATATCACTTCCTGACCCCCAAAAAATCTTTGTTTTGGATTTTTGATATTCAGCAACACCTGTTACTCCAAGATTATGATCTTCAGCAAAAGTGTGCTTGTAGTTCAAAATATTCTGCCAGTTCCATCTCATAAGATTCGTATTGTCCTGATATACACTACCATTTGATGAACGTCCGTCTCCGTGCACAGGATTCCAGTATCGGTAACCATCTGTTGATGCATTATCCGCACTTACCTGCAATTTATAGCTTAAATCAGAAGTAATCTTTGCATTTGCAAAAACACTTGCAATTATTCTCGTTGTTGTTGATTCATATTTATTATGATCCAATGCATAAATAATATTGGTAATATTATCTCCTACCGGAGCTAAATTATCCCACTGCCCAACGGTTGCATTATTTGACGAAAGATTGTATCCTGTTGGATCAAGGACATCATAAATAGGTGTATTTGGCAACTGTCTGATCGTATTAAAAAAGTTACCTGACAAACTGCTTGCGGCACTATTCAATCCTTTATACTCCGTTCTGTTTACATTAAAATTTGTACCAAAACTAAACCATTTGTTGACATCCTGATCAATATTAGCTCTAATCGAATACTTTTTCATACTATTAGATAAATTGATACCATCTAAATCAGTAAGCCCTAAAGATAAATAGTACTTTGTTTTATCAGAACCTCCACTGAAATTAAGATTATGCGTCATTTGAGGTGCATTTCTTAACACAGCACCTTGCCAATCTGTATTGTAAGTATTTCCAACTGCCCAAGGAGCCTGACCTCTATTGGTTCTTTTTTCATTAGAAATAACCAGAAAATCAGGAGTCTCTAACAAATCATATTTTTTAGCAGCACTAGCAACACCAAAAACACTTGAATAAGAAACTTTTAGACTACCTTTCTTTCCGCTTTTAGTCGTAATCAAAACAACTCCATTTGCTGCTCTTGATCCATAGATAGCAGTTGCAGCACCATCTTTTAAAATATCAAAAGATTCTATATCATCCGGATTGATATCTGCTAAACCATTTGTAGAAGAAACCCCTCCGATATCACCAGAATAAATTGGAATACCATCAACAACAATTAATGGCTCTGTACTACCAGAAATAGATCCGATACCTCTAATTCTAATTTTTGGCGCAGCACCAATAAGTCCGGTATTGTTTAATACCTGAACTCCCGTCGCTCTACCTGCCAAAAGTCCTTCAACACTTGGAGTTACAAGATTAGAAATGTCGCTTCCTGCAATTTTAGAGATAGAACCGGTTACTTCTTTTCTTTTCTGTACACCGTAACCTACAACTACAACCTCATTCATTAATTGAGCCTCTGACTCCAATACAACATTAACTGAATTTGAAGAACCAACAGTTGCTTGTTTGTTATTCATACCTACATATGAAAAAACTAACACATCACCTGTCTTTGCTTTTATGGAATAACTTCCGTCAAAATCAGTTTGAGTGCTTACTTTAGATCCTTTCACAAGAACATTTACTCCCGGAATAACCCCTGTTTTATCAGAGACCTTTCCAGTCACAGTTCTCTCCTGAGCAAAAGAAAACTGCATAGATAACGCCACAACCAGCGTAAAAATCCATTTAAATTTTAATTTCATTTTAATTTATTTTGAATTAGTATGGCGCAAACATCTTAATTATTTCTTAAAACTCCAAAATTTTTTAACTTAATTTTAGTCTAAATTCCTAAACATCTATCAACATCCATCATAATTCGTTTAGATTCCATTCTTTTTAGTAGCAATATTCCTTATTTTTTTACTAAAAACATAAATTTATGTAATTTTAACACTTAACACCCTTTTAACACTTAATCCTCATAAAAAGCAAACCTGTTAAAAAAATAAGATCTGCTTTTGCGAACATCTTTTAAATTACATCTTTTTTTCTTTTTTTTCGCAAATCCAGGCTATTATTAAAGAAGAGATTTTAAACGCTATTAAAAAAAATTACAATATTTTTGACTTTGAATATAAAAAAACAGAAAATGCTTCAAAAAAATTACTCAGGACATCTTTTAGAAACCGGAACTGACGAAGCTGGTCGGGGATGTTTGGCTGGACCCGTAACTGCAGCAGCCGTAATTTTACCTGCTGATTTTGAAAATCAAACTCTAAACGACAGTAAACAATTGTCTGAAAAAGCAAGATCTCTGCTAAAACCTATTATAGAAGAACATGCCATCTGTTTTGCCGTTACACATTTATTCCCTGATGAAATTGACGAAATAAATATCCTGAATGCTTCAATGAAAGGAATGCAGGAATGTGTTTTAAAATTAAATCCTGAACCTGAGTTTATTATTGTTGATGGAAACCGATCGCTAAATGCAAAGCTGGGTCTAAAGAATACTGTTGGGAAACAATTTACTACAACTGAAATCGAATTGCTAAAATCAATCCCGAATCAAAGTATTATAAAAGGTGATGCTAAGTTTTTAAGTATTGCTGCTGCTTCGGTTCTTGCCAAAACCTATCGTGACGAATATATGGATCAGATTCACGAAGAATTTCCAATGTACAATTGGAAAAAAAATAAAGGCTACCCAACAAAAGAACATCGTGAAGCCATTAAAAAGTACGGTACTACAAAATACCATAGAATGTCCTTTAAATTACTGCCTACTCAGTTGGAGTTATTTTAAAGAAAGTGAATTACTTCAGCTAAATGTCGTTTCGTATAAAGTAAATCTATACTAAATCTCACAAAAACGCAAAGATAAAATCAACACTAACAATCACTTTTTCAAAACATTACATTCAAAAAAAACTCCATTAAACTGATTCTTTTTTTTGTTAAAATCTCTTCGCTTTGCTATCTTTGATTTTCAACACAAAACTAACTACATGAAAATCAAATTTTTAACATTATTTCTAATTGCATGCATCACCCTGGCATGCAATTCCAACAAAAAGCAGAATGATGTGACAGATAACACAGATTCTCTTGTATCAACCCCAGCTACTGAAACTCCCCCAACAGAGACTTCAGTTAAAAAATTCGAGATTAATGCTATCCCCGTTTCGGACAAACCTCTTGGCGCTTTTCCTTACTTTAACCTACCCGAAAATTACGAAGGCACTCCAAAGAATAATACAGCTGATTATGACGTTGCTTATTTTTGGGTGAAAGACCATTTTGAAAAACCAGAAGGAAAAATATTCTATGCCAGGATTACTGCAAAAGAAGGAAAATCATATAGTGATCTTGAAGTAGCAAAAAATTTAGAGGAATTAATTAAAAGCATTGATGGTGTAAAAATATCTGAAATGAAAGTTCATTCAGATTCCTCTTATACGATTCCGGAGAACAACCGTATCAAATACATGAATGGTTATGGCTTTATGGGTAATGCCATTACAACAACCTATCTTATTCGCCGTCCGGATAGAAATATCTGGGTTCAACTTACTCCTGGTGACGATGCTGTTTCTGCAGGATGGATGATTCTGGAAACAAAACCTTTTAAAATGACAGCTTCGCTTACCAAAGCAGATGAAATGAAGAAAGAGCTCGATTCTAAAGGCCACATCGCACTGTACATTAATTTCGACACCAATAAAGCTACTATAAAAACAGAATCTTCGCCTATAATTGATGAAATTCAAAAATTACTAACTGCTAATAGCAGCCTTAAAATTACCATTGAAGGTCATACCGATAATACTGGTCTTGCGGCGCAGAATAAAAAACTTTCTGAAGAAAGAGCAAGTGCTGTAAAAACGGCCTTAATCTCCAAGGGGATAAATGCATCCAGATTACAAACAAAAGGTTGGGGCTCCGATAAACCTATTGCCGATAATACTAGTGAAGAGAACAAAGCAAAAAATCGCAGGGTAGAAATTGTAAAATTGTAATACCCATTCTCGAAGGCCTTAATACAACAAATGAAAACGGAAGATCCTTTTATTGTTTTCATTTGTTGTTTTCTTCTATGTAAAAAACTAAAATTGAAATTTATATCCAAAATCAGGTGAAAAACCAATTTGATCTTTCTGATTGACACTATTCGTTAATCGATTGTATTCCTTCGTAAAAATATTGGTATGGTTGGTCACATTTTGAAGGTCTATATAAAACTGATGAAACCTTTTCTTTCTTTTGCTATTAAATTTAATTCCGAATTTAACATCCAACCTTAAATAAGGATCATACTGTTTGCTAAAGGCATTTGCATCATCTCTAATTTCATAACCGGCATTGTTTGAAGCGACCAAATCTACCGGTGTATAATAACGCCCTCCAGCAGTTGTGAATTTGGTATCAATCGAAAAAACATTTTTCTTTGCCTTCCCTATTCTAAATTCTTTCCCTCCTAACAAATTAATAATGTATCCGTTATTAAAAGGTGAGTTTCGTTCTATACCATCACTTCCTTTATATTTACTTTCAAAAAGCGAGGTGGTAAACAAAGCATAATAGCCTTCACTAAAGAATTTTTCGACGGTAAATTCAATACCCTGATTGTATCCGCTTCCCTTACTTACCAAAGACGTTTTATCAATAGAATAACTAAAATCGGCTCCTTCTGTTAAGGTCGAATAACTGCTTGGAAAAGGCTGCACTCCTGCCTTGCTGATATCCTGATAATAAAGCTCTACTTTTCCCCTCCATTTTCTGGCCAACCGCACATCATAGCCCAAAACATAATGCTGACTTTGAACTAAATCCAGATTCTTGTTGGTCTGAACCTGAGTTCCATTTACAAATTCATTCAGAAATAGTATCGGAGCCGGAACACCTTGATGGTGCAGACCATAACCAAAACTAATCGTGTTCCTTTGATTTACTGCATAGGCCAGAGCAGCCCTAGGTTCAAAAGCAAACTCCTTATTTATAGAAAAATACTGCCCATGAATACCGGCATTAAAAGTTAGCTTCTCCGTCAGACGAAATTGCCCCTGAGCAAACGGCTGAATAACATTGTAATTCCCACTGTTGTTTATCAGCTGAACAAAATCCGGGTAACCATCACCATCGTTGTCCTGCTGTCGGTCACGCGAAGACATTTTAGCATCAAGTGTATAATTCTCAAAAAGCAAACCCGCCCTGAAAGTTGTCTTTTTATTGATTTTAGAATTGAATAAAGTCGAGAATGTCACTCTGTTTTCATTGTTATTAATATCTGTAAAAGACAAACGGTTTTCTGCGGCAGTGTTGAAGTTATAATAACGGAAATTCTCGTAGGAGTTATTTGAATTTGAAAAACCGACAATGGTTTTCAAATACGATTTTGTTCCAATGTCCAGATTGTGCTTCAAACCAAACGAAGCAAATCCCGATTTTACGTAAGCATCCTCATCCTGGGCTGCAAAAGGGTCTTCTTTATCTATTTTATCTCCCAGAAAATCAATATCCGACGTTCCGTAGATTCCAAAAAGAGAGAAATTGCCTGCTTTACTTTTTCCTAAATCAATATTAAAACTGATATCTCTATAATTGGGCTGTGCATCTGTACCCGCTATTCCCAGAACCCCGACAAAGCCATATCTTGCCGCCGCTACAAACGAACCTCCTTTTTTACCAAGCGGTCCTTCTGCCATAAATTCGACTCCCGGATAAGCACCGGCACTCAGCATGTATTCGTAATCATCGGGATTTCCTTTTCGGAAACTCAGATCAAAAACACCTCCAATTGCATTTCCATACTCCGCTGGAAAGGCTGAAGTTAAAAAATCAGAATTGGCCAAAAGATTTGGATTCAAAGCCGAAATTGGCCCTCCTGTAGTTCCCAATGTCGAAAAGTGATTGGGACTCGGAACTGGCATTCCTTCTATTCTCCACAACATTCCAGACGGCGAATTCCCTCTTACAACAATATCGTTGCGGCTGTCATCTCCGGTAGAAACTCCGGCAAAATTAGAAACCAAACGAGCCACATCACTCCTTCCTCCTGCATATCGACTGACTTCTTCTGTAGTAAATTGTTTGGTTGATACTAATGCCATTTTGTTAAGCGGTTTGGCTTTATTAGAACCTGAGGACACAATAATTTCGTCAAGTGTATTGAACTTTTCGATCATCGAAACCGTTAACAAATTATCTTTTCCTGTGGTAATATCAAGATCAGAAACCGATGTGTTTTCATAGCCCTGAAAACTAAAACTAAGACTCTGTCGACCCAGCGGTACATTGGCCAGTTTAAAATTACCATCAGCATCTGAAATGGCGTTTTTCTTCTCATCACCTATCAATAAAATAACAACTCCAATAAGTGGTTTCTCGGATTGTTTATCAATGATTTTTCCCTTTACAGTTCCCGTTTGAGCATAGGTTATCAGCCCAAAAAAACCTATAATAATCAAGAATATTCTTTTCATTTTTATTTTGCTTTACAGTTATAAAAGCAAAAGTAAAGAGCTGAATTTTCTTAAAAATTGACTTGAGTTAAGATTTACTGTTCAATGTAATCCTGGTTCTGATCCGACTTAAACTTTCCGGCTGAATTCCTAAATAACTGGCGATGTGTTTTAACGAAACTCTTTCGACTACTTTCGGGCAATATTTTACAAACCGCAAATAACGTTCTTCATGAGACAATAAAGACATTGCCATATTTCTACCCGTCAATCCTTTGATGGTTCTTTCCATCATAATGCGCAGGAAAGAGTTAAATACCGGATATTCAGAAACCAGTTTTTCAAAATCGTGTTTATAGGCCAAATACAGCACACAGTCTTCCAGAGCTTCGATATTCAGCAATGACGGTTTGTTGTATAAAAAACTCTCAAAATCAGAGTACCAGTCATTTTCAAAAAAGAAATTTCCGGTAGATTCGACACCATCAAGTGAATAATAGTAACGAATGCATCCTTCTGCAATAAAAACTCCAAAATTACAAACATCGCCTTCTACTAAAAGATGTTCGTTTTTTTTGACTTTCTTTAGTTTAAGTATGTTTTTAAAGGCCATACTTTCCGTTTCATTAAATTCCATAAATCGGGACAGGTCAGTAATTACATTTTGCATGGTATCAGGTTTTTAGAAAAAATGGTTTAATAGATAACTAAAACTATTCGAAAAAATTGCTCTAAACTGCTCTGAAGCAGAAATATAACAAATTAGTCGCATACAACCTTTTCCTGAAACATTTCCTGAAGCTGACTGGTCCATTCCGAAATATTCTCGTCAGAAGCTCTGTCTGCCTTATCAAAATAAAAATGTTTTTGAACTTCCAATCCGCAATACTTAAAAATTCCGAAGTCTGAAGTTAAGATCAAAGCTTTATCCATTCCGATGGACTCGTATTCTGTATTTGATTTCCCGTGCGAATTGATTATGATGGTTTGTTTCCCGGTCAACAGCCCTTTTTGAATCCCCTTATCGTAACGATAAGCAAATCCATAACTAAAAACCCGATCGACATACCCTTTCATGATCGCCGGCATTCCGGTCCACCAAATTGGATAAATAAAAACAATACGATCAGCCCAGCTAATAAAATCCTGTTCTCTTTTTACCTCGTCAGCAATTTCTCCCACTCTTTGCCCATTCATATCCTCCAGAGACAAAACCGGATTAAAATGGAGGGCGTTTAAATCGCGTATGATAACTTCCTGCCCTGATTTCTCAAGGTTCTCCATAACAATTTGTTTGAAGTAATGGTTTAAACTAGTTGAATTGGGATGTGCGTAAACAATTAAATTTTTCATGTTTTCTGTTTTTTAAGATTGAACATGACAAATGTAAAACTGCTGATCCGATCACAATTGTAAGAAAACGAAAAGGGGCTATTCTGTCTTTGAGTTACAGATATCGTTTTGAAATTTCAGAAATTTAGTCGGAGAAATATTCATATAATGTTTAAAATCATGTATCAACTGACTCTGATCGTAATAACCGCATTGCTCAACAATGGCAAGCCAATCTGTTTTAGCGTTTTTTAGAATATCCTTTTGAATTGCTTCTACTGCTTTCAAAAAACGCTCGTAACGATTAATTTCTTTAATGGTATAACCAAAAAACTTCTTTTGATTCAATTGAACATTTCGTTCTGATTGATTTGTTTTAGAGGCAGTCGCTTTTATCGGATTGATATTTTTTTCTCTAAAATCGGCCAAAAGAGAGGTAATGGAATGCTGTTCCCGCAAATAAGGTTTACAGAATTCTAAAATATGATCCACCCGTTTTTTGGGATCAGCCAATTCTTTTAGCTCCTCCCACAAAGCGGCAAAACAATTTTCAACCATCAAAGTGTCGGGATGAACAGGCAAAGAATGCGTCAGAAGCGCGCTTCCAAAGAATCGGTAGAAAGCATCTTCTTTAAAGTTGGCTACCAGAATCTCTGAATCAGGATTTAAGGTGTACTCAAAGGCTTGTTTTATTGGTCCTAAAACGAGACATCGCTCTGCTTCCAGAATCATATTTTGATTTGATCTTAAAGAGGCTCCTTTTCCAAAAACAAAGACTAAGATCGTCTGAAAACTAGGTAATAATGTTTTCGTTACAGGAATATCGGTTTTATTCTGCGCAAAGTAAAAATGCGAAAAAACGGTATCAAATGCTGAAGGAACAGCAATTTTATAATTGTTATTTTCTTCAGCATCTGCCATATCTTTTTATATCTAGAAAGCCTATTTAAACAAACTCGGCTTCAAACAAATGGGTTAAATGTTTGATTATTTTTGCTTTTACTTCAGCCTCATCTACTCTTTCAACACCAAGCTCTACCTGCAACGAAGTCACTCCTTTACCGCGGATTCCACATGGAATAATGTTATCGAAGTATCCCAAATCGACATTTACATTTAAAGCAAATCCATGCATGGTTACCCAGCGCGACGCGCGAACACCAAGTGCACAAATTTTTCTGGCAAACGGAGTCCCTACATCTAACCACACTCCTGTTTCTCCATCACTTCGTCCGCACTTTAAACCGTATTCTTCTAAAGTAAGGATGATCGATTCTTCCAGAAAACGTAAATACTTATGAATATCGGTAAAGAAATTCTCCAAGTCCAAGATTGGGTAACCCACAATCTGTCCTGGTCCATGATAGGTAATATCGCCACCACGGTTGATTTTATAAAAGGTAGCACCTTTGGCCTCCAGCTGTTTTTCGTTTAGGAGCAAATTCTCAAAATCACCGCTTTTTCCCAGTGTATAAACGTGCGGATGTTCTACAAACAATAAGTAGTTGGGTGTTTCTAAATCAAGCTCTTCTCTTCGGTTTCTTATTTTTAGGTCGACTATGTCTTTAAAAAGTTCTTCCTGATATTCCCAGGTCGCTTTATAATCTTTACTTCCTAAATCCTGAAGTTGAATTTTTTTATTCATTTTAATTATTTTTCAAACTCAACGTCAAAGTTGAGCTTGTCAGGATTCTCCATATAATCCGTAAAAGGGTATTGAATTGTAATTGTTTTTCGGTCTTCACTAAACAAAGCCGTCGGATTTGAGACTTTTTTAATGCGTTTTGGGAAGTGGTATTTTATCACGTAAGTAGATGATGCAAAAACCATTTTTGACATTTCTGCGGTTGAATCCTGTACTTTTGCAGCCAGTTTTTGTTTATCGACTATCGCCTTACGGGTAAATTTCTTTCCGTCATAATTGTAGTTTACTGTACTATTATTATCCCCCAAACCTCCTACAAAAGGTGTTGATGCATCCGCTCCTCCTACTAGTTTTTGAAGAGTGTTGATTGACTGTAATATATCGTGTAATTCATTCACATTTTTAAAATCTTCTGAAAATGCCATCAGAAATTCTTTTTTTTCCTCATTCGTTTTAATATTAACCACAAGGTCTTCCAGTTTTTTAATCTCGCTTTGAACTTCAGGAGATAATTTTGAAATACTTTCGCTTTTATCAGCCAGTAATTGTTTGAAGGTAAAGGTAGAATCTACATTTTTTTTGGCATCAGCTCCCAATTGATCTCCTATCTGATTCCCAGCCATTGCCATTAAAGAAGAACCGTCCATGTTTAAAGAAAACTTTCCGGTTCCGTTATCATTCACGTAAATGCTCTCGGTAAAAGTACAACTTGTGAGTGTTACAAATAAAAAAGAAAAACTAAGTAGTTTGTATAATTTCATCGTGGTTAATTTTTTCTCAAAGATACGAAGTTTGGTGAATTGTTTAATCGTTTTGTTAGGTTCTTAGGTTCTTAGGTTCTTAGGTTCTTAGGTTCTTAGGTTCTTAGGTTCTTAGGTTCTTAGGTTCTTAGGTTCTTAGGTTCTTAGGTTCTTAGAAAATCATCTTCGATGATTTTCTAAGAACAGCTCGATCAGCTTTTCAACTCAAACGTTTTTTGAAAACAAAAACGTCTACTCTAGCCCCGATAGCAGCGGTATCCTTTTTTTGCTTTTTCTGCAAAAAAGATACAAGTGGATAGCGGGACAAAACCACCCTGAAAACCCGAAAATTACTGCTTCAAAAAATCTAAAATCAGCATTCTGAAATCTACATTCTTTTCTTTATCTTTGCACACTTAAAAAAGAGCACAAAATGGCACTATCAGAACAAGAAATCATCCGAAGAGAAAAACTTCAAAACTTACGCAACCTAGGAATCAATCCTTATCCCGCTAATCTTTTTCCTGTAAATCATACTTCAAAGCAAATAAAGGAGTCATTTGAAGAAGGTAAGAAGGTGATCGTTGCCGGACGTTTGATGAGTGTTCGTGATCAGGGGAAAGCTTGTTTCGCTGAATTGCAGGATAGTGAAGGACGTATTCAATTGTACGTGAATCGCGACGTTTTGTGTGAAGGCGACGATAAAACTTTATACAACACAGTATTTAAAAAACTAACCGATTTAGGAGACTTTATTGGTATCGAAGGAGAATTGTTCACGACTCAGGTTGGAGCGAAATGTATTCGTGTGAGCGGGTTTACTTTTTTGAGTAAAACATTACGTCCGTTGCCTTTACCTAAAGTAGACGAAGACGGAAATGTACATGATGCATTTAATGATGCTGAATTACGCTACAGAATGCGTTATGTAGATTTAACGGTGAATCAACAGGTTAAAGAAACGTTTATTAAACGTACCAAGTTATTTACCGCTATGCGCGGTTACTTTAACGATGCAGGATATCTTGAGGTTGATACTCCGGTTTTACAATCGATTCCCGGTGGTGCTTCGGCAAGACCTTTTATTACGCACCATAATTCGCTTGACATTCCGCTTTACATGCGTATTGCAAACGAATTGTATTTAAAAAGATTAATTGTTGGTGGATTTGAAGGTGTTTATGAGTTTTCCAGAAACTTCCGTAATGAAGGAATGGACAGAACCCATAACCCTGAGTTTACAGCAATGGAAATATATGTAGCCTACAAAGACTACAACTGGATGATGGAATTTGCAGAAGGCCTGCTTGAGCATTGTGCTATTGCCGTAAACGGAACTAGTGAAGTTACTTTTGGAGAACACCAAATCAACTTTAAAGCGCCTTACGCCCGTGTTACTATGACGGATTCGATCAAACATTTTACTGGTTTTGACATCTCAGGAAAAACAGAAGAAGAGCTGTTTGAAGCTGCAAAAGGAATGGGAATCGAAGTTGACAAAACAATGGGGAAAGGAAAATTGATTGATGAGATTTTTGGTGCAAAATGTGAAGGAAATTACATTCAGCCTACTTTCATTACCGATTATCCGAAAGAAATGTCTCCTCTATGTAAAGAACACCGCGATAATCCAGACTTAACAGAACGTTTTGAACTAATGGTTTGTGGTAAGGAAATTGCAAATGCTTATTCTGAATTAAACGACCCTATTGATCAGCGCGAACGTTTTGAAGATCAAATGCGTCTGGCTGCAAAAGGTGATGATGAAGCAAACGGTATTATCGACGAGGATTTCTTAAGAGCCTTAGAATACGGTATGCCTCCAACATCCGGAATGGGAATTGGAATGGACCGTTTGATTATGTATTTAACGAATAACGCATCGATTCAGGAAGTTTTATTGTTTCCACAAATGCGTCCGGAGAAAAAACAGACTGTCGAATTATCTGACGAAGAGAAATTTATCGTTGATTTATTGAAAGGAAATGAAAATAAAATGGATCTTCAGCAACTAAAAATTACTGCAAATTTAAGCGGCAAAAAATGGGATGCGTCTATGAAAAACTTATCAAAACACGGTTTGACTAAAGTAGCAGTTGAAGGTGAGTTTAAATTTGTGGAATTGGTGGGATAGTTTTTTTTAAAAATTCAAATTTTGGAAAATCCAAATTCCAAAACTGATTTATAATAATTCAAACGCGACAGGTTTTTAAAACCCTGTCGCGTTTATTATTTAATACAATTTGATTAAAACGAGTACTTCTCCAATTTCTTCCCATCGATATCCAAAACTGTTGTACTTTCTCTTGTAGCTTCCTCTTTAACAACTTCCTGAACAGATGGATTTGAAGGATATTTTCCATTTTTCAGTTTTAGAAGATGAAATTTTCCTCCACTTACAGCTATTAGATCATAAAATTTTTCAGTTACTGAAGTGGTTACATAAATCGGAAAATCAGTTACGGTAAAAGAATTGATCAAACTTCCGTCATTATTCAAAATGTATCCTGAGCAGCCTCCGCTTCCACAAAAATAAGGATTTGAAAAACCTACAAAATACTCTTCCTTTTTATCATTATTTAAATCAAAAGCACTGTAATAAAAGAATCTGTTGTCGGCTGTCAAGGCTGGCAGATCTTTTTTCAACAATACTAAAAGCTGTTTTCTGATGGTCTCGACTGCTTTATCGTCTTTGTGCGGAGCATCGCTTACGTCCGCTGTTCCGGTTGCTGTTTTTGTTATGGTGTCAGCTGCAATGGCTTCCACAACATTCTCTTCTCCTGTTTTTTCTTTATTCTGGCAAGAAATCATTCCTAAAACTAGAAATGCCATTAAAATTTTTCTTTTCATGTTTTCTCTTTTTTTAATTTTTACTATTCCGTTTCTAAACGCTACATGTTTTGAAAAACTGTAGCGTTTGTGATTCAATTTAAACCAACAAAGCGGTTTTATTTTCAATATCATTGTCAGTCAGTAAAGACTTTATATTGTTAAAGGTAACCAAAGCGATCTGCGTTAAGGCTTCATTGGTAAAAAAAGCCTGATGCGCCGTCACCAAGACATTTGGGAAACTCATTAAGCGCTGAATAGCATCGTCCTGAATAATATCAGCAGAAAGATCCCTAAAAAACAGTTTTTCTTCCTGTTCGTAAACATCAATTCCTAAATACCCAATTTTACCTTCTTTCAAACCTTCAATAACAGCGGCTGTTTCAATCAATCCTCCACGGCTTGTATTGATAAGCATTACACTTTCCTTCATTAAAGCGATAGATTCTTTATTAATGACATGTTTCGTCTGATCGTTTAGAGGACAATGCAATGAGATTATATCGCTGGTTTTGAAAATCTCTTCCAACGAAACAAACTGTACTCCATCTTTTTCCATTTCAGTATTTGTTACAATATCATATGCCAGAACTTTACAACCAAACCCCAGAGCGATCTTAGCGAAAGCTTTCCCGATATTCCCTGTTCCGATAATCCCGATAGTCTTCCCAAACAGGTCAAAACCTAATAATCCGTTTAGCGAAAAATTTTGTTCCCGAACTCTATTGTAGGCTTTATGTGTTTTTCTGTTCAGTGTTAGAATCATTGCCATCGCATGCTCTGCGACAGCCTGAGGCGAATATGCAGGAACCCTGCATACTTTCAGATTGTACTTTTTGGCCGCATCCAAATCAACATTATTAAAACCTGCACACCGCAGAGCAATAATCTTCACTCCTTTTTCAGCCAATTGTTTCAATACTGATTCATTGATAATATCATTTACAAACACACAAACAATCGAAGCATTTTCAATCAAAATAACGGTTTGAGGATTTAATTGCGTTTCAAAGAAATCCAATTCAAAACCAAATACGTCATTGTATTTATTGAAAAACGTTTTATCGTAAGGCTGTGTTGAAAAAAAAGCTATTTTATTTGTATTTACTGTATCCTTTAAACTCATCTTGATTCTTTTTTCTTGAAGTATTAATCCTTTGTTTTCACTAAAATTACATAATTATTTAGAAGTAAATTTCCTATACCTAAAAAACAACGCTTGTTAATCTCTGAATTTCATGTGATCGGTACTAAACAGTAATCCGATTCCACTGTAAGGATCTCTTTTTAAATCATAAAAATTATTCACTCCCTCCAGTTCTTTGTACAAATCAAAGATGATCGAAGTAGGTTGAAATCCGTCTATGGTATGAGCGATAATAGTATCAGCCAGACAGGTTAATTCTTTTGTGGTGTTGGTCACTCCTAGATTATTCCCGGTTTCCCAATCCCAGACAATCCAATCCCAACTATGTTTTTTATGCATACAATCCATCCATAAATAAGACAGGTAATTGATTTTTACCTTCCCTAATTCTTTGGTTTTCCAGTATTCAACACTTTCAACAATCGCATTTACTGCCGCATCAGTAGCATCATAAACAAAGTCCGGATTTGAAATCTGAATGATCTTTACAGCATCTGCTATCTTACTCGCGATTGTTTTCAGCTCCTTTTCATTCGGATTTCTTAAAAAAGCAAATTCAATATCCAATCGTTCGAAAACTACACCTACCGTTTTAAGCAACATTTCACTCGGAATACATGCTACATTGGAATTTTCATCCAAAAACTCCTTATTCGGATCGAAAGAAAAATTCTCATCCTGATAAAAACTATTAACATATCTTAGCTCAATTTCTTTCAACAATTTATACTGTTCAAAATACAAATCGTCCTTGACTTCGGCTTCACTTTTAAACCTGCAAAAATAATCGGGTTGCAGCATCCAATACAAACAAAGAGCCGTTCCTTTATCAAGCGTTTTTTGTTTAACGATCCATTCAAAAGGCACTATTCCATCATCATAATTCCAGTTTTGAACAAACTGATGCCATTCTGCTGCAGTTAACTTCTGATAGGACAGCTCTCCGTTTACCGCTTTTAAAACCCGGTTTTTATTCTTTTTGCTAAATGATTCTTCCATTTTTTTGATTCTGACAATGACCGTTCCTGATTTCTAATATTTAAACAAATTTAAAAAACCATTTCTTATAAAAACATGATAAAAAGCATGGACTAACGAACAAAACCCATTAACCCATTAAAATCCAAACAGATAAACTGCTTTTATATTTAATTTTGTTAAATAATCTATAATTCTGGCTGTCAGATTAAACCTCTTTAATCCAGTAAAGTCTAAGTTATATAAACAATTAAAAAACGTACATCATGAAGAAATTACTTATCGCAGCTTTGTTATTCGTTGTAATAGCAAGTTTTGCACAAGAGGCAGCAGATCAAAAACCTTCACGCGAACCAAGAGAAAAACTAACTCCGGAACAACGTAATGAAAAGCAGCTGAAAAAACTCACTTCGGAACTCAATTTAGATGCCAATCAGCAAGCGCAGGTAAAACAGCTTTTAGCAGACAGAAGTGCCAAAGCCGAAAAGTTTAAAGAAGACCGCAAAAGCAAGAAAGAGAACGGTACACCCCTGACAACAGAAGACAAAGTTGCTTTTAGAAAACAAATGCTAGATGAAAAAGCTGCTAACGATGCAAAAATGAAATCAATTTTAAATGACGACCAGTATAAAAAATGGACGGCTGTAAAAGACGAAAACAGAGAAAAAGCAAAAGAAAAAATGAAAGAATACAAAAAGGCAAACAACTAATTTAATTCATAAAAAAAGAGGCTCAAAAGCTTTTTATTTTTTATTATAAAATCTTATTTCGGATTAAGAATTAAGTCTATTCTCTTAATACAATCCTCATAATGATATTTGGTTTCTGCATTTACAGGTCTCGCCTTTGCTGCCAAAAGTGTCGTTCTTAGCGCATTCAACTCACCACGTACCAAAGCTCTCACATCAGATTGGTTTACATTATAATATACCACTGATCGATCAGATGGCTTAATTTCTTCGGTCATTAATGCTCCCATTCGATCAATAAAACCACGTTGCAGATTTCTTCTGTAGATAGTCACATTTCCAGGTGCTGCTGCTTCTTTCCAGATTCCTTTTCGTGTATCTCTCAATAAATCCAGTGCTTTGTAAGTATCTCCTCCAACAATTTCATTATCTACTAATCTGCCAATACGACCAATACTAAGCAAACTATTCAACTGTCTCACCTGTAAGCTTCTGAATCTTTCCGCATAACCGGCAAAATCAGTATTCTTCAAAGTTGTAACATTTACAATCCATGTTGGTGAAGCAAAAGCGTTAGTCTGTAGCCAGTTCATTGCTTCAATCTGTTTTGCTTTCGGTACTACCTCGTAAACATTTCCTGCCTGATTTGGTTTTTTAGTATTTTCGTAAACTCCTCCAACATTAGTCACAACATGGCCTACATATCGACTCCAAACGTCAAGCATTTCTTTGTACAATTCATCCAGATCTTCATAGCTATTGGTTACATTACTCGTCCATTCGTTTAAATGAGCGGCAACATATTCTAAATTTTTAAGTCCGTAAGTACTTGCTTTCATAGAATTATTCCCAATATCTTCTGTTTGAGATGTAGGATCAAAAGCACTGCTTTGTTTTCCAAATTTGTACAGCGGATTTCCTGCTTTATCCAAAATCCATTTGTCTAAAGTAGCCGATTCATCCTCAGGAGATTTCACATTCGGAATCACTCTGTATCCCCAGTTTAAAGCATAGTGATCGTAAGCTCCCATTTTTCGAATAAAGCGAATGTTTTTATCACCAGGTTGTGCAATATAATTGTATCTCGCATAGTCCATTATACTAGCCGAAATTCCGTTTTGCTGCGTAAAATCACCATTTCGGTAACTTTCTACATCATACGCACAGCTTGCGCCCATATTATGCGGAAAACCTAAAGCGTGACCCACTTCGTGAGCAATTACCATACGCATCATTTCTCCCATTTCCTCATCGCTTGTCTGCAAAGTTCTCGCAGACGGATTTGCCGCTCCGGTTTCTAACAAATACCTGTTTCTGTACGAACGCAAATGATTATGGTACCAGATTACATCACTTTCGATAATCTCACCACTTCTGGGGTCTGAAACACTTGGACCAACTGCATTTCGAGTAGTACTTGCAACATAACGAACAACAGAATATCGAACATCTTCCGGGCTAAAATCAGGATCTTCGGCTTTTGTTGGAGCGTCTTTTGCAATAATCGCATTCTTAAATCCTGCTGTTTCAAAAGGTTTTTGCCATTCCTCTATCCCTTGTTTGATGTATTTTCTCAGTTTTTCAGGAGTAGCAGGGTCTAAATAGTAAACGATAGGTTTTACCGGTTCAACTAACTCTCCTCTTGCATACGCTTCAGGATCTTTTGGTTCCAATCTCCAACGACGAATATAAGTTTTAAGATCCGATTTCAATTCATTGCTTCCATAATCGTACTGGCTTACCGTAAACCAGCCTACCCTTGGATCAGCCAGCCTTGGTGTCATAGGTACTTCCGGCAGCAAAATCATCGATTGGTTCATTTGAATACTAATCGATTCTGTATCTTCCAGCATCGATGGTTTCGAAGCATTATAGGTCATATCCTGAATTACTTCGATATTCATTGGAAAGCTTTTGATCGTATTGATAAAACTTCTTGAATCGTCAAGCCCTTTTACTTTATACGTTTCGCGCATTTCTGACGAAATTCCACTGATCGCCTTAACATCTGTACTGTAAAATTTAGTAACATCAACCACCGTGTTTGCAGAATCTTTACTAAAAGCTACGATATCAAAAGCAAATAAAGTAGGCTCATAATTATTTGATTTTACCGAAATACTAATCGGCAAACTATCATTGGCAACCGCATTGTATGATTTTGATTTGATCAGAATTTTATCTTGAAAACGTTGCCAGACTATTAATTGCTCGTTGGTTTCTGATCCCGCGTTTACATACCCGCCACCCAAATTAGAAGGCAGTTTTGACAATCTGCTTACTAAAAGCATGTCTTTGTTCAGGTATTTATTCGGAATCTCGAAATAGTATTTTTTATCGACTTTATGCACTTTAAAAAGTCCGTCATCAGAGATAGCGTCTTTGGTGATTACCTTGCTGTAGTCTTTAATTGCTGACTCCGGTTTTTTCTCCGGTGGGGCAGCTGCCGATTCGTCTTTTTTAGATTTTTTCTTATTTGATTGTGCAAATTGAGAAGTAGGAAATAGCACAAATGCCGCTATTGTAGTTAAAATGAGAAATTTCTTCATTTACTGCAGGTTTAATGGTTATTTAATAAACAAAAATAATTTTTATCCTGAATATACGCTCTAAAACCTATTTATTAACTTTTCATTAACTACTTGGTTATTTTAGAATTTAAATTGTGGAAATGAGACGGAATAGTGTGAGATGTAAACTGTGAAATGTAAACTGTGAAATGTAAATTGTGAACTGAGACTGAACACTGAGACTGAATACTGAGACTGAATACTGAGACTGAATATTGAGACTGAAAACTAAAAAAAAGACCCAGCTTTACTAAAAAAACTGAGCCTCCAATTGAAAAAAAAATATATGTTTTTAACTTCTAAGATCTAAAAGGTCTTAGAAACTTTATCAATCGCATTAATGGTAAAATCCAGATCTTCATAGGTTAAGGCATCGGTAATAAACCAGGTTTCATAAGCCGATGGGGCAATATAAACACCTTCTTGCAACAAGCCGTGGAAGAATTTCTTAAACGTTTCATTATCACCTTTCGCAGCAGTTTGAAAATCAACAACCGGATTTGCATCAAAGTGAACAGAAATCATCGACCCTACTCTATTGATTGTAAAAACAACATTATTGGCTTTTAAAACCCTGTCGATTCCAGCTTCTAAATAAGCTGTTTTTTCTTCTAAACGAGTAAAGATTGCCGGATCATTATTTAGTGCCTGTAACATTGCCAAACCTGCAGCCATTGCCAGCGGATTACCTGATAATGTCCCTGCCTGATATACCGGACCAAGCGGTGCCAGATAATTCATGATTTCTTCACGGGCTGCAAAAGCACCTACAGGCAAACCTCCACCAATTACTTTTCCGAAAGTTACAATATCGGCATTGACATTATACAATTCCTGAACTCCTCCGCGAGCCAGACGGAAACCTGTCATGACCTCATCAAAAATCAGTAAAATTCCATTGGCCGTACACAATTCTCTTAAACCTTCCAGAAAACCTTTTTGAGGCGGAATACATCCCATATTTCCGGCAACCGCTTCTATGATAATGGCAGCGATTTCATTTTTATTGGCTTCGATTAAAGTCTTTACGTTTTCTAAATCATTGTACTTCGCTAACAAAGTATCTTTTGCAGTACCTTCTGTAACTCCCGGGCTGTTTGGCGATCCAAAAGTTACTGCTCCGCTTCCGGCCTGAATCAAAAATGAATCTGAATGTCCGTGATAGCAGCCTGCGAATTTGATAATTTTATCTCTTTTCGTAAATCCGCGAGCCAGACGAATTGCACTCATACAAGCTTCGGTACCTGAATTTACAAATCTAATTTTATCAATATTCGGCACCATAGAAACTGCCAAAGCAGCAATCTCCGTTTCTAATTCTGTTGGCATTCCAAATGAAGTACCCAATTTTGCTTTTTCAATTACAGCATCCACAACCGGTTGGTAGGCATGACCCAAAACCATTGGTCCCCATGAATTGATATAATCGATTAATTTATTTCCGTCCTCGTCATACAAATAGGCACCTTTGGCACTTTTTACAAAAATTGGAGTTCCACCAACTGCTTTAAACGCTCTTACCGGTGAATTTACCCCTCCAGGAATTACTTTTTCTGCTTCAGCAAAAAGCTGACTACTTCTTTTATATATCATTATGATTTTAGATTTTTGAATTCTGATTTTAGATTTTAAAGAACTTAAACTAAGACTTAAAACTGTGACTGAGACTGAACATTACTTCACTTTCAACTTCTGCCCGATAGAAAGTGCGTTGTCTGAAAGATTATTTTTCTGTTTTAAATCGTCAACCAAAAGGTTGAATTTTTTTGAAATCGAATATAAGGTGTCCCCTTTTTGAACTTCGTATAAATTAGGATCGTTCGAATTAGCATTAGAAGGAGAACCGGAAGGTGAAGAACTTCTTACCGGAGCTGATTTTTCAAAAGGTTTGTAGCTTTTTCCGGTAACCTGACAATCGTACTGGTGCAGATTGTATCGTTCGATATAACTAATTAATTTATCCGGGTAATTGGGATCTGTGGCATAACCTGCCGCTCTTAACCCTTTTGCCCAGGATTTATAATCGTCTTTTTCGTAAGTAAATAAAGTTGCATATCTATTTTTACCAACCAAAAACAAGGCATGATCTCTATAAGATTCTGCAGCTTCTGTATATTTTCTGAAACATTCCTGAGCCGAATCATCATCATGACGCACACTCTCTCCCAGCCAGTCCTTGTGGCATTTAATTCCAAAATGATTATTAGCTTCCAGCGCCAAATCTCCTTTTCCTGCACCGGATTCTAAAATTCCCTGTGCCAGAATGATACTTGCAGGAATGCCGTATTTCTGCATATTCCCTATTGCAATATCTTTGAATTGTAGAATATAATTGTTGATTAAATCGCTGGTTACAACTGTTTTTGAAGTAGACTGAATAACCTCAGTTGTATTATTTGTAGAAGGGTATTTTTTGCCAATTGGTTTGGTGTAAGTTGGCTTTTTGGTTGTTGCCACTCTGGGTCTCTGGACTGCCGCCGCTTTTTTGGTCGTCGCGATAGTAGGTTTACTAGAGGAGCAGCCTACTAAAGTTGCCAGCATTAAAAGTGCTATTATTTTTTTAACCATTGCTTTTGAGTATTGGTAATTTTTTCTGCTTCAATTTAACATTCATCCCTTTAATTCCCTGCAATCCGCCGGTATGGACCAATAAAATTTTTGAATGTGCAGGAAAATAGTTTTTATGTATTAAGTCTATAACGCCAAAAACCATCTTTCCCGTATAAATTGGATCCAAAGGCACTTTATTTTCTTCAAAAAAAGCATTGATAAATTCAATTAATTCCAAATTTACCTTCCCATAACCTCCAAAATGATAGTCAGAAATTAAATCCCAGTTATCTTTCTTTGCAAAAATACGAATTTCATCGGTTAAAAAGTCACCTTTTAACGCCGGAAACCCTAAAATTTTCTGATGCTGCAGCGAACCATTAATCAATCCCGAGATCGTTCCGCCCGTTCCTACCGCACAACAAACAAAATCAAAACGTGCATCTTCTTTTGTTAAAATCTCTTCACATCCTTTTACAGCCAATTCATTTGTTCCACCTTCAGGTACCAAATAAAAGTCTCCAAATTTACCTTTAAGCTTTTCTATAAAAGCACTTTCGTTTTTATGCCGATACTCCTCTCGCGTCACAAACTCAAACTGCATTCCGTTTTCCTGAGCAAATTTCAGCGTTGGATTCTCCTCTATTTTATCAAAAAGCTCATCGCCTCTAATAATTCCAATCGTTCTAAAACCCTGCTCTTTCCCGGCATAAGCGACTGCGGCAATGTGATTGGAAAAAGCGCCTCCAAAAGTCAGCAAAGTATTTTTATTTTCGGATTTTGCCTGAAGTAAATTGTATTTCAATTTCCTGAATTTATTTCCCGAAACAAACGGATGAATCAAATCTTCTCGTTTTATAGTCAACGAAATAGCATTGGGCAAGACGATATGAATTTCCTGATTCAAAATCTATTTGTGTTTTAAAGTTAAGTAATTTAAAAAGCCAAAAAAAGGTCGGTTTTTCAAATAATTCAAATGGCTTTCATTGGTGTAAGCTTCTCTCTCAAAGCTTATATTCCGATAGGCCAGTTCTTTGTTTTTATATTGAATGAGCCGAACTACGTATTCTAAAAGATAAAAAACATAAAACGGAAGAATCAATAATTCCAATTGCTGCCGAAGATGAATTTTTTCATGATTGACTAAAACAGCATTTTCTTTATCTGCACCATATTTCAAAATGACAAACGGAAACACAGCCATTCCCCGATACCCTTTTGGAATTAAATATTTAGCAACAATCAGAAACATTAGCTGTAAAATTTATAAATTTGTAGATGAAAATTGTTCAATTTCATTAAAGTCACAATCTATTAATTATTTTTGATTTTAATGAATGGAAAACACCAACGCAATGCAGATTTATGAAGGAGCAAAGTAATGAAAATAAATTAATCGAAGGGGAAGATTTTTACTATACCCCCGAAGGTTATAAATGCTTTACTGAAAAACACCATCTAAAACGTGGTTATTGCTGTAAAAGCGGCTGTCGTCATTGTCCGTATGGGTTTGACAAACGAACAGGCGAAATAAGAAAAAAAACGAATTAGAAAATGTGCCAATTTGATAATTTTTAAATCAGATCAACAATCTAAAATCAACAATCTAAAATATTTATATGGATATTCTGTTACGAAAATTTAGGATTACTATCCACAAATCCTATCACAGGTCGGATATCCGTTATCCTTAGTTATTTTTTAATTAGAGAATGTGCCAATTTGAGAATTAGACAATTATTTTATTTCTTTAATTGCCATGTCGCTCCGATGGAGCTTATAGCCTATTTAATAAATCGCAGATTATTGCTTGCTTAGATCAAAACCTTAGCAGCTTAGAATCTTAGCAACTTAGTACCTTTAAAAAAATGACTTTCAAAGAACAAATACAACAAGGAATTCCAACAATACTACCTCCAAAGGCAACATACGATCTGGCGATTAACCATGCGCCAAAACGAAAAGAAATTCTATCGACAGAAGAAAAAAAACTGGCTTTAAAAAATGCGTTACGTTATTTTGAAGCAAAACATCATGCCGAATTAATTCAGGAATTTTCAGAAGAGTTAGAAACTTACGGACGTATTTATATGTACCGCTTGCGTCCGGATTACAGAATGTATGCCCGACCAATTGACGAATATCCTGGAAAATCATTGCAGGCAAAAGCAATTATGCACATGATTCAGAACAATCTGGATTATGCTGTAGCGCAACACCCACACGAATTGATTACTTATGGTGGAAACGGGGCTGTTTTCCAAAACTGGGCACAATATTTATTAACGATGCAATATTTGTCTGAAATGACAGACGAGCAAACGCTGACAATGTATTCAGGTCATCCGATGGGATTGTTTCCTTCACACGCAGAAGCTCCAAGAGTTGTAGTAACAAACGGAATGGTTATCCCAAATTACTCTCAACCCGACGATTGGGAAAAAATGAATGCTTTAGGTGTTTCGCAATACGGACAAATGACAGCCGGAAGTTATATGTACATCGGGCCACAGGGAATTGTACACGGAACAACGATTACAGTTTTAAATGGTTTTAGAAAAATCAAACAAAATCCGGAAGGAAATCTGTTTGTAACTTCAGGACTTGGCGGAATGTCAGGCGCACAGCCAAAAGCCGGAAATATTGCAGGCTGTATCACCGTTTGTGCAGAAGTAAATCCAAAAATTACAAAAATTCGCCACGAACAGGGCTGGATAAATGAAATTGTTACCTCAACTGACGAATTGGTAAAAAGAGTTCATGCAGCAAAAGCCAATAAAGAAGTAGTTTCCATCGCTTATTTAGGAAATGTAGTAGACGTTTGGGAATGCTTCGACAAAGAAAACATCAAAATTGATTTGGGTTCAGACCAGACTTCACTTCACAACCCATGGGCCGGAGGTTATTATCCTGCCGGAATTTCATTTGAGGATGCCAATGAAATGATGGCCAGCAATCCGGAACTATTAAAAGAAAAAGTACAGGAATCATTACGCCGTCAAGCCAAAGCAATTAACAAACACACTGCAAAAGGAACTTACTTTTTTGATTACGGAAATGCCTTTTTATTAGAAGCTTCCCGCGCAGGTGCTGATGTGATGGCTGAAAATAATATTGATTTTAGATACCCAAGTTACGTTCAGGACATTATGGGGCCAATGTGTTTTGATTACGGTTTTGGTCCGTTTAGATGGGTTTGTACTTCTGGGAAACCAGAAGATTTACAAAAAACAGATACCATAGCAAGCCAGGTTTTAGAAGAAATGGCCAAAACAGCTCCGGATGAAATTCAGCAACAAATGCAGGACAATATCAAATGGATCAAAGGTGCGCAGGAAAACAAACTGGTTGTGGGCTCACAAGCCAGAATTTTATATGCCGATGCAGAAGGCCGAATTAAAATTGCCGAAGCTTTTAATCAGGCTATTGCCAAAGGTGAAATCGGAACGGTTGTTTTAGGACGCGATCATCATGACGTTTCCGGAACGGATTCTCCATACAGAGAAACCTCAAATATCTACGACGGATCCCGCTTTACAGCCGATATGGCGATTCAAAACGTGATTGGCGACAGCTTTAGAGGTGCAACTTGGGTTTCTATACATAATGGCGGCGGAGTTGGCTGGGGAGAGGTTATAAATGGTGGCTTTGGTATGGTTCTTGATGGTTCTAAGGAGGCTTCAAAACGTTTAGCATCAATGCTTTTTTGGGATGTTAACAACGGAATTTCAAGAAGAAGCTGGGCTAGAAATGACGAAGCTATTTTTGCTATAAAAAGAGCAATGGAAGTTCAGCCTTTATTAAAAGTAACTTTGCCTAATATCGTAGATGAAAATCTGTTTTAGAAAAAAGGTACTTCGACTTCACTTCGTATCGCAAAAACGAAGCATGTTATTATTACAGGAAGAAGAACATTAAATTTTTAAACATATGAAAACATTCAAATTAGTACCCGTTTTTTTGCTTTTAATACTAGCATCATGCAGCACGGTTAGTGTTTACTCCGATTACGACAAAAACGTAGATTTTGCCCCTTACAAAACGTATGCTTTCTTTAAGCCGGGAATTGATAAGGTCGAAATATCTGATTTGGATAAAAGACGTATTCTACGCGCCATCGATGATCAAATGCAAGCCAAAGGTTTTACCAAAAGCGAAAACCCTGATTTATTAATTAATATTTTTACTAAAGCAAGGGAACAAGTAAATGTGAATCAATTTAGCGCCGGCTGGGGTTACGGTTGGGGTTGGGGATGGAATCCATATATGATGTACGGAGGAAACCAGACTACCGTTTCAACTTCCACAGAAGGAACTTTATTCATTGACCTGATTGATGCTAAAAAGAAAGAAATGATCTGGCAGGGAGAAGGTGTTGGAACTTTAACCAAAAACGTTGCTAAAAAAGACGAAAAGGTTGCCGAGTTTGTAACTAAAATTTTAGCGCAATACCCTCCGGTTAAAAAATAATTAATACATTTGCGATTCAATTATCTTAAATGAAAAACTTAAATAACATTATTATCGCTATTACTATTATTGCAATTCAGCAATAATGGCGAGGTAATATATAAATAAGTAAACAAAATACATTTTATAAAACCTCCCAAAACGGGAGGTTTTTTTATTTAACGAATATCAAAGTTGCTACTAATTGCTCGAATTATTTTTTTATGTTAACAAAATAAAAATTAGTGTTAATCCGTGTAATTAGTGTCAAAAAAACAAAAATTATGAATTTATTTAACGAAGTACTTGCTGCTAAAAAGCAACTTGAAAATGTAGTTGCCGCTACTCCACTCACCCAAAATTTAAATCTTTCGGAAGAGTTTAAATCAACCATTTTATTAAAAAGAGAAGATTTACAAATTGTTCGGTCATACAAAATCAGAGGTGCTTACAACAAAATTTCTTCGTTAACCGAAACTGAAAAAGCAAGCGGAATTGTATGTGCAAGCGCAGGTAATCATGCGCAGGGAGTCGCTTATTCCTGTCATCTTTTGCAAATCAAAGGCAAAATCTACATGCCCAAAACCACTCCGAAACAAAAAGTAAAACAAGTACAGCTGTTTGGTAAAACGTTTGTTGAAATTGTACTTACCGGAGATACTTTTGATGATGCTTATGCTTCAGCCACAGCAGATGCAACTGAAAGCCAAAAAATCTTCATCCATCCTTTTGATGATGATAAGGTTATTGCCGGTCAGGGAACTGTAGGATTGGAAATTTTAGAGAGCTACAACGAACCTATCGATTATGTTTTTGTTCCCATTGGCGGTGGTGGACTGGCTTCAGGTTTGTCTGAAGTTTTTAAACAGCTGAGCCCAAATACAAAGATTATTGGTGTTGAGCCCAAAGGAGCTCCTTCGATGAAAACCTCTATGGAAGAAAATAAAAACACCGCTTTAAAAACAATTGACAAATTTGTGGATGGTGCCGCCGTAAAACAGGTTGGCGACAAAACTTTTGAAATCTGCCGACATAATTTAGACGACATCATTCTGGTTCCAGAAGGAAAGGTTTGTACTACAATTTTACGTTTGTACAATGAAGAAGCTATGGTAGTAGAACCAGCAGGAGCATTGACTATTGCAGCTTTGGACTTTTACAAAGATAAAATCAAAGGTAAAAAAGTAGTTTGCGTAGTGAGCGGAAGTAATAATGATATTGAAAGAACTGCCGAAATAAAAGAACGTTCTTTACTATATGAAGGTCTGATGCATTATTTCATGATTCAGTTTCCGCAGCGCCCGGGTGCTTTAAAAGAATTTGTAAACAACATCTTAGGTCCCGATGATGACATCACTTATTTTCAGTTTGCAAAGAAAAACAGCCGCGAAGTTGGTTCTGTAGTTGTTGGTTTGGAATTAAAAAATAAAAAAGATATTCTCGCTATTAAAGTGAATATGACTAAGAATGGTTTTGAATTTCAATACCTAAATGATAATCAGGATTTATTTACACAGCTGATTGGATAAACAAAATGGCTGTCTGATTTAAAATTCAGACAGCCATTTTGTTTAAATTCAAGATCTTACTCAACCCAATTCACCCTTAACAAAAAGAAGCTAATCCCTTCAAAATTGTCTTTAAGCGCTACATAACCTCTCCTATTGAACCAGACAAATAACCTGAAAATGATAAATATCAGTGATTACAGCTAAGTTAATCGTATTTTTGCTATTCATTTATAGTTAGAAAGCATGACAACTCTTAAAGACATATCAAACATAGAAGACATAAAATTAATGGTGGACACCTTTTATAATAAAGTAAGAAAGGACGATTTACTTGGTCCTATTTTTAATGATAAACTGCAGGATCGCTGGCCTGAACATTTAGAAAAAATGTACGGCTTTTGGCAAACTATTTTGTTTGATGTTCGTGCCTACTCGGGAAGCCCCTTTCCTCCACACAAACAACTACCGGTAGATAAAACTCATTTTGACCGCTGGGTACTACTTTTTAACAGTTCTATCGACGGACTTTTCTCAGGAACCATAACCGAGGAAGCAAAAATACGCGCAGCCAATATGGCGTACATGTTCAATCATAAGATTGAATATTTCAGAAACGTAGACAATCATTAATTCAAGAAAAACTCGGATATTTCTTTATATTATTTTGGATTGCACATTTTTAAATGGCTAAATTTGACCTCAACAATATTTGAAATATGATAAAAACATTACTATCTTTTCTTCTTTCTTTTTTCATTTTTAATGGTTCCCAAGCTCAGACGGTTAAATCTATTTTATATAAAGGTACTATCGACGGAAAAACTGCCGTAACTTTTTATATAAAAGCTGAAAACCATCCTTGCAATGCCAATCTGATGTATACCTCAATGTATCGTTATGACAAATCCGGCAATTGGATTCAATTAAATACGACTCAAAATAAAAAAAATAAGCGCGAGTTTGTATTTGTAGAACAAGGATTTACCGGAGTCATGATTTTAGAGAAAGACGACACCACTTTTAACGGTTTATGGATAAGTCCGGACGCCAAAAAGCAACTCAAAACAGAGTTGAAGAAAGTCCCCATGACTGCAAAAGATATTGAATTCTATGAAGATAAAATGGAAAAGGTAAATTATGAAAATAACGATTGCTAAGCATTAATCCCTTTTTACTGTTGTAAAAGAAATCCGCGAAAAACGCAATAAAAAATCACTTCGAACAAAAAAATTATAAGGAATAGCAAAATTTAGCATCTTTAATTTGTAATTTTACATTCTAATCTACAACGTTTTCGAAATGAATGCCAGTATTGAAACAAACCCTTTATTAGAGCGATTGCCTAAACATTTAAAGCAATTTATTAAACCTCAGGATTATGGTGATTACACGCCAATTAATCAAGCGGTTTGGCGCTATGTGATGCGTAAAAATGTAGATTATCTTTCAAGAGTTGCGCACCATTCTTATCTGGATGGTTTGAAGAAAACGGGTATCGAAATTGACTCCATTCCAAGCATGTACGGGATGAATCGAATTCTGACTGAAATTGGGTGGGCAGCTGTTGCAGTGGACGGATTTATTCCGCCAAATGCTTTTATGGAATTTCAGGCGTATAACGTTTTGGTTATCGCTTCAGACATTCGTCAATTAGAACATATCGAATATACACCAGCACCGGATATTATTCATGAAGGTGCAGGTCATGCTCCTATTATTGCCAATCCGGAATATGCAGAATATTTAAGACGCTTTGGAGAAATTGGCTGTAAAGCTATCTCTTCTCATAAAGATTATCAAATGTATGAAGCAATCCGACTACTTTCTATTTTAAAAGAAGCCGAGGATACGCCGCAGGAAAAAATAGACGAAGCCGAAAAAGCGGTTGCCGATTTACAAAACAATATGGGGGAATTGTCTGAAATGGCTCAAATTCGAAACTTGCATTGGTGGACAGTAGAATATGGTTTGATCGGAACAGTTGAAAATCCAAAAATATATGGTGCAGGGTTACTATCCTCTATAGGAGAAAGCGCCTGGTGTATGACGGATAATGTGAAGAAAATCCCTTATAATATCTCTGCTGCCAATCAAAATTTTGACATCACACAATTACAGCCTCAACTTTATGTAACGCCTAATTTTTCTTATTTGAGTTTGGTTTTAGAAGAATTTGCAAACAAAATGGCTTTAAGAACCGGAGGTTTATCAGGAATACAAAAATTAATTCATTCCAATGCTTTAGGAACGATTGAACTCAGTACAGGCTTACAAGTTTCAGGTGTATTTACCAACGTTCTGGAAGACGAAGGAAAACCAATATACATCCAGACTACCGGAAAAACTGCTTTATCGTACCGCGAAAAAGAATTGGTTGGTCACGGAACTCTAACACATCCACACGGATTCGGAAGTCCGATTGGGAAACTGAAAGGCTTTAATCTGGCGATTGAAGACATGAGTCCGAAAGATTTACAGGCTTATTCTATTGTAGAAAATGAAACCGTAAAACTAGAATTTGAAGGCAATATTATTGTTGAAGGTGAAATCATTACAGGCTCGAGAAACCTACATGGTGAAATCATCCTGATTAGTTTCAGAAATTGTACGGTGACGCATGGGGAAACGATCTTGTTTCAGCCTGAATGGGGGAACTATGATATGGCGATTGGTAAAAAAGTCGTTTCGGCTTTTTCCGGTCCTGCTGATGTAAATAGTTTCGACCTGATCAATACCGTACCCAAAACAACTACTATAAAAGCAAAACATTCAGACGAACGTGACGACTTAGAAGTATTGTATCAAACTGTTCGTCTAATTAGAGAGAACAAAGGTGCTACAACTGAATTAAAAGCTGTATTTCACAAACTAAAAGAAAGCCATCCTAATGATTGGTTATTGGCTGTTGAAATCACTGAGCTTCTGAAGAATTCAAATGAAGACCAACTTTTACAGGAGGTTTTAGTTCATTTAGATCAACTGAAGATTAAACGCCCTGAAGTTGCACATTTAATTGCCGGTGGATTGGATTTGATTTTTGATAAGGAAGCGGTTTAGTTTAGAAGTTATTCTAAGTTGCTAAGGTTCTGAGATACTAAGGTTCTAAGTTTTTATTTCTCACGCAAATTTTCATTTTTTGTCCTTACGAAGAACGAGAAATGAAAAAAAATCAGCACCTTAGTATCTTAGCCTCTTAGTACCTCAAACAATCAAAGCTTCAAATCCTGATTCAATTCTTTCTCAGATTCAATAGTTTTACCGTTGTATTGCAGTTTCCAGCCCATTGAATTGGTCAAGATTAGGATTTTAGACAACTCGCTGATTAATCGGTTCTGAGCATTTGTTTTCAACGTAGAGCCCTCTATTTTTTTAGCCAGATTCGCTTTTACCGATTTATTGATTTTGTTGTAATCGTCTCCCGTAAATGGATTCAGTTTGCTTTGTTCTACATCATAAAACTGTATATCCGGATTAATTGTAATTTCTTCTTTTGGAATGTTTAAAATCGTAATCGTTTTGTTCTTCTCGTCGATATCGTACTTCATTTTGTGCAAATCGTAAGCAACGGTAACATTTGCATTTACCACTACAAGTGCTTTCTTCTCAAAAGAAACCATGTCCATTAAATACTTCTGCTGATTTTTATACGTAATGACTTCAGAGAAATGGCCTTCGGTCACGACTAACTTTCCAACATTTAAGATTTGCTGTTGAATCAGATTGGTATTATAGTCGATAGTCGAATCGTCGTCTTTTTTGAATTCACAATACTTGAAAGCCAGTACTATTACAAGTACGACCGCAACCAAAACTATTATTCTCTTTATTAAATTTTGCATTCCATTAATTTATTAGACCAATTTACTTCTTTTTTTCAAGAGGTTAAACGTTTTCTGCTACGTTTTTTTTCACGACCGAACGTTAGCGAAATGAAAATTATATTCGTAAAAAAAATTAAAAAGGATATCCAATTGCAATGTTTAAAATCAAATTATCTTTTCTCCAGGGACCGCTTCCAAAATTAATATCGTCGATTACCCATCTCTGGCCTTGTGGCAAATAGGGTTTTCTTAACGGAAATGCCAAATCGGTTCTTAAAACCAGAAAAGACAAATCAAAACGCAGTCCGGCGCCAGCTCCTACGGCAATATCTTTCATAAAATCTTTGGTAATTTCTCCGCCCTTCTTGTTTGGATCTGAATTGAGCAGCCACACATTTCCTGCATCTACAAATACGGCACCTCGAACAATACTAAAAAGTTTTGCCCTGTATTCGGTACTAAATTCCAATTTCAAATCGCCTGACTGATCCGGAAGAAAATTATTAGTCGTTTGTGTATTGAGATAACTTCCCGGTCCGAGGGATCTGGCTCTGAAAGCCCGAATGCTATTGGTTCCTCCTACCACAAATTGTTTAGCCGTTGGCAAAGCTCGCGAATTTCCGTACGGAAGTCCTATTCCCAAAATAATCCTGCTAGCCAATTCACTTTCTTTCCCCAGCTTTAAATAATGCCTGAAATCACCTCTCATTTTTACGAACTGACTAAACGGAACGTCAAATATCTTTATGGTATCATTCTTCTTAATATTAGCACCTGTCACCAAACCTGTAACGTTTCCGGCCAAATCTAGATCACCACTAAAATAAAACGTATTTTTTCTACGCTTTTGCATGGTATTGGTGTAGGTATAGGTATAAGTTGGTCCAAAAATCAGCTGCTTTTCAATTACTTTTTCCAAAGATGGATCTTGTTTAATATCTGCTAAATATTGAGCCGTCACATGATTGGGACTCACATAAGTCACATCAATTATATTCAGTTGATGTTCTTTCCGAATATTCTCTTTCCATTGATATCCAAAAGATGTTTTAAAAGAATTTAAAGCATACAATTGTGTTCGGTTTTGATATTCATAGCGCACTGTTGCTTTTGTTCGCGGCACATATTCGCTGGAACCTTCAATATGAAAAAACGGAACGATAAATCTTGGCCAGGTCAAACTGGTTTCTGTTCCAAGTTTGTAAATGTTTCTCCCGTTATTCGCTCCTGAAAGCTGAAAATCGGCACCGCCAAAAATAGAAACTGTCAGCAATTCTGCTCCACGAAATAAGTTTCTATTGTTCCAGTTTAGATTTACTTCTGTTCCGGTATAACTGGCTGAATTTGTTTTCCCCAAAACTTCTACCCGAATAAATTTCTTTGGTAAAAGTGTTAGATAATAATACGCATCCAGTGCATTTGGTAAACTGTCAGAAGGCTTAAATTCATTCTTAACAAAACTGAATGTTCCTAGATTCACAAAGCGATTTAGGGTCAGATTGTGGTCTTTACGGTTGTAAAGATCGCCTTTTTTGAAGTAGATAGCGCGGTCAAAAACTCTTGGTTTAAAAGTGTTTGCCGTATCAATAATAGTGAAATCTTTGTACTGAACCACATCTTTCGGCTGGTATTTCACACTGTCTTTTGAAATGGTAAAATTCGGATAAACTACAACTTTATTGATCTTATAAGCTGTAAGCGCTTTTGGAGGCGTATCTGCTTTAATGACCAATCTAATTTTTACTTCATGATCTCCTTTACTACTGTCGACCTGAGCCAAAAGATAGTCGGGGTTAAAATAATAATAGCCTTTCTCCTTCAGTCTGGCGTCTATACGTTCGCGCTCTGCTTTTATAACATCCAAATCATACGGCTGCCCCACTTTCAGCAAACTTCTTCGGCTTGATCTTCCGATTATTCTGGACATTGCCAATGAATCATCAGGAAAAATTACGCTTTTAATCCTGTATTGCTTTTTGGGCACTACTGTATATTCTGCTGTAACTCTTTTATCACTAACGGTTGAATCGGCACTTACGCGAGTTTTAAAATAGCCTCTGTTTTCGGTAAAATTCCGAAGAACAGCAGCATTATAGTCTAAGTCGACTTTACTAAAAAGTACCGGAGGTTCGCCTACTTTAGTGCGCAGCCAATATCGGATTCCCTTTTGCTTTTTAGGCTCTCCAGCCATATTGTAAAACCATAGTTTAGGACGCAATCCCAGAAACTGTTTGTTCGGTTTCGGGCGCAGCAAATCATTCAGTTCGTTTTCCAGTTCTTTGCGTTCTTTCTTTCTAAGAACAGAATCTTTTACGGTTACTGAACCTCCTGTGTATAATAAATCGCCTTCCGGCAAATACTTTGTATTACTGCATCCAAAAACAAAAAATAAGGATAGCGCAGCAAAACAGCTGATGTATTTCATGCTCCTGTTGCTATGTTTTTTGCTCATTTCCTTCTATTTGATTTTCCTTTTTTTGCTTCTCCTCTTTCTCTTTGAGTTTATTCTTTTCCTTGCGCAGTTTCTCTTCTTTTATCATTTCTTTTTCGGCTGCACTGCGATGAAAAAGTTCGCGGAATTTATTATAACTCATGGTGATGATAAAGGCAACCCCCGTTTCTACTACCTGTCCTTCAACTGCAACCTGATATTCATTTTTTCGATACGCACGAACCATATAACGACCATCTTTTGTTAATTGATAGTCCAACGCCACATCTCCCGCAATATTGGTACTTTGCTCGTTGGCACGTTCCTGACCTTCAACGGCAAAACTGCTTCCTACTGTAACTTTTAATCGATCGTTTAACAGCTTTTTAGAAACCCCAACGTTCAGATCGGTTCTGTTTTCTCTGCTTCCCGACGTATAATCGTCTGTTGACTCGAGATCAAATTCTAACTGAACTCCGGTGATTAATTCCCCGGCAAGATCATTTAGTTGTTGTGACAAAATTTTACTCACACTTTGTCGTGCGAGCGATTCTGCACTGGTTCCGCCGCTTTCGCTCGAAAATGGGTTTTCGCCAATAAATCGGTTCAATAGTAAAAGAGCAAAGACCTGTTTGTTCAATTCCGCCGGTTCTTGTCTTAACTGCTGGAGTTTTGCTTTGGTAAGTGATACCACATTTGCAGAAACATCATTATTACCCTCCGGAAGTACAATATCAAAAGTGATTTCAGGTTTTAAAAGCTCCCCGTTCATTTTCAACAAAGTCTGAAACGGAATTTTCTGCTTATAGGTGTTTCGCTCCGTAGGGTTATCCGTTGGCAATTGATTGCCCAATAAGTCTATTGGTGCGGTGTTTACTTTATAAATCGCCGTAATATTAAGATTGGCCATAGTAGGCTCACCATTCCAAATGATATAACTTCCTTTCTGAATATCAAATTTTCGTCGGATCATGTTGAAATTCATCTCATATGCCCCATCCGAAAACTCGTATTTACCCGTTAAAGTTGTTTTTCCTGACGGATCGATTCCTCCGGTAAGTTCGGCTTCTCCTTTTAAGTTCAGATAATCACCGTTTCCTTTATCGATAACCAATGTTAGTTCTGCTTCCTTGTCGATCGAAATAGCCACGCTTACATCCATACCAACTAACCTTGATTGATTGAGTTTTTGCTCCATGGCAGCAGTTTGTTTCAGATACTGATTGTCTTCGTCTACAAACTCTACTATTCCTTCGCGATCTGCTATGGAAGGATCTGATTGCGGCATTACCACAGTAAACTTAGTCGCTTTGTTTATTTTGATATTCCCACCAACTACAGGATTTTCAAGTGTTCCTTTGATGTTTAGTTTGGTATCTAACAGCAGATCTCCATAAAACAAATCATTGTCTTTTTCTTTTGAATGTATGGCTCTGAAATTATCTGCAACAACGGTTAAACCAAAGTCAAAACGAGTGTAATCTGTCGATTTGATGGTTCCGTTTACAATCAGTTCATTGTCATTTTCATCATGCAATGTGAAGGTATCAAAGGTGATCACATCGTTTTGAAGTGTTATTTTTTCATCGACTGTTTTAAAATAGGAGTTGAACTTCGTTACTCTGAACCCTGTTTCTTTAAAGTTAAGTTCTCCATTTACCTTTGGAGCAGTTTCATTTCCTGTAATTTTAAAATTCCCTGTTAAATATCCCGTTCCCTCGGTTAGATTGCCCATACTAAAGCCTTGAATGCTTTTGATGTTCAGTTTGTTCAGATTTAAATCAAAGTCCAGATTTCCATCGTCTATTTTGTAATTTCCGGTCAGATTCACCTCATTTCCTTCTCCGTCAAGCGTTACGTTGGCTGCCAGTAAATTTGCTGTTTTATTGTCGACTTTTACCGCTATATTTCCAACCGGTTCTCCTTTAAAAGCAAATTGATCTATTTTGATATCCGAAGTAAAAGTAGGTTTCGTCATCACATTTTCAACCAGAGCATTTCCATTGATTAGCCCTTGCATTAACAATTGATCTTTTTTGACGATGTTCATAATCGTCTCTATTTTAAAATTCACAAAATCAACCTGTAACGGAGCATTATCCTGATCTCCCTGCGATTGAATCCTTAATTCGTTACCTGAATTTTCTAAATTAAATTTATTGACATACAATCTTTTACCTCCAAACTCCACCACATTTTCCGGATCTACATTCCATTTATCATAGTTCAAAATAAAATTCTGAGCATCAATCCTGAGGCTATTTTTTGAACCGTCATGCTTTAAATCTCCAGCAATAAAATATTGCTGTTTTTCTTTGACATCTTTTACTTCCAATGCATAATCGAGAATATTGTTTTCAATTTTTCCGGACAAACTTGTAAACGGAATTTTTAAAGATCCGCTTTCAATCGTACCAAACGAAACCTTGTATTCTAAAGCATTCTCTTTGGCTTCAATATTAATTTTCCCATCGGCAATGGTATTGTCTGCATATACAATTCTCGGAATACTTCCATTGATTTCGAGAGAATCGGTTACATTGTTGTATTTTCCTGTTAGAGTAATCGGCTCTAAACCTTTTAATTCTGGAAGTAGTTTCAGTAAAATAGGATCGTTATCCACCTTTATTATAAAAGCCAAACGTTGCTCATCGGATTCTCCCTTTTCTTTTGGATTTTTTAAATCAATGTATTTTGATGCTGTTTTTTTCAGTGCTGCTGTTAAGGTTGTCAGTTTGTATTTACCATCGATTTCGGCGTTTAAAAACTGAGAAGATACTTTGATGTTGTTTCGATTTTGATCGGCAAAGGCAATTACCCGAATTGAATCGAGAATGATAGGTTCTGCCTCCTGTGCAATCTGAATGTTCGAAAGAAATACTTTTCCGTTTAAAAAATCAGGATTACTATTGGCAATATCGGCGTCGACATTTCCGCGCAGTTTCATTGGGCCGGCGTGCAGGTTTAATTTTTCGAGATCTGCAATATCCAGGTTTAATTTTAACTGAATGGTAGGGTATTTGTCTTTAGTATCTCCGCTGGCCGTCAGATCAAAATTCAGATTCGGGTCTTTCATTCCTGAATTTACAGCAAAAGAACCATTGGCAATATGCCCTTTTAAAGCCAAATCTTTATAGGTATATTTATTAAAAATTGCTTTCTGAACCAATCCGTCAAATTCTGCCTGAGCCGTTTTGGGGTCCAAACCTTTGCCTTTTACTTTTGCCTTAAGCGTAATTCTTCCTATTGAATCGTTTTTAATCAATCTTCCCAAATCAAAATCCAGTAAATAAACGGTCGCATCATATTTTTCTTTTTTCTTCAACCGCTGATCGAACAAAGCATCTACTTTTGCCTTACCGAAACTGCTGCTCAAAACCAGATTGGTTTTAAAATTCTGAACTGAACCTTTGAACTTTCCTTGTAAATTTAACTGAGCGGGCAACTGAATGTTTTTCGGAATCGTCCCGGCTGGCACAAACGAATAAATGTCTTTGGAGGTACTGGAAAACTTTTTAATATCTAAATCATAATCCGCCTTTTGCGCATCAGGCAGGCCTTTTATCTTTCCAGAAATAGAGACTTTTGTAGTTCCAATCCCGCTCATTTCGAACTGTGGAATAGCCAAATCTTTTATTTTTCCGCTCAAACGGGTGTTGAGATACAAAACAGCATTTGGATTGCTTTTAAACGGATTTGTCTTTTGCAAATCTGGAGCAAAAAGCAAAATGTCCTTAAATCCGATTTTAGACTGGTTTAAAACGGCATCCAAAGTAAGATTGCCCAAGTCTTTAGAAATGGAAGCTATTGAAGGATAAGCAACTTTAATACTATTTTGAAAGAGTGTTTGCGGGGTTTTTAAATACAAATCGTTCAGGTACGCATGCTTTGGACCGTAAAAGAAATTGGTTTTAAAAGCCTGAAGCTGCAAACCGCTTTTGTCGTTTGCCGTCAGCGTTTTTATATTTCCTGAAATCGTATCATTCCCATAATACAATTTTTCTGCTTTAAAATTAAGCTGATCCAAATCCATGTGACTGTAATCGATTCCTTTAGCAATTGGTTTTGATTGCATATCATCAAATTTGAAGGCTATATTTTGTATATCGATAAGGTTTAGTTTTACTTTCCAGCCCGCTTGTTTAATAGCTGTGGTATCTAAATCAGGTGTCTGAACTTTTTTGTCTTTTGCGCCCAGTCGTAAATTCCCTTTTAGATTTTTTAGTTCGAAAGCATCAAAATCCAATAACTGGCGGTTCAGATCAATTTTGTTTACCGATAAATTCAACTCATCCAGTTTGATTCCCGAATCTAATTTGGAGTCTTTGTTGTCATACGCAATATCAATTTTTGCGAATCTGATCATTCCTAATTTCAAATTGAAATCTGTTCTTTTCGAAATGGTATCAACGGTTTGTACCGATGCTTCTGCAATCTTCTCCACCACATCCTGATTCAAAACCACTTTTAATCCGTTTAAATCAATATTCGGAATATTGAAACTCATTTTATCCAGATCGAATTCTTTGAATTTGGTATCAAAATGTGTGAGTTTTACGCGGATATTGTTTTTCGAAAAACCATCTTTAAAATCAAACCTGACATTGTCAAGATTTACTTTTACAACCGAAATTTTAAAAGGTTTGGCATTTGGATCTTCCGCTTTTGGATCTTTAGATTCGAATGCTTTGATAATATAATCAAAATTAAAAACGCCCTTTCTATCTCTCGAAATGCGGGCCGTTGTGTTTTGCAGCGAAACGGAATTAATTTCCAGTTCGCTGTTGATCAGTTTAAACAAATCAACATCCAGCTCTAAACGTTTCCCGCTTAACAGTGTATCCTTTTTTTGATCTTCAAAGTAAAAACCTTCCAAAACAATATCTTTTGGAAATTCTATCGAAATGTGTTCAAGGGATACTTTTGTTTTTATCTTTTTATGCAGATAGGTAATCGCCTTATCTTTTACAAAATTCTGTACCGACGGAACCTGAATTAAGATAATAAGAAGCAATAAAAGCGTAATTACAGAAGCCATGCACCAAAGCAGTACACGAAGTGTTTTTTTTAGAAAATGAATGGATTTTTTATTCATACGTCAATAAAACACATTTAAATTAAGTTTAATTCAGACAAAACTGTAGTTACAAATTTGAAAATTTTAAACTTTAACAATTTACACAATTACCAGCAATTATTCTAAAATTTAGGGGCAAATAATCATTTTCTTACTTTTATATTGTCATGAAAACGCAAAAGTGCAAACAAAAAAGAAAATTTTAGAAATACTCACGCAATGACGCAGCGTCACACAAAGTATGGTATTTAAAAGTTAATATGCCTCCATTTATCTTCTATTGCCTTTATTTTTTGCTGTAGTTTGGCTAAGAATTTCCGATGTTGTTCAGACTCCGGATTGAAGCTTCGATGACGCAGACTCTTCTGAATTTCATCTACTTCCTTCAGAGTCGAAATACTATTTTCGGCGATATAATTTTCGCTGAATCGCTGCCAGATATAATCAATTGCTACAGCATTGGGGTGCAGCATATCTTCGGTATAAAAACGATAATCCCTAAGTTCGTCCATCATAATTTCATAAGACGGGAAATATCCTAATTGTTGATTGTTGCTTTTAGATTGCAGATTATGATGAAGTCCGGCAAATAAATGCGACTTACTCAATTGATTTTCGGCAAAACCATCTTTTATGTGTCGTACCGGAGAAACAGTAAAGATAAAATTGATATCCGGATTTAAAGTCTGAATCAAATTAATTGTGCTTTGAATGCTTTCCGAAATCAAATCAACTGATAACAGTTCTTTTGTAAATTGTTTTTGAGGTACTTTATGGCAATTGGCCACGATTTCATCACTTTCTAAATTTCGGTAAATCCAGGAAGTTCCGTAAGTAATGATAGTATGTGTAGCTTCTTTTAATTTTTTATTGGTTTCTGAAATTGCTTTATTCAAAGTCTCGAGTAATTCCTGTCGATCTGAATTGCTCAAATCAGAGTGTACTTCATAACTGTGCCAACGTTCGTTATGAAAAAAAACATCTTTTTCGGTGTACGCTTCCTGCTTTACTATTCGCTCGATTATCTTCTCAATTGAAACCGGATTAAAGATAATCCCAAACGGATTTGTAGCGTTTTGAAACTTGAAGTAATCAAATTTCTCTGCCATATTCTCTGCAAAGCAAGAACCTATTGCCAATACTTTCGAATTATAATCTATTGGATTATTGGTTTTAGAAATCGGTATTTGGGTTCTGAATTGCATGAAGTTGTTTTGTGTAAATTTCGGTTTTTTTTCACAAACAAAAAAGCCGAAAACAAAATGCCTCCGACTTTTCGCCCCCAAATTTTAAACTTTCTATTAATAGAAACATTCAGATGTATATTTTAATCCTTCAACATTATCGATGCTTTTTCAGGATATCCGGCTGCATTATACGCGTAACTATTAGGTAGTCCATACAGTCTTTCCTGAATTATCTGAAATTTCATTGTGAAAAACTCCGGTTCCTTCTCCATCCACAAAAGAAATTTTATCAAATCCTAAAATATTTTCAGCATTACAAACGTAATACTCCTAAAAATCAAAACCTTACGGGATTCCACATCTAAAACACAGAACTCAACTCAAAACAAACATAAACAACTGACAACAAACAACATACACTAAAAAAAGCACTTTAAAAAAAAGTAATTAAAAAACAAAAAACAGTATAAATACTTAGCCATTTTCTTGTATTTACTTATTGCTCGCATATTTAAAAAAAAATGAAATCTGGGTTCTGAATTACATGGCGTTTAATTTGAACACGAATTTTACCCATTTCGGGCGATAAAAAAAGCCAAATACAAGAGTATTTGGCTTTTCATATAAAATGCAATTTTGCTTTTAGTATGTCAATTGAGTTGTCTCAGTTAACTTACCATCGTTTCCAAAATGTTTTTTCTCTGTTGGAAAATTACTATCGTTGTAAACATAAGAGAAAGTACTTACATAAGATGAAGTAGCTGAAGTTCCTGTTATTTTAACAACATTGTTAACAGAAGTACCTTCTTCCGCATCTAGTAAAAGTTTAATCCCTGCAACATTAGCATTAGAGGTCTTTTTTGAATCATACTCGTAAGTGTAGGTAGTATTTGCCTTGCCATAATAAGAACTTTCGGATTTAACTAAGTTACCGTCTTTAAAAGTATACTTTCCAACCTTTCCACCTTCTTCTTCAGCTCCTGTTGCGGCGTTTACATAAAACCCTTCAAAAGAAACAGTACCGTCTCCATTTTGAGTGTATTTCGTTTTGTAATATTTAGTTGCACCTGCATCTTTCACAGTTACAGAAGCCACCTTTCCTGCAGAATAGATATACTCAGTAGTCGTTACAAGTACGTTATCTGATTTGAATTCTTCTATTTTTGAAATTAAATCACCTACATATGAAAACTTAAGAATAGTACCATCATTATCTGTTTCACTTACCAATTTGTTACCATTGTACTTCACCTCCGAAAAATAATTCTCTTTTGGATCGGCGTACGAATAAGCTATTTTCGATGGTTTTAATGAAGAGGATGCATCTGCAACATCATCACTAGAACAAGAAGAAACCAGTACCATAGCTAAAGCACTAAAAAGGCATAAAATTTTTTTCATTTTGATTTGATTATTTTTGTTATTTGGCGCGAAAATAATATAACCAAAATTTAAAGCCTTACGGGATTCCACATTAAAAAGCATAGTATTCTTAAGCACTTCTATCAATTTACTAATAACAAGCAACCTATATAAAAACTATTAGTAATATAATTTAATAAAAAAGTAAAACACACTATAAACACCTAGCTTTTTTCTTAGTTTTTCATATTTTCCCCGTGTTAAAAAAGAGGTTTCCTGAAAAATTAAAACATTCAGGATTAAAAAAACACTCGTCATTTCAGCTGTAAAAAAAATTTACATTTTTAATAACAAAAAGCAACTTAACAGCGTTAAACAATTCATTACTTTTGCATCTTCCACAAATTCAAATTCACCTATGAAATTATTATATTCTTATATAATCAAACACAAAATGCTTTTGCTTTTTGCTTTGATTATGGCTTCTATTAACATCTGTTTCAGCTTATCAGACTCTATCATTACCGGTAAATTAATGCAGGATTGTGGTGTTGGACTTCACAAATACGCAGGCAATGAAATAGGTTTTATAAAATCACTGTCGTTCTGGCTTGGTCTTTCTCTTGGTGCTGCGATGGTCTCCAGAATTACCAAAAACTTTCAGGACTATTTTACGAATGTCGTGATTCAGCGCACCGGAGCGCAAATGTACACGGATGGAATCAAAAAATCGCTCGATCTGCCGTTTGCAGAATTTGAAGATCAGCGAAGCGGTGAAACGTTGAGCAAACTAACCAAAGTACGTTCTGATTCTGAGAAGTTAATTACACTATCAATCTCTTTAATCTTTCAGACTGTTATTGGTTTTGTATTCGTGATTGTTTATGTGGCCCGAATCGATTATCGTATTTCGATCATCTTTTTGGTTACGGCTCCAATTATTGCGTTGGTAAGTTCGTACCTAGGCAAAAAGATAAAAATTGTTTCTAAAAAAATCGTAAATCAAACTAATGCTTTGGCTGGTTCTACAACCGAAAGTTTAAGAAACATTGAATTGGTAAAAAGTCTTGGACTAACATACCAGGAAGAAAAACGTCTAAACCTGAACACCTTTAAAATCCTGCAACTCGAACTTGAAAAAATCCGTTTTATCAGAAGTTTGAGTTTTATACAGGGTACAACGGTTCATTTTTTAAGAACCTGCGTTGTTTTTACATTGTATTATTTCTTATTTGGAAATAAAATTATTGTAGGAGATTTATTGACAATGGTATTTTTTACCTTCTTTATTTTTGGGCCTTTACAAGAATTAGGGAATTTTATTATTGCACTTAATGAAACAAAGGTTTCAATGGAAAATTTCAAAACTTTACTCAGTGCTCCAAAAGAATTTCGTCCAAAGAACCCTAAACATGTTGGAGCAATTCAATCATTGCTTTTCTCTAATGTGAGTTTCCAGCACAAAACAGCCAAATTTAAAGCAGTAGAAAATATTAATTTCGATATCAAACAAGGTGAGACCGTTGCTTTTGTGGGGCCTTCGGGGTCAGGAAAAACTACTTTAGTAAAGTTATTAGTTGGTTTGTACACGCCCGCTGAAGGTCATGTATTTTATAATAATATTGATTCGGCAGAAATTGATTTGCTGGATTTAAGAAAACAATTAGGATTCGTTACTCAGGATGCACAACTGTTCTCCGGAACAATTCGGGAGAATTTATTATTCGTAAGACCCAACGCAACCGATGAAGATTTATACGATGCTTTAAAAAGAGCAAGCTGTGAGAAACTTCTACAGCGTGCCGAAGACGGTTTAAACACCACAATCGGTGAAGGTGGAATCAAAGTTTCCGGTGGGGAAAAACAACGTTTATCGATTGCCCGTGCTATTTTAAGAAATCCGAATTTATTGATTTTTGATGAAGCCACTTCTGCTTTAGATTCTATTACCGAAGAAGAAATCAACACTACTATTCGTAATATATCAGACAAAAACAGAATCACGGTTTTAATTGCGCACCGTTTATCAACTGTAATGCATGCGGATAAAATTTTTGTATTGGAACAAGGAAAAATCATCGAACAGGGAAAACATGAGGATCTAATTTTCGAAAAAGGATTGTATTACGCTATGTGGCGCCAGCAAATTGGGGAAAGAAAATAGTTAAGGGGCTAAGGTACTAAGATTCTGAGTTTTTTTTAACATTCCCGAAACGTACTATTTGTTATTTCTGCGAAATTGAAATCTCTACAACGAGGATCTAATCTATTTTTTTCAATAGCATCCTGCTTCAGCTGGATGCTATTGAAAAAAATAGATTAAAACAAAGGGCTTTAGCCAAACTGTTACGCTTGGCTAAAGCCCTTTTCTTTTTAACTTCAAGAAACATCCAGCTAAAGCTGGACGCTATTGAATTTGCATTAAATACAAAATCCGACAGGCTTTAATCTGTCGGATTTGTTATAATATTTCAAAAGCTTAGAAACTTAGATTCTTAGTCCCTTAGCTCCTTAAAAAAAACTACTTCACGAAATCAATCGCTTTAGCCAGCGCCTCGCCAATTCCGTCAACATTTTTACCTCCTGCAGTAGCGAAGAAAGGCTGTCCTCCTCCTCCTCCCTGGATGTATTTTCCTAATTCACGAACTACTTGTCCTGCGTTTAGGTTTTTCTCTGCTACAATTTCTTTAGAAATGTAGCAAGTTAACATTGGTTTTCCTTCCTGTGCAGTTGCGAAAACTACAAACAGATTATTATAAGAATTACCCAATTCATAAGCCAAATCTTTTGCTCCTTCCGGATTTAAATCTACTTGTTTTGCTAAGAATTGAACGCCATTGATTTCTTGCAATTCTTTAGCCAAATCACCTTTCATGTTTTTGGCTTTATCTTTCAATAGTACTTCCAGTTGTTTTTTCAACTGAATGTTTTCTTCCTGTAAAGACTGGATCGCTTTTACAGGATCCTGAGCATTTTTCAAAGTCTCTTTAATTTCATCATAAGAAAGCAATTGAGACTCAAAATAGTCTTTTGCAGCTTCGCTGGTGATTGCTTCAATTCTTCTGATTCCTGCTGCTACAGCTCCTTCCGAAATAATTTTAAAATGCCAGATATCTGAAGTATTTGCTACGTGAGTTCCACCACATAATTCGACAGAATCTCCAAACTTAATCATACGAACCAGATCTCCATATTTCTCTCCAAACAAAGCAATTGCTCCTTCTTCAAGAGCCTGATCTTTCGAAATTGCTCTTTTTTCAATTAAAGGCAAACTCTCACGAATTCTTGCATTCACAAAATTCTCTACTTCTTTCAATTCCTCATCAGATACTTTTGAGAAGTGAGAAAAGTCAAAACGCAAAGAAGCATTTCGAACCATAGATCCTTTTTGCTCAATATGTGTTCCTAATATTTTGCGCAATCCCTGGTGCAATAAATGCGTAGCCGAGTGATTTGACGATGTTTTTGCTCTTTGATTAGCATCAACAACAGCATTAAAAGTTCCTGTTAAATTTTCAGGTAACGATTTTGCCAAATGTATGGTTTGGTTGTTCTCTTTTTTAGTATCGATAATGTAAACGATATCGCCATTTTGAGACTCCAAATATCCTTTATCTCCGGTTTGTCCTCCGCTTTCTCCATAAAACGGAGTTGCATTGAAAACCAACTGATAAATTTCACCATCTTTTACACTATCTACTCTGCGGTACTTTGTGATTTTCACCTGATGCGATAATCTGTCATACCCTACAAATTCCTGAATATCATCTTCTACAAGAACATTCCAGTCACCGGCAGTTACTTTTGAAGCTGCACGGGAACGTTCTTTTTGCAATTGCAGTTGTTCCTGAAATCCTTTTTCATCTAATTTCAACCCCTTTTCAGAAAGAATTAAAGCAGTTAAATCAATAGGAAAACCATAAGTATCATACAACTCAAAAGCTTTTTTACCATCAATAGTGTCTCCTGAATTGTTTAAAATCACAGCATCTAAAAGTACTAATCCCTGATCAAGCGTACGTAAAAAAGAGTTTTCTTCTTCACGAATCACATTCGAACAAAGTGCTTTTTGAGTTCTGATTTCCGGGAAAGAATCTCCCATTTGTTCACTCAAAGTTTCTACCAATTTATAGATAAAAGCTTCTTTTATATTTAGGAAAGTAAATCCGTAACGAATGGCACGACGCAAAATTCGACGAATCACATAACCAGCACCCGTGTTAGACGGTAACTGTCCATCAGCAATAGCAAAGGCTACCGCACGAACGTGGTCTGCAATTACACGAATCGCAATATTTACTTTTTCCTCTGCTTCATTTGATGCTTTAACAGTATAATTTGCTCCGGTGATCGTTTCAATTTCTCTAATTAAAGGCATGAAAACATCGGTATCATAATTCGATGTTTTTCCTTGTAACGCCATACACAAACGCTCAAATCCCATTCCGGTATCAACGTGTTGTGCCGGAAGTTTCTCTAACGAACCATCAGCCTTACGGTTGAATTCCATGAATACATTATTCCAGATTTCAACTACTTGTGGATGATCGTTGTTTACTAAACTTTTACCAGAAACTGCTGCTTTCTCTTCCGGAGTACGCAAATCAACGTGAATTTCAGAACAAGGTCCACATGGTCCCTGATCTCCCATTTCCCAGAAATTGTCTTTTTTATTTCCAAGAATAATTCGATCTTCATCGATTAATTCTTTCCAGATATCCCAAGCTTCCTGATCAAACGGAACATTATCCTCTTTACTTCCTTCAAAAACCGAAACATAAAGGTTCTCTTTTGGAATTTTATATACTTCTGTCAGTAATTCCCAAGCCCAGTTGATTGCTTCTTTTTTGAAATAATCTCCAAAAGACCAGTTTCCTAACATCTCAAACATGGTGTGGTGATAGGTATCGATACCTACTTCTTCAAGATCGTTATGTTTTCCGGAAACACGAAGACATTTTTGCGTATCGGCAATTCTCGGACTTTTTGGAGTTCCGTTTCCTAAGAAATATTCTTTAAACTGGGCCATTCCCGAGTTGTTGAACATTAAGGTTGGGTCGTCTTTAAGTACAATAGGAGCTGATGGCACGATAGTGTGTCCTTTACTCTCAAAAAAATCTAAAAATTGTTTACGTACGTCTTGTGATTTCATATTAAAATTAGAAAATGTGTCAATTTGAAAATGTGATAATTAATTAAAAAATATGTTAATCTGAAAATGTGATACTTACCTCTTTTTAGCACAAAAATTAAAGTTCAAAACAATAAATTTCGCATTTAAGGCATTATCTAATTATCAAATTGACACATTATCTAATTGTTCTATTCTTGAAAAAAAGCTTCGAACATCATGAAACATTTATTAAATTTGTTCGACTAACTTATTTTACAAGCTGCAAAAATAGGGTATTTTAAAATATGGCGAAAGTAAAATATTATTACGACTCAGAAAATCTGGCTTATACGAAAATAAAGACCCGAAAAAGGGCTAAAATTGGCTATGCTTTACTATTTTTATTGGCTTCGGCATTGTTTGGCTTTTTAGTTTTTATCCTTTTAATCAATACTCCTTATTTCGAAACACCAAAAGATCGTTTACAGGCACGCGAAATTGAAAACCTGAAATTACAATATGCCATTTTGAACAGAAAAATGGATGAGATCGATGCTGTAGCGGAAGCATTAGAAAATAGAGACAATAACATATACAGAGTTTATTTCAATAAAGCCGAAATTCCGGATTCTCTTCGAAAAGCAGGTTTTAGAGATTATCGAAAATACAAAGACTTAGAAGGTTACAATAATTCTCAGTTGGTTTTAAACACCACAAAACGAATCGACCGTCTCTCTAAAGAGTTGGCCATTCAGTCCAAGTCTTTAGATGAAATTCTAAAGCTGGCAAGTACAAAAGGCAACTTATTACTCGCGATTCCGGCAATTCAGCCTGTACGAAACGAGAATTTAATACGTATGGCTTCGGGTTTTGGATACAGAACCGATCCTTTTACAAAAGTTCGAAAAATGCATAACGGAATGGATTTCACCGCTAAAACAGGTTCTCCAGTTTATGCCACAGGGGATGGTGTTGTAGATCGGGCCGATAATTCGGCTTCAGGATTTGGAAATCATGTGGTCATCAGGCATGGTTTTGGCTACGAAAGTCTGTATGCGCATTTAAGCAAATACAATTGCAGACCAGGCCAACGCGTAAAACGAGGCGACGTTATTGGATATGTGGGAAGCACAGGAAGATCTGAAGGACCACATTGCCACTATGAAGTACACAAAGACGGGAAAGTCGTAAATCCGCTAAACTTCTATTACGGTAATATTTCGGCAGTAGAATATGTAGCCATTTCACAAATGGCGAACCAGGAAAATCAGTCATTAGATTAATACTGCAAAAAGTAGTATTTTTGGAATAAAATAGAAAATTAAGAAACATGCATATTGAGCTTTCAAAAGATAAACGATATTTTAGTATTGGCGAAGTAGCCAAGGCTTTTAATGTCAATGCATCATTGATTCGGTTTTGGGATAGCGAATTTGATATTTTGAAACCTAAAAAAAATGCCAAAGGTAACAGAATGTTTACGCCCGAAGACATCACCAACCTACAATTAATCTATCATTTGGTTAAGGAAAGAGGTTTTACGCTCGAAGGCGCCAAAACACATTTGAAAGAAGGTCAGAAGAAAACATTAGATAAATTCGAAATAATACGTAAATTAGAGACCATAAAAACTCAATTAATCGATATTAAGAACGAATTATAACATATTAAATAAATCAGAAACAAACTTAAATCAAAACAGATATGAAAAAATGGTTAATCCCCGTAGGAATTATTGTAGCGCTAATTGTAATTATTGCAGTTTGGTCAATTGGAATTAAAAATAGTGCTTTACAACATAGTCAGGCTGTTAATAAAGAGTGGGGAAATGTGAGTACCACTTACCAAAGACGTAATGACCTTATCGGAAATTTAGTTAACACTGTAAAAGGGGCTGCCGATTTTGAAAAATCAACTCTAACAGCTGTTATTGAAGCCAGAGCAAAAGCAACTTCCGTAACAATTGATCCAAGTAATGTAACTCCTGAGCAATTAGCACAGTTCAATCAGGCGCAAAGCGGTGTATCTTCTTCTTTGTCAAGATTGTTAGTTTCTGTTGAGCAATACCCAACATTAAAAGCAAACGAAAACTTCCTGAAATTACAAGATGAACTGGCCAGTACTGAAAATCAAATTTTAACAGCCAGAACACGTTTCAATGAAGCTGTACAGACTTACAATGGGTATGTCCTTTCTATTCCAAACAAATGGTTCTTAAGTGAATATAAAGAAAAACCATACTTTGAAGCGGTTGCCGGAGCGGAAAAACCAGTTGAAGTAAAATTCTAAAAATTAGATTTAATATTTTGATTGACGATTTTAGACTGCAGATTAATTCTGAGAGCTAAAATCGTTAATCTTTAACTCAAAAATAATTTCAATGTCAAAAGTAGAAGATTTTTTATCCAAAGAAGAAGAACAAGATATTGTTGAAGCTATTCGTGTGGCCGAAAATAATACTTCTGGCGAAATTAGAGTACATATAGAACAAACAACTTCTAAAGCTCCCTTTGACAGGGCTTTGGAAGTTTTTCATGAATTAAAAATGCACGAAACCTCACTTAAAAATGGGGTTCTGTTTTACTTTGCCGTAGCTGATAAAACTTTTGCTATTTGCGGAGACAAAGGCATAAACGATGTGGTTACTGTCGATTTTTGGGATTGCACCAAAGATGCCATGATTCTACAATTTAAATCGGGAAAATTTAAACAAGGTATTGTCGACGGTATATTAAATGCCGGCGAACAATTGAAAAAGTACTTTCCATGGTCTGAAGGGGACACCAACGAATTATCAAACGAAATATCAAAAGGATAGACAATGAAAATTTTCAACAATACAATCTCAAATTCCAAAAGATTTTTTCAGCTTACCTTTTTGTTTCTAGCATTTTTTACCTGCAACGGTATTTTTGCACAATTTACAATTCCGGAAAAACCAACTTTACAAACTTCAGTCTACGATTATGCCAACATTCTAAGCGCAACTGAAAAAGCACAGCTTGAAGAAAAACTAATTCGTTATTCTGATTCGACTACTACTCAAATTGTTGTGATTACAATCGAGAGTTTAAAAGGTGAAGATGTAAGTCAGCTAGCGACCAAATGGGGACAAACCTGGGGAATTGGAGGAACCGCGAAAGATGATAATGGTGTTATTATTCTGCTGGCAAAGAACGAGAAAAAAATTGCTATAAATCCCGGTTACGGTCTCGAAGACCGACTGACTGCAGGAATTGGAGGAACAATAATCCGAAATATAATTATTCCGGAGTTCAAAGCCGGAAGTTTTTATAATGGTCTTGACAAAGGAACAGATGCTATCATTGACGTTTTTAAAGGGAAATTCAAAGGCGAACGCAAGCAAACCAAAGGAAAAGATTTTCCTATACTGCCTTTTATTGTAATTGTTGTAATTGTATTAATTTTACTGTCCCGAAATAAAAGAGGTGGTGGAGGTAATTCAGGCAATAATGGCGGAGGCGGCCCTAGTCTTATGGATGTAATTCTACTAAGTAGTCTTGGCAGAAGCGGAGGCGGCGGATTTGGAGGCTTTGGCGGTGGATCATCCGGTGGCGGAGGTGGTTTTGGCGGCGGTTTTGGCGGCGGAGGCTTCTCTGGGGGAGGTTCAAGCGGGGGCTGGTAGAGGAAGTTGACAGTCGCAGTCGCAGTTTTTTAGTGATAATTTACAGCTTACGGCTTACATTTCACAACTCACATTTTACAGCTCATAACTCACAGCTTACATTTTACAAATTTATAATTCAAAAATAGATGTTATCACATAAAGCAAAATATGCCCTTAAGGCCTTACTTTATTTAGCAGAACAGGAAGAAAATCACATTTCAAGAACTATTGAAATTGCTGATGGAGCCAATATTCCTAAAAAGTTTCTCGAACAGATTTTATTAGATCTGAAACGAGGACGTTTTGTGAGCAGTAAGCAGGGAAAATTTGGTGGATATTATCTGATTCGCTCCAAAAACGATATTACTCTGGCAGAAATTCACCGTTTATTTGACGGTGCAATTGCGCTATTACCTTGTGCCTCTTTAAACTTTTACGAACCTTGTTCAGATTGCAAAACCGAGGAAGAATGCAGTCTTAGACACGGTTTAATGATCATCCGTGACGAAACTCTTAAAGCAATGCAAGGCATCACAATCGCCTCATTGGTAAAGAAATAAAAAAATATTTTTTAATTCCTAGTAAATCGATAGAATTTATATATATATTTGCAAAAAATAATTCACAAACCATTTCCAAAATTTTAACTATGAAAATACATTTACAACCAATCGATGTATCAAAAAATCTTTTGCAAAGAAATTATAATATTCAATTCACTACGGTGAAAAACAATTCTTCTACAATGTGTATGTGTTGGTAAAAAAATTTTATTTTAAATTCTACTAATCACATATACTTAATATAAAAATGAAAAATTCGATAAAAAATATACTTACAGTTCTCTCTATTTTTACTTTCTCCATATCATTTGCACAAAACATAGAAGGTGTTGTTAAAACAAGTGAAAATATTCCATTAGAAGCAGCAAATATTGTTATAAAAGGAACAACCTCAAATACTACTTCAGATCAAAACGGAAAATTCAGTATTGACAGTAGAGGAAAACTTCCTATAACTCTATTGATTCAATATGTAGGATACAAAACTACTGAAATACAACTTGACGATTTACCGACAGCTCCTTTACAGGTAACTATTAAAGAAGAAAACGAACTTATCGAAGTAGTGGTTTCTTCAAGACGAAGAATCGAGAAAGTACAGGATGTGCCAATCGCCATATCAGTAATTACAGGTAAACAAGCAGAACAAACCGGAGCTTTTAACGTGAACCGTATTAAAGAATTAGTTCCCTCTGTACAATTATATTCTTCAAACCCAAGAAATACAGGAATCAACATTCGTAGTCTTGGTTCTCCTTTCGGACTTACTAATGACGGAATCGATCCAGGGGTTGGCTTTTATGTAGATGGTGTTTATTATGCCCGTCCAGCCGCAACTACTCTTGACTTTATTGATGTAGATCAAATCGAGGTTTTACGAGGACCGCAAGGATCTTTATTTGGTAAAAATACTACTTCAGGAGCTTTCAACATTACAACCCGCAAACCAAGTTTTACAAGTGGTGCTGACTTTGAAGTTAGTTACGGAAATTATGCTTTTCTTCAGGCCAAAGCATCCGTTACAGGAGCATTAGGTAAAAAAGTAGCTGGTCGTATCTCCTTTTCAGGTACACAACGCGATGGTTTGATCGACAATGTGGCAACCGGAAGACCTACAAACAGTTTAAACAATCAGGGAATTAGAGGTCAATTGCTTTTTACTCCATCTGAAAACACAAATATTATTCTTGCCGCCGATATCACAACTCAGCGTCCGGACGGATACGCACAGGTTGTTGCAGGTGTTGCACCAACACAAAGAGCTGCTTACAGACAATTTAATGCAATTATTAAAGATTTAAATTATCAGCTTCCAAGTCAAAATGCTTTTGACCGAAAAATTGATCACGACACTCCGTGGCGTTCAGGACAAGATATGGGTGGTGTCTCTCTTAATGTCGATACCAAAATCGGGGCAGGAACACTTACATCAACTACTGCATGGCGTTTTTGGAACTGGGATCCATCAAATGACAGAGATTTTACAGGATTACAAGTTTTGGCCAAATCTCAAAACCCAACCAGACAAACACAATTTACTCAGGAGGTACGTTATGCAGGTCAGCTGACTTCTAAAATTAGTGGTGTTGTGGGCGCTTTCTTTATTGACCAGACTTCTCAAACAAACGGAACAGAAGAATCCGGTAATGCACAATGGAGATTCTCTCAAAGCAGTACTAGTCCGTTATGGAAAACTCCGGGACTGTTTGAAGGTTACGGAATTAAAACAGATGCCAGAATCAGAGCTTCTAGTGCTGCCGTTTTTGGCCAAATTGATTGGGCTATTACAGAAAGATTACACGTATTACCAGGTTTAAGATATAACTTTGACAAAAAAGATGCTAATTACAGCCGTACAACCTACGGTGGTCTTCAAACTACCGATCCAGCTTTACTAGCTCTTAAAAAATCGGTTTACTCTGATCAGTCTTTTGCTTCTAATACAGACAATACCGATTTTTCGGGAAACATAACGGTATCCTACAAAGCTTCAGACAAAATCAATGCTTATGCTACATACGCTAAAAGCTACAAACCGGTGGGTGTGAATGTTGCCGGACTTCCAACAGACTCAAAAGGATTGCCATTATTGGATCTTGCCGTGATTAAACCTGAAAAAGTGAATCATTATGAGGTTGGAGTAAAAACTTCTCCGTTTAAGAATTCAGTATTCAACCTGACTTTCTTTAATACGGAAATCAAAGACTTTCAAACGAATGTTCAGGCTGCTGAACTTGGTGTAAACCGTGGCTACCTTGCCAATGCCGATAAAGTACGTGTAAGGGGTGCTGAGCTTGATGCAAGCTTTGTTTTTAGCCAACACCTGACTGTAAATGCAGCTGCTACTTATACAGATGGAAAATACATTAAATTTACGAATGCACCACTTCCACTAGAAGAAACCGGAGCGCCTGTAGCCTTTAAAGATGTTTCGGGAACAGAATTACCAGGTGCTTCAAAATGGGCAGGATCTTTAGGAGGTGAACTTTCTGACAATGCAAAATTCTTCGGAAACAAAGGAAAAATCTTCTTAGCAGTTGATTCTTACGCACGTTCTAAATTTTCATCAAGCCCTTCAGCTTCAAAATACTTAGTAGTACAGGGATACGCTATTTTCAACGCTCGTTTAGGATTCCGTGCATCAGAAGGATTATCTGTTCAATTCTGGGGAAGAAACCTTTTAAACAAAGATTACTACGAGCAATTGTTACCTGCGGGAGGAAATTCCGGGCAATATGCAGGAGTAATTGGTGATCAAAGAACTTACGGAGTAACTTTGAAATATTCATTGTAAGCAGTTAGTTAATTTTCAATACATCAAACGAGGCCGATTCTTAAATCTGTCTCGTTTTTTTATTTTAGATTGTTGATTTAAGGTTTTAGATTTTTTCTGAAAGTTGAAACTTCTATTCTTTATCAATTTGGTTAAAGTCTTTAATTCCGGACAAAGCACAATTTCATTATGTTAAACTTTTTTAAAATAAAATTAATCTACAAAACTAAACCTGTGGTTGCGGAGTTTCTTGCTGAGATTTCTAATCTCTCTAAAAATGAATTTCCTAGCCCCGATAGAAGTGGAAATCCTTTTGTGGCGGGGTTAGCCACAAAAGATTGGAACGGATAGCGGGATTAGCTCCTTAAAAAAAGATTTATTTTTACCACAAGTAATTAAAATGACAACCGTATGGGTGATTGAAATTAATAAAAAACATCTCTATGTAAAAAGATCTTTGTCCCTTTTGAATCCTTTAGACCTTTATTAATCCATTCTCTATCTTCTCTTCCCTCCTTTTTCAGCACCTGCAAAATTTCCTATTTTGTAGCTTAATGAAAACATTATGTAACGTTTCAAAACCGTATTTTCTTCATCTCGAATTGAGGTCGCCGAAATCGTTCTGGTGGCACTTTGATTCTGATTTAAGACATCATAAACTTTTACCTTAGCATATACTTTCTTATCAAAAAAACCATACGACAAACTGGTATTCCAGAGATAAAAATCCTTTTTGAAATTGTCCGAAATACTTGAATTATAGGTGTAGCCAAAATCATTTCCAAAAATTAAGTTTGCCGGCCAGTAACTTGTCGTTTGCAAATTAACTCTGTGTACTACATTTGAACTGGCATCTCTTGAAGAGTTCTCGTATTTGGTTTCGTTATAAGACAAACTATAGGTAGGAGAAATAATAAGCAGCTCTCCGTATTCATAAGTAAAATTGACCTTTGGAGTAATCGCTGTTGATTTTGCATTGTACAATACTGCATTTGTAAACCCCTTATCGAAGGAATAACTTCCATTTAATCCGAAACCATATCTAAAAAGATGTGCCTCTTTTTTAACGGACCGATTCCAATTTCCGCCAATCGAAGTCGTATAAGTTCCTGAGATATTGGCATAAGTTGTGGTTCTTTTTCCGTTATCATCATAAATTGAAGTCGAAACCACATCGTTGTTGTAGTAATCCCCCTTTACATACAGGCTGTAACCGGAACGTGTTCGGAAATCATAGTCTCTGAAACTAAAATTAGCACTGCTTTTTTCTATAAGATTTAAATCAGGATTTCCTGTAATTGTATTCAACGGATTGGTTAAATTTAAGACCGGCAATAACTGAACCGCCGTAGGAAGTGCATTCGAATAATCATACTTGAATGACATATTTTTCGAACGACTAAATTTATAACGAATCTGAAAATCGCCATAAGGCAAAACGTATCGTTTGTTCAAATCGGTAGCATTGTTGAGATATAGAGCGTGGTTGTCAAATTCTACAATTGCTGTATGGGAATTTAAATTGACTGTAAACTTCCTCTTTTGCCAGGTTAGTCCAACTTTCGGGCTGAACGAATTTTGCTTTGAAGCAGTATAATTTGTCAAAGACGCATTGAGATCCGAATAAGACTGCGTTGCATCATCAAAATCAAATGTTTTTGCATCTTTAATTTCTTTCGTCCAGTTAAAATTAGATCCGAATCTTATTCGCAAAGAATCTGTTACCGGCTCTGTATATTCAAGTTCAAGCGAATACGTATCACTCTTATTATTGTTTAAACTCTTCTGATTCCTGTCGTCATTAGGTTTGCTGTCCTGATAAAAAATAGTTTGAGAAAGATTTTGCACCTCATTATCAGTACTGGTATTGTTGCTGTCAAAAGAAAGATTAAAATTGCGGTGTTCTTTCTTGAACCTCTTATTAAAATTTATAGTGTTCCCTAGACTGGTATTTGTACTTTCTGAATAGGATTTAGCATTACTTTCATTCAGCGAATTTCCATTCTCGTCTTCAGAAAAACTCGAGGAAGACGAATTACTGTTCGATCGCGACTGATTCACTTTTGGTATAATTACCAATCGGCTTGTCGGATCAATCGCATATTCTAATTCAAAATTTACATTGTTCCCAGTGTTTTCATTTCTTGTTTTGGAATCAGAAGATGTGGCAATATTTCCGGTGGGTAAAAAACTAACCTGATCTGCCTTGCTATCGTTATTAGTAATCGAATTCGAAAAATTATAACTTCCCGCAGCCATCAAACTTTTCGACCAATCATCAGAATAATTAAGCCCTGCAAGATTCGATTGCGTAATTCCTTTACTCCCTCCCGAATTTCCGCTGCTGCCCCTGCTATTTCGTCCGCCACCCATATTATCGAATACTTCATCCATTGCGAAACCGGTAGAATTAATATTGTTAGAAGAAGCCAGTACGCTTATTTTTTGTTTGTTATTAAAAAAGTTCAGAAGCAGACTGCTTTCGTATCGTTCATCAGAACCATAACCGCCCAGTATTTTTCCAAAATAACCTTTATTTTTCTTTTCGTCGATCGTAATATTGATACTCGAAAAATCTGAAGTCGACTCCTGTTTGGAAAGTTCTTCTTTCTTTGTTTTAAAATCAGACACTTGAATTTTTTTGATTATTTCGGCGGGAAGGTTCTTCAATGCTATGGCACCGTCTTTATTAAAAAACGTCTTCCCGTTTACCAGAACTTGATTGACTTCTCTCCCGTTCACTGTAACTTTACCATCAGTTGCGACATCAAAACCCGGCAATTGTTTCAATAAAGTTTCTACATTCGAGTCCGGACGCACCTTATACGATGCTGCATTAAACTCTAAAGTATCTTTTTTAATGGTAATAGGTGGAGCTTCGCTTTTGATCACGACATCCTTTAAAACATTTACATTTTCAAGCAAATACAATTTTCCAAAATCTTTACTTTCGGGAATACTTTTTTCCTCCTCAAAATAAGGCTGATACCCCATATAGTTTACCTTCAAAAAAACAGGCTTGTCGTACTTTTTGGTCTTAATGCTAAAGGCACCATTTTTATCCGTTGTTGCATATTCGATTACCGTAGAATCTTTAACGGTTGTAAAGTAAACGGTAGCCAGCTCAAGTGGCAATTGGGTGTTGATATCTACGATGGTTCCTTTAAGCACAATGTCATTCTGTGCACTTGCCGAATAGCAAAAAAGGAAAGCAATCAAATAGTACAAAAATTTGGTCATGAAAATGGTTTGTTAGAAACAGTAAGACTCCAAAAGAGTTAAAAGGTTTATTGTGAATGAAACATTCAGTCAAATATTATCCCAGTAAGCCTGGCAAAAATAATTTGAATTAACTCGTTGCGTGCAATTTTAAAAAAAAATATTCAACACATAGAAACATAGCTTTTTAAATCTGAAAAGAGAACAAAAAAGAAATACATTTCTCTCACATAAGAAATTATGTGTATTTCAATGAAGTGAAACGTCTATTTTTAAGAATACAGAACCTATGTCCCTATGTGTTAAAAATTACACCCAAAACAGGTTCGAATTAATAACAAGACATAAAAAAAGTCCTCTTTAGGAGGACTTTTACTTTTATTTTTCTCTGATATAAATATCGATTGGCACTCCTGCGAAATCCCAATTTTCTCTAATCTTATTTTCCAGATAACGTTTGTAAGGTTCTTTAACATATTGTGGCATGTTGGCAAAAAACACAAACTGAGGCGTTTGAGTTGGCAATTGCATACAATATTTAATTTTCACATACTTCCCTTTTGTTGCCGGTGGCGGATAAGCTTCAATTACTTTCAACATGTATTCGTTGAATTTTGAAGTCGCAATTCTTTGTTTTCTATTTTCAAAAACCTGAACAGTAGCTTCTAATGCTTTCAACAAACGTTGCTTGGTTAAAGCCGAAACGAATAGAATTGGCACATCGGTAAAAGGCATTAATTCTTTTTTGATTTTCTCTTCGTAATCGCGAGTCGACATGGTATCTTTTTCTACCAAATCCCATTTGTTTACTAAGATCACAACTCCTTTGCGGTTTTTCTCTGCCAGCCAGAAAATACTCTGATCCTGACCTTCAAAGCCACGGGTTGCATCGATAACCAAGATGCAAATATCAGCATGCTCAATCGCACGAACCGAACGCATTACCGAGTAAAACTCTAAATCTTCCTTCACCTTAGCTTTACGACGGATTCCCGCAGTATCAACTAAATTGAACTCAAAACCAAAACGGTCAAATTTTGTATCAATTGCATCACGGGTTGTTCCTGCAATATCGGTTACGATATAACGATCCTGACCAATCAAAGCGTTGATAAAACTAGATTTACCAGCATTTGGACGTCCTACAACAGCAAAACGAGGCAAATCTTCTTTAACTTCAACTTCCGGTTTCTCCGGGAATGCATCAATTAAAGCATCTAACAAATCTCCAGTTCCGCTTCCTGAGATACTTGCAAACGTAAAATAATCTCCTAAACCAAGATTATAAAACTCAATTGCATCTTTCTCACGCATTGCGTTATCTACTTTATTTACAGCCAATAAAACAGGTTTTGTTACTTTACGCAACAATTTCGCCACTGTTTCATCCATTGGTGTAATTCCTTCTTCTACATCAACCACAAAAATAATAACATCTGCTTCATCGATAGCAAGCTCTACCTGTTTGCGGATTTCACCCTCAAATACGTCGTCAGAACCGCGAACGTATCCACCGGTATCAATTACAGAAAACTCTTTTCCGTTCCACTCGCTTTTACCATAGTTTCTATCACGGGTCACCCCAGATACCGAATCTACAATAGCTTCTCTTCTTTGTATCAGCCTATTAAAAAGGGTTGATTTCCCTACATTAGGTCTTCCTACTATCGCAACAATGTTATTCATTTTTTTGAATTTTAGATTTTGGATCCTAAATTTTAGCTTTTTAGTTTCCTAAAATTCTATCACTTATAAATCCAAAATGCTTTATTTTAATTTTTTGCAAAGGTAGTCTTTTTTTGTTTGCAGTCACAGTTTTCAGTATTCAGTAAAAAAACTGACAAAATTGTGACTTCAAACTTAAAACTGACTCCTTTTTGCAGGAGCTATTCCTGCTATTCAGGACTAGGATTCAGTTGCCAGTATCAGTTTTCAGTTTTACACTAAACGATTTTCATATCAAAACTGAGACTGAAATCTGCGACTGAAAACTCTTTTATTGATTATACCCGAATCGTTTCAGCATATTGGCATTGCTTCTCCAGTTTTTGTTCACTTTTACAACTAGTTCAATGTGAATTTGTTTTCCAAAGAATTTCTCCAGATCGGCACGAGCTTCAGTACCTACTTTTTTCAAAGCGGCACCTTTATGCCCAATAATGATTCCTTTTTGAGTTTCGCGTTCTACCATAATAATCGAACGGATTCTGATAATATTTTCATCTTCGAAAAACTCCTCCGTCACGATTTCAACCGCATACGGAATCTCTTTGCTATAGTTCAATAAGATTTTCTCACGAATAGTCTCGTTTACAAAGAAACGTTCCGGTTTGTCTGTTAATTGATCTTTTGGATAATAGGCTGGAGATTCTGGCAACAATTCAATGATTCTACCAAAAACTTCCGGTACATTAAAATTCTGTAAAGCCGAGATTGGGAAAATTTCAGCATTTGGCACTTTTGCCGTCCAGAATGCTACTTGCTCCTCTAACTGTTCCTGATTTGAATTGTCGATTTTGTTCAACAATAATAAAACCGGAATTTTAGCGTGGATAATTTTATTAAAGAAAGCTTCATCTTTTAAGTCCTGCTCTCCTATCTCGACCATGTAAACTAAAATATCAGCATCTTCAAAAGCCGATTTTACAAAGTTCATCATCGACTCCTGCATTTCATAAGCGGGCTTGATGATTCCGGGAGTATCCGATAATATAAGTTGAAAATCTTCGCCATTCACGATTCCAAGAATACGATGACGGGTTGTTTGTGCTTTTGATGTAATAATCGATAATCTTTCTCCAACAAAGGCGTTCATCAATGTTGATTTTCCAACGTTTGGATTCCCGATGATGTTTACAAAACCTGCTTTATGTGACATTTGTGTTCTATTTATTTTGCAAAGGTAGTCATATCAACTCAATACAGAAAATAAAACATTTTTTAATGTTTTCGTTGGATTTCTCAAAAATCGGCGTATCTTTGCACCCGAAACATCGCGGGATAGAGCAGTAGGCAGCTCGTCGGGCTCATAACCCGAAGGTCACAGGTTCGAGTCCTGTTCCCGCTACTAAG
>NZ_CADCST010000060.1 GCF_902804485.1 Flavobacterium collinsii | reverse complement strand
CTATTATTCTTAATTGCAAAAAATAATAAATTTAAACGTGAAGAATTTCCAAATTTTTCAAAATCTAAATATTTAAAACTGACAATGTCTAAATCTCTTTGACAGCTAAATAAAAGACCAAGAGATATAAATACTACAAATAATTTCTTTTTAATTTTCATAATTTCTTTTTAATTAAAATCCTGGAGCCAACTTATAATCATATTCCCCTCACTCGCGCGAGCGTCCCGCTCATGGACACAATCAAAATCAATCCGTTTTCTTTTCAAACCATCGACTCCTCACCTTTAGATTTATTTTTTTTCCCAAAAGCAGTAATCAACTAAATTTGCGATCGCACGCGGGACGCTCGCGCCAGCGAAGGGAAGCAAATCGATACGGTTATACTTTGAACATCTAAAACATATTCTACCTATTGATTAATCATAGGATAAAACACTTTTTCAATCCTTATCTCAACATTCTTAAAATTATCCCTTAAAATTTTATCAATTTTATTAGAACATAAAGAAGTAATTACAAAACTAGATCCATCTAAAAGTTCAATTTTTGCATAGTAGTAATTACTGAAAGCCAATGTCCCATTAACAGTACCTTTCGAGCCATTCATAAAAAATATAATTTCACAAATTTCTTCAGAGGTATACTTTAACTTTTCTAAACTGTTTTTATTAATTATTACATTGCTTTCTACAATAAAAACATTATCTAAATTTTCCTTTAAGTAATTAATATGAAGTAATAATACTGGAAAAAAAAAGAATACCAAATAAGAAATTAATATAAAATATCCCCATTTTAATTCTATTACATTTATAAGAAATAATAAAATTAAAAACAATATTGACACAACAATCAAATCAATAAGCATTTTTAGCTGGTTAAAAAAAGTCACTTCTATTTCCATAATCTTTACTTAATTTTATCTAACAAAATTACCCCTCGCTGTCGCGAGCGTCTCGCTTGTGGACACAATCAAAATCAATCCGTTTTCTTTTCGAAACATCAACTCCTCACCTTTATACTTATTTATTTTTTTTCCATAGCAGTAACCAACTTTATTTGCGTTCACGAGAGGGACTCTCGCGCCAGCGGAGGCCAGGAGACTTCGGAGAGCAGGTCACAATTGTGTCAATTTTCAGGACTTATTAAATTCTTTTTTATGCTTACCACAATTACGGACCCAGAAAGCTTATAAATAACAAAATCAAAACTTCTCTTTTTCTTTACTATTGAGTCTCCTAAATCTACTCTTAGACAGCAGTTATCCCATACGCTAACGATCTTTCCAGATCTCAATTTTAGTTTACAAATCGAGTGATCTGAAACATCAATATACTTCTCTAAAACTATACCGGTGTACTCATCATTTAATTCATCTTTATAATTTATCATTTCTACTGATTCTTGAAAAGAAGAAACAAAAAACAGCAAAACAACAAAAACCAATAAAACAATACTCCATTTTTTTTGATTTTTCCTCGATACAATACCTATCATACAATTACCCATCTCTACTAAAAACCAAACACTTATCTTATTGAATATCAAAACCTAAGACAGTAAAATTCCAACTAATACAAAGCAGGAAATGTTCTCACAGCGTTGACGATTAAAACTTCTTAGAACAGCGATTACCTACTATAAGATTTGAACTCCGCATGGAACTGAAAACTTATACCAGGTAATAAAAGTAAATCACACTTACAAGTAAATTAAGAATAACTATTAAATAATTTATAACTTGAATGTATTTAATTTTAAATGCTTTTTTACTCAAAATCGCCATTAATGGGATTAAAAAAATAATATAATAATAAATACAATCATTATAAAATTTATCCTCATTGAAACACATTGAACAACAAAACCTAAAATAAAACCTAACCAACAAAAGAATTATTAAACTTACGATCAAGGCTATATATGATCCATTATCTCTACCAACTACCATTTTTTTTAAATCAAATTTAGAAAACCACGCAAAACAAAAGCAACCAAGAAAACTCTTTCTCTCAGAATAATTCAAAAAAATTCGCATATACTAATAATTATCTTTCTAGTACGCAAAATTTGTGACAAAAAAATGCGAGACCTAAGCCTCGCATTTCTAAATACTTATATACTTTAAATAAAGATCTATTCTACCGTAACTGATTTTGCCAGGTTACGAGGCTGATCTACGTTACATCCTCTCATAACCGCAATGTAGTACGAAAGCAATTGTAAAGGTATTGTAGTGATCAGTGGAGACAATGCATCTGAAGTCTCAGGGATCTCAATTACATAATCGGCTAACTCACGAACTTGTGTATCACCTTTGGTAACTACGGCAATGATTTTACCGCTTCTGGATTTGATTTCCTGAATGTTACTTACAATTTTATCATAATGCCCTTGTTTAGGCGCAATAACAATAACCGGCATGTGCTCATCAATCAAAGCAATTGGCCCGTGCTTCATTTCAGCAGCAGGATAACCTTCAGCATGGATATAAGAGATCTCTTTAAGTTTCAAAGCCCCTTCCAATGCTACCGGGAAATTATAACCACGTCCTAAGTACAAGCAATTTGGCGCATCTTTAAATGCAGCCGCAATTTCTTTGGCTCTGTCGTTAGTCTCTAATGCCTCAGCTACTTTTTCCGGGATTATCTCTAATTCCTGCAAATAGGTATGAAAATCAGTGTTTGATAAGGTTCCTTTAGCTTTACCTAATCTCAATGCGATCATAGTTAAAACTGTAATTTGAGTTGTAAATGCTTTTGTTGAAGCTACTCCAATTTCTGGCCCCGCATGTGTATAAGCACCGGCATGACTTTCTCTTGAAATAGAAGAACCTACTACATTACAAACTCCAAAAACAAAGGCCCCGTTCTCTTTTGCCAATTTAATCGCTGCCATAGTATCTGCCGTTTCCCCTGATTGAGAAATTGCGATTACTACATCGTCTTTATTGATGATTGGGTTACGATATCTAAACTCTGAAGCGTACTCTACCTCGACGGGAATGCGTGTAAATTCTTCAAAAATATACTCCGCTACCAAACCGGCATGCCAAGAAGTACCACAAGCAATGATCAAAATTCGTTTAGCATTAAGGAATTTTTCTAAATTATCCTCAACACCAGCCATCTGAACGATTCCTTCATTTGCATGAAGTCTTCCTCTGTAAGTATCTTTTATAACACTTGGCTGCTCGTAAATTTCTTTTAGCATGAAATGATCATACCCTCCTTTTTCAATTTGCTCCAGGTTCATCTGAAGCTGCTGAATATAAGGATCTACTAAAGAGTCGTCTTTAATTTTTCTAACTTTAAGCGGCTTGTGCAATCTAATGTTTGCCATTTCACCATCTTCGAGATAGATCGCATTTGAAGTGTATTCAATAAAAGGCGAGGCATCAGAAGCAATAAAATACTCTCCTTCTCCAACACCAATTGCCAATGGGCTACCCAATCTGGCCGCTACAATTTCATTTGGATTCTTTTTATCAAAAACAGCAATTGCATAAGCTCCTACTACCTGATTTAAAGCAATCTGAACTGCTTTACCCAACTTCAAACCTTCATTCTTCTGAACTTCTTCAATTAAGTTCACTAAAACTTCAGTATCTGTATCTGATTTAAAAGTATAACCTCTCTTTATTAATTCTTCTTTAAGTGGTGCATAATTCTCAATAATTCCATTGTGAATGATAACCAATTCTCCTGAATTAGAAAGATGCGGGTGTGAGTTTACATCATTTGGAACCCCGTGAGTTGCCCAACGAGTATGTCCAATTCCAATGCTTCCGGTTGCATCTAAGCTATCTTTGGCCTTAGCCTCAAGATCCGAAACTTTACCTTTTGTTTTACAAAGTTTTATACCTGATTCGGCGTCATACAACATAACACCGGCACTATCATATCCTCTGTATTCGAGTCGCTTTAACCCTTTGACTACAATAGGATAAGCCTCTCGATGACCGATATATCCAACAATTCCACACATATATTAATTATTAATTTGGTTTCGTGTAGTAAATTTCAAGCTGTAATTTTTTCCCTGACGGAATATTTGCGCTTGACGTACCTCCAAATAATACAGTCCCTAGCGGACTGATTACCGAAGCTCTTGGTGCCTCTGAGATAACGCTGTTTTTTAGTTTTAGTTTGTTAGATGCAATTACAGTTGCATCTCCTGTAACCACCAAACCTAATTTCACGTTTTTCGCAGTTGCATTCTTAATGATATTACGAATGTGATTCGTTAATCTAATTTTATAAATTGTTCCTCTTTTTGTAGTAGGATCTACATTAATAATACCACTATATACTGCTTTATTCAATAGTGGATTAGACGATGTTCCATCAGAAAGATAATCTGCGATAGGTACATTGTCATCAAGATTATACAAATAAATTCGTTTAGGTTCATAAGAACCTGCCATTTTATCTGTGTCAATAGAAAAAACTAAATTAGCCTCATTAACCAACCATTTCTTCGTTCTGATTTCGTCCAGTTTAGCACCAAAACCATTAAGTTCCAGCACCGCCAATGATCCCTGTCCACCTTTTAGATAAAGTCTGTCGTCTCCTGTTTTATTATTTGGATTCGTTATTACACCAGCATAACCAGCATCTTTAGCCTCCTTAAGTAAACCTGCTGACGCACCTGTCAATTTAATCGTTAAGGTTTTATCCTCCATCGTTGTATCAGGATCCGTCGTTATCGCTGTTTTAGCCTTATACTTAATCGTAATTTTACCTGCTGTTGCAAAATTCAACAAAGCCATATTGGCTGGGCTGGTTCCTGAACGTTCCACCTTAAAATACAACCCTCTAAAATACTCCTGAAAAACATCAGCAGAAGCCAATTTAGCAGCTGGGGCTTTTAGAATTTTATCCAGAAAGAAAGTTTTATTAAGATTCAAACGCATTTCCGGGGCAACTTTGGTACTTGTTTCTTTACCTGTTGTAGGATCCGTACTCGTATCTGTGATCTCACTTGCATCAAAGAAAAACGCTTCATTTTGCGCTACTTTATCATCATCGTTTAATGCCTTACCTGTAGCAACATAAGGTTTTTTAGATTTATCAAAATTGATATAATCGGCTACACCTGTATCTGTGTCCATATCTGTATTATACAGCTGTGCGAATTGTGCTCCTCCATCAAAAAAGGAATTACGCATTTGAACGCCGGACTCATAAACACCTAACTTAATTTTTCCATTAGAAGCTCCATAAATAGAATCTAACACAAAAGTTCGGCTTCCATCAGTATTTGTAGTCTTCACATGATTAAAGTAAGGCACGCTCAATACTACACTTACGATTTCGGGTGCATCACCAATAGTTGGCGCATAGGTTTCTAAATTGAGCTGAGTAACAAAACTGGCAGTTGTACTACCAAAAACCGTATTATCGTAAATACCTAAACCATAATTTACCGTTCCATTTGACTGAATCGGGGTTACTTCCTGATTATAAGCTAAAACATCATATTTTTCAGATTCCAGACCAAAATGATCATCTCCGATCAAACCATCACCAATCGCATTAAAATCTTTATCGCAAGAATATAAAAGGACAACTGTTGCAACTAATAGTATTTTCTTAATAAAAGAAGTATTGTACATGTTTAATAATAAAGTTAAAATTTAAAGACCCATTGTTTTATAGAAATTCGTATACGCTTCAGCGAATGCATCTTTCGTGGCGAAAGGTAAAAAAGGTTTTCCTGAAGATTCTATAAATTTTGTTAAACTTGGAGATACATTCTCAGAAGCTATAATAACAGCATCTGAATGCAAAATACTGGCTTTTAAGATATTTTCGTAATTAGGCACTTCCAAATCAGCAACTGATTCATGCGGAACTCCGTCGAATTTCACTTTATTAATCATTTCCAGATCCAGGTTCTCATCAAAAGATTGTCCGTAAACCGAGGTTACAATTTTAGTCTCAGAAAATAAAGCCTCATTTTTATAATAGTGCTTCATGTAAATAGGTAACATCGAAGCCAGCCAACCGTGAACGTGGATAATATCCGGAACCCAGTTTAGTTTTTTTACTGTTTCAACAACTCCTTTTGCAAAAAAGATAGCTCTTTCATCATTATCAGGATACAAAACCCCTTCTTCATCGGCAAAAGTTGCTTTTCGCTTAAAATATTCATCATTATCAATAAAGTAAACCTGAATTCTTTCTTTCGGGATCGAAGCAACTTTAATAATTAATGGCATATCTAAGTCATTCACTACCAAGTTCATTCCTGAAAGTCTAATTACTTCGTGTAACTGGTGTCTTCTCTCGTTAATATTCCCATATCTTGGCATGAAAATTCTTATCTGACCTCCTTGATCGTTAATCATTTTTGGAACGTCATAAGACATTAAAGAAACCTCATTTTCAGCCAAATAAGGCACGACTTCAGATGATACATATAATATCCTCTTATCTTTCATAATAGTATTTTACTTAATTTTTGGTAATAAAAACGTTGCAAAATTACAAAATTTTATGCAGTTATTAACTAATATATTATGTTTGCACTAAATTTTAATAATACTGCCATGCATATTTTCTACGGTAAAGTAGCTTTGATAGCTTATTTAAAAACTATCAAAACCGCAAATTCTACTATCGGATTTGTACCTACAATGGGCGCTTTACACCAAGGGCATCTGGCTTTAATGCAAAGATCACTTAAAGAAAATGACGATACCGTCGTGAGTATTTTTGTGAACCCAACCCAGTTCAATAACCCTGAAGATCTTGAAAAATATCCGCGTACTCTAGAAGAAGACGTAAAGAAAATGAGAGGTTTAAGCGATAAAATGATTCTTTATGCTCCTACTGTCGATGATATTTATGAAGGCCATACGATCTCTGAGGATTTTGATTTTGACGGTTTAGAAAATCAAATGGAAGGAAAATTCAGACCAGGTCATTTTAACGGAGTCGGAACTATCGTAAAACGCTTGTTTGAAATCGTCACTCCAACCAACGCTTACTTTGGCGAAAAAGATTTTCAACAATTGCAGATCGTTAAAAAAATGGTTGAAAAAAATCATTTACCCGTAAATGTTGTAGGCTGCCCTATTTTTAGAGAAGATAATCAACTCGCAATGAGCTCTAGAAACGAGCGTCTAACTTCTGAAGAACGAAAAGAGGCTTCTATAATTTACAAAGTTCTGACCGAAGCAAAAGAAATATTTCAGAAAGGCACTTCTGAAGAAACCATTCAATTTGTAGAAAATTCTTTCAAAGACAACGAACGATTTGAACTAGAATATTTCGTCATCGCTGACGAATCCACATTATTACCTATAGAACACAAAAGCAAAGACAAAAACTACCGTGCCTTTATAGCGGTATTTGTTAATTCTATAAGGTTGATTGACACCATTTCATTAAATTAATTTACCTTTGCACCATGCAAATTCAAGTTATAAAATCTAAAATTCATCGAGTAAAAGTAACCGGAGCTGATTTAAATTATATTGGCAGCATTACTATTGATGAAACTTTACTGGAAGCTTCAAACATCATTGAAGGCGAAAAAGTAGCAATTGTAAACATCAATAATGGCGAACGTTTTGAAACTTACGCGATCAAGGGAGAGAAAAATTCAGGAGAAATAACCCTGAACGGACCTGCTGCCAGAAAAGTTCAAAAAGACGACATTATCATTATCATATCTTATGCAACCTTGGAGTTTGAAGAAGCTAAAACTTTCAAACCATGGATCATTTTTCCAAATGAAAATGATAATTCGCTAACCTAATCTTTCCTTTTACACTTTATTCGATTTAGTTTGTTCAATATCTTTTGATACAAACAGTATTTTATTGGCTTAAATTCAATATTGACTTTAATAACAAAAAAAGCTTGCTGTTTTTAAAATCTCTACTACAACTTGATTGGTATTGTTAACAAAATTGATTTAAAACATAGATTACGTAGGTACAAAAAAAGGATAAAATAAAAAAACACATTTCTTTCACATAGAAAAATATGCATATTTAAATGAAGTAAAATGCCTTTTCTATAAATACAAAACCTGTGTAACTATGTGTTAAAATAAATTCGCCCCAACGGATTACAATACTAAAAAAGCAAATAAAATGTTATATTGCTACACTATTACAATACTTTTTAACTCACTGAAATGCCCCACTCATGAAAAAAGTTTACCTACTAATTACCTTAATTTCAATTTCTGTCTTTTCGCAGAAAAAATTTGACAACATTAAATCCGAAAAGCTTGGAGAAGAACGAAGAATAACAATAGGCCTTCCGGAATCTTACGAAGCCAATCCCGATAAGAAATATCCCGTTTTATATTTGCTGGATGGTGATTATTTATTCGACCCATTCTCCGGCGCCATAAGCTATGGCACCTATTGGGGAGACCTGCCTGAGATGATTATTATTGGTGTTCATCAAAATAAAAACGACGAGCGCGAAGATGATACTACTATTGATCAGAATACTGGACTTCCTTTTGAAAAAGGAGCTAGTTTTTTTGAATTTGTTGGTGCCGAATTAGTGCCTTACATCGAAAAGAAATACCGTACATCACCTTTCAGAATTATTGCCGGTCACGATGTAACTGCAAGTTTCATTAATTTTTATTTATACAAAGAGCAGCCTCTTTTTAATGCTTACATTGCTTTTAGTCCTGAACTTGCCAATAAAATGGAAATTAGAATTCCCGAAAAACTGGCCAAAACTACAGAACCTTTATTTTATTACCTGTCTGTAGCTGATGGAGACAATAAAAAGATCAAAGAACCTATCGAAAAATTAGACAGCAATATTAAAATCGCTAATAATCCGCTAGTAAATTACAAATACGATTTATTTAAGGGCACAACCCATTACACTCAGGTTTTACATGCAATTCCAAGTGCTTTATATCAGATTTTCGATGTTTACAAGCCCATTAATTCCTCTGAATACAACAATAAAATTGCGGTTCTGGAAACCGGATATGCTGATTATTTAGAAAACAAATACAACACCATGTCTAAAGTTTTAGGAGTTCAGATTCCAGTGAGAATGAGTGATTTTAAAGTAATTGAAAACCTCATTTTAAAAAAGAACGCCTATGACGAATTAGGCAAAATGGCTGAAATTGGAAATGTAAACTATCCAAAAGCCATGCTGGGAGAATACGAACTAGGGCTTATGTATGAGAAAATGGGTGACCCAAAAAGAGCTTCTAAAAAATACCAAAATGCTTCTCAAATGGAACCAATTGGTGATTTAAATAAAGATTTGATGTACGAGAAAATGGACCAAATGAATGCACTTGCAAAAACTACTAAATAATGTCAAAAGTTAAAACTACTTTTTTTTGCCAAAACTGCGGGACCCAATATGCCAAATGGCAAGGACAATGTAATGCCTGTAAAGAATGGAATACTATTGCTGAGGAAATTATTCAGAAGCAGGAAAAAGTAGCATGGAAAAGCGAACCCACTTCAAATGGTAAGGCTCCGCGTCCTTTAAAAATTAATGAAATTGATTCGGCACAGGAAATCCGAATGAATACTACTGACGGCGAACTAAATCGTGTTTTGGGCGGCGGAATTGTTCCCGGATCCCTGACCCTTTTGGGCGGTGAACCAGGTATTGGAAAAAGCACACTTTTGCTTCAAATTTCATTAAAACTACCTTATAAAACTTTATACGTTTCCGGTGAAGAAAGTCAGAAACAAATCAAAATGCGTGCAGAGAGAATCACTCCCAACAGCGACAATTGCTACATTTTGACAGAAACCAAAACACAAAATATTTTCAAACAAATTGAAGCAATACAGCCTGAAATTGTAATCATCGATTCTATTCAGACTTTACACACCGATTATATTGAGTCAACTGCAGGAAGTATTTCTCAAATCAGGGAAACAACTGCTGAATTGATCAAATTTGCAAAAGAAACCAATATTCCGGTTATCTTAATCGGACATATTACCAAAGACGGAAATATTGCCGGACCAAAAATCCTTGAGCATATGGTCGATACTGTCTTACAGTTTGAAGGCGACCGAAATCATGTATACCGAATTTTACGCTCGTTAAAAAATCGTTTTGGTTCAACTGCCGAACTCGGAATTTACGAAATGTTAGGCAGTGGCTTACGCGAAGTATCTAACCCTTCAGAGATTCTAATTTCGCATAAAGACGAGGAATTATCCGGAACAGCAATTGCCACTACACTCGAAGGCATGCGTCCTTTGATGATCGAAATACAATCACTGGTAAGTACCGCAGTTTACGGAACTCCCCAACGAAGTACGACAGGCTACAATGCTAAAAGACTGAACATGATTCTGGCAGTTCTGGAAAAAAGAGCCGGATTTCGCTTAGGTGCCAAAGACGTCTTTCTTAATGTTACCGGCGGAATTTCTGTTGATGATCCTGCTATTGACTTAGCTGTTGTTGCCGCCATTTTATCTTCCAATGAAGACATTCCGGTAACAAAAGGGTTTTGTTTCGCGGGCGAAGTTGGACTCTCGGGCGAAATTCGTCCAGTAAACCGTGTCGACCAACGCATTCAGGAAGCCGAAAAACTTGGATTCACCACTATCTTTGTATCCAAATACAATAAAATTGCTTTAAAAAATATCGGAATCAAAATTGAACTTGTGGCTAAAATCGAAGATGTAGCCAGCATTCTTTTTGGTTAATTTTTTACAAACCAGCTATGAAATTCCCAAAACAAAAAATATACAAAGCACTCTTAATACTTACATTAGTATTGGTAGTGCTTTTTTTAGGTTTTTACATTTTCCGTGATTCACTTCTCAAACAAGCCATCGCCAAAGTAACTAACAAAATGAACACGGAGTACAATAGCACATTTTCCGTAAAATCAGCTTCATTTGATGGTCTATCCGCCATAAAACTAACCAACGTGATTCTTGTTCCAAAAAACGCTGATACCCTTTGTCATATCGAAAAAATAGAAACCAGTATCAGCTTAGCCAATTTGTTGATTGGTGATGTTCAAATTGGAACTTTAAAGATCAACAACGGTTATATTCAACTCGTCAAAAAAGGAGACATACGTAATTTTGATGCCTTCTTAAAAAAAGACAAATCAGATTCGGATAAAAATGAAAAGCGCAAATATGCCACTTTTGCTTATCGCATCATTTCGAAACTCCTCAATTTGGTTCCGACGGATATGAAGCTCGAGAATTTAAATTTTAGAATTGATGATAATGGCAAAAAAACCTCCGTTGCTATCAATAAACTCGTTCTGGATAACAAACAGCTCGAAACCAACCTTCACGTTCAAAGCAAAGATTTTGACCAACGCTGGAACATAAAAGGTTTTGCCGATCCAAGAAATAAAAAGGCAGACATACGATTTTTTAATCTGGATACCGGCGCAATTCGCGTTCCCTACTTAGACGAACGTTACAATTTAAAAGCCAGCTTTGACTCGATCCGACTGAATGTACAGAACATCGAAAAAGACGGCAGCGAATTACACATAGATGGCTATACTTCTATCACTAATTTAAAAATCAATCATCCAAAAATTGCCAGTAAAGATGTCGTTATCAAAAATGCCCGTTTTGATTATCGTTTTTTACTGGGAGATAGTTTTATTTCGATCGATAGCAGTTCGACCATGCAATTGAATAAGATAAAACTTCATCCTTATGTTTCTTATGACACTGAGAAAGATACCGTTTATACTCTAAAAGTAAACATTCCGAAAATGCAGGCACAAAACTTTATCGTTTCCCTGCCCGAAGGTCTATTCACCCATTTTGAAGGAATGGAAGCTTCCGGAAGTTTTGATTACAAACTCGATTTCAGATTCAACAAAAACAAACCAAATACATTAGTTTTTGACAGCAAATTAAACAAAGAAGGATTAAAAATCACCAAATACGGAGAAGCCGACCTAAACAAATTAAATGGTGAATTTGTTTATCGCGCTATTATTCAAAACGTACTACAACGTCCCGTTTTAGTTGGAAACGCAAACCCCAACTATACGCCTTTGGATCAGATTTCTCCTTATTTACGAAAATGCGTTTTAACGACAGAGGACCCTTCGTTCTTCTCCCATCGTGGTTTTATCAATGAAGCTTTTAAACAATCCATTTTAAAGAACATCAGAACCAAAAAATTCTCACGCGGCGCCAGCACTATTAGCATGCAGCTGATTAAAAACGTTTTCCTGACCAGAGAAAAAACACTTTCGCGTAAACTCGAAGAAATTTTGCTGGTATACATTTTAGAGAACAATCGCGTTGTAAGCAAAGAAAGAATGCTGGAAGTTTATTTCAACATTATCGAATGGGGACCTAATGTGTACGGGATTGGAGAAGCAAGTCATTTTTACTTCCAGAAAAGCCCCGCTAATTTGAATGTTGATGAATGTTTGTACTTAGCGACAATTATTCCAAAACCCAGAAAATTCATGTATCAGTTTAATGATCAGGGTAATTTAAGGGATTATGCATTGAAAAATCAAAAATTCCTAAAGAATTTAATGTTCCGAAGAGGCTTGTTGGTTCCTGAAGATACTCTTGGACAATTACCCGTTTACATTTCGGGAAATGCTCGTTCCTTGATCAGAATTAAAGCTCCGGATTCTACCGCGGTAAAGAATGATTCTTTGGCGATTGAAGATGAATTTAACCTCTAGAAGACAAATATTTCAGAGATAAGCACTAAATTTAAGATTAAAATTACTTATCTATTACATAAAAAATTCCACAAACTAACACTGATTCAATTTGTGTTAATTTGTGGAATTTGTGTTTAAACTAGTAGCAAGAAAAATGAATTGTACAACAACATTCTTCTCCTTATCTCTTACCCTTTAAAATAACTATTTTTTAAAAACAATACCAAACTATAACCTATAACTATCGAGTAACAAAATAAGCTCAAAAACAAAAAGATGTTATTATACCGGTCATCAATTTCTAATGCTTTACAAACAAAAAACACCCCTAATGAAAGTGTTCCAATTATCCTTAAAACCAGCCTTACTTGTTTCGTATTTATATCCATAATAATAAAAATTAGTGCTTATTGTGAAGCTTCTGCTCTCTCTTTTTCTTTGTAAGACATTGCACCCAAATATATAAATAAAAATGTAAAGCGTACTATACTAATCCGGAATAGAACTTCCTTGTTTTTTCCCAATCTTCTTTTACAAACACAAACACTTATCAATAAAAATCCCACAAACTTTAGCAGACTAAATCTGTGTCAATTTGTGGAATTTGTGTTTTATCTCTAATACTGATTAAGGCGCCGGATCCGGAATTATTGCCTGAACCGCATTTATCTCGGCTATAATTTCGCTCGATAACACTACGTCAATAGTGTCAATATTTTCTTTTAACTGTTCCATTGTTGTGGCTCCGATAATCGCACTGGTTAAAAACGGCTGCTGCAGCACAAATCCCATTGCCAATTCGGTTAAAGTCAAACCATGCTTAATCGCAATTTCCTGATATAATTTTGTAGCTTGTGTACTTTGTGCACTGTTGTAACGTGTATATTGCGGAAAAAGATTGATCCTGGCATTTGGATGTGCTTCACCCGTTAAAAACTTACCTGTTAAAACCCCAAAGGCTAAAGGAGAATACGCTAATAATCCCACATTCTCGTACTTCGAAACTTCGGCAGAGCCCACCTCAAAAAGACGATTCAACAAGCTATACGGATTTTGAACGGTTTTAATCCTTGGCAAATTATGATACTTGCTTTCTTCTAAAAAACGCATCATTCCCCAGGCATTTTCGTTTGAAACCCCAATATGTTTTATTTTACCTTCTTTGATTAAGCTGTCGAATGTTTCTAATACATCTCTGAAATTATCTTCCCACGCATCGTCATGACCATTAAAAGATCGCTGTCCAAAACAATTGGTTTTTCGCTCTGGCCAATGCATTTGATACAAATCGATATAATCTGTCTGCAAACGCTTTAAACTGTTCTCTAAAGCATACTTAATACTCGCCGGTGAGAAATCACCCTTTTCGCGCATGTAAGTAAACGCAGGGTTTGGCCCCGCTATTTTTGTGGCCAATACAACTTTATCACGGTTTCCTGATTTTTTAAACCAGGTACCTATAATTTTCTCTGTACTTCCGTAAGTTTCTTCACGCGCCGGAACGGAATACATTTCGGCAGTATCAAAAAAATTAACACCCCTCTCAAGAGCATAATCCATTTGCTGATGTCCTTCAGCTTCTGTGTTCTGTTGCCCGAAAGTCATCGTTCCGAGATTTATTTTGCTAACTTTTATGTCGGTATTGGGTAAAGTTGTGAATTTCATATTTTATATAGGTTCAAAATTACAGAGCAACAAAGGTACAAAGGTATTTATCAACTGGAAATTTGACAAAGGTTAAAAAAAGCACAAGATCTTTAGTTTTCAACATTTTCGGCGTTCGAAACATTGAAAAATAAAAAAGACCCAAAGTAAAAACTCTGAGCCTTTGAATCTTTGCCACTATGGACCTTAATTAATACTATTAAGCATCTCCGCGATTTCATCTAATCTTGGCGTTAAGATGATCTCGATTCTGCGATTCTTAGCCTTTCCTTCCGGAGTTGCATTACTTGCCAATGGAGAAAACTCACTACGACCTGCTGCTGTTAGCTTTTGCTTGTTGATTTTAGTGTTTTCACTTAAAATATTTACAATTGCGGTAGCCCTTTTGGTAGACAAATCCCAGTTATTTGCAATCGGCCCTGAACCTGCGTACGGGTCATCATCTGTGTGTCCTTCGATAAGAACTGAAAGATCCGGATTATCACCTAAAACCTTACCTAATTCAACGACTGCTTTTCTACCTTCGACACCAACGGCCCAGCTTCCTGAATTGAACAACAATTTGTTTTCCATCGAAACATATACTTTTCCGTTTTTCTGTTCTACGGTCAGACCTTTTCCTTCAAAACCATTTAAAGCTTTAGACAATGTCTCTTTCAATTTACGCATTGCTTCTTCTTTTGCTGCGATCATTGCTTCAAGTTCATTCAGACGGTTTGCTGTTTTATCCAGTCGAGCCTGTTCATCAGCCAATTTTTTAGATTTTGCCTCTAGTTGCGCCAACAGTTCACGGTTTTTAGCCATGTTACTTTCTAAAGCATCGTTACTGTTTTTCTCTAAAGCATTATAAGAATCCTGAAGTACTTTATATTTTTTCTGCTGAGCAGCCAGATCCGCTTTTTGTTTTTCAAGATCTGCTTTAGTTGCATTTAAATCTTTTGTTAAAGCATCACGGTCCAATTCTAACTGATTTTTTGATTTTTGCAAACTCTCATTTTCATCAGCAATAGAACGATTTTCTTTTTTGAGATCCGAATATTTGGTTTCAAGATCGTTGTAAATTTTCTTGGACACACAAGAAGTCATAGACATCGCTACAAGCAATAATCCGATAGAGGCCTTTTTTATCATTTTTATTTTTATTTGGAGGGTATTAATACTAAAGTCAAAATTCAACACTAATGACAATGTCAATGTTTAAATTTAAACAGCAATTCATTCAACAATAACAATACCACTTTTACTCTATTTCAACTAAAACCGGACAATGATCCGAATGAACGGCATCCGGAAGAATCACAGCTCTTTTTAATCTATGCTCCAAAGAATTACTAACCAGATTATAGTCGATACGCCAGCCTTTGTTATTCCCACGGGCTCCTGCGCGATAACTCCACCATGAATAATGATGCGGATCTTTATTAAAATAACGGAAACTATCTACAAACCCGGATTTCATAAATCCATCTAACCAGGCACGCTCAGCAGGTAAAAAACCAGAAACAGTTTTGTTACGAACGGGATCGTGAATATCAATAGCTTCATGGCAAATATTATAATCACCACATATAATCAGATTCGGAATCGTTTGTTTTAACTCATTAATATAAGTTTGAAAATCATCCATAAACATAAATTTATGGTCCAATCTTTCAATATTAGTTCCTGACGGCAGGTACAAACTCATTACAGAGCAGTCGTCAAAATCGGCACGAAGGTTACGTCCTTCAAAGTCCATATGCTGAATTCCAGTCCCGTAAACCACATTATTTGGTTTTGTCTTAGATAAGATAGCCACACCACTATACCCTTTTTTAGTTGCCGGATAATAATATTGGTACGGATAACCAGCTGCAGTGATATCGTCAACCGGAATTTGTTCTTGCGTAGCTTTTATTTCCTGAAGACAAATCACATCTGGATTCGCTTGTTGCAGCCATTCGATAAACCCTTTGGTTATTGCGGCACGTATTCCGTTTACATTATAAGAAATAATTTTCATCAGCGTTTTTTTTAGGATTCCAAATGTAATAAAAAAGTGGAAAGTTTGCATTTGAAACAGCGAAAAGTAGAGTTTTTTGTTATCTTTGTTCGCTGCTCTAATAAATTAAAAATAGTACATGGGTTTAGTTACCGCGAAAGAAGTTGCAAAAGCGATAAATGTTGATAAGTACGGAGTTTTGGGTACTTTTTCGGGCTGGATTCTTATGAAAGTTCTTAAGATATCTACCCTTAATAAAATTTACGATCATAATAAGCATTTAGAGGATGTTGCTTTCTTAAACGGAATTTTGGATGAGATGGAAATCAAATTTGAAATTCCGGAAGAAGATTTAAAACGTTTACCGAAAGATGGCGCCTATATTACCATTTCAAATCACCCTCTGGGCGGAATTGACGGTATTTTGCTTTTAAAATTGATGCTTGAAAGAGAACCAAATTTTAAAATCATTGCCAACTTTTTACTACATAGAATTGTTCCGCTAAAAAAATACATTATGCCTGTCAATCCTTTTGAAAATCATAAGGATGCCAAATCAAGTGTGGTGGGGATTAAAGAAACCTTACGCCATTTAAGTGATGGTAAACCGTTGGGAATTTTCCCGGCCGGAGAGGTTTCGACTTACAAAGATGGAAAACTAGTGGTAGACAAACCATGGGAAGAAGGCGCTTTGAAGCTAATCAGAAAAGCCAAAGTTCCGGTTATACCTATTTACTTCCACGCCAAAAACAGTAAGTTGTTTTACTGGCTTTCTAAGATTGACGATACTTTACGTACTGCAAAATTGCCATCGGAATTACTAACGCAAAAAGATCGTGTTATTAAAGTTCGTATTGGAAAACCAATCTCGGTAAACGAACAAAACGAAATCGAATCTTTTGAGGACTATTCTGAGTTTTTAAGAAAGAAGACTTACATGCTCGCCAATCCATTTGAGAAAGACAGCAAATTATTAGACACCGCAAGTTTAAAAATCCCGAAAGCACCTAAAAAAATTGCAACACCGGCAAATGAATCGAAAATGATTGACGAAGTCAATGCGTTAAGAGAAAGCGATTGCAGGTTATTACAGAGTAAAAACTACGAAGTGTTTTTTGCCCGTGCCAAGTCGATCCCAAACATCTTACACGAAATTGGACGTTTACGCGAAATCACTTTTCGTGAAGTGGGTGAAGGAACCAACGAATCTATTGACTTAGATCAATACGACCAATACTATCACCACATGTTTTTGTGGGACGACGAAACCAAAAAAATTGCAGGTGCTTACCGAATGGGATTAGGTTCAGAAATCTATCCGAAACACGGTATTGAAGGTTTTTATCTAACGGATCTTTTCAGATTTGAACCGGAATTACACGATATGATGCATAAATCGATCGAAATGGGTCGTGCTTTTATCATCAAAGAATATCAGCAAAAACCAATGCCTTTATTCCTGTTGTGGAAAGGAATTATTCATACGACCTTACGTTATCCGGAACACAAGTATTTACTTGGCGGTGTAAGTATCAGTAATCAATTTTCTGACTTCTCAAAATCGTTGATGATTGAGTTCATGAAGTCTAACTATTACGATCCTTATATTGCTCAATACATTCACCCGAAAAAAGCATACAAAGTAAAATTAAAAGACGCTGATAAAGACTTTATCTTCGATGAAGCCGAGTCTGACTTGAACAAATTCGATAAGATTATCGACGAATTGGAACCAGGAAACTTACGTTTGCCTGTTTTAATTAAGAAATACATCAAGCAAAATGCCCGTGTAGTTGCCTTTAATGTCGATCCTTTGTTCAACAATGCCGTAGATGGTTTAATGTATATCAGAATAGCGGATATTCCTGAAAGCACAATGAAACCTGTTATTGAAGAATTTCAGATAGAATTAGAACGCAAATTATCGGAGAAAGAAGATTAATTGCATCATCTATACAAACAAAAAATCCCATCTTTAAAATGGGATTTTTTTATGCTTTAAAACGACTTAGAACCAGCCTTTTTGACCAACCTGATAAGTTTGATAAAACTCTTCATCAGTTCTTGTAAGATAGATTATTCCTTCTATAATACCTATTATACCTCCAATTCCGAATACAAATCCAAGAATAAGCTGGATAATTCCTTCCTTATTATATCCCAAATAGAATTTATGAATACCAAGAGCACCTAACAAAATTGCTAAGATTCCCGCAACTACTTTTTTATTCTCTTCACGACGAACCGGAGGATTATTCCAATGTTCTGTTTTACTGTTTTCCATTTTTATAGTGTTTTTTAGTTATGCTAATTCAACTTTATGAGGATGGAATTCTAAGGCTTAAAACCAAATCGACTGATGTAAAATATCATCAAAAGAACTTTCTCTAATAAAAAGAACCAATCGTATCAAATGATAAAAAGCTAAAAAGTAAGCCATATTGTAGGCTAATTTTCTATTGTACAAAAGCCCTGTAAAATATTCTTTTTTAGTAATAAGTTCAGTTGTCAGTATAATGATGGTAAGCCAGCAGAACACAATAACAAAAGGCCCCAATATATGGTAACTAAGAGATTTATAGATGTCACCCTGATAGAAATAAACCAATGATTTGGTAATTCCGCAACCCGGGCAAGGAAAACCGGTTACCATTTTAAAAGGACAAAATGACTGATCTGATTCCAGATGGTCATTATGATTGTCAAGCATTAAAAAAAACGGAATTATCAGTGTAATTGCTGCACCGATAATTCCGTAAATTTTACGTTTTGTTCTACTATTATTTGTATAATCTGTTGATATCACCTTGTACTATCATTGCTGCTGCAAAAGGGAAAAAGAACCCTAAAACAATTAATAAAGTTGATTGGTCTTTTTGAAGTTCCCCAGTTCTTTGATAAACTTTTGGCAATGCTTCTTTACCAGCCAAGTAATAAAAATAAATGTTTACAGGTGTACAACATCCTGCAAAAATTGCAATCGGCTGTGAGATAACTTCTTTACCTGCAACGGCATTTAAAACCTCAGATACTTTAATGTTCCAATAAATTAAGTATAATCCGCATGTTAAAAATCCAAAAAGCAACACCATAACAGGATCTACTTTGAATACCGGAATTGGTTCATTAAAATTATTAGACGTTTCTTTTAAATCGTTTTCCATTTTTACTAGTTAAAATTAATTGGTTATGTCCTACTCTTCGGATTTTCGGTTCCTCCCTATTTAGAAACAATATTATTAAAAATTAACTTTAAAAACTAATTATAGGCTAAAATTCTACAGAAAAGACTCGTTATTTAATTGTAAAAACAGCGCTAAATCATTATTCTTCACCAATAAACTATGTATGAAAGACCGCTTTTATTTTGTCTGCAATTACCTGTGCCAATCGTTCGTGGCTTTCAAAAGTCCAGCCGGCAATATGAGGCGTTAGCAAAGCATTTTTGGATTCCAATAAATATTTAAACGCCTCGGGAGTACTTTCTTCCTGAAATAAGGTCTCAAAAGATAATTTTTCATACTCCAAAACATCCAAACCGGCTCCCAATACTTTTTTAACTTTCATTGCTTCGACTAAGTCTGCCGTTACAATGTTTTTACCGCGTGAGGTATTTATAATCCAAAATGGCTTTGCAAAAGCATTTATAAAATTTCCGTTAACCATTTTATCGGTTTCGGGAGTCCATGGAAGATGCAGACTCAGCACATCGCTTTTTTGCTGCAATTCTGCTAACGAAACCTGTTTTGCATTTTCATCTCCTACGTTATCTAAAATATCGTAACACAGTACTTCGGTCTCAAAGCCTCGAAGTTTTTTAGCAAATGCTTTTCCCATGTTTCCATAACCAATGATTCCAACCGTTTTACCATCAAGTTCATGACCCCGATTGCTCTCACGGTTCCAATGCCCTGCTTTTACTTCGGCATCTGCCTGATTCAGATTGTTAAACAACGACAAAATCACTCCAAGTGAATGTTCTGCAACCGCGTTGCGATTTCCCTCGGGAGCAGCAATCAAATGAATTCCTTTTGTTTCGGCATACTCGCAATCGATACTTTCTAAACCTGCTCCGACTCTGGCAATAAACTTTAAGTTGGCGGCATGATCCAAAAAAGTTTTGTCAATTTTAAAGCGACTCCGAATCACGATTCCGTTATAGTTTTGGATTTTTGCTTCAATTTCTTCTTTAGAAGATTTGAAGTCAGCGTAGTTTTCAAAACCGGCATCTTCCAACTGTTGCCATAAAATTGGATGATTGCTATCAATATGAAGAATTTTTATGCTCATTGTATGCTATTTTATAAAACAAAAATACAGCTTATTCTTTATTTAAGCCGTCCCTTAAGCATGCTGTTTCTACTATCTAATCTTAAAAAGTTTAAAATACAAATAGAAAAACTATTTTAAAGAAATTACCTACTTATTTATTTAGAGTTCCAAAACAAAAACATTCACCATTGGTATTAAAGCATTTAGACACTAAAGTTCTCAAAATCTTAACATTATCAAATTATTTAATTTCATACTTTTATGAATCATTTTAAATTTAGAAAATAACAGTCCCCATTTTGCTTCATCACACATTGAGTTTTAAATAAGCAATTATATTTTAATCAATTAAACATCAGTAATTATGGCAACAAAAGATTTAACTATTATTTTGGTTCACGGCGCTTGGGGAGATGGTTCACATTGGCAACATGTAATTCCGGGATTAGTAAAAGAGGGATATAAAGTACGAAGCGTTCAAAACCCATTGACTTCTTTACAAGATGATATTAATAAAACTCAGGATCTGATAGATGCACAGGAAGGAAAAGTACTTCTGGTGGGGCATTCTTACGGAGGAGCAGTAATCTCAGGTGCAGGGCATCATGACAAGGTTGTAGGTTTAGTTTATATAGCCGCATTTGCTCCTGATGCAGGAGATAGTCTGGGAGCCCTATTAGGACGCAGACCCGGATCAGGCGGAGCCAGTATTTATCCTGATCCAAAAGGTTTTTTATGGATCAAGTACGATGAGTTTCACGAAGCATTTGCTCAAGATCTGGACAAAGAGTCGACGCTGATCTTATCACTGGCACAAAAACCTATCCATGGCCAATGCTTTGGAGATATCGCAGGTGAACCGGCATGGAAAACAAAACCAAGTTGGTATCAAATTTCCAATTTCGACAATATGATTCCGCCAGAAACAGAAAAAGAAATGGCAGAGCGAATCAATCCTAAAAAAATCATTCGCTTAGATGCAGGACATGCCTCCTTGGCATCGCATCCTAAAGAAGTGACAGCCTTAATATTAGAAGCAGCAGCAACCCTCTAAAAAACACTCCAAACCGCCAATCAGATTGGCGGTTTTTTTTGGTTATAAGACAATCCTAAACCCCAACACCAAGCCTCTTAATTTTTTATTCGTTAGTTTTTTTTTAACTTTGAAAATATAAGCCTCAAAAAAATCGCTTCTAAATTCTCTGAACTTTAATAAAAATGAAATTAACAAAAACTTTTAAAGCCTTCTTCAACAACGAAAAATCAGGAGGACTACTCTTGCTTTTTGTCACTATAATATCTCTCTACCTCGCCAATTCGTCTTTTCAAACCGAATATATTGCTTTATGGGAAAAAGAAATCAACGGACATTCCATCACGCACTGGATTAATGATGGCCTGATGACTATTTTCTTTTTATTAATTGGGTTAGAGTTAGAAAGGGAGATTTATCACGGTGAATTGTCTAATATTAAAAATGCTTCTTTACCCATAGTGGCTGCCTTGGGTGGGATGCTGGTTCCTGCGGCTATTTTTCTGGTTTTAAATTTTGGAACAGCAACTCAAAACGGAGCAGGAATTCCAATGGCAACTGACATTGCTTTTGCAATTGGAATTTTATCTCTTTTAGGGAAGAAAGTTCCTTCGTCGCTAAAGGTTTTTTTAACGGCTTTAGCTGTTATTGATGATCTCGGTGCTATAATTGTTATTGCCATATTTTACACCACCTCAATAGCATTTGTAAATCTCGCAATTGCTCTGGGAATCTGGATCTTCTTATTTATACTGAACCGTATGAAAGTTCAAAACCTGATTCCGTATTTAATTGGAGGTGTCATAATGTGGTATTTCATGCTAAACTCAGGTGTTCACGCTACGATTACGGGTGTTATACTGGCTTTTGTAATTCCGTTTGGAAATGGTGACGAAAATTCCACTTCCTACAAACTGCAGCACTTTTTGCACAAACCTGTTGCCTTTTTCATCTTGCCTTTGTTTGCTGTTGCCAATACGTGCATCGCTATTGAATCAGACTGGCATGAAGGTTTAAATCATCCTAATACCTATGGAATCATTCTGGGCTTAGTGGTTGGTAAGCCTTTAGGAATTTTACTTTTCTCAGCTATTGGTGTAAGTCTTGGATTATGCAGTTTGCCTAAAAACTTAAAATGGGCTCATATTTTAGGTGCCGGCATGCTGGGCGGAATTGGTTTTACCATGTCTATTTTCATCACCATCCTAGCCTTTAAAGATCCGGAAACCATTATTTTCTCTAAAATCGCTATTCTGATCGCTTCCGTACTTTCGGGTCTTTTGGGATTAGTTTATCTTAAGTATACGGTAAGCAGAAAACATGTTTAAATTCCAATATTAAAAATTCCAACACTATTTTGATTAACGATACATTTCTTTGCAATAGAAATAACAAAAACCGAAATAGCATAAAAACAAAAATCCCAAATTCCAAGTTTTAGTAAATTGGAATTTGGGATTTTTAATATTGGAATTTCCTTGTCCTAACCCTTAATTTGTTTCAAAGAAGTCTTAATTCCTTTTATTAAAGACGAACTAAAACCGTTGTGTTCCATTTCGTTCAAACCTACAATTGTACAGCCCTGAGGCGTCGTAACACGGTCGATTAATTGTTCCGGATGTACTTTCTCCTCCAGTAACATTTTCGCTGCTCCTTTGACCGTTTGAGCCGCAATTGCTAAAGCAGTATTAGAATCAAATCCAATTTCAATACCTGCCTGCATAGAGGCGCGAATGTATCTAAGGGCATATGCGGTTCCGCAAGCACCAAGTACAGTTGCCGCATCCATTAATTTTTCATCGATAACAGGAGCAGTTCCCAGATCCTGAAACAAATCAACAATTGGCAATGCTTTTTCTCTGTCTTTTTCAGGAAAAGAGATGCAGGTCGCCGATTCACCAAATTGTGCTGCTATATTGGGCATAATTCGCACTACCGCAAATTCATTATTGGTTTTAGACTGAAGCATATCTAAAGATAGTCCGCTTACGGCCGAAGCAATTGTTTTTCCTTTTATAACCGGTAAAATTTCCGCCAAAACAACATCTACCTGATATGGTTTTATGGTTAAAATAACCACATCAGCTTCCTGAATAGTATGTTTATTATCCGAAGAAACCGTAATCCCAAACTCTGTTAAATACTGAATACTGGCCGTATTTCTTCTTGTGACGGTAACCTCGTTGTCTTTAGAGAATTTGACAATTCCCAAGGCAATAGAAACCCCAAGATTTCCTCCGCCTATAATGTGTATTTTCATACTGGTTGTTTTTTGAATTATTTTTGGTTGATTAATAGCTCCTTTTCCGCATGTAAATTACGTAGATTTTACAGATTTTAAATCACTGTAATCTATCAATTTGTGGCAAAAATCTAAAAGTCAGGAATCATTTCTGTTATTCTAAAAGGCTTATACTATCTAACAATTTGCTAAAGGAACGCGGATTAAAACGAATTTATTATTTTTAAAAATCCGTTTTAATCCGTGTTTTCGCGATAGCGAATCCGTTTAATCCGCGTTCCTCTATAGACAATATTAGTAAACAACTCTTTCTCAAAATCGCAAGCGACTTTCTTGAACTTTGTGGTTGCAATGAATAAATCTTCCACAAAATTTACGCATCTATATTATTCTTACAGCAACTTCCCTTTTAATAGCAAAGAAGCAATCGTAAAATAAATAACTAATCCCGTTACGTCGACTAAAGTAGCCACAAACGGCGCTGATGAAGTTGCGGGGTCCAGTTTAAGTTTTTTCAATAAAAAGGGTATCATAGATCCTGAAAGCGTTCCCCATAAAACAATAAAAACTAAAGAAAGAGAAACGGTCAAACCAATTGTTAACCAATGTTCTCCATATTCATAAAGACCGGTTTGCTGCCAAACCAGAATCCTGATAAAACCAACAATACCCAGAATAGCGCCCAATAAAAAACCTGATGCGATCTCTTTCTTCATTACATACCACCAGTCTTTTAAGGTAAGTTCTTTCAATGCCATGGCACGAATGATAAGAGTTGCTGCCTGTGAACCGGAATTACCTCCACTCGAAATAATAAGCGGAACAAATAGGGCTAAAACTACTGCTTTCTCAATTTCACCTTCAAAAAAGCCCATCGCCGAAGCTGTAAACATTTCACCTATAAACAAAACCACTAACCAAGTGGCTCTTTTTTTGACCATTTCGCCAAGACGTGTTTGAACGTATGGCAATTCAAGAGCTTCTAATCCTCCAAATTTCTGAATGTCTTCGGTATCTCTTTTCTCGATTTCGTCTTTTATGACGTCAATAATATCATCAATCGTAATTCGGCCCACTAAACGTCCTAGTTCGTCTACCACCGGAATTGCCTCCAGGTCGTACTTATCCATCATTCTGGCGACTTCAACATCAGGTGTTTCTACGTTTACAGAATACAATTTTCTAATATAGATATCTGAGATCTGCGTTTTGGTCGATGTTGTTAATAGATCTTTTAGCGACAATCTGCCTTTAAGTCTGTTTTCATCATCAACAACATAAATAGAATGCACTCTGGAAACATTTTCTGCCTGAATACGCATTTCTTTTACACAAGTCAATACGTTCCAGTTTTCGTTGACTTTCACCAACTCTTTGTGCATGATACCCCCGGCAGTATCTTCGTCGTAACGCAATAAATCAACGATTCCTTTTGCGTGTTCTACGTCCTGAAGCTCCGAGATTACCTCTGCTTTTCTATCTTTTGAAAGTTCTCCAATAATATCTGCCGCATCATTGGTTTCAAGTTCATCCAGCTCTTCAGCGATTTCTTTTGGCGAAAGTCTGTTTAAGATTTGTTCACGCAAATCATCCTCTAATTCCAGAAGAATTTCGGCTGTTTTTTCGCTATCTAAAACTTTAAAAATATAAGTCGCTTCATCAATGTCAATTTCATCCAGAATTTCAGCGAAATCCGCATGGTGCATGTCATTTAATAAAACTTCAAGCTCCTTATTATTTTTAGCTTGGATGAGTTGAGCAATTTTTTTAATTAGCTCTTTACTGATTTTAAACTCCATCGGCTTCTATTTTTTGAGTCAAAGCAATAAATTCTTCTACACTAAGTTGCTCAGGACGTTTATCAAAGATAGTGTCTTCTCGCAACTTATCGGTTAAATTTAATGTTTTCAAACTGTTACGTAATGTTTTTCGTCTTTGCTGAAAAGCCGTTTTCACTACTGTGAAAAACAACTTTTCTCCGCATGGAAGGCTATAGTCTTCCTTTCGGGTCATTTTCATCACACCCGATTTCACCTTGGGCGGAGGAATAAAAACGTTTTCATCTACCGTAAACAGATACTCAGTAGTATAGAAAGCCTGAGCCAAAACGGATAAGATTCCGTATGCTTTTGAGCCTTTTTTCTCGCAGATTCGTTCTGCAACTTCTTTTTGAAACATCCCCGAAAACTCCGGAATCTGATGTTTAAATTCTAAAGTTCTAAAAACAATCTGTGTTGAAATATTATAAGGGAAGTTTCCAATAATAGCAAATTGCTTGTTCTCGTAAACCTCGTTAATATTGTATTTCAGGAAATCCTGAGAGATAATTTTATCTTTTAATTTTGGATAATTTTCACCTAAATACGCCACTGATTCGGTATCAATCTCGATCACATGTGTATTAATTGGTTTGTCAAGCAAATACTTAGTCAACACACCCATACCCGGTCCTATTTCTAAAACCTCATCATATCCGTTAAGGCTTAAGGTATCTGCAATTGCTTTGGCGATACTTTCATCCTTCAGGAAGTGTTGTCCTAAATGTTTTTTGGCTTTTACTTTTTCCATTTTCTTTTTTTGTTTCCTGCTCTTATTAATTAACTTACGTATACTTTAATAAGCAGATCCAATATTATCATTCATGAACATATATTGAAAATGAACAACTTCAAACTGAATTTTTTCTAAACTTGTCAGCAGCCCAATATTAGCTTTGTAGCCAAATTTAAAGTTTAAATAATTTATCTTTTCATCTTTTTTATTTACAAACATTTTATTTGTATTAAATGTTTCATTATATTCTTTAAAACTAGCATAACGTTTTGAAGATATAATTACTTTATTCTGTTTATAAAAAAGATCTATCTTATTTTTTAATATAGTATATTTTTGTTTGACGAATTCATCATAAAGTGCTGTGTCGTTCGTTACAAAACAATCTTCTTCAGAGATTCCTGACTTAATCTCATCTATATAATCATTAATTTCATTACCACTAGAATAAATCTGTGTTGCAAAACCGGCTATTAGCCCAAAGTCTTTAGGCTGCTCCTCGTTTTTTACTTTTATAACTTCATATTTAGATTCCGCGATATTTTTTAAGATTTCTTTCGAAGTCTTTTCAATTTCTCTAAATTCATTAAATTGTAAAATGATAGAAGTTGACTCTTCCTCTTTGCTTTGGCAGCAAACATTTAGACTTAACAACAAGAATAAAACAAGTTTTATTTGTAGGTTTTTCATAAAAAAATTAGGTAGACAAGCACAATTAAAAATTAATTTTTGCAAATATACTTCTTTTAATTATTCAGAAAGACCTAATGATTCTAATTGGACATTTAATCTAACTGAAAACTGAAAATTAATGTTCCGAAATCACTTCTAACTCTGTTCTGAAAGAAAGCATTTTATCTGCAAACAATCCTAGTGCTTCTTTATGAAACCCTGGTTCATCTTCGATATAATAACGCTCCAGAGTTTCTTTACTGTCTGTAACATATTGAACAGAATACGTAATTCCGCCCATTTCTTCCTCTATCATTACTCTGACAATTCTTGCCGAAGAAAACTTCTGTGTAGCTAAAATTTCAGGTATGTGTTTTTCCTGCATCCACTTTAACCACTGGTCATGAACGCTCTCGTGTATATTGGTGGTAACGTTGTAAATAATCATTCTCTTTAAAGGTTCTGAGATTCTAAGATTCTAAGGTTCTGAGTGTTTTTATCTACTAAATCCTTAAAACAAATCATCGTATTGCTAATTCTCTTTTTTTTTGGAATTTGGAATTTGCTTTTTGGCATTTACAAATTCTTGTCTCCTCTTAACTGTCGGTATTTCTTTCTCGCATCAACAAAATAGATACTATCCTGATGATTAAAAATTACCTTCTCATATAATGGCTTCGCCTTTTCTGCGTCATGCAATTCATCATCGTAAATTTCTGCAGAGAAAAACAAAGCTTCATCTACATAAATTCCGTCACCATGATGGTCAATAATCTGTTGATACTGCGCCAAAGCTGAATTGTAATCCTTCAGACTTTCGTAAATTTTACCTAAACGCAACATTGTAACAGCTTCTATTTCCTGTCCTTTAAAACTTTTCAATATCCCCTGAAACTGAGCAATTGCTTCCTGCTTTTTGTTCTGATACATTAAAAAATCACCTTTAGCAAACTGCTTTAGCGCGGTTTGTGTTGAATCGGCAACCGTATTATCGTTAATCAGTAAAAAATACTCCAGCGCATCATTGGCAATTAATTGCGTATTTGCCGCTTTCAATTCTTTAAACTGTTTCAAAGCCCATTCGAAATCGCCTTTATAATAACTCGTTTTCGCCGCTTTTAAACTCGCTTCATGCGCCATTACATCATTCTTTAAATCCAATTGAATTTGCGAATAATAAATCAAGGCCTGATTGAACTTCTCTTCTAAAAGCAGTATGTCTGCCAACTCCATCTTTGCATCAGCCTGCTGATAAGCATTCAAATTTAACTCCAGCGCTTTCTTAATAATTTCCTTGGCCTCTTCGGTCTTTTTAAGATTAAAAGCCAGGAAATGTGCCTGAATTATTTGCAAAGATAAGGTAAAAGGAGTTATTTCATAGGTTGTAAGCAATTGTTGTAACTCAGCACTAATCATTGTGTAGTCTTTTTCCTGTGCTTTATCGATTTTAATTTGCATCAGAGACGAATTTGTCTGAATGAGTAAATCAAGATCCTTGGTGTTTAGAAGGATAAAATTCAGGATTTCTTCCGCTGTTTCGGTGTCATCCTCATTCAATGCAAACTGCCCTAAATTAACAATGCTCGAGAGCGATTCAGGTTCTCGTTTGTAAATTGCTTTTTCCTGAATGAAAGCTTTACCGAATTCTTTCTGCTGTACATAAAACCAGCTTAGGTAATGATTCCAGAACACATCCTGATCTTTTTGTGTTTTCAAGATCAATGCTTTACGCATGGCGTCTTTAAAAGCAGTATTATCGGTTTCGCCATTCATGAAACGAGATAACTGTGTCTGAATTAAATTGGCATTCTGCGGGTTCTTATACGACTCCGTCAGTAAAAAATCAATCATCTGATCGGTCTTCCCTAACTGCCCGTACAACATTCCGATTTGAAAATTGAAATTATAATTAGGCTGCACCAGCATTGCCGTCTCATAAGCCCGTAAAGCGTATTCCAACAATACTTTTTTCTCAAAAGAATTACCCACTCCATAAACATCATTCGGATTGGTTTTGATTTTTTCGATCGCCTGTTCGTAGCAACTTTTGGCTTTGATATCGTTTTTTTGCAGTTGAAAATTATACCCCAACTCTACTAAAAAAACGCCTTGTTTGTATTTATTGTAACGATCCTGAATTACTTTTTGTGCTACCTCAAATTGCTGTAACTGCTGATAACAATCGATCGTCCTTAAAAAGTACTGTGTATTGGACGGCGCACTATTTAAAAGCTCTTCGTAACTGATTTTAGCTTTTTCAAAATCACCTTTATCATAATAATACTGCGCAAGCTGTTCATTCTGTGAAAATGCGAAAGTAGACCAGAACAAAACAATATAGATGATGATGTTTTTCATATTTTAGCTTTTTTTTCAGTATTCATTCGCAGTTCTCACTTGTAGTGTTCAGTCACGGTTTACAGTTGCATTATTCCGTATAAACTGAAACTGAAGACTGCGAGTGTAAACTAAATAAGAACATTCTTCTTAGACTTCCAAACAATCAATCCTAAACCAATCAGAATAAAAGGAATACTCAGTATTTGTCCCATATTAATTGGCATACTATTCTCGAAGGCTTCCTGATTCTCCTTGAAAAACTCAATTATAAATCTGGCAAGAAACAATAATATTAAGAAGTATCCGAAGATCAATCCGTCAGCTTTTCGAATTTTCTCTGACTTGTACATCGCATACAAAATTACAAAAATCAACAGATAAGCAAATGCTTCATACAGCTGTGTTGGATGTCTTGGGATCATATCATCTCTTTGAAAAACAACACCCCAGTTTCCATTGGTTGGTTTTCCATAAATTTCAGAATTCATAAAATTCCCAAATCTGATAAAAGCTCCCGTAACCGGAACCCCAATTGCCATTTTATCTAAAAGCCATAAAAACTTAACTTTATATTTTCGACAATACAAAACCATTGCAATTAAAACACCTATTGACCCTCCATGACTTGCCAGACCTTGATATCCAACAAACTTATAAACCCCAGCCACTTTCTGAATGGGTAGCAGAATCTCTATCGGATGTTGTAAAAAATAGGATGGCTCATAAAAAAAGCAATGCCCTAATCGTGCTCCCAAAATTGTCCCAACAATTACATAAACGAGTAAACTATCGAGATTGTCCAGCGAAAGATTTTCTTTTTTGTAAATGTTTCGTACAATAGCGTAGCCCAGTAATAACCCACAGGCAAAAAAAGCACCATAATATTTCAACGGAAAACTATCTGTTATCCAAAAAATAACGGGATCTACGTCCCAATTCAAAATCCCATTCATCTTCCACTTTTTTAGTATTCAGTCGCAGTCACAGTGTTCAATGCAATTCACCTCAAACTGAGGCTGCAACTGAACATTGTGACTGCGACTGTAAACTTTATTTCAATCTTAATTTATAATATCAAATCCGCAGTAAGGTCTTAACACTTCCGGGATTACAATTCCTTCCGGGGTTTGGTAATTTTCTATAATTCCGGCTAAAACTCTTGGTAATGCCAATGAACTTCCATTTAAGGTATGTGCCAGTTGGTTTTTTCCATCTTTGTCTTTGAAACGCAATTTCAAACGATTGGCCTGAAAAGTTTCAAAGTTCGAAATTGAACTGATTTCTAACCAACGGTCCTGTGCAGTAGAAAACACTTCAAAATCGTAAGTCAAAGCCGCTGTAAAACCGATATCACCACCACACAAACGTAAAACGCGGTATGGTAATTTCAATTCTTTTAAGATCTCTTTTACATGTTCTACCATTCCGTCTAATGCTTCATAAGACTTCTCAGGGTGTTCAATACGTACAATTTCTACTTTATCAAATTGGTGCAAACGATTTAATCCACGCACGTGAGCTCCGTAAGAACCAGCCTCACGACGGAAACATGGCGTATACGCAGTATGTAAAACCGGCAATTCGCTTTCGTTTAAAATCACATCACGGAACAAATTCGTAACCGGAACCTCAGCCGTTGGAATCAAATACAAATCATCAATTGTTGAATGATACATTTGTCCTTCTTTGTCCGGTAATTGTCCTGTTCCATATCCTGAAGCTTCATTTACCAAATGAGGCACCTGAACTTCATTGTATCCTGCAGCTGTATTTTTATCTAAAAAGTAATTGATCAAAGCACGTTGCAAACGGGCTCCTTTACCTTTGTAAACCGGAAATCCTGCTCCAGCGATTTTTACACCCAGTTCAAAATCGATGATATCGTATTTTTTTACCAATTCCCAGTGAGGCTGTGCACCTTCGTGTAAAACCGGAATATCACCTTCCTGAAAAACATTCAAATTGTCATCTGGTGTTTTTCCTTCCGGAACAATATCAGCTGGAAGATTTGGTAAAGTATATAATTTATTGGTTAATTCGGCAGCTAAAGCTTCTGCTTTTTCACCCAATTCTTTGCTTTTTTCTTTTAAGGAAACTGTTTTTTCTTTTAAGATTGCAGCTTTTGATTTCTCGCCTGCTTTCATCAATTCCCCTATATCTTTGGATAATTTATTAGATTCAGATAAAGTGTTGTCTAATTCTACTTGTGTTGCGCGACGGTTTTCGTCTAATTGTACCACTTCTTCAACAACGCTTTTAGCATCGATATTTCGTTTTGCTAAAGCCTTGATTACTTTCTCCTGATTCTCTCTAATAAATGCGATTTGTAACATAGCTTGTTTTTTATAACTATTGTATTTTTTTTATAATGGAAGCAAATTTAAGGAAATGTTTCCTAAGATTACGACAAAGTTGATTCTAAAGTTATTTCGGAGGTTATTACTCAGAGATACACGAAATATTTGCAAAGATGCGTAGAGATTATTCTTCACTCTTCACTCTTCACTCTTCACTCTTCACTCTTTACTCTTTACTCTTTACTCTTTACTCTTTACTCTTTACTCTTTACTCTTCACTCTTCACTCTTCACTCTTC
>NZ_CADCST010000059.1 GCF_902804485.1 Flavobacterium collinsii | reverse complement strand
TTCCCATCCCGAACAGAGTAGTTAAGCCCGCCTGCGCAGATGGTACTGCAGTTATGTGGGAGAGTATGTCGTCGCCTTTCTTTTTAAAACCCTATCCAATTTGGATAGGTTTTTTTGTTTTTATAGAATTTTAGGAAATTCTTGCGTGCTTTGCGTAATGCTTTGCGAACTTTGCGGTTAAAAAACAGATCGCGGATTGTACTGATTCGCTATGCGAAAACGCGAATTAGAACGGATTTTTTTGTTTATTTTTTATGTATTAGTTGCTAAGGGCTAGGTTGTTCTTTTGAGATTTGGCATTTGCTTTTTTAGAGCAATATTTACGCATAATACTCTTAAATATTAATAAGGGCTGAAAGCCCGAAAAGCAGAAAGCATAGTGCGAAGCGCTATGAAATAAATAGCAATAATATCATTTTCGCCCTGAAAGGGCAGAAGCCTCAACATAAAGAGAAGAATTTATATCATTTTGAACAGCATTTTCTGGATCAATATAAAATGTTGTGGGGTTGTTGATAGAAGTTATTTCTTTTACTAACGATTTCAGCTCTTCATTTAAGAGATTATTTTATTACAGCTGATTTTATAATTAGTGTTCTCTTTCGGTATAAATATTTTAAATGTTTAAAAAGACTTGAAAGCGTAAAAGCATAAAAATAGTGCAACGCACTATAAATTAAGATAATGAATCATATTGTACTGAAGAGGCATAAGCAGTTATTAATAAAGTATAAGATGTTGATTAAAAGTTGCTTACTTTCGGAAATGACATAAAATAAGATATGTGCTTTTTGGGTTATGCTTTCGCCCTTACAGGGCTTAAAGAAATGCTCACCATTATTCATGGCACTTCGTGCCATGTTACTGCTAAGGCTCATTCAGAGCAACAGATTCCAAATACTTATCTCTTATGGGGTAAGCTGTAAATTATTATTTTGGAATTAAGAAATTTTAGGAAAATGTAAATCTTTAAAAGATTGCAAAAGGCTGCCACTTTCATTCCTAAAGTGATTTACGGTAAAGAGAATATTATTTTTATCACTCCACAACTTTTGAACCTGATTCTTTTTAGACCGACTAATACTTATGTCCAATTTTATAAATCCACAGGTTTTCGTATTGATCCTATCTTTTTGCGATACCTGAGGTTTTTTATGGTCATATTTTGTTTTTCCATGCTTGAAATATGATAGTGCACATTGAGCTTTATATGATTCTAAAAAACGAAATAGGGTTATAATAGGGCGCAGATGTTTTTCCCATCATGATCAAAAAAAACAAAATTGATTTATAGTTGCCAAAATGAGACTTCATTGAAAAAAATAATAACTAAATATATACTACATCCAGACTATTAATTGCTGTTTGGGCTTTATTCAACGCTTCGTCATGATCATCTTCAACAACAATGACATACGCTAGTCTGTCTTCAGACCTTTTTGTAAAATTCTCGAGGGTTTTAAATTTTGTTTGAATTGCTTCGGCTTTTAATACGCCAAAAGTATTATAGGTCTCGGAAATACCTTTTATATGATCAAGTACTCCTGCTTTGTTTGAATGTTTGAACCAGACTACTCCGGTTTTTTCGGAATGCTTGGATTTTTTAATTTCATCAATGATTGTACTTCCTAAAAATTGATGAATCCATAACGTTTGAATATCAATGTTGTATAGTTTTTCAATCAGATAAGGTACATGCGCTCCACATGCCCGTGTATGTGTTTCAACGATTACAGGACCGGAGGGCGAGAATATTAATTCCGTATGTGTGGGTCCATTGGTTATTCCCAAGCCACTTAGACATGAGAAAACATATTTCTTCATCCTAAATAAATCAGAAGAGTTTAAGTCAGCAGGAATCCTATGTCCCATTCCAACACAATAAACCTCAGATTTAAATTTTTCAACAACACAAATTAATTCGTGGTTACCATTCTCTGAGAAGCATTCAAAGCTATACTCCTTACCGATAATGTATTTTTCTAATAACATTATTTGATTTTTTGCGTTTTTTTCAAACAGTTGAATTGCTTTTTTTAATTCGCTGCTATCGAGTATAATGTTAACAGCCAAACTTCCTTGTGATGATAAAGGTTTCATAACCAAAGGATAACCGTAATCTTCGATAAATTTATCAATTTCTGTTTCGTCATTAATAATTTTGTATGGTAAATTATCGAGTCCCTTACTGCTTAAAATATTTCGGGTGACAGCCTTGTTTCTAACGGAGTCACAAACTCCGTGATCATAAGGAAACCAAAACCCATGCATTCGGGCAATTTTACCAGCAATTTCCTGATACTTATCATCAAACGAAAGAATGTGTTTGATGTTTTTCGTTTTAACTATTGAAATAGCCAAATCTATAATATCATTGTTAGTGAGTGTGTTTACCTCGATAATCTGGTCGTATCCAAATTCTTTGTACGTACTGGGTTTGTCGTCATTTTGATCCGTAATCAGATACATTTTACCAATCAAAGGATATAACTTTTTATGTAGATTTAAGCATCGGTCAATTAGCAATACATTATCCATTGTATGATTGTTATTCATCAGATAAAATTTAGGTTAATTATATTTTTATTCTGTGTGTGCTTCAAAATTATTTATTACTTCAAAAAACAACTTCTCAATCTGCTCATAAGGGCTGTCACTATGAAGCCGAATTTCCCAATCAGAAATTTCATCTAGGTTAATATCATGATCGATAATAAAAACGTCACCCATTCCGCGACTGGCTACAGGAGGCAGATAGGTATAATCACCAATTGCATCGAAAATATGAAAGAAAGCCAATTTTTCTTTCAGACTGATTATTTTATCAAGTCCAACTAATTTCTTGACAATACCTTCTTTTTGCGCCCATAAATTAATCATGATTCCGGGTTTTCTAAATTTAATGCGTTCATCGTTCTCCAGGCCACAAGCCTGAAGTGCCATTGCCCGAATAGAATTAAAACCTGTCGCATGTTTTAAAGCCGTTTGCATATAAGCGCCACCTGGACGTAGTGCCGTTTCTATTAACCTTATCTTATAATATTGATTTTCATATATGACATCAAAATTATGGCGGTCTCCGGATTCGATCCTAAATTCGGTATGAGAACAGCCCGTTCGGGCACCAATCCCATTGTTTATTATGTTGACATAATGTATTAATTTTTCCTTAAATAGTACCGGTACTCTTGAATGCATGCGCCATAAAAATTCTTCGCCGTATTTTGAGTTATTTCTGAGAAGTTTATCTGTAATTGAGTAGACAAAAGTTTTATTTCCTTGAATAAAACCTTCAACACTCAATTCAAAACATGGGAATTCTACACCCAATAATTGATCGTGAAGAAAATTTGTTCCGCTCAGAAGTTCTTCCATCAGGAGAAAATATTCGCCATTTTTAAATTGTTCTTCAAACAAAGGATCACCTTTTGTTCTTAATAAGCTTTCATCAAAAATATAATCCCATTCCCGTTTTAATTGATCTAGGGAATCTATACGCAAACAAAATGAGCTTCCTCCGAGACAGGGTGGTTTCAAAAATAAAGATCCACCATTAAATTCTTCCTGATAAATTGCAGAGGCTTCTTTTATGGAGGAGGCTTTATAAAACTTGGGTTGCGATAAGCCCAATTCCTTAACTTTTTCCCTCATCATATATTTATTCCGGGCAATTCTTGCACAATAGGGAAAGTTACCCGGCAGATTTAGTTTTTGAGTACAATCTGCCAAAAGGCTTACTGCTCCTTCCGACAAAGTAATCATGCCCTGTATTTTTGAATGTTTATTATATTCAATTACCTGATGGATTACACTGTCAGGGGAATGATAATCAGCAACTATATAATGGTCACAAAATCCTTTTAAATACGAAAGATCCATATTGGTGATTAATAGAATCTGGAATTGATTTCTTAAGTCATTAACCAATTCCAGATTACCAAATCTTGTCGGATTATGCCAATAGAATACTCCAAGTATTTGCTTCATATTCTAAAAGTATATTTTATTGAACTGTTGCGGCTGTTTTATTAAACAAAGTTGTTTTGGCTATTTTTTTATCGAGTAAGTTTTCAACACGCCAGCATGACGGATCTGATCCTACCCAGCTTTCGTATTCCGAAAATCCATTTGATTTTAATGTTTGATAAACCGTTCCCCGACAACCGCCATAACACTCTCTTGACTTGAACAGATCACATTCTTTACAGTCTCCTTCAATGTATTTTTCCAGATTTCGGATAATATCAAGTGATTGAGAATTGAGAACTTCAGCCAATGAAATTTTATTTAAATTACCAATATTTGTTTCTATTCCTGGGCAAGGTTTTACATTTCCATCGGCATGTATATCAAGTCTGTGAAGATTTTCATAACATGTTCCTCCTATATAGGGAGGTTTTATATCATAATAATTGAATCCATCCGCATAGTCCTCATCTCTCACAGTTTCAAACAACCACTGAAGTTTTTCTTTAGATATCGTGAGATTTGGATTTGCTTTTGCAAACCCCTGAAGTTTTGTTACTTCTATATGCGCGTAAATATTCAGGTTTCTTAATTGTCGTATCAGTTTAGGCATAAACTCCAAGTTAAGGTTTGTAATAACTGATTCTACTCCAAATCTCGTGCTTCCATCTGTTTGTTTTTCATTAAATCCTATGTCAATGAATTTCTGAATTAATTCTTTTTGATTTTCGTAGATTTTTGTTTTTTCGCTTTTTAATCCGCTTAGTTCTTTCTGGATATCACAAAACCTATCATAATTTGGGTCTGTACTATCTGCTATCGGTACATTTAGTTTTGTTAACACATTAACGCCAGACTTATAAAGTCTTTCTATATCATCATCTTTTAATAACAATCCATTTGTTACCAATGTTGTAGCAAGATTTTCACTTCGACAAAAATCAATGACATTATAAAGATCTTTTGAAGTAGTCGGTTCAAAAGTACCATTTAACGTAACGGCTTTAGCTCCAAGTTCAATTCCTTGTAAAATCCAGCCTTTCATTCTCTCGAACCAAAAGGGATCTTTACTTAAGTCATGAGTAACATTACCTTGATCGTCAAGTTTTTGCGGACGCAATTTTGATTTTTCATCGCCAACATAACAATAGGGACAGGACCAATTGCAAATATTTGGAGTATTAAGTTTTATACCTAATCTAAATAATTTTTTGTTTTGTGCCATGAAATATCTTTCATCTATTTCAATACTAAAACCACTAAAAGCCGGAATTTTACGATCTAATTTATTCATAGTTAATATTTTAAAATTTTTAAAAGAATAGCAACAGAATATATTGGGAATGATAACTTTCTTACAATTAATTATTATAAATGCTTTTGTTCCTGGTAATAATTTTAATTATCCTTTAACTTTAAAATAACTTTATTTTATTTTAAATATCAGTTATTTAAGGTTTTGCGTTTTGTAATCTAAATATTTAAAAAGTAAACTTAATTATTTAATACGTAAAAGAGTACAGTATAATTACCTGTTTTTATTTTATTGATTAGAAAAAAAACTTAATATGATGAAAAAAATAATTGTTTATTAAATGGATGAGCACCTAAAAACGGCGAATTTGTAAAAGCGAACTATTAATAAAATTGAATTTGTATAGATGCGGATATTCCGATTCAAAGTGAATCGTTTTTGATGATGATCTTTAGTTTTTTTTCTTTTACTACTACAATATTAGAATGTATTGGTAGTAACATCATTAATGAATTGTATCACTCCTTTCATGAATATTTGCTGATCATCCCACATGGCAAGATGACTTCCGTTTGGGCAATATAAGTATCGTCCTTTTTTGACTAATTTGCTTTGTTCTTCAATTGCTTTTGGATCCATAGTATCATATTTTGCGCCAATCATTAAGGTCGGAACTGCAATTTCATTCAAGCGATTTTTAATATCCCAGTGGGCTAAACGGCCACTAATACCAAATTCACTTGGTCCTTGCATCAATGAATATATATCATTATTAATGTGTTTGCTGGCACGATTTAACCCGTCTGGCCATTCTTTTAGTCTACATAAATGTTTTTGATAAAAATTTGGAAGAAGTAATTCCATATATCTGGGATTGCTAAAATCTTTTTTGGCTTCAAGTGCTCTAATTTCTGTTAAGATTTCCGGTTTCATTTGTTTTGAAAGCACTTCATCAGCATATTTCCCGTAATCGGGTGCACTGGCCATCATGTTTGAAACAAGTAAGCCCTTCATGTTTTGTTGGTATTTCAAGGCATATTCCATTGCTAAAATTCCGCCCCATGAATTTCCCAGGACATAAAAATTACTATTGTCCGCCCCGATAGCTTTACGAACTTGTTCTACTTCTTCTACAAAACGTTCGGTAGTCCATAAACTGCTGTCTTTTGGTTGATCACTATAGTAGGAGCCCAATTGATCGTATTCGTAAAATTCGTAGCCTTCACGTTGAAAAAAGGTTTCGAAACATTCCATATATTCGTGAGTCATAGCAGGGCCCCCATGCAGTAATAGTATTTTTATTTTCGGATTGTTTCCAAAACGTTTTGTCCAAACTTTAAATTCTCCTATCGGCGTTTTTATCGGAATCATTTTCACTCCTGCAGATTCAACATTGGAGTCCTGATTGTAGGTAAAGTAATTGGATAATATATTGGTTTTTGGCTCATTTTTACAAGACAACAACATTAAAAGACTAAGAAGGGCAATACTATAACGCATAGTTTTGGTTTTAGTGGGTTAGAAATTTAAAAATACGAATATATTTTTTGATATGACTTAATAGGTTTATTATGAGTTAACTATTGCTTTTGTGTAATTTTACCGAGATGTCTTCTTATTTGATTTGGATTTTAAAGAGCTAATTTGGAGAGATTTTCCCGAGGTAAAATAGTTTATATTTACACATTGCTTTAAAGTAGTGCTTAAAAAAGCACATTTCCGATTTTGATATTATACAACAGTAAATAATTTGGGATAAAAATCCGTTTCTTCTTTTGTCAATATGAATATACTTACACTTCCTGATGAGTTAAATTTTGAAGGATCAAATCTAATTGAGGTTTATGACTACAATAGCTCTAAAAAGGTTTCGAAGCAGCAAATCATTCTGAGTCAGCATGCATTTAGTTTTTTAATGGAAGGAACAAAAGAAGTCGTTTTTGGAAATTCGGCTGTAGCAATAGACGCTTCGAAGTTTCTTATGATGAAATCAGGACATTGCTTAATGACTGAAAAACTTTCTGCTGTTTCTAATTACAGAAGTATTGTTTTATTTTTTTCAAATGAAATGGTATTGCGATTTATCAGAAAAATGGAATGGAGTAAACTGGAAGTAAAAGAATCTAATTCTGTTTATGCTTTTGAATATGATGTATTCCTTAAACGATTTGTAAATAGTCTGGTGGATATTTCGAAATTATCGATAGCAATTAAAAGTAAACTACTGGAAGTGAAGTTTGAAGAGTTAATGCTTTATCTGACGGAGATTCATGGTACAGAATTTCTATATTCTCTAGTTGCTAACCGTAGTGATTCTTCACAAAAATTCATTCAGATTATTGAAAGTAGTCATTTGAGTAAATTGTCGTTAAGAGAATTGGCCTTTTTGTGTAATATGAGTGTTTCGACATTTAAAAGAGAATTTGAAAAGCATTATTTGGAATCACCGATTAAATGGTTTCAAAATAAAAGACTTGAATTTGCCAATTATTTGCTTCATCAGGAGCAAAAAAGTCCTTCAGAGGTTTATTTTGAGGTAGGTTACGAAAGTTTATCCAGTTTTACTCAGGCTTATAAATCAAAGTATGGAGTGACTCCAAAACAAGGACAACTAAAATGAGCTTTTGGCTATAGTTTTTGAGCCTTTACCTCAATTTATTTTTCATCCTCAGGGCTAAATTTGTTTAAAATTTTAAACCACAGAAAAATGAAAAAAGTAAATTTAATTTTGATAATATCTTTAATTTTCACAACCACAATTTTCGGACAAAAGACTTTTACGCTCAGCAGTAAAGACCTCGGAGGAGAGGCGACTAAAACACAGGAGTTTAAGGGATTTGGCTGTACCGGAGAGAATCAATCGCCCGAATTGTCCTGGAAAAATGCACCGGCGGGAACAAAAAGTTTTGCTGTGACGATGTATGATCCTGATGCACCCACCGGAAGTGGTTTTTGGCACTGGATTGTATTTGATATCCCATCAGATATAAATGAACTGGTAACTAATGCAGGTAACAAAGATAAATTTGCAATAAAAGGTGCAACACAAAGCATCACCGATTACGGAATTAAAGGATTTGGAGGGCCTTGCCCGCCTGAGGGGCATGGATTTCATCAGTACATCATCACTGTTTATGCTCTTAAAACCGACAAACTGGGGCTTGATGAGAATACAAACCCGGCCATCGTGGGGTTTAATCTATGGAATCAGACATTGGCTAAAGCCAGTATCGTGGCTTATTACAAAAGATAGATACAAATTGATTTTGAAATTATAAAGCAGGATGTTTCGAGCATCCTGCTTTTTTATGAGGTACTGAATTAATTAAATGATTGTGATCGCTGTTAGTGATAATGTTAATGGGATTTGCAATATCGGTACATAACTATCGGTTACAGAATAAGCAGTCAACATGAAGGTATAGGCTCCGGCATTAGTTTGCGGACTATTGCTTTCTATCCAGCTGTTTATTCCTCCGGATATCAAATCGGCCATACTTTTTCCGTGGTCTGCGACTGTCAATTCAGTAGGAGTAACGAGCAATACAGGTATGTCTACAGGGAAAGTGGTTCCCGGAATGACATAGCTATAATCACATTGCATTTTTATCGTAAACCCAGTAATCGCAGGATCTATGTTTTCGGTTAAAGCGTCAAACAAGGCCAATAGCTGTACATTGAGTGTACGGGTTGGCTGTACTGGATAAGTAGGTGTTGCAATGGTGTTAATGTCTATAGCATTATTCGCATTCAATAATGGAATAAGTTTGTTATAGAACATTACCTGTGGCGTTTGATAGATAAACGACTTATTGGTAGTTTGCCATGTACCATCCTCGTTTTGCAACAGTTCTTCGTTTCTTATTACAGCTACACTACTCCAGGCATTCTGCGCTGTAAGGATATCGAGATCATTAAGCTGAACGGTTCTTGAAGGATCATTATTTCGGTCTTCATATAACAGATATATTTTATTTCCTTCATTATCAAAGTTGTAATATAAGTATTCATTTGTTTTACCTTCAATCGGTTCGCTTGTATAGCCTGTAATTGATACGTCGATCGTAACATTGGCAGATTGTTGGTTCGTAGAATCAATAGTGACAATTAAGTACTCCGTTTCTTCCTGAGGGCTTTCGGTAATCGTGTAAGACAATGTAAATGGTGGCGCAGGAGCGGTCGAGAATGCTCTTGCTCCTAACGTCGTTTTTCTAGGGTTTACCTGATTGGTAACGGACCATTGATCGGCGACCTGATTTACGATATCGATAAAAGCCAACATCGCATAGCGGGCATTAATAGCCAAAGTTGAATCGGCTTTTAAAGTTGCCGGAGTAAGAAGGGCAAGACAATTATCGAAATCGGCATTAATTAACGGATAAGAATCAATGAATTGAGCAAATGCCTGATACAGCCCTAAATTTGGTGTATTTGCACTGGCATAAAAACTCTGATTTTGATCGGTAACATTAAACTGAATTTCTGTTACAATAGTATCCTGCGCAGCCGAAGGGTTTTGATAGGTATAATAATACTCCCATTGACGTGCTTCTGCTATCGTGATTGGCTGTAGCTGAGTAAATTCGTTTACCGGGTAATCAAAATTCTGTGCCGATATTGAAGGAGGTGTTGGGTAAGCACGCAACGGAACGGGTATTGCAGTTTCTCCAACATCGCTCATATTGGCAAGCGGACTGTCTTTATGATCTATTTGGCCGTCAAGCGGAACGATAAAAGTCAGCCACGAAGAAGCAAGGTAATCTGCTAAATCTGGTATTTGGGTAATGTCAAATTCCAGGTGACTCACGTTGTATTCCATTTCACTAAAAGAAAAACTACGGCTTTCGGCTGCATCTTTGGCTTCAAACATGTAGGTCAACCAGGAATTACCGTTGGCAGTTGGAACTTTTGCGGTGGACAATGAATATTCAGTCGATTTCAGAATGGTATCAGAGCCGGCGGCAGTAGGATCAAGACCTAACATTTTTCCGTAAAGCGAAGGAACATAAGGTTGCTGTGGTGGTACATTGTTGGAATTGGCGTATTCCGCACCTTTATAAGCCGAACTTATGCTGGCAGTAGTTTGTACAGAGGCGATATAGCGATAAGCATTTGCCAGTTGTATAAGGATCTGTTGTTTCCATTTTTCCTGTGCGTTACCAATATTTGAAGGTTCTTTCCCAGCACTTGGCTCAATGATAAAATCGATCGTTCCTTCAATAGCTTCAGCCAGCTTTTGTTTGGCGTCGAGTATCAATTGTAAATAATCAGGATCTCCGGCAAATACATCGCTTGCAGTTAATAAAAATGCAGGAACAGAATAAGAAGGGCTAAGGAATTTGTCTACAGCCTGTAAAAACTGTAAGCCCCAGCTGTCCATATCGATACTAGTGTAGTTTTTGGTGATGCCATTGTTTGCCGGGTAAGGTTTCCCTTGCTGATAGGTATTTATTTTAGCAAAGAACGACTGTAAACTGGTTGCCAATGGAATAGGAGCGAAGTAGTATACCTGTTGATTGTTAAATCCGAATTTAAGACCATTCACCCCAGTGCTGTCAAAACGAACCATCCAGAGTGGTGCATTTGCAGTAGTATCGCTGTTGCCTTTGGTAAGATTAGCTCCAGTAGCAGCTTTAAGTACGATGCCGGTATTAGGCTGATTGATAAAAGCAGCTTCAAATTGCTCGGCAAAATAAGTAAGTGCCAGCATAGCATTTACGCCGTTCTCGGATAAAGGCTGAATAACAGTGCTGGATAAAGCGACTCCCGCAACATTAACAAAATTTGGATCTAAGTTCGCAACACGTTTCATCGTCAGACTTGTGGATACCAATGAAATTTCGGGCAAAGTGATGATATTGGTGGTTGATACGGCTGAATTTATGGTATACGTCTGAACTGCAACCGGTGTCTGACCTGCTATGATCGCATTTAAATACACGATAATAGGATTAATAAAATGATTCAATACATCACTGTTTGCAATACTATGATCTGTTGGAGTAATCACTCCTTGTGTATTAGCCTGATCTTCTACCGTTGTGGTATAGTGAATAACCATATCGCTATTACTAAGCTGATAATAGATATTCATAAATGTAATGATATCGATCTGAGCATTATTCTGTGCTCCATCGCCTATATAACGTACCGTATTGAAATTAAAGTTAAGACCGATGTTTGGTTTACCGCTAACAGGGCTGAACAAATAGGATACCGATACTGAGGGCCATTGACTTAGTGCAATGATCGCATCTGCATATAAAAGCTGCATAGAAGCATTTAACGGTGTTGTACCCTTTGGGGGCACATTTCCAAACATATCCTGCCAGTTCATTACCATTTGTACAGTAGTTCCTATACCTGCATATGGATTCGGATATTTAGGATCTGTTCCTTGCGGTTGTACATATTTGTAATACGGAACAACAGCGCTGTAATTCCAATCTTCAACATCGTCATTGGCCGAAGCGTTTCCGTTTTTGGTGTTTTGAATGGCTTCGTCGTCCATTGAATCTACAGGGCCAGCCGGTGTTGGATTGATATAAGCCGGTATGGCCGGCACAGTTAATCCGATAAGATTGAATTGCGTTTGCAGGTAGATCTGATCCTCAGCTAATGTTGGTACTGGTTGTGTAGGCACATAATCCCCAGGGTTTTTACGCGATACTTCGTAACCTACTGTTCCCGGTAATAAAGTAGCCACGCGGGTTGTGTATTGTTGTGCTATTGGAGCAGTATCCGGTGACTGAACGTAAACGGAAGTATTTGTCGTATCAATGGTATCACCTATAACAACACTGTTTACAAACGGGCTTAATATTAAGTTATCGTAAGTAACAACCAATGCTATATTAGCGATTCCGTTACCGGCAAAAAGGGTATCCGGTAGTCCTTTATTCTCACTGTTATTGTAATAGAAATAGAAACCGCCGCTGCGAACAATACTGCATTCCCATAACAACTTGATAAAGTCACCTGCGTTATTGAGGGTATTATAATCTCGCTCCGGAATTTCAGCTATAAAACTTCTCGCGAACATTGCTTCTGCCGGATTGGTTTCTGTTGACAGATTGGCCTGAACGATGGCCGTTTTATAACCTCCATTTAGATCTGAAATATAACCTCCATTGCCATTTTCAGTCGGATCCGGCTGATACAATATCTGAATTTGCTGAATGGTTTTGGTTCCGTCACTATCGCCATGCGTATTCAGATACGTTAGTAATTCTTGTAAAAAAACAGTTCCTGCGTCATCGGCACCTACCAAATTGTACATGTTGTTTGATAAAGGTGTAATTTGACCATCAACTGCGGTTATCTTTTGCAGCGCGAAATTAACGACTGTACCCCAGGTATAATTTTTTACTGTTGCCTTGGTCGTACCAGTATCGGTGGTAGTTAAAGTTTTAACATCAAAAAGCCAGTTTCCTTCTTCGGCAAAAATGGTTGTTAAATTGGATGGTAATTTCCATATCACAGGTTGATTTGTTATACCGGAATAGAAATCACCTGGATATTGCCATAATGCAGGAGCTCCTAATGAGAAAGTTTGAGGAGTATCATTGTAGTTGATTAGTGCCGTTGGTCCGTACGAAAGTGTTGGCGACAAAGTAATCGTTGCTACATCATGAATGTGCTGTATTTCACTGTCATCAATGGTTATGGTAAGGGTATTATTGGTCCCTGAAACCATAGTAATCCAGGATGCATTTGGATTTTGCAACAGCACCGAATATTTATCACCCGCTTTTAAGGTTGAAGGTATTGCAATTTGTTGCCCTGTTAATACATACAATGGCTGTGTTACTCCTTTTGAAGCGTCAGGCGGCTGAGGCAATCTCAGACCATGAAGCATAAAACGGGAAGCCATACCACCAATTCCCTGTACGCTGTCGGTAACCGCATTCGAAACAACATCACTTACTTTGGCAGAAAGTGTTTCCTGTTTGTCCAGATAATCGGCTGCAGCTTGGAGTGCTTGTTTGGCCAGCAGTGCCACAAAATCGGTAAACATAAAGGTAGGGAAGGACAGGTTGTGTTGCTCCTCGTAAGTTGGATCGGATACGTTACTGCAATCAGAAGTATCGTAATATTCTGCTGTAATACTGGATTGATAATCGACAGCAGATGAGGCGAGCAGTACGGTTATATCGCTGATGTAATTTTGAGTACCCGTCATGTTTTGGGTAGCAAAATCAATCGGAGTACCCGCAGTACCGTTTAGATCGGTATTCAGAATTAATTCCGGCACTACAGGGAAAACTGCTGCATCCATACTTCCGCTTTGCGTTGCATCAACAGCACGTATATTTAGTTGAAAATAAGTACTGAAGAAAGTTCGAATGTCATTGTTTGTCGCATTTATATAGTTGAATGGTGCAACATGATTTGGTCTTGTGTTAAAGTAGCAAAGCAGTGTACTGATTTGATATGCTGTGATTTCCTGCTCTTTTAGCCAGTTCAGACCTGTGTTTTCACTGGTATTTCCTATAAGTGCATTGATGGCCCAGTAAAGAACTCCTTCGGTTAAGGCAGCGAGACTGTTGTCGTTAGGATCGGTGTTGATGTATAGCATCGAAGCATATTGAGGCCCTGCAGATCCGGATTCTCCCGATACTGTAAGCTGTGGAAAAAACAATAAGTCAAGTGGCACTTTTGTCGCGGGTTGAATAGGTTGCCATTTTAGATAAACCGGAGCGGTATCCAGACTCATCGCATTAAAAGTTCTGCTGGCCATATCCAATGATAGTCGCTCTCCTGATCCTTTTATCGGACAAATATTCCATGGTGCAGAGGCTGATGTGTCACTTCCAATGACAAATGAAGCACTGATGGTAGCGCTAAAGTGCAGCGATACTTTGATAGAGAATAATCCGAGATTAATTTTAACGGTAAGTTTAACCGAAACTCCGGCTTCAAAAGTGATTGGTATCTTTTTGTAGCTTTCGATAATCAAGGTGATATAGGCGTAGGCCATAATATCAAGTCTCGCAGAGATAATAGCAAAATTAATCTCCCCATAGATATGACCTGTTAACCCAAAGGTTCCCTGAATTTTAAAATAAGTATCGTCATTTGTCTGTAAAGAAGTGTTGGCCGTAAAAAAGCCCAATACCCCCTGAAAGATACCAACAGCCGTAAGTGAAAGCCCGGCTTTTAAGATCCCCTGATCGACGGTTTTACCAACTCCCAATGAAAGCCCTAAACCAAATTCGATAACGGGATTGAACACACCACATTTAGTGGCTGGTACGCTAGTAGAGGTTGCCCCGCTAAGGTAACCGAAATAGAATCCTCCGAATCCCACAAACGGAAATACCTGTACTGAGAAGGAACGTGAGAAATCGGTTATGCTGGCCGGGAACCCAAAGTCGAGGTAAAAATTACCATTTGTATATACCTTTACACCAATGATAGGAAGTGTAATAGAAACGGCTCCAAATTCAAGATGCCTGAACTGATCCGGTAATTGCAGATCGATCTGGTACATTCCGATCGAGTCGTTTATTTTTTTATAAAGAATTTCAAACTGAAGATTTTTAAAAGCGCCTGCATCTTTGCTTACTCCAACCAGTAAGCCATACATATTAGGGTCGTTGAATACTGCCGCGATACGATAAAATTTGGCTACTGTAAAATCAGTTCCTATCAGCCAGTTGCTGTTCTGATCGAATACCAATGTTCCCGGTTTTGTGGTTGCTGTTGCTGCTGGTACCGGTATTGCAGTTGAACTTTCGTCGGATGTGGTAGTAAATGCGGTTGATAATGCGGTAATTGCAGCATCTACCGAATCCAGACTTGGAACATCATACATGGTAACGTGCTGTCCCATAGCCAGTAATTTCAAATCGAAAAACTCGCTTCCCATTCCTGGTACAGCAGGCATTTTTGTAGCATCACTTCCCTTGCCGTCTTTTTGAAGAGGGGAATCACTTCCGATAGGAAGCCCTAAGAAGGTACCTTCAATAAAGATGTAAACACCACTTCCGGTAACCGAATCGTCTTTGGTGATTTTAAGGGATTTTATATTGATGAAACCTAAATCTACTTTTATCGGAATGGTCGCTACAATGCTGCTCTGCGCTGAATCTTTGTATCGGGTGTAGGTAAACTCAAAATTGGAAAGATCTATACTGTTTAAGATGTTCCAGGGGGCAGATAAACTGAAACCCGGACTGAAGGTGCCCACCAATGTAGAGACAATTTCTCCAAGTGATATTTTATCAAATTTAATATCAATGATATCGTATTTGATATTACTGGTATACGTAATCGTACTGGCAAATTCTGGTATTTTTAAATAAACTTCGGTATCCGGCGTGCCAAATTTATAGCCTACTATAAAAGTCAATCCGAGCATTTGTTTGGCATCGGCTGTACCGGTAATGGTTCCTGATGTTTTGCCATCAGTATAGGTAATATCAACGTTAGCACTGAGGTCTAAGTTAAAAGAGCTGTATTGCAGGTGCCAGGCAACATCACCTTTTACATTGTAAGTCGATGATTTAGCTTTGTCATTGGGTAAAATATCAGTAAAGCTAACATTGCTGATGCTAGGTAAATTGTCTTTTACCCAACTTGGTATGGTATCGTAGCCCATGCCAAAGGCTTGTAAAAAAGTAACTGCGATATCTCCCAATGAAATCACCTGATCAGTTCCGGTGCTGGCACCAAAAATCCAGGCATCACCGTCGTACTTAGCAAAGGTAGTAAGATCAACACCACTGTCCGGTGTATCCGGTCCTATATGGAACTGACCACTAATTTCTCCAGTTGTCACACCTTGCTGACTGCTTATATTTAAAGCTAACCCTTTCATGGTAAAGCTTAAATTCGGACTAGTTATGGTAAAGAAAATCCAGTCGGTTACTACAGTGCAATTAAGGATATAGTTTTTGGCACTTGGATCAATTTGTACTTCCAATACAGTTATTTCCGATTGAAGGTCGATAGTGGTTCCAGTCCAAAACATGGTAAGTAGATCTCCTAATTGTATGGTGCCATCAATTAATTGTACACTGGCTTTGAAATTAGGAACTTGTGCAGTTAACATGACATTGTTTGATTTAGGCGGGCCTATGGTAAAGTTACCTGTAATGGTAAACTGAGTAGTTATTCCGCCAGTTGCACCAAAACCTAAAACAAGACATTTAATATCAATTCCTGAAACCGCAAGACCTGGCAAAATTTGCCAGTTATAATCAGGAGGTGTACTAATATTGACTGCAATATAATCTACTCTGGTTTTGGATGAATTATAGCTAATGTCTATAGTTTTAAGACCAAGTGTAGATAAGGTACTAAAGGGTTGTGGCAGTGCAGAAGTAAGATTAACGCCTCCAACTAATTGATAAAAATTAGAAATACTTGGATACGGTTCATTAAAATTTCCTTGAAACAACCAGATATTATTAGCAATCGGATAAACCATTTGTAAGGCTACATTCACTGCTGAACTTACGGCAATTGTACCTCCCATAGCTCCAATGACCGGCATATTATTATCATATACCTGTACTCCAATAAAAGGACTGGAAATAGAAAACCAATCGATTCCATTAATAGCCCAAGTACCATTTGAAAGAGTGGCATCCAGTTTTGAATATAAACCAATATCATCGGTAGCAAAAATGATACTAATCCCCATATCACCAACGCCAAAAGAAGTTGTGTCACCTAATAGTTTAAAAGCCGTAAGTTTATCATCCCAAGTCGAAGGTGATAAAGTAGCATTATTTACGGTAAGTGTTCCCGAGAGGGTTATATCTGAATAGAACTTACCGATAGTATCTGTAGTATCTAATACGTCAGGGACAAGAGTACATGTTCCATTTCCCTTTTCTATGTTTGTTTGTATCTCCTGATATAAGGTTTTCAGGGTTGGTTTTTTTTCGTTAGCCATCTTTTTACAGGATTACTCGTATTAATTACGTATAGATTGATCTTTACACTTAGTTATGGGTATTAATAAAAACAAACAAGCTCAACAATAATTTATCATTCAGTTCATCATGGTAAAATTCCTGAGTTCTGTTGAAATACTTAGGATATTCATTTTGTGGATCTTTTGTTTGAATCGTAAAATCTCCCAACTTAACCGGAGAGGATGGATCATTGTTTGCCGGCCATAATAGTGGCCCATCCTGCATCGAATTGGCAATAGCCTGAATGGATAAAGCATCAGGGTCAGGCGCATCAGCATTTAATGGTAGGGTCGGGTAGACAACTCCTGAGCCGGCTGTAGCCAAATAATAATAAGGATTGGCAAAGTTAATGGCAAGATTGGCTGTGTTTTTTCCCTCAAATACAAATGGTAAATTAGAAGCATACATCATTTGATTAAAGACGGGAGGAGGTAAACCAGGTAAGCTCGCTACAAGTACCTGTCCATCTTGCAGAGCATCAATGGCTTTTGTCAGGGCATCACCTGCTAATGAAGTAATAATTTTTGCATTACGGGAAACGTTATAATCATTAAGAAATTTTAGTAATTCCGGATTGGTAAAGGAGCCACCATCCGTATTTTTTCCCAAAAAGTAGTTTTTCAAAACCTTATAACTTTCATCTTTAACATTGGCAAGTACCAGTAATACAGCCCGGGTTTTGAGAGAATTAGTGCCGTTTTTTTGAACGTATAACATTGAAAGTGCTAAATTAAAAAGAAGATTGGGTGCTGTTGTGGCTAATGTAGTGAGACCATTATAAGCATCACTCATTCCGTAAGCACTACACAGGTTTATATTTTTGTATTTGGGGCTCTCATTAGTTGCAAGTGAATAGATATAATTAGCCTGTTCAGACCTAATGGCAACTTTTGGATTATCCATATATAAATCCCATTGTTGATCAGTTAATGTAGGATCGCTCATGTAAAAGCCCTTATTTCCAAAATTGGGCCCTATGGCTTGTAATTGATCTAAACTTAAGGTCGTAGCACCAGTCAAAATACTGTTGCCATAATATGCCTTTCCCCATTGAAATGGTTGCAGTACCACAAAATTATTTGTAAGATACTTTGTCGATAAATTTGTTTTGTCGTCATAGCCTCCCGTAATACCAAATTCTATTTGTTCTGCAGGAGCGTACGAAGAGGTAGGCTGAAAGGATATAGTCGCTCCATTAATTGTAATTGGATCTGGCGGGCCAGCAGTTTTTAGGACAATCTCAGGCAGAAGCAATGCAAGTTTTTCTATTGTAGGTAAGTCTGCAGGGCCGTCGTCATAAATACAGGTAATGTTTTTATTGTAGCCGTAACCTATAATGCGCAACATGATATTTACGGTAGAAACCTGATGGCCAAATCCATTTGTATTGGTTACAAAAGAGCGGATTTCATTTTGAGCCAAAAAAAAGGCTGCAAGATTTTCTTTGTTGATTCCGGAGATTAATTCCTGGTGTTGATCTGTGACACTAAGAACTTTGACTACTAATGTTTCAAACATATCTTTAACTTTTTACATATGATCCGTACCAGCCCAAACTCTCAGGTTTTGCATTGGCAGCTGGGTTACCAAATAGCATAAAACAAATATTTCCTCCCGGAGGAAAGGACAAACTGAATACCTCTAAAGCTATATTGTTTATCTTCATTAAATAGGCAGTAGTCTCTGTACCGGTTGCTTTTTGCAGCATGATCGAACCAATATTTAACTTCAGTACACCCTGTAAACTAAAAGAGGGGGCTTGTGGGTTAACTCCCGGTAATTTTACTCCTGCCCAAGCACCTTTTGCTCCCACGCACCAGGCCATCATAAAGGTTGAGGTAAATCCGGCTGAACTTGCCAGCGATCCTAATGTTCCCATGTTTAGGTTAAAAACCAAAGCATACCATTGACCGCTTACACTTTGCTGCTGCTGCAACGAAGGTATGGCTACATTCAGATAACCTTGAGAAGTTGGACTATTGGTGGCATCTCCATTGGTTATACCGGACAATTGCAAAGGAAAATGCGAATACAAACTGTCTTTTCTTGGAGTGCTCTGTCCCACATCAAATGACATCTGACTGATATCAAAGACAAAAGTTTTGGTAGTAGGAGTCTCCAGCTGAAAGGTCAGATCGACATACATATTAGAATAGGATAACCCTCTGAAATTATTTGTAATGCTTTCGGGTTCCGTTCCAAAGGAAAACAAATCAAAACCTTCCAAATCATTGTAATTGATAAATCCCCAGAAAGAAAATTTAGCATTAACGGTATCGCTTGTTACGTCGTTTTGAGGAACAACGGTAACAAATGATGATTTTATTATTTCGATATCCGTAATGATATTGGTATTGACTAAATTCAATACATTATCGGAAGTATTGGTAAAGGTATAGGATGGAACTCCATTGCTGTTTTCGTAAGTACCGGTAAGTATGATTAAATTAGCACGGTTTGTTGCATCAACCTTTTCCCCAAAAAGTTTATTGACTGTCAAAGCCAGATAACTGTTGTAGTTGTATATTTTACTGTTGGTAAATACAATTTTTAACTGTAATACCACAAAATCATAATCAACTGCACCGTTTATAGGAGCCGTGTTTTTATAGACAACAGGATCCGATCCCATACCTTCAAAAGTTGGATCTTCATAATCTATCAAAGCAAACATTGAACTGGTAGGCTGCATGGATACGGTGCCCTTATCATTGTTTACAATACTGATATCTACACCAAAATGATGTGCATAAAAATTATTCAGATCAATACCGGCCAGTAATCCTTGTAGTTCTTTCGGAAAGTCCTGTACGCTGATGTCAACTCCGAGAGAGATAATACCTTGCCAGTTGGGGTTTGTGGCTATGTTGTAAAAATTGAGATAGTCATTGTCGTGCTGCACCTTATATTTATCCATCCCACTTTGTATGTATTGTTCCAGCCACATACTCAGATTAGGCAATCCGTTCATGCTCGTATCGTTAAAAATATCCGGTGAGTTCCAGCCCTGAATGTTCTTTACTTTATCGGTTAATATGCCAGTACAGAATTTAAATATCAATACATTTTTATATTTGCCATTCGTTTGCTCTTTTGGAACATTCAATATAAAAGGCCATTCGGTAATTTCCATTTCATTGCTGAAATTATCCAGCACATAAGTACCATCGCTCAGTTTTTGATTGTAAGAAATCACCAAAAACAACTGATTCGACTGTAAAGCCGTTTGGAGAGTAGCACTTGGTGGTGTAAATTGTAAATTAAAAACCTTAGAAAGTGTACCGTCAGAAGTTAAAAACTGATTACTGGCCAGTTGTAAAGTATTCCATTTTCCGTCAGTCGGATCAACGTTAACATAAAATCCTTGTGGACTGGTGGAGGATATTCCACTGGCATTTTCGTTTACGCTTGCTCTGGCATTTAATAAACGACTGACCGTTGGTGGAATTTTTTGCGAACTCATTACATTGGCGATAATGGCTTTTCGGGTCGGATTGAGTATTTGTTTTTCAAATAATGAAAAATCAACATTCTTAGACGGAGTAGCCAATGTTGCTCCATAAGGTACCAAAGGAAAAAAGATGGTTTCACTTGCAGCCGATAACACACCCGATCCGGTTGTGAGATGACTGAATAAAGGAGATTGGGAATCTTTATCAGGAGAGAACAAGGGTGAGCCCTGTGGTTGCGCATGATAAACTACCGGAGTCTCATTTTGATTGGCCAGAACAACGCCATTCCATCCGGTGATATAATTATTGGCCAGCCATTCCTGTGTGGTATTACTGCCTACTACATTTTGAGTAGCCTGAATAGGAAACTGGGGAGCAAAGGCATTTTGGTTGGTTTGATAATAAAGCCAGTCTCCGGTGCCTGTAACCACATTATTTGGATCAATAAACTGAGGTGTAAAACTGATCGTTTCTGTAGAACCCAGTCCACACATCAATTGCACTTGATTATTAACATCAATATTTTTCTGATACGAAATGTCAAGGGTTAGTATTGATGCTCCTTCAGGCGTCATATACCAAACGGCATTCGGATCGTTCGGAGTCTGTTCGCTAAATACCAGTAGCGAACTGTTTTGTGTTGGGTAATTTAAAGAAACACCGTTGTTTACAAAATTGGTATAAGGAATTAGAATTAAAGGATAGCCGAAATTAGTGAGGTAATACGACGGCAGAGCCGAAATTCGGGTTTGTTGCGTAAAAGTATTATAGGTCAGCCCCAAATAGGCAAAATAGGTATTGACACCGGCCTGGTTTAACAAATCACAAGGATAAATACTGCTTTGCATGCTGATGAAATCATTTAAACTTCCCTTTTGCATAAGAGAGTAGGTGACTCTTGTGAGAAGCCCCTCATTGGCATTGTTTTTAAAGCTGTATTGATTGCTGACATTGAAACCACTAAAATCTGAAGAAGCATTAAAGCCCAGTATAAATCGGATATGTCCTTGACCAGCTCCTGTAAGTGGTATTTCGATGTTGCCTTGAATTTGACCTGAAGAATCCAGATTGTTAGACGAGAAAGTATAATTAGTTGCTCCTTGCTGACCGGAAATAGTCATTGTATTATTGGTCGTATCCAGTGTCAAAATAACACTGTTGTTACTGATGAACAAGGTTGCATAGTTGTTTCCGAAACTGTAATTAAACCCGCTTAGAACAGAATAAACTCCATTGGCTCCTCCTGTTAAAATGAGTTGAGGTGTATTGATTTGGGTCAACGCTGTGTTAGGGTTCATAAACCAAACTACCGATGCCGACTGATACGTTTGCAATGGCCCAAGAAAGGTATATACATTGGTTACAAATGTATTGATGTCAAGGGTTGGTGCATGTAATGAAAATAGAAAATAACCATTGTAGGCGGAAAGTTCATCCAGCCCAATTGAACCACTTGCCGGTCCTGTAACACCATTTGCCAGAAGATAGGCACACCAGTTACTATCTTTTGCAGCCAGATACAACGAACTGTTGCCTGACGAAGTATTTGTGAATTGTAAGGTTGCCATAAAATCTACTGGGTAAAGTTTAACAAAAGTGTTTAATTACAAGGATTTTATAAAGTCATCTTCATTCTGAAATGTAAAATGTAATATGTAAAATTTAAATTTTATTCATAAATATACCAGCCGACGAGATCACCTTTAAAAGGAAAGCTGGTGTTGTTTGCTTTAACCGAATACGTCAGATCTGCTTTGAGGGTTGAAACTAATGGCGAGAAATTGAGATAAATACTGAGGCTTCCACTCGTGGTACTTTCACCTGATTTCAAGTCAAACTCATAAATCGGACTGGTCGGAGTTAAAGATTGTACTCCTACAAAAACAGTTGCTAAATATAGGGTACAGACAACAATTTTGCCTGTCGGATCAATCGCATACTGTATTAATAAATCACCAAAATAGCGTTCTCCGGTAGTACCGCTTTCGACTATTGGAGCCGTTATTTTTTCAAGGGGCAAAGGGATAGTATCCTGTGAAAAAGCCGTTATAGGAAATGTTGTAAGCATAGCTATAAATATCACTTTTAGCAGGATATTTATAGGGTATATTCGACTTGTATATGCTGTTTTTGACTTCATATAGAGTTAACCGCGGGATTTTACGCTGCTATTTTTTAGGACCAGGCCGCAATTTGTTTGGCAAAAATTGCTTCGTTTTCGCCATTTAGATCTGTTGCTTTTCCACGACAAATAACCTGACCGGTATCCAATCCGAACTGAGCTCTGAAACTAATAAGATCTATCTGGATTTTTTGTGAGCCAACGATAAATTTGATGTCTACAGCTTTTGACTGTACAGGTGAAAGAGTGACTGATCCTAAAGTTCCTCCTGATACGTTTGCTGGTTTTGATGAAGAAGGACTGGTTGATGCCTGAGCTCCTAAGGCAGAAGTGAAAGTAGTAACAGATACTTCCATTCCTTCTACATAAGAGACTATAGTTGTCGCTATGATGCTGTTGACTAAAATTGCATCTTGTGAATAGGGATAAATTGCCATAATTTTTAGTATAGTATAGAGGAATTTTCCTGGGTTAATTTTGTATTAAGAAGTGTAGTGCATGCCTGTAAAGATCACTTTGTAATACAATCGTTTTTGTTGGTGATTTGGGTTTTATAGGGGGGCAGTTTTTGGCTTCATAAGTATGATTTACCCAGGAAATTACCCTGATGTTTTTTACTTAAGACCAAGCAGCAATTTGTTTCGCAAAAGCAGTTTCGTTGTTACCGTCCTGATCTGTTGCACGTCCGCTTGCTGTAACCTGTCCGCTGTCAAGTCCGAATTGCGCTCTAAAACTGATAAGATCGATTTGCAGTTTTTGTGATCCAGCTTTAAATTCTACATTCGTAGCTGTTGGCTGTACAGGTGAAAGGGTGATTGAGCCTAAATTTCCTGCCGGAGAACTAAAAGTAGTAACGGATACTTGCATTCCTGATACAATAGAAACTACAGTTTTTGCATTGATGCTGTTTACTAATAATGCATCTTGTGAATAAGGATAAGTTGCCATAATTTATTTGTTTGTTGGTTTTCCTACTCGTAAGGCTTTTCGGAATACGCCTCGTTTTTTTTTGTAAGTGGGTTCTGACTCCACTTTTTTAATGGTATACAATATTAGGAAAATTATAATTTTACAGAACACGTATAAATACTTGTTTTTAAGTTGTTTATGATTTTTTAACAAGAGAATGCTTTATTGTTTAAATAGCCTGTAATTTCTGTAGGATCTAATGAAAAAGACTGCACAATCTGCAGGAAAAAACATTTACCACATGGAGACACGGGTTTTAGTATGAGTGAAGAGTGAAGAGTGAAGAGTGAAGAGTGAAGAGTAAAGAGTGAAGAGTAAAGAGTAAAGAGTAAAGAGTAAAGAGTGAAGAGTGTCTAATATAGGCATATTTCTTTCGCATAGGACTCTGTGTTTTATTAAAAGTGGAACGCCTTAATTTCAGCTGGAAAAGCTATGTTTCTATGTGTTTAAATAAACTCCCCTGAATAAGTCCATTGCAAGATTATTAGATTGTAAGGCAGAAAATAATTAGATTAAAAAATCTGCTTAAATCTGCAGAATCTGCGTGAAAAAATATTTAAACACATAGAAACATAGATTTTTTTAAGTGCGAAAAAGAGTTTATAAAAGAAACTCATTTCTCTCACATAGTGGTATGTGTTTTATTTGAAGTGAAAACGTCTTAATTTCAGCTGGAAAAGCTATGTTTCTATGTGTTTAAATAAACGCCCCTGAGTAAGTCCATTGCAAGATTATTAGATTGTAAGGCAGAAGATAATTAGATTAAAAAATCTGCAGAATCTGCGTGAAAGAATATTTAAACACATAGAACAACTTATTCTTCTATGTGTTAAAGAATGTGATTTAAATCAGTTTATTACTGGTTGCATAAGCTATTGCCTCTGCAATATTGCCAACACCTAGTTTGGTGAACAATTTCCTCTTGTGAAATTTGATAGTATCAGCGGAGACAAACATACTTTCGGCCATATTGGCAATGGTAAAACCTCTAATCGAATATTGCAAAACCTCCTTTTCGCGGCTGGTAAGTTCTATTTTTTTCATCATCTTCCAAAAATCTCCTTCCAGATCATAGCTATAGATCTTATTCTCCCCTTTTTTATAAATTTTGATATTCCCGGACTGGAGTTCGGAAGAAAGAGAGATAATACAAATAGATTTCCAGATCTTACCATCATTGGTTAAAAAAACGGGAGTGAGCTTCTGATTGACCAAAAAAGTCTTTCCACTGGGATTTTTTAACCTAAAGTCATATGAAATTGTATGATGTATGCGCTCTTCTACAGGAATATTTTGATAAAAATCAAATCCTATAGTGTTGATTTTCAGTAATAAATCTAGATCTTCTTTTATAACGTACTTAAAGTAAAAGGCATAACCTAATTCCTGAACTTCTGCAGGAGTGTGATCGCATAAGAACAATGGATTTTCGGACACGTATTCAAAACCTTTCTTTTCGTAGTCAATAATATAAATACTGCTGTAAGTAGTTCTGGCAAATGCCCTGACCAGTTCTAAATAATCTCCAAGTCTGCCTTTTTCGTCTTCAGAGATCTTCTGAACGGTGTTGTTTGAGGAAAAAAAGTCGTTTTCAATTACCATATTTTAGTATTTTTTTAACAGGATGTGAATATAGGAAAAATTGAACAGACGCTGTTAAAATATTTTCATTTCTATACGAATTTAACTTCATTTCGATAAGAATGTTAATTCGGTTTTTGACACTTTTTTGGTTAACATGTTGTCGTTTCAAAAACTACACTTAAAGGTAGTTTTTGTTTAAAATACTGTAAACTAGTATTTTGTGTAATATGAAGCGTAACTTGTGGTGATAGTTTTGGAGAAAACAAATACTATGAAACTCGCCAAAAACCACCACACAGAAATTAGTCAAAATGACATCCTTTTAATGTCAAAATTTGTAGTCACAGAAAACTTCAATCACCATTCCAATGAAATTCTTCCTGGTCATTATCAAAATGATATTGATGCCGTTTATAAGGAAGAAATGGGATTCTTAGAGAACTCAAAAATCTTCGCTTTCAAAAATGATCTTGGAGATCTTATGGGAACCATTAGAGTATTAAAATGGGATTTCATCACACCGCTTCCAATTCAGAAAATGTTTGGTATCAATCCTTTTATTTGTGCTGAAGGAAATGCAATAAATGAAATATGGCATATTGGACGTTTTGCCATCAAAAAAGGCGTTCGTGATGTGAACCTGCTAAAAAAACTATTGGTTTGTGCCATTGCTCCGGTTTGCCAACACAAAGACAATATGGCTTTTGCCGAGATAGATGCCAAACTGCTTCGTGTATTGACTCTAATGGGTATTAAAGCAAAGGTTGTTGGAAAATCAATCGAATAC
>NZ_CADCST010000058.1 GCF_902804485.1 Flavobacterium collinsii | reverse complement strand
GTCAGTATTTCAGTGAACGTCTATCGCTGTTGCGGGTGCAAAAGTAGTCACTTTATTGAGTTCTGCAAGCTTTTTATCGAACTATTTTTGATCTTTTTTTAAACTTTACCTTAACACTCTGATAACACCCCTTTTACAAACTAAACTATTTTCAGGTTTGAAAGGTTTTTCTTTAGTGAATTAGATTCAATACTACACCTTCCTTCGAAACACCCCTATTTTACTAGTCTCGCAAAGACGCAAAGGCGATAAGTTTTGCTTTTTTGCCTTATTTCCTTTTGAAAACCCATGCCCTAGCCCCGATAGAAGTGGAAATCCTTTTGCTTTTTCCTTTAAAAAGCAAAAGATTGAAACCAATAGCGGGAGAAAGCTACTAAATATGCCAAATCTCAAATTCCAAATCTCAAATTCCAAATTCCAAACCTCAAAGCTTCAACTTCGATCAGCTGAACAAAATCACTCCTTAATATATAGGAATAAAAATAACCAACCCGACAGGTTGAAAAAACCTGCCGGGTTGGTACTATATATAAGTAGGTATTTAATTTAAACTATCGATAACTTCTTTTGTGATGTTTATTCAATTACACCTTCTACAATACTAAATACTATGCAAGACCTTTAAAGGATTCAAAAAACTCGTAAGCCCTTGTCTCTACATAGGAATACGCTGAATTACGCAGTGGAAAAGCACAGTGCCCTCCATATTTTGGAGTTTCCAAATAAACATACACGCTATCCTGGGCTATAGCTCTGGGATAACACCTTTCTCCCAAAAAAGGATCGTCTAATGAATTAATAATTAAGACCGGAATTGTAATGTTTTGAAGAGAAAATTCCGGAGAAACGCGCTGGTAATAGTCGTCCAGGCTTGCAAATCCATGCAGTGGTGCCGTAAAGTACTGATCGACCTCATCAAACGAGGATATTTTATCAATCTGATCGCGGTTTATAAAATCAGGAAACTGTGCTGCCTTGTGTTTTAGCTTTCTCTTAATATCAATTGTAAAGTTCTTCAAATAGACCCTGTTAAAACCTTGCTTGAGTACAGCAGCACTTGTTGCTATATGAGTTGGAACAGAAATAGAAACCGCTGCTTTTATCCGTTCGTCGATTTTTGTCCACCCTAAATAATTCAAGAGCTGAACACCTCCCATTGAATATCCAATTAAGTAAACATCTTCGAATTCTTTTTGCAAAACAAACTGTACAACTTCGTCAAGATCATCCACCGCACCGTGATGATAAAGTCTTGGGAGACGATTCATCTCTCCTCCACAGGTGCGATTGTTCCATGCAAAAACGGAAAAACCCTTTTCCTGAAAATAAGCTGCACAACTATTATTATATGTTCTGCGCGAATCACCTTCTAAACCATGGCACAGGATGACTGCTTTTTTAGAATCGTTTATAACAAAGTCGATATTTATAAAATCTCCATCACTTAGCTCATGTTTCTCTCTTGTATATTCGGGAACATCATACTTTTTAATCAAGGCAGCATAAATAGTAGAAATATGCCTATTGCGATGAATAATCGAAGGTAAATTATATTCTGATTGTTCAATTAATGGCATGATCGGCTAGTTTTATGATACTATACAAATCTAAGAAATCAATCAACATTAAATTTAATACTACCTATTTTATTTCTCTTTTAAAAATAATGAATTAAAAGAAGCTATATTGCAAAAGGTAAAATCAGAGCATTCAAGTTAATGTACTACCAAGAAACAGAACTTTAATGTATAAGGAATTAAAGGGTTAGCATTTTTTATAGACCTATATAAACATAATGCGTACCGTTTAAAAGTAAAAACACTTATTTAGAGCAGGTTAACTCGTTTGCCCTTTAATTCCCATAAACTAGTGAAGGGTAATTTTAAAAATTTTGCACAATTAGAAAATAAAGCGGAAGTCCTATTGTTATATTGATAGGAAAAGTGACAGCGAGAGCCATTGGCAAAAACAATCCGGGATTTGCCTGAGGAACTGTAATTTTCATTGCCGCAGGAACCGCAATATAAGAAGCACTTGCTGCCAATATAGCAAAGATAAAACGATTGGTTATATCTGTGGTTACGAACGAACTCAATACTGCAAAAACACAGCCGTTAAGTAAAGGGATCAAAATTGCAAAAAGAAAAGGGAACCATCCGAAAGAAAAGAAGGATTTCATTTTTTGTCCGCTTGTTATTCCCATATCCAGTAAAAATATAGCTAAAAATCCTTTAAATAAATCATTTGTAAAAGGTTCAATTCCCTGTGCCTGCTTTTCGCTTGCCAGATAACCAATCACTAAACTTCCCAGAATAAGCAGCACACTACCGTTAGTTAGAGAATGTTTTAATGCTGAACGTTTTTGAATAGAGCTGGATTTATCTTTATTGAAGAAAGAAATCAAAACCAACCCGATAATAATAGCCGGAGATTCCATTAAGGCCATAATTGCCACCATATGACCGTGCAGTGCTAATTGTTGACTCTCTAAAAAGGAGACCGCCGTAACAAAAGTAACTGCACTCACAGAACCATATGCCGCAGCAATAGCACCGGCATCGTAAACGCTTAATTTTCTTCTAAGAATGAAAAAAGTATAAACCGGAATTATTCCCGAAATAAAAATTCCGAATAACATTGACCAGAGGATTTCATTTGTAAAAGCTTCGTGAGATAACTCCTGCCCTCCTTTAAAACCAATTGCAAATAGTAAATAAAGTGAAATGAATTTAGATGAGTTCTTTGGAATTTCGAGATCACTCTTTAAGTACGCCGCTATAATACCTAATACAAAAAAGAGCAGTGCAGGATTGGTTAAATTTTCAAGTAATAAATTAAGATTCATACGTTTGTACTTTTTAAACTTTTAGGTGTGTTTTCTTTGCTGTAACTGCTGCTTTGCCCCGTGGACAAAGCAGTACTATTGTCTGATTTATTATACAGAAACTCCCATATTCTTTATCTTTTTGAAGCTCTTTCAAGTCGATCGTTAATTGTTTTCCCAAGATCGTGATCCGGGAAACGTTCTGCGATTATAATGTCTAGTGCCATAGCATCTAATTCATGAAGTGCTGCATATAATTTTGAAGCCGCTTCTTTCAGGCTACCAGTAGGAGAAAGAACAATTTGGTATTTACTATTTTGATCTTCCCTATGTTGTCTAAATACCAACAATCCTATTTTTTTATCTGAAAATTTGCGAATTGATTCTGAAAGGTTATCCGTTAAATGTAAAGCTACTTTAGGCGCATAATGTTTTGAGAGCATACCTGGAGCTTCGGGAGTATTTTCTTCTTTATTATAAAGCGTTGCCGGCCCTGCAACATTTTCTATTTCTTCTTTAGAAATTGCCCCCAAGCGATAGATCACAAGACTTTCTCCTTTAAACCCAATAATAGTAGATTCTATCCCGGCTTTACAGGTCTCTCCATTTAAAACCAATGGGAGCTCGTCTTTAAAATAGGCATCAACATGCTCGGGAGTAGTTGGACTAATAGAACCAAATGGATTAGCACTGGGAGCTGCCACGGGAAAATCTAATTGATGTAACAGAGATAATGCTACAGGATGATTAGGGATTCTAACGGCAACGGTTTCGTGCCCCGCTGTGATGAGCTCAGGAACGTCAGGATGTTTTTTTAATAGCAGAGTGAGCGAACCCGGCCAAAATTTGTGTGCCATGATTTTTGCTAGCTCAGGTATTTCAATGGCTACTGTGTCCAAATCTTCAATCTGTTTGATATGTACAATCAGCGGATTGTGTAATGGTCTTTGTTTAATGCGGAATATTTTATGAACAGCCTTGGTACTGTAAATGTTTCCGGCTAAACCATAAACAGTTTCCGTTGGAAAACCGATTACATCCTCATTTTTTAATATCTCGGCTGCGAGTCCAATATCGTTGCTTATCATATTTTTTTTATTTTCCCTTCTGACTGTCAGGACTAATTTTCTTTTGCTGTTTGTTGAGCTTCGACTGTTAAAAAGATGTCGTTGTCTATTGTAATCTTTAAGTTTTCTTTAGTTGCGTAGTTTATAACTTCTGAAATTACCTCCTTACTTTCGGTAAGTTCTGTGATTCTCTTTAAACTAATTTCATCAAGATTTCCGGAGCGTTCGTCGTCACTAAAGTTTTTTAGGTTGTGAAAATTTATTTTCGCATTGATCAGGTTGAATAAAATTTCTTTGGCTTCTTCGTTAGAATAGGATCCTTTAATTAATTGAATTTTTTGTGTGTTTTTCATGTGTGATAATTAAGTTGATAATGTTGTTACCGGATAATAACCGAATAAGATTTAATAGCGCTAAGATGATTATGGCATCTGAGAGTCTTCTGAATAATAGATTTTCAAATAATACAGCCCCCATAATTGCTGTAATCAGACAGATTATGCAAAACAGAATCTTAAAAACAGATCCTTTTTGTTTCACTTTTTTTGATTTTTCTTTTTCAACCATTTGTTTTTTTTTATGATTTGTTCTTTTAAAAGTCTGGTTCTAATTTTAAGATTAGGCGATTTTTGCACTTCTAGCCTTTCTTAGAAAGATTCAGATCTTAAGCGCTGGCAAAGTTGATTCTTTATGTTTATAAATTTTTATTTATATTTGTAATACTATACATTAAATATTTTTATGAACTATACATTGCATCAGCTTCATATTTTTTTAAAGGTTGTCCAGACACAAAGTGTTACCAAAGCTGCAGAAGAACTCCATTTGACACAGCCTGCAGTTTCTATTCAGCTCAAAAACCTTCAGGATCAATTTGACATTCCGTTGACGGAGGTGGTGAGCCGAAGATTGTGTATTACCGATTTTGGGAGGGAGATTGCAGAAATTGCAGAGAAAATAATAGATCAGGTAGAGACTATCAATTTCAAAACAATGGCTTATAAGGGACAATTGACTGGAAAATTAAAAATCTCAGTTGTCTCGACCGGTAAATATGTAATGCCATATTTTCTGTCCGATTTTATGAAAGAGCATTCAGGAATTGAGTTGCAGATGGATGTGACGAATAAAAGTAAAGTGATTAGTAGTCTGGAAAAAAATGAAGTTGATTTTGCCTTGGTTTCAATTCTTCCCTCAAACTTGAATATTGAGAAATTAGATTTACTTCAAAATAAGCTGTATCTGGTGAGTAATACTAAAACGAAGTTCAAAAACACCAAAAATTCGAATGAGGTACTCCAGAATATGCCTCTTATTTTTAGAGAAAAAGGATCCGGCACCCGACAAACGATGGAGCGTTTTATTGATCGAAATGCTATTGTTATTGACAAGAAAATGGAGCTTACGTCTAATGAAGCGGTTAAACAGGCAGTAATTGCAGGATTAGGTTGTTCTATTATGCCTTTAATTGGAATTAAGAATGAGTTACACAATCAGGAGCTGCAAATTATTCCTTTTAAAGGATTACCCATTAAAACTACATGGAGTTTAATATGGCTTAAAGGAAAAAAACATTCTCCGGTTTCCGCCTCTCTTCTGGAGTATATGAAACTGGAAAAAACTTCTATTATAAAAGATAAATTTAGCTGGTACGAGGGATCATAAACCAAACCTGAACTCTCATAAGTGAGGCTTTAATGTTTAAAATTATAAAAGCCCCTTGAGTCTATTACTTAAAAAAAAGTGGCTGTCAATTTTTATCTGACAGCCTCTTTTTAGGTCAAAAAGTTTTTTTTTAATAGAGTACCCCAATATTGATAATAAATAAAAACTAATCCCCAACCGATTAAAAGCAAAACAGTTGATTTCTTAAGCTCAATATATTTATCATAGACAAAAATGCATCTGTTACTTTGACAGTATCTTTATTAGCCAGGCATTTTAGTTTACTTCAAATGATTTCATCTAATGGGTTAAAATTTAATATTTTATTATCTTTTTAACTGACTGAACTTTACCGTCCACTGTCACTTTTAAGAAGTAGAAACCAGTGGTGAAATTACTGCCATCAATAGTTATCGAATCAGCAGACTCATCATATGATTTTGTGAATATGTTTTGCCCTAAATTATTATAAATAAACACTTGTACTTTTTTCCCTAAAAATGAAGCAGAGCTAATGTTTATTGCCTCATTGAACGGGTTTGGATATTGGGTATAGCTAACTTTAGTTTCAAAATCGACAGTTCCCAAAGTAGGAAAAGTAAAACTATCAACTGTAGCAGGTGTTGTAATTAAAGCCTGCGGTCCTGCACTATATGCATATCGTATTACTGCAAAACTTTTCCCGTCTGTACTTACGGCCGCTTCAAAATAACCATAATAAGAAATGCCATTTTTAACAAACGCAAACCCTATGAATCCCGTTTTTCCATTCCAGTTATTGTAAGCAGGACTGCTAATCATTGCATCTCCCAACAAATTCCAATTGTTGCTTCCTCCAATTGTCTGGTTGGTTCCAATGAAACTAATTGAACTTGTTCCTGTTTCACTTACTAAACCGTTATTGGTCAAAAATTTCAAACCATCTTCACCATACTGTAGCTTAAATTCGGTCTCATTTCCATCGGCCTCAGCCGTAATCCTAAAGGATCCTAAAGGATTTAAAGCCGATACTATAATAGGGCTTGGCAAATCTACTTTAACTACGGTATAAGCATTTGTAAAAGTAAATCCGGTAGTAAACGATTTGTATTCTAAAACTGCCACTCCCCCAGTAATTGCTGCGTCCAAAAAGGTTATTGCCGCTGTAGTTGTGTTTGCAGTTTCATGCGCAGCTGCCTTACCTCTATAACTAACCTGAACAGTAGTATTGTTTACGACACTGATCTGGGCGGTTAATCCTGATGGCAAACCTGTTACGGTAAAATCTGTTCCCTCAACTAAATTTCCTGAACTTTTTGTAAAAGTTCCTCCATTTGTGGTCAATTGTACTTCTACTGTAGTATTAAAAGTTCCTTCGTTAGCTAATTTATCTTCAGCAATTACAGCCGGAGTATTGGTCAGCTTCACCGAACCTAATTGGAAAGGTGTCGTAATTGCAGCATTAGGAGCCGTATTATAAGCATATTTACCTATAGAATAACTCTGACCGTCGGCATTGACAACCACCTCAAAATAGCCATAATAGGCAACTCCGCTTTTAGTGTATTTAAAACCAACGAACCCCGTTTTGCCATCCCAGGCTGTATAAGTACCACTTCTTAAAGTAGGAACTCTTGTCCCGTTCCAATTGCTAGTTCCATCAATTGTAGTATTATACCCCAAATAGGAAATATTGTTACCTCCGGTTTCACAAACTAAATCTTTGTTATATGTTTCCAGTTTTAGACTACTACCCTCGACATACAATCCATAATCGGCATTATCAGCATCTGCTGTAGTTCTGAAAAAATTCCATGTACTACCTCCAACCGCTACCGTTAATGGAGCTGGCAAATCGACATAAATAATTTTATACGCATCGATATAAGTAAAATTAGTAGTAAAATGAGCTACATCCAGTTTAGCAATTCCGCCTGTAATGGCAGGATCTAAAAACGTAACGGTCACTGTGCCTGCATTTAGCACTTCATTTGATACCGCTTTACCGGAATAAGTTACCTGCGCTGTGGTACTACTTGTTATATTGATGTTAGCTGTCAAACCTGAAGGTAAACCTGCTATAGTATAATCAGTACCTTCAACCAGATTGCCCTGGCTTTTTGCAAAAGTTCCGCCATCGATTGTCAATGCTACGATAGTACTGAAAGTACCATTGTTACTGGACACATCTTCAGAAATGCCAGCCGGTACATTAGCAATATGAGCAAATAAAGCTGGAGTTGTGATAGAACCTTCCGGTGCTGTATTATAAGCATATTTATCGATGGTGTAACTCTCCCCGTCTGCGCTTACAGTTGTTTCAAAATAACCATAAAACGAATGTGCGTCTTTTGTATATTTAAATCCGATGTACCCTTTTTTACCGTCCCAAGCCGTATACGAACTACTTCTTAAAGTAGGAACTCTTGTTCCATTCCAATTGCTCGTTCCGTTAATGGTAGTGTTATAGCCCAAATAGGAAATATTGTTTCCTCCGGATTCACAAACCAAATCCTTATTATATGTTTCCAACTTTAAATCGCTGCCTTCCACAAATAGACCATAACTTGCATTATCCGCCTCAGCTGTAATATTAAACGGATTCCACTTCGAACCAGTAACCGATACGGTAAAAGGAGTTGGTAAATCGACATAAACAATTTTATAAGCATTCTTAAAATTAAACTTAGTCGTAAAATTATCACTATCCAAAATAGCAGCTCCTCCGGTAATTGCAGAATTCAGGAAAGTAATGGTTGCGGTGCTTGAATTTGTTGCTTCATTGGCCGTTGCTTTACCAGTATAACTTAACTCTGCTGTTGTGCTATTTAGTATCACAATTTCAGCTGTTAAACCTGCAGGTAATCCTGTTACCTTAAAATCTGTTCCCTGAACCAAACTTCCTGAACTTTTTGTAAAAGTGCCGTCGTTTGTGGTAAGCTGAATGGTTACTTTTGTATCAAAGCTTCCATCATTACTCAAAGCATTTTCGGTGATCTCGTCTGGTGTATTGGCCAAATGAACCGAAAGATCTACCGGAATATCTTCGGTGTTGATACCCGCTCCAGGCTCAGTGTTATAGGCATATTCTAATAAAGTATAAGACGTTCCTTTAGCATTTACTTTTACTTTAAACCAGCCGTAACAAGCCTCTCCCGCAATTGTAAAGGTAAAACCAATATAACCGGTTTTTCCATCCCATGATTTATAAGAAGCATTTCTTAAGTTGTGCAGATTAGGATAACTGCCTCCTTCAACAAAATTACTGCTACTATTGATCAATTGATTCGCTCCAATCAAAGTCATATTTAAAGAGCTACCCTCGCAGACAATTGATTTGGTATAGGTTTCTAATTTAAGATCTCCTTTATCGACAAAAACGCCATAATCCTGTTGATCCGCATCGGCTGTAATTCTAAAGAATTTCCAGGTATTTACAGCATCTGCTGAATAATTCACGTCTTTTACATGTACGATGGCGTAAGGATCTCTGAAATTAACTTTGACAGACGCAACAGAACTCGACAACCCTCCTGTGCCACCTGTAACAGACGCATCTAAAAATGTTACCACCACTGAAGCACTGTTATCTTTTAAATGAGCAACAGCATTTCCGGTGAAAGCCAATTGTACTTCGGTATTGCTAATCACGTTTAGCTTAGCCGTCAAACCTGCCGGAACTCCACTAATCGTATAATCGACTCCGGGAATTAGTTCTCCAGAATTCTTAACAAAAGTTCCGTTATTAGTCGTTAACTTAAGAGAAGAAGTTTGCGAAAGACTTCCATTATTGGCCGCTGCTTCGAAAAGGACAACCGGAGAGACACTTAAAGCAACTTTATCCGTCATTCCGGTGTAGATTGTTCCTCCCGGTTGTGTATTATAAGCATACTCTATAATACTGTATCCCGAACCATCTGCCTTAACAACAGCCTTTAACCATCCATAACATTTTTCTCCATCAACGCTGTATTCAAAACCAAAATAATCTGTTTTTCCATCCCAAATTGTATAAGACGGCGTTCTTATATCTAATTGATTTGGATAAGCTCCCGGTCCTGTAAAATTACTGCTAGCATTAATTGCAGTATTAAAACCAAGAGGTGTAATATTATTTGTTCCTGCATTAGTTACCAGTCTTTTTCCATAAGTTTCTACTTTTAAATGATTGGCTGCAAATCTCCAGGCACCATACTTTACATCATCTCCTTTTTCAACCAAAAAAGCTTTCCATGTAGAAGTTGATGTAACCGTCATATCAGGGATATCAACAAAGAAAATACCATAAGGATCTCTAAATTTAAAATTCCAGCTCAATCCATCGCAAAGCATACCGCCCACCCCTCCGGTCAAAGCAGGAGCTAACAAAGTGATTCCGCCAATAGTAGTATTACTTGCCTTATGGCTTACTGCTGTCCCAATAATAGTAACCGTAGCCTGATTACTACTATTGATCACAATTACGGCGCTTAAACCAGCCGGTAAATTAGCATTAAAATCAACCCCCGAAGTTAGCGTCCCGCTTGACTTAGAAAATGTAGTTCCGTTTAAGGTAATACTGGCACTACCAGAGATCGTTCCGTTATTAACAATATCTTCTTTAAAACTTGTGATATCAGAAACCAAACTGCTTCCCGTGGTATTAACACCGGTCGCAGTTAAATTTTGTGCCGTCCATAATGTTCTTCTTGCGGGATGCTGTAAAGCGGCCAACATTCTTACCACCTGTCCTTGAGTAAACATTTTACTGCATCCTTGCGCAGCATTATATCCCATATAATTTTCGATATTTACTTTGTCACCGTCACAATTTGTTCCCGGTACACAGCCTAAGGAGTGTTTTCCATCTTCTTTTGGAGTATCGTCTACCTCATCGGTGCCAGTACAGCCACCATCAAAAGTGTGAATCAAATTCAAAAAATGTCCAAACTCATGCGTAAGTACTGATGCAAATTCTTTATTTGTGTTCTCTCCCAAATATGCACCATTATAAACACATCTTGCCAAATTATTATCAGACATCCAGGAATCCGGGTACCAACAAACCCCAGAATTATTGGTCGCTCCATCGGCATACAGATCGTTTTGAATGTAAACGTTCATGTACTTATAATTGTCCCATGCATCTGCCTGAATCTGGTTGTCGTAACCGCCTCCGTTACCATATCCATTTTTCTTTCTTTCAAAAATTACTCCCGTAGTACATTTTCCGCTAGGATCGATTTGTGCCAGCCTGAACTCAATATTTAAAGTTCCTCTTCTGGCCTGGAAAAAAGGCTCAACTGTATTAAAGTCATCATTCAATCCCTTAAAATCCTCATTAAGATTTTTTAATGCAGCTTGTATTTTTTGAAGTGTAACCGATTTACCGTTGAATGAAGTTCCGTACACATGAAAGACAACCGGTATGATGTAGGTCGTATTTTCGGAACTCTTTCTAGTACTCATCTTTTTAGCATACTCTTTACTAAAAAGATTAAAAGCTTTATTCTCTTTTAAAGAACCGGGGTGATTCTTCAATTGCAATTCATTGACCTCCTTTGTGCGACAGCTGTGCGAAGGCCCAATTAAGTCTTGTGCTCTAATTCCCTGGGCGCTCCAGAGACAACACAACACTAATAAAAGTAGTTGCTTTTTCATAATACTTGTTTTTGGTTATATTTTTTGTTTTTTAGTTAATTATTTGCAATACATGTAGTTTAAATCTTAATTTATTAAGATTTAAACCTAAATATTTGACCTGTGTTACAAATTTATCTTTCAAATCTAACCCTAACCCAAGTGTTATTTTTATGTTATATTATTATCAAATGATATTATATTATTGTTTTTTGCTCTAATCTTACTTTTTAACACAATTAATCTTCATTCTTACAATTAAAATCAAAACATGTAAGTGTGTTTTTTCGTTTAAAAAGACACTAAAAATCAGCGGTTTAATTGGTTCTAAAACTTTATGCTTTTTCTATTAATAAGCTCAAATTTTAAATGCTGGCAACTTCACTTCGTACTATCGAAAATTGTAGTACACTTTCAGATTTGAATTCTCTTATTCTAAACTAAAAGTTTATACTTTAGATCTATTTTTACGTGAAAACTATCTAAAAAACAAGAATTACATCGTAATAAACTGTAAGGAAATACGTTTAACACATTCTAACTTTAATTATATATGGAATATTTAAAAAATTACACTGTTGCAGAAGGACACATAGACGTACAAGGCATTATGGACGGCTTATACTACCCATTTTATATGGAAGAATGCCGTCATGCCTTTATAAAAGATATTTTAGGTTTTGATTTTGTACAACAGGCAGAAAACGGCGTGTTTATGGTTTTATCTGAATACAGTATCAAATTTATCCGGTCGTTAAAAAAAGACGATAATTTTGACGTCAACTGTGCTGTTTATACTGATGCTCAGGGATTGCCTCGTTTACATTTCAAACAATCGATCATTAAAAACGGAAAAATAATGGCTTCAGCAGTATTTACGGGGACTTGTATTCCTGCTACAGGAGGCAGACCTTATTTACCTGAAGAATTGAAAGCGAATTTTGTTGATGCACCTTCATTACAGCTATAACCAGAGAAAAATCTCTTTTATGTAAAAACACAAACAGAGTTCCCTTAGCATTTTGAGATATAGAAAAAAGCTGAAAATAGCCATAAAAAAGGGCTGAAAGCCTAAAAGCATTAACATGGTGCGAAGCACTATGAATTAAAGCAAGGACTGGTGCACCCTGAAAGAGCGAGAGCAAACAAAATCTTTTTTATTAAAAAATCTCTTTGGAAAACATAATATAAGTCAATTTCTCTTCTTTGGGATTAGGCTTATCCCCTTTCAGGGCTCAAAACAATCATTATCAATGTCCTTTCATAGTGCTTCGCACTATGCTATTTCTAAGGCTCATTCAGAGCGATAGATAGTAATAAATAGGTTCGTAAATGTGTCAGGTTGTGCAATGCTTCCCTTACCGCAAAGCCTTTTTAAATTGCAAAACTCTCGGCATCAAAAAAATATCTTGCTATAATACCTAAGAGTCGTTAAAACAAAAAATCCCAAACTCCATTTTTAAATTGGAATTTGGGATTTGTAATTTGAGCTTTATTTTTTTATTAGATCTACTCTAGAACAAAGCTTACACTTACGTTGGCTGTAATTTCAATTTCGCCAATTGCAAGCGTTTCGTTTTCAGCACCACCGTTAGTATCCATAGCCATTGATTTCATAGCTGCATACATTGGTCTTGGATTGTACACCTGAGAATTGTCTGAGATTGTAATAGCTTTACCAACTTTTTGTCCTAAAACTGAAACATAATCTTCTGCCTTTGCCTTAGCATCTTTAATGGCTAATTTACGAGCTTCTGATTGGTATTGCGCTAGTTTAGAAGACTCAAAAGTAACGTTATCTAAACGATTGATTCCCTGCTGAACTAAACCTTCCATTACTTCATCGTATTTAGATAAATCTTTCAATACAATTTCTACAGTCTGAGTAGCATTATAATTTGTTTTCTTTTTTTCGTAATCGTATTGCGGATTAAGTGAAACTTGTTTTGTTTTATAATCAGCAACAGGAACATTCATTTTTTTAATGAATTTCAAAACAGCATCGATTTTTTCATCGTTTTGTTTTTTGACATCTTTAGCATTATTCCCTTTTGTCTCAACCGTAGCTGAAATACAAACCTGATCTGGTGCTATTTTTATCTTTCCTTCTCCACTTACATTGATTTGAGGAATTTGTTTGGTTTCTTGTGCGTACGACATAGACATAAACATGATTGTTAAAAATAATACTACTTTCTTCATTTTTGTTATATTTAAATTATTTGATTAGTGACCTTTCAAAAGTTGTGCCATTGTTACAATTTTCCCAATTTGGCCATAACGAAAAGGATCAAAATTGGGATTGCCAACAATATCACCATCATGCTATGATCTACAAATAAGGAAGGTTCTTTGATCAAAGTTATCAAATATCCTCCAATAGCACCTCCAAAATGTGCTGTATGTCCGATATTATCATTTTTAGCCTTCATACCGTATATAGAATATAATAAATATAAAATTCCAAATAAATAAGCTGGCATTGGTATGACAAAAAAGATCCCCAACATCATATCCGGCTGCAACAATATCGCAGAGTACAAAACTCCTGTGACCGCACCCGATGCTCCTACGGCTCTATAACTATAATCGTTTTTATGGAACAACATTGTTAATAAACTCCCGAAAATTAAACTTCCGAAATAAATCAACAAAAAAGAAAAATTACCCAACCATTGCAATACCACCGGAGCAAAAAACCAAAGCGTCAGCATATTAAAAAGCAAATGCATCATATCGGCGTGTAAAAAACCAGATGAAAGCATTCTTATTTGTTCTCCTGAGCGAATACTTCCTACATGAAACTCATATTTTCTAAAAAAAGCAAGATTATTGAAACCCTGGTAACTAATCAAAACATTGGCAACTATAATTCCAATCAAAATGGTATTCATAAAAAACATTTAATGTGAATTGTAAATATAGTCATTCTTAAACATATGTTAGCATCAATCCAAAATATCGATCGTAATTCATTTTTGCTTTATATTTGTAAAAAAAACAATACATGCAATTTCTCGTTTATATAATAGCCTATCCTTTTCTATGGCTTATCTCTATTCTCCCATTTCGATTATTTTACTGGTTTTCTGATTTGGTCTGTTTTCTGATTTACAGAATCGTAGGCTATCGCAAAAAAGTAGTTCGAGAAAACTTAAAACTTACTTTACCACATTTAAACGATGCTGAGCGAAAAGAAATCGAAAAGAAATTCTATAGCCACATGTGCGATATGTTTCTGGAAATGATCAAAACGATGAGCATTTCGCCTGAAGAAATGGAAAAAAGATTTAAGACTACAAATATTGATCTTGTAAATGAGTATGCAAAAAAAGGTAAAAGCACCATTCTGGTAGCTGCGCACTACGCCAGTTATGAATGGCTTTTAACTATGAACACAAAAATTGCTTTTCAGGGTATAGCAGTCTATAAAAAAGTGGCCAATCCCTACTTTGATAAATTGGTTCGAAAAATACGTTCTAAATACGATACCGAATTAGTTGAAACCAGAAAAGCAATTCCAACAATGGCTCAAAACCAACGTGATGGAATTTTAAGTATGTATGGTTTAGCAAGCGATCAATCGCCAAAACTGGATCGAATTTTTCACTCGATGAAGTTTATGGGAATCGAAGTTCCAGTGCATACAGGTGCCGAAATGCTGGCCAAAAAATACGATCTAAGTGTTATTTTTGTAAAAGTAAAAAAAGTAGCCAGAGGTTATTATGAGGCTACCTTTGTACCAATCGCCGATAATCCAAATGATTACGAAAACTTTGACATTACTGAAAAGTACTTAAGAGAAGTAGAAAAACAAATTTATGAAGCCCCTGAATTCTATTTATGGACACACAAAAGATGGAAACATAGGATAAAGTAATTTTTTTTTATGAAATGTGAGATGTAAAATGTGAATTGTGAGTTTTTGGTGTTCAAACCTAAAATACTCTTTCACTTTTCACTTTTGAGTCTTCAAAATAAAAAACACCTTTTTCGTAAATGAAAAAGGTGTTTTTTGTTTATCAAAATGAAATTTTACCATTTCCATATTTGTGGTTCCTCTTTCCAGATTAAAAGTCTAAATTCTTCATAATGATTTCCATTTCCAATTGTATGTTCATCACGATGTCCTTTTCCTAAATGAAGTTTGTGCAACATTCCTGAACAAGAACCAACCCAAAGGGTCTTTTCATCATCTGATATAGTCATACTACTTATTGTTGAGCCTAAATAATGTCTCCAAATTTTCTGTCCATTCTTATCGAAAGCTTTGATATAACCATAAGCATCACCCAGAATGTAGTAGTCAGAAGTTGCGAGTCCCGAATAAACCCTCATTTCATCATCAATTACTACATAGTCGTCACTATCGGTATACGCTTCGATTTTGATTTCTTTTAACTTAGCACTGTCAACACCAATGGTGATTCCATTATAAAAATGACAGGAATTTGTAATTAATTGTTCATCATCTTTTGAAAAAAGGCAAAAATGAGGATATGATGACTGCGGGCCAATCTCACTAATTTTATTTCCTTCATTATCCAAAATAGCATGATCTCTACCTTGATCTCCAACTACAATATATTTATTATCATTAGACAATGCCCCATTTTCCATATCAATACGAACTCCCCCATCCTCTTCATCATCAATTGGATGAATCAATTTTTCTTCGCTTTCGGAAATTAGATAAATTCCTTCTACACTTACAAAAAGTACTTTTGAACCGTCATTAAACGGAATCAATTCTGTAATCCCCACATTTGCAATATCATTCAAAACAAATTCACGAATAAACTTGCCATTCCAATCTTTAAAGAGAGATATTTTATTATCTAAAGCAATAGCAAAAACATTTCCTTTTTTCGATTTTCCAATAGCCCTGATTTCCGAATCCAGTTCCGAAATTTTATCTCCATCCAACAAATATGCTTTTCTTTTCTCATAAGGAGCTCCTATTAGAAAAACAATCTTTTGGTCATCAATAAAAAAAAGCTGATTAATACCCTGAGATTGTTTTTCTATAAATTCAAAAATAGGCATATTTGATGGAGGAAATTCTAATCTGAATTCGTCAACTCTGCCTTCTAAATTTGCTTTTCTTAACAACTTTAAAACATCTTCACCCAAATGATTCCGAATATCATCAGGATCTTCACCTTCCCAATTTTCCCATCCGTTTTTCTCACCAAAATCTACCATTTCGTTTACCTCTTGGGCATATTCTTTCCCTTTTGTAAACCACTCTTCCTGAATATTCATTTCTATATTTTTTTTAATCTTTTACATGAAGCAAACATACAAGTAAAAACCTACAAAACAAAACTGCAGATAAAATCATAAATAAAAATGCCTCTTTCGAAATTTCAAAAGAGGCATTTTTTATGCTTCAAAACTTAAGAATTAAATTCCTGCGATCGCTTTTATTTCATCAATAATTCGAAGTGCCAATACATCGGCTTTTTCCTGAGAAGGAGCTTCTGTATAAATCCTGATAATTGGCTCTGTGTTTGATTTTCTTAAATGAACCCATTCTGTAGCAAAATCAATTTTCACACCATCAATTGTACTGATATCTTCGTTTTTGTATTTTTCGGTCATGGCTTCCAAAATTGCATCAACATCGATTTGTGGTGTTAATTCAATTTTATTTTTACTCATATAATATTCAGGGTAAGAAGCTCGTAATGCCGAAACTGACATTTTTTTATTTGCTAAATGCGTCAGGAACAAAGCCACTCCTACCAAACTATCTCTTCCATAATGAGATTCCGGATAAATAATGCCACCGTTACCTTCACCTCCAATAATAGCATTGTTTTTCTTCATTAACGCTACTACGTTTACTTCACCTACAGCACTTGCTTCGTATTTCCCACCATGAGCAACGGTTACGTCGCGCAAAGCACGTGACGATGACATATTTGAAACTGTATTTCCAGGAGTTTTACTCAACACATAATCCGCACAAGCTACCAAAGTATATTCTTCTCCAAACATTTCTCCATCTTCAGAGATAAATGCCAAACGGTCTACGTCCGGATCAACAACAACTCCTAAATGTGCTTTCTCTTTCACAACCAGTTCAGCAATATCCGTTAAATGTTCTTTTAAAGGTTCCGGGTTATGAGGGAAATGCCCGTTTGGTTCGCAGTATAATTTTACAACTTCAACACCCATTAATTCTAATAATTTTGGAATAATGATTCCGCCAGAAGAATTTACTCCATCAACAACTACTTTGAACTTTGCAGCTTTTACTGCTTCAACGTCTACCAAAGGCAAGTTTAAAACCTCGTCGATATGGATATCCATATAAGCGTCATTTATGGTAATTTCACCTAAACTGTCAACATCCGAGAAATCGAAAGCTTCTGCTTCGGCAATTTCAAGAATTTTAGCACCTTCTTCTCCGCTTAAGAATTCACCTTTTGCATTCAGCAGCTTTAAAGCATTCCACTGTTTTGGATTGTGAGAAGCCGTTAAAATGATTCCTCCATCTGCCTTTTCTAAAGGAACAGCTACCTCTACAGTTGGTGTAGTAGAAAGCCCAAGATCAATTACATTAATTCCTAAACCTATTAAAGTATTCACTACAAGGTTATGAATCATTGGCCCCGAAATTCTGGCATCACGACCAATTACTACTGTAAGTTTTTCTTTTGATGTATTGTTTTTCAGAAAAGTTCCATATGCCGATGCAAATTTCACAGCATCAACAGGAGTCAGGTTATCTCCTACTTTTCCACCGATTGTTCCTCTTATTCCTGAAATTGATTTTATTAAAGTCATTTTTGTGAGTTATGGTTATTTTTTGTCACAAATATAGAAAAGTTACTAAGATTCTAAGTTGCTAAGGTTCTAAGTTTTCAGATTTTAAATACGAAGTGATCTATCATTCCTTAAAACGATGTCAAAAAGTTTTCATACTTTTACTAAAATAACTTAGTTTCTTAGAACCTCAGGACCTAAACAAATGAATTTCCTAGCCCATATATATCTTTCCGGCGAAAACGATCTGATCAAAATTGGCAACTTTATGGCCGATGGAATTCGCGGAAAACAGTTTGAGCATTTTCCGGAAGATGTTCAAAAAGGCATTCTTCTACATCGATCTATAGACACCTATACCGATTCGCATGATGTTTTCAGGCAAAGTACCAAACGTTTACATGAAAAATACCATCATTATGCCGGTGTTATTGTCGACATTGTTTACGATCATTTCCTTGCAAAAAACTGGGAAAAGTACTCTGATGAAAAATTGGATCGTTTTGTTAACCGATTTTACAGATCTTTGCATGAAAATTATCCCATTTTAACAGAAAAGACGCAAGACTTAATGCCTTATATGATCAAACAAAACTGGCTTTTGAGTTATCAGACTGTTGAAGGAATACACCAAATTTTAACTCAGATGGACCGAAGAAGGTCGAAAAACCAATCCAATATGCAATTTGCCAGTGCAGAACTAGTCGAATTCTATCCGGAATTTGAGCGTGAATTTACACTCTTTTTTGAAGATATAAAAAGCCATTCCAGTCAAAAATTACTTTCTCTTTAATAACGCTTTTTACAGAGAAAGCACCAATACTACATTTTAATTTTACATCAGCATGAAAAAAATAACTTTCTTAGTTACCTTAATCTACATTAGCTGTACCGCACAGCAAAACCCAATAAAGCCAACCGGACTTGTCGTTTCAAAAGCCATGGTGGTTTCGGCACGTGCAGAAGCTTCAAAAGTTGGAGCAGACATCATGAAAAAAGGTGGTAATGCCTTTGACGCAATGGTCGGTACTGAATTGGCTTTGGCTGTTGCATTCCCATATGCAGGAAATATTGGCGGTGGTGGTTTTATGGTTTACCGAAAAGCCAATGGCGAAGTGGGCTCACTGGATTACCGCGAAAAAGCACCTCTTGCTGCAACAAAAGATATGTTCCTGGATAAAGATGGAAATGTCATTAAAGGAAAAAGTACCGAAACAGCTTTAGCAATTGGAGTTCCGGGAACTGTCGCCGGAGTTTTCGCTGTTCATAAAAAACTAGGATCTCTTCCGATGTCCGAAATATTAAAACCTGTTATTGCCCTTGCCGAAAAAGGTGTAATTGTAACCTTAAAACAACAAAAGCAACTGGAAGCTTATCATGACGCCATTGTAAAAGTGAACGGTCCGAATACACTTATGGCCGGAAAATTCAAAGAAAACGACACGATCAAATATTCTGCTCTGGCCAGTACTTTAAAACGCATTCAAAAGAATGGAAGAGATGAGTTCTATAAAGGTCAAACTGCTAAAACCTTAGTAAATTATATTCAGAAAAAAGGCGGTATCATAACGCTTAAAGACCTTGAGAAATACGAGGCCAAATGGAGAAAACCACTACAGTTTGACTATAAAGAATTAAAAATTACTTCAATGGCACCACCAAGCAGTGGTGGAATTTGTCTGGCTCAAATTATGAAAATGATTACTCCTTATGACTTATCCAAAATGGGACATAATTCGGTAGAATCCATTCAGGTTATTGTTGAAGCCGAGCGAAGAGCATATGCAGACAGAAGTCAGTTTTTAGGTGACCCTGATTTTGTAAAAATTCCAATGAAAGCTTTGCTATCTGATACGTATTTAAAAGACAGAATGTCGAGTTTCAATACCGAAAAAGCCAGTTTATCCTCTGAAATAAAAGAAGGAAAAGTAACGTACAATGAAAGTACTGAAACTACTCACTATTCTATCGTTGATGCACAAGGAAATGCTGTAGCTGCAACTACCACAATAAATGACGCATTTGGATCTAAATATTACTGTGACGAGCTGGGTTTCTTTTTAAACAATGAAATGGACGATTTTAGTGCAAAACCCGGATCTCCTAATATGTTTGGTTTAGTAGGAAATGAAGCCAACAGTATTGCACCGCAAAAAAGAATGCTAAGCTCAATGACTCCAACGATTGTCGAAAAAAACGGAAAACTGTTTATGGTGGTAGGTACTCCGGGCGGATCGACTATTATCACTTCTGTATTACAGGCAATTTTAAATGTATACGAATACAATTTAAGCATGCAGGAAGCTGTAAATGCTCCCCGTTTTCACCACCAATGGCTTCCGGATCTGATTACATTTGAACCTAATGCCTTTAGCAATGTTACAATTGACAAACTAAAAGCAAAAAACTATCTGATCAATGAAAAAAATGCTCCTGTAATTGGCAAGCTGGACTGTATCCTGGTTCTTCCAAACAATTCTCTTGAAGGTGGTGCTGATTTTCGTGGAGACGATACAGCGGTTGGTTTTTAATATTAGTTCTCTATTTTCGTGAGTTTTCAAACATTATAGACTAAATTTGTATTCTCCCTAACCTTTTACAAACAGCATGCTAAAAAAATATTTTAGAAAACTAGAAAACATTATCGCTTTAGGACAATCGTTAATGACTCCAAAGCAATTTATTTTCCTGTCAAGCGTTTTAATTGGTATCTCCTGCTCTCTGGCAGTAATTGTTTTAAAAACTTTTGCACATAGTGTTTTTTCATTCGCCACTTATATCAATGGAATTTTAAAACTGAGTTTTATTAACAGTATACTTCCAATTATTGGTATTGTACTTACTGTTTTTGTTGTCAAAAGAGTTCTAAACGGTAGCATCGAAAAAGGAACATCACAAATATTGTATGCTGTTGCAAAAAAAGCGAGTATTATTCCCAGAAAACAAATGTATGCCCAAATCGTTACCAGCTCCTTAACGGTTGGTTTGGGAGGTTCTGCGGGTCTTGAAAGCCCCATTGTGGTTACAGGAGCCGCTTTTGGGTCAAATTTTGCTCAAAATTACAGATTACCTTATAAAGACCGGACTTTACTGATTGGCTGTGGTGTTGCAGCTGGAATTGCCGCTGCTTTTAACGCTCCTATTGCCGGAGTTCTTTTTGCAATTGAGGTTTTGCTGGTAGATGTAAGTATTTCAGCTTTTACTCCTATCATGATTTCGGCCGCAACAGGGGCTTTAGTTTCGGCTATTGTTTTGGACGAAACGATTTTATTATCCTTTAAAAAACAGGAAGCATTTAATTATCATAATATTCCATTTTATGTACTTCTGGGAATTTTAACCGGTTTTATGGCCGTTTATTACGCCCGAAATTTTCAAAGAATTGAGCATTATTTTGCCAATCTAAAAATGGGAGCCTACAAAAAAGCATTAATAGGAGCTTCGTTATTGGCCTTACTAATTTTTGTTTTCCCAACACTCTTTGGAGAGGGTTATGAAAGTATAAAAACACTATCCGAAACCGATCCCGGAAAAATATTAAACAATACCCTGTTTGAAGATTTCAGAAACAATCAGTGGGTTTTATTATTATTTGTAGGATGTACCATGATGGTCAAAGTTTTTGCCTCGGCATTAACTATTGGTAGCGGTGGAAACGGTGGTAATTTTGCACCTTCCTTATTTCTAGGATCTTATTTAGGTTATTTTTTCTCTAAATTCATTAGCCTTATCGGTTTATCAAAACTGCCAATCAGTAATTTTACAATGGTTGGAATGGCGGGAATTTTAAGTGGATTGTTTCATGCACCTTTAACCGCTATCTTCTTAATTGCTGAAATCACGGGAGGTTACAGCTTAATGATTCCGCTGATGATTGTATCATCAATCAGTTTTGCAATTTCAAAACGTTTTGAAAAATATTCACTAGACGTTAAAGGTCTGGCTAAAAAAGGACACGCTTTTACAAGTAATAAAGATTCAAATATTTTATCAACTTTAGATATCGACACCATTATTCAATGTGACTATCTAACAGTACATCCAGAGGAAAACTTAAGCAAACTGGTCGATCTTATTTCCCACTCCAACCAGGTGGTTTTTGCAGTTGTAAACAATGAAAAAGAACTTGTTGGTATTGTTCATTTTAACGATATAAGGGAGATTATTTTTAACTCTTATCGTGTCAAGTACACTTTAATTAAAGACGTCATGAAAACACCGGCAGCTACCATTTCTTCTACTGACAGTATGGAAATTGTAATGAGCAAATTTGAAATATCAAAAACAGCATTCCTTCCCGTTATCCGAAACGAAAAATACTATGGCTTCATCTCCAAATCTATAGCACTTGAAGCCTATAGAACCAAGCTGCGTTCTATGACAATTGAATAGCCTTAATATCGGATACGTTATTTTTTTGGATTATCCGATATTAAGAAGTACCTTTGGTGGGTAATGTGGAATATAGACTTAACATATAGAACTGAATTTCAATCAACATTTGATCGATTGTATCAAAAAAGGCTTGATCTGCAAAACAGCAGACCACTGCCCAATATTGCTTTGCATAAAATTCGAGAGAGTTTATCTTTAGAATGGACATACAACTCGAACAGCATAGAGGGAAACACCATGAGTTTGCGGGAAACCCAAATGGTCATCCAGGAAGGCATTACCATCAAAGGAAAATCACTTCGGGAACATTTTGAAACCCATAATCATGATAAAGCTATTGATTATCTATATCAAATTGTAGACGATACGTACAAACTTCGAAGCATCGATATTTTGTCTATTCACGGATTGATTTTACGTTCTATTGAAGATGATTTTGCCGGTCGTTTACGCAACGGAGGTGTCCGCATTTCCGGAGCTAATTTTATGCCTCCCAATGCAAACAAAGTTTCAGATTATCTTGATGAACTAATCGATTTCATCAATACAAATCCATTAGAACTGAACGATATTGAACTGGCTACGATTTACCATCATAAACTAGTTTGGATTCATCCTTTTTTTGATGGAAACGGGCGTACAGTTCGTTTGAGTATGAATTTATTACTAATGCGTTGTGGTTTTCCGCCTGCCATTATTCTTAAAAACGATCGAAAGAAATATTATGAAGCACTCAATCAGGCTAATAACGGTAATTATCAAAAACTAACCCTTTTGATGTGTCAGGCTTTGGAACGTACTTTAAATATCTACCTAAGTGCAATGCCCGGCAATGATTATGATTATCAGAAAATATCTGATATTGTAAGTGAACCAGAAACTCCATACGGTCAGGAATATGTAAGTTTACTAGCCAGAACAGGCAAAATAGACGCTTATAAAGAAGGCCGAAACTGGTACACCACCAAAGAAGCCATCGAAGAATACATGCTTACCCGAAAAAGAAAACGCTAACTTTGGTTAGCGTTTTTTGTTACTATTTGTAACATAAACTTTTGCACTCCAGTATCAAAAGAACAAATCAAAATGGTAACTTTGCTTTTTGCTCAAATTTATGTTAGAAAAAGACAATACTATTGAAGTTCTTGGTGCAAGAGTTCATAATCTAAAAAATATAGACATTTCAATTCCGCGTGAAAAACTGGTTGTTATTACCGGTTTATCAGGCTCGGGAAAATCATCTTTAGCATTTGATACCATTTATGCCGAAGGACAGCGTCGTTATGTAGAAACTTTTTCGGCTTATGCCAGACAGTTCCTTGGCGGCTTAGAACGTCCCGATGTAGATAAAATTGACGGACTTTCACCCGTAATTGCAATTGAACAAAAAACCACCAGTAAAAGTCCACGCTCTACCGTAGGAACCATTACCGAAATCTACGATTTCCTAAGGCTTCTTTACGCTCGTGGTGCCGACGCTTATAGTTACAACACGGGCGAAAAAATGGTTTCGTATTCTGACGAGCAAATTAAAGATTTAATCATTCAGGATTTTAATGGAAAGCGCATCAATATTCTGGCTCCGGTAATTAAAGCCAGAAAAGGACATTATGCTGAATTGTTTCAACAAATTACCAAACAAGGCTTCCTAAAAGTACGTGTCAATGGTGAAATTCAGGATTTAGTTTCCGGAATGAAACTGGATCGTTACAAAACACACGACATCGAAATCGTAGTCGACAGAATGCTGATTGAAAATACTGAAGACAATCAAAAACGTTTAGCCGAAAGTATCAATACAGCGATGCATCACGGTGAAAATGTCTTGATGATTTTAGATCAGGACACTAACGAAGTGCGTTATTTCAGTAGAAATTTAATGTGTCCTTCAACTGGTATTTCGTATCAAAATCCGGAACCTAATTTATTTTCTTTCAACTCCCCAAAAGGAGCTTGTCCGCATTGTAATGGTTTGGGAACTGTACATGAAATCAATATTAAAAAAATTATTCCAAACCCTAAATTGTCTATAAAAGCAGGTGGATTCGCACCACTTGGTGAATATAAATCATCCTGGATTTTTAAACAATTAGAAGTTATTGGTGAGAAATATGGTTTTAAGATAACAGACCCTATTGAGAAAATTCCGGAAGAGGCCATGACTGTTATTTTACATGGCGGAAAAGATAAATTCACGGTAAACTCAAAAGATCTTGGCGTCACCCGAGATTATAAAATAGATTTTGAAGGTATCTCTCATTTTATTAAAAATCAATATGATGAAAGTGCTTCAACAACTATCAAACGTTGGGCAAAAGATTTCATGGACGAGGTTAATTGCCCTGTTTGTGAAGGATCCCGTTTGAAAAAAGAAGCTTTATTCTTCAAAATCAACAATAAAAATATCACCGAACTATGTGATATGGATATTTCTGATTTAACAATCTGGTTTCAGGATCTAAATACTCACTTAACCGACAAACAACTTTTGATCGCTTCGGAAGTGGTTAAAGAAATCAAAGACCGTTTAAACTTCCTAATGAATGTTGGCCTGAATTATCTAGCATTAAGCCGAAGCTCAAAATCACTTTCGGGTGGTGAAGCACAACGTATACGTCTGGCAACTCAAATTGGATCACAACTGGTTGGAGTTTTATATATTCTGGACGAACCAAGTATTGGTTTACATCAAAGAGACAACGAAAAACTAATTAAATCATTAGAACAATTACGCGATATTGGGAACTCGGTTATTGTGGTGGAACATGATAAAGATATGATTGAAACCGCCGATTATGTGATTGACATTGGTCCGAAAGCCGGTAAATATGGCGGAGAAATCATCAGCATTGGAACTCCTGCCGAAACATTAAGGTCTAACACCATTACTGCTCAATATCTGAATGGTAAAATGAAACTCGAGATTCCGAAGGAACGTCGCAAAGGAAATGGAAAGTCCTTAAAACTAACGGGAGCAACAGGAAACAACTTAAAAAATGTTTCTATCGAACTGCCTTTAGGACAACTGATCTGCGTAACTGGAGTTTCCGGAAGTGGAAAGTCAACTTTGATAAACGAAACGCTTTATCCTATTTTAAATGCTTACTATTTTAATGGTGTTAAAAAACCACAACCCTACAAAAAAATTGAAGGCCTAGAACATATCGATAAAGTAATTGACATCGACCAAAGTCCGATTGGAAGAACACCACGTTCGAATCCGGCAACCTATACCGAAGTTTTTACAGAAATCAGAAACCTGTTTACTATGACTTCCGAAAGTATGATTCGAGGTTATAAAGCAGGACGATTTAGTTTTAACGTAAAAGGTGGACGCTGTGAAACCTGTGAAGGATCTGGCGTGAGAACCATCGAGATGAACTTCTTACCTGATGTTTATGTAGAATGTGAAACCTGTCAGGGCAAACGTTTTAACAGAGAAACACTGGAGATTCGATACAAAGGAAAGTCTATATCTGATGTTTTAAATATGACCGTTGATGAAGCGGTTCCGTTTTTCGAGAACATTCCGAAGATTTACAGAAAAGTAAAAACTATACAGGATGTTGGTTTAGGTTATATCACCTTAGGTCAGCAAAGTACAACGTTGTCAGGTGGTGAAGCACAGCGTATCAAACTGGCTAGTGAGTTATCCAAAAAAGATACCGGAAACACCTTTTATATTCTGGATGAACCTACTACAGGATTGCATTTTGAGGATATACGTGTTTTAATGGATGTCATTAATAAATTAGTGGATAAAGGAAATACAATTTTAGTAATAGAACATAACATGGACGTTATTAAACTTGCGGACTATATTATCGATATTGGTCCAGAAGGCGGAAAAGGCGGCGGACAATTGATCGCCAAAGGAACTCCGGAAGAAGTTGCGAAAAGCAAAAAAAGTTACACCGCTAAGTTTTTAAAGAAAGAACTAGAATAAAATTATCATTGCCAAGGTTTTAAACTTTGGCAATGAATTTTGTCTCTTTTTGGAATTAAATCAAGGAAAGAATATAAGTCGAGCCTAAGGCTCTTTTTATTATTATGTCCATTTTATATGACGGATTAAAACCCATCGCTACAAGATTAGTCGAGCCTACGGCTCTTTTATGATTACATCTGTTTTATACGATGAAATAAAATCCGTTATCAATAAACCAACCATATGATTAAGTTCCAAAGGAACGATAGATTTTGTAGCAACGGATTTTAATCCGTTGAAAATAAAACGGTCCCAAAATAAGTTTCAGAGGAACGGCACATTTCGCAACAATTTTAAATTTCGACAATGAATTTCGTTTCGTTCTGAAATTAAATTAAAAAAAATATTGGTCGAGCCTATGGCTCTTTTTATTACTACATCCATTTATATGACGGATTAAAATCCGTCACTACAATATTGGCCGAGCCAACGGCTCTTTAATGATTACATCTGTTTTATACGATGGAATAAAATCCGTTATCAATAAAACAACCACATTATCAAGTTCCGAAGGAACGATAGATTTTGTAGCAACGGATTTTAATCCGTTGAAAATAAAACGATACCAAAATAAGTTCCGGAGGAACGGCACATATTGCAAGTACAGATTCAAATCGATTGGCACAAAACAAAACATTTTTGCAAAACACCCTTAATGCATTGATAATGAACAGTAACCCGCTACCCTCTTTTATTCGGATGCAATATTTAAATTAATAAATCCTCATTTTTGCTCCAATTCGCAAAAAAAGCCTTAATTTAGCTGGCCTTTTTGTCAAAATTTTAAACTTTGGCAACGCTTTTTTGGGCAAAAAAAAACATTGATTAAATCGAAAACTGATGCCCTAGCCCCGATGGAAACGGCATCCTTTTGTGACGGGAGTTCGGCACAAAAGATATAGTGGACAGCGGGAAAGAGCTCCTTCCTTCGACTATGCTTAGAATGACCATTTAAAACGACACAGCTAGAAATAAAAATATAAATAATTAAAATACCTAAAATGAGATTAGAAGATTTTGATAATGATGAGGATAAAGTAATTCAGGACCGTTTAAAACAAAAAACGTGGAATGAAATCAGGACCAACGACAGCTGGGCGATTTTTAAAATCATGGCTGAATTTGTAAACGGATATGAAAGTATGGGACGTATTGGCCCATGTGTCTCTATTTTTGGATCAGCAAGAACAAAACCAGACGACAAGTATTATCTATTAGCAGAGAAAATAGCTTATAAAATCAGTAAAGCAGGTTACGGAGTAATCACAGGAGGTGGTCCCGGAATCATGGAAGCTGGAAACAAAGGAGCACATCTAGGAGGCGGAACTTCCGTTGGACTAAATATCGAATTGCCTTTTGAGCAGCATTTCAATCCTTATATTGATCACGACAAAAACCTGAATTTCGATTATTTCTTTGTGAGAAAAGTAATGTTTGTTAAATATTCACAAGGTTTTGTAGTAATGCCTGGAGGTTTTGGAACTCTTGACGAAATGTTTGAAGCCATCACTTTGATCCAAACTAAGAAAATTGGAAAATTCCCGATTATATTAGTTGGAGTTGAATTTTGGTCAGGATTAATCGAATGGGTCAAAACTGTACTTGTTGAAAAAATGCATACAGTAAGCCCTGAAGATTTAAACTTATTCAAGATTGTAGACACTGAAGATGAAGTAGTTGATGTATTAGACAAATTCTACAAAAAATACGATTTAAGTCCAAATTTTTAATACAATCATCAATTTTAGAAGTGATATACAAATTTAAGTTTCCTGCTGAACAGGCAGAAAACAAGAGAAATTCATATCGTCCATAAAATTACATTAAATAAAATACTACAAAAATTAAAAGCTGTTTTTTAAACAGCTTTTTTTATACTATTTTTACAAAAAACCAAAATCATTATTTACGCTTGAGTTTATTTACAATTTAAATTATTTACTCTATCCTTGAAATCATTTTATAAAATCATATTCTATATTTTCGTTTTATTCGGCTCGATAAAACAATACGCACAACATCAGTCTAAGATGGAGGTCGCCGTTAATCTTGAGCTCAAAACCCTGAACATAAAACAAGACATCACCTATTACAACACTTCAAATGATTCTTTGATTTCAATTGTCCTTAACGATTGGAACAATGCTTTTTCCGATAAAAATACGCCATTAGCCCGACGATTTTCCGACGAATTTTACAGAGGTTTTCATTTAGCAAAAACTACAGAAAGAGGAAGTACAACTGTTTTAAGTTTAACCGATTCAGACAACGCTGTACTTGAATGGGAACGAACAGCGAAAAATCCGGATTATATTGTAGTAAAACTAAATCGTAAATTGCGTCCAGGAGAAAAAATCGATTTGCATTTAATTTATATCGCCAAAATACCGAGTGATAAATTCACCCGTTATGGTTTTGATCAAAATGGTGGTATGAATTTAAAAGACTGGTTTTTAAGCCCGGCTCGTTTTGAAAATCATCGTTTTATGAAATACAACAATTTCAATTTAGATGATATTGCCAATGCTGGTACAGATTACGAAATTGAAATAAAAGTACCACAACAGTACTATGTAACTTCTGATTTGAATCAGATTTCAGAAGGCAATGCAAGCTCATCTTTTAAAACTTATGTGCTTACAGGGAAAAATAGAAATGATTTCACTTTGTTTATCGAAAAGCAAAATAGTTTCAAAAACTACGAAAATGGCTCGCTTCAGGTACTTACAAATCTTACAAACAAGAGACTGACCGATATTCAAAGTGCCATTATCATCAATAAAGTAGTTACTTTTGCTAACTCTTTTATTGGAAAATATCCACATCAAAGAATCACTGTTTCTCAGGTAGATTACGATCGAAATCCATTCTACGGATTGAACCAGCTGCCTTCGTTCATTAGTCCGTTTTCAGACGAATTTGTTTTTGAAATCACATTCCTGAAAACTTATCTGAATAACTATCTTAAAAACAGTCTGCGTCTGGACCCCAGAAAAGACAACTGGGTTTATGACGGTATTCAAATTTATGCGATGATGAAGTACATCGAAGAAAACCATCTGGATCAGAAAATGCTGGGAAGGCTTTCTGACATGAAACTCTTTTCTGGTTTTAACATCACAAGCCTTACTTTCAACGAGCAATACAGTTATTACTATATGCTTATGGCCCGTAAAAATCTGGATCAGCCGTTAGGAGATCCAAAAAACACTTTAATAAAATTTAACGAACAAATCGCGAGTAAATATCGTGCAGGCTTAAGTCTTAGTTATTTAGATGATTATTTAAATCACAATATTGTTCCCGAAAGTGTGCAGGAATTCTACGATTTAAACAAAACGGAACAGACAAACCGATACGATTTAGAAAAAATACTAACCAAAAAAAGTCCCAAAAAAATTGACTGGTTTTTCAATACGATTATAGGTTCACGTGACATCATCGATTATAAGTTCACCCATGTTTCGAGAACGAAAGACACCGTGGCCTTTCGAATTAAAAACAGAACCGGTATCTATGCTCCGATACCTATATATGGAATTAATAAAAATGAAGTTGTTTTTAAAGAATGGGTTGAACCTAAAACAGCCGATTCAACCTATATTTTTGAAAGAAAAAATGCCGACAAAATTGTCATCAACTATGACAATGAGGTTCCGGAATACAACCAAAGAAACAATTGGAGATCCATAAAAAGTTTGGTTATTACTAATCGTCCTATCAAATTTAATTTTGCCAAAGATCTCGAAGATCCTTATTACAATCAAATTTTATACATACCAACTCTAAATTATAACTATTACGACGGTCTGACTCCCGGTATGCGTCTTCACAACAAAACAATTTTAGACAAACCTTTTACGTTTGATATCGATCCGGCTTATTCCATTAATGCGAAAACTTTTTCAGGTTCTTCCTCATTTTCCTGGAATCAGTACTACCGAAACAGCACTTTATACAATGTACGCTATTCCATAAGCCAAAATTATTACCACTACGCTCCTGATGCCGCCTATTTGAGACTGAATCCGATGGTACAATTCAGAATCCGTGAAGAAAATTTCAGAGATAACCGAAAACAACTAATCATGTTCAGACAGGTTATTGTAAATCGTGAAGCAAGTACTTACATCAAAGACAATTCCACTCCAAATTATTCTGTTTTTAATGCCCGTTACGTTAATACAAAAATGGAACTGGTAAATCATTTTAATTTTATGACGGATGTTCAGTTCTCAGGAAAATTTGGAAAAGTAGCTGCAGAAATTGAATACAGAAGACTTTTTGAAAACAATCGCAAACTAAATTTAAGATTGTACGCCGGAAGCTTTTTATACAATCGAACAAACTCTGATTATTTTAGTTTTGGTTTAGACCGACCGTCTGATTATATGTTTGATTACAATTTTTTCGGCAGATCAGAAAGTACTGGAATTTTCAGTCAGCAATATATAATAGCCGAAGGTGGTTTTAAATCTAAAATAGCACCAAGATATGCCAATCAATGGATGGCTACCTTAAATGCGAGCTATGCTATCTGGAACTGGATTGAGGTTTATGGAGATGTAGGTTTAATGAGAAGCAAGCATCAAAGCGAAAATTTTAGATATGATAGTGGTATCCGGTTAAATTTAGTTCCGGATTATTTTGAATTGTACTTTCCGGTTTATTCTAATAACGGATGGGAGATTTCACAAAATAAATACAGTGAAAAAATACGATTTATCGTCACATTTTCACCAAAAACATTACTTAATCTTTTCACTAGAAAATGGCTTTAATCGAATGAATTACTTGTAAAAACATGCATTATTCATATAAAAAAAGCAAAAACACCAAGCATAACACAAAAAAGACACCCGCTTTTAGCAATTTAATTACAGATAATTAAATTATATTTACTTTAATGAATTATGATTATTAATACTTTTTAATTATTTTTGTTGCGTAACATGACCCATTTGAGATTATGATTAAAGAAAAAAATAATACTACACTTACTTTCGAAGATTTCAAGACTGAAGTAATGAACGATTACAAAATTGCGGTTACCAGCCGCGAATGTAGTCTTTTAGGACGTAAAGAGGTATTGACAGGGAAAGCTAAATTTGGAATATTTGGAGACGGTAAAGAAGTCCCACAACTTGCAATGGCAAAAGCCTTCAAAAACGGAGATTTTCGTTCCGGATACTACCGCGATCAGACTTTTATGATGGCCATTGGCGAATTGACTCCAAAGCAGTTTTTCGCAGGTTTGTATGGCCATACCGATTTAGATTTTGATCCAATGTCTGCCGGAAGACAAATGGGCGGCCACTTCGTAACTCATAGTTTAAATGAAGACGGTTCCTGGAAAGATTTAACAAAACAGAAAAATTCAAGTGCCGATATATCTCCTACTGCCGGACAAATGCCAAGATTATTGGGATTGGCACAGGCTTCAAAAATCTACAGAAATGTTGACGGAATTACTGTTAAAGACAAATTTACAGTAGACGGAAATGAAGTTGCCTGGGGAACTATAGGAAACGCAAGTACTTCTGAAGGCTTGTTTTTTGAAACTATAAACGCTGCAGGTGTACTGCAGGTTCCGATGGTAATGAGCGTTTGGGATGATGAATACGGAATTTCGGTTCACGCCAGACATCAGACTACGAAAGAAAATATCTCTGAGATTTTAAAAGGATACCAACGCGATGAAGATGCTAAAGGTTACGAAATTTTCAGAGTTAAAGGCTGGGATTATGCCGAACTGGTTTCGACTTACGAAAGAGCCGGTGCTATTGCACGTGAAGAACATATTCCCGTTTTAATTCACGTAAACGAATTAACGCAACCACAAGGACATTCTACTTCAGGTTCACACGAGCGTTACAAAAACGCAGAAAGACTGGCTTGGGAAAAAGATTTTGACTGTATTCGTCAGATGCGCTTATGGATGATTGCCATCAATATTGCGTCACCTGAAGAATTGGCTGAAATTGATTTTGATTTGAAAAAAGAAGTCCTGGAAGCTAAAAAAGAGGCCTGGAATTCTTTCATCAATCCAATTATCGAAGATCAGAAAAACCTTTTGGCTTTATTAGGTCAAATTGCTGAAGCAAGCATCAACCATAAAGAAAGAATACAAAAATACATTTCGGAATTAAGCGCTATCAAATCACCTTTAAAAAAGGAAATGCTTACCATCGCAAGAAAAATATTGCGTTTTATTGAAGTTCCAAACAGCAAAGTTTTATTATCAAACTGGATTACCAATTATATTGAAATTACGCAGCCACGATTCAGCAGCCACTTGTACTCTGATTCTGAGCTAAATGTATCTTCTGTTAAAAAAGTACTTCCGGAATACGACGAAAATGCGAAAGCAGATTTGGACGGAAGAATGATCCTTCGTGATAATTTCGATGCTTTGTTTACTAAATATCCGGAAACTTTAATTTTTGGTGAGGATGTTGGAAACATTGGCGATGTAAATCAGGGGCTTGAAGGTATGCAGGAAAAATACGGAGAACTTCGTGTTGCCGATATCGGAATCCGTGAAGCGACCATTATCGGTCAGGGAATCGGAATGGCGTTGAGAGGTTTACGCCCGATTGCTGAAATTCAATATTTAGATTATTTACTATATGCCATCCAAATCATGAGTGATGATTTGGCGACATTACAATACAGAACGGTAGGAAAACAAAAAGCGCCGTTAATCATCAGAACCCGCGGACACCGTTTAGAAGGTATCTGGCATTCAGGTTCACCAATGGGAATGATTATCAACGCTATTCGTGGTATTCACGTTTTAGTACCAAGAAACATGACTCAGGCTGCAGGATTCTACAACGCCCTTTTAGAGTGTGATGAACCGGCTTTAGTAATCGAATGTTTGAACGGTTACCGTTTAAAAGAAAAAACACCACTAAACTTTGGAGAATTCAAAACACCGATTGGTGTAGTTGAAACTTTAAAAGAAGGTTCGGATATAACACTTGTTTCTTACGGGTCGACTTTAAGACTGGTAGAACAGGCTGCGGTTGAATTATTAGATTTAGGAATTGATTGTGAGGTAATCGATATTCAGTCTCTTCTTCCGTTTGACATCAATAAAGACATTGTAAAAAGTATCGCTAAAACCAATCGTTTGTTAGTTATTGACGAAGATGTTCCTGGTGGAGCTTCAGCGTTTATTTTACAACAAATTCTGGAAGAACAGGATGCTTACCACCATTTGGACAGTAAACCACAAACTCTTGCTGCAAAAGCACACAGACCAGCTTATGGAACTGATGGTGACTATTTCTCAAAACCTTCTGCCGAAGATATCTTTGAGAAAGTCTACACGATGATGCACGAAGTTAACCCTTCTAAATATCCAAGTTTATACTAAGATTTTAGTTTACTATAAAAAAACTCCCCAAATGAAACTTTGTTCTTTTGGGGAGTTTTTATTTAGTTTCAGGTTTCGGGTTTCACATCTCACATCTCACATTTTACATTTTACATTTTACATTTTACATTTTACATTTTACATTTTACATTTTACATTTTACATTTTACATTTTACATTTTACATTTTACATTTTACAAGCTACCCGATTAACCTGCTTCAATCAAATATCCTTTAAAATAGCTCTTGCCTTCTCCAAATCCTCGGCAGTATCAATTCCGATTCCGACATGTGTCGTTTCTACCATTTTAATACGTTTTCCGAACTCTAAATAGCGTAGTTGCTCTAGTTTCTCAGAAGCTTCTAAAGATTTCATTGGCAAGCTGTAAAAATCCAATAAAGCCTGTTTTCTAAACGCATAAATTCCGATATGCTGAAAATAACGAACCCCAACATCTTTATCCCTCGGGTATGGAATTACTGATCGTGAAAAATACAATGCAAACTGCGACTGATCGACTACCACTTTCACATTATTCGGATTATTAATTTCCGTTTCATCGGTAATCTCACGCATTAAAGATGCCAGATCTATTTTGCGTTCTCTGTCGTCTTTAAACACAGATAAAACCTGTTCTAAAGGCCCGGCTTCGGTAAAAGGCTCATCACCCTGTACATTTACAACAATATCCACATCAAGACCCGCAACAGCTTCTGCAATTCGATCACTGCCGGATTCGTGTTCTTTGATACTCATAATAGCTTTCCCGCCCTGATTTACAATTTCATTATAAATTAAATCGGAGTCTGTTACTACAAATACATCATCAAACAATTTTGTAGCAACGGTTGCTTCATACGTTCTTAAAATCACCGATTTTCCTCCAAGATCCTGCATGAGTTTAGCAGGAAAACGTGTTGATGCATATCGCGCCGGAATTACAGCTATTATCTTCATTTTATTTTTATTTTATAAACTTCTAAACAAATGTAACTATTCAGAATTAATAAGTTTAAAAAAAATATTCCTTGCCGCATTTTATAAATCTGAAGAACAGTAATTTAAAAAATACATTATATTTATGAGAAAAAAACTACTATGAAAAAACACCTGATTTTGCCCTTACTTTTATTAAACTTAACTTTTATTCCTTCGGCCTTCGGCCAAAAAAACACCAAAATAAATAATGCTTTTACCGATCGTGTTTTTGACGGACAAGGCTATCAACCTACTTCTGATCTAAAGTGGAAATTCAAAACTGATGGTAAAATTTTCTCCTCTCCAATTGCAAAAGACGGCACTGTTTATATAGGCAGCGAAGACGGTTTTCTCTATGCTATTGAAGAAAAATCAGGAAAAACAAAATGGAAATTTAAAACCAATGGAGCTATTCATAGTACTCCCGGCATTTATGGAAACTCGGTTTTCTTTGGAAGTTTTGACGGAAATTATTATGCCGTAAATACCCAAAACGGCAAGTTAATCTGGAAATTTAAAACTGGCGGTGAACACTGGCTGGGAGAAAACGGCAGGTTCGGGATGCAACCTGCAACACAGTATATGGACGATCTCTGGAGTTTTTATATATCATCTCCGGTAGTTTATGAAAAAGGAAAAAAGGCAGTTGTCCTGTTTGGGAGCAGCGACGGAAACATTTACTCACTGGATGCTAAAACCGGAGATTTAAAATGGAAGTTCAAAACCAATGAACCTGTACACGGAACTCCGGTAATCGATAAGGATAAAATTTATATTGGTGGCTGGGATGCTGTATTGTATGCGCTAAATATCGAAACCGGTAAGGAAGTCTGGCGTTTTACAACCGGAACAAAACCGGGTTTTAAAGGAATCCAATCCGCTGTTGCTGTTGCCGACGGGAAGGTTTATTTTGGAGCCAGAGAGCCTTACTTCTTCGCTTTAGATGCCGAAACTGGAAAATTACTCTGGAAATACGATGCCGAAAATTCCTGGTTTTTAAGCACGGCTGTTATCCAGAACAACACCGTGTATGTAGGAACTTCAGATACTTATGCTTTATTGGCTCTGGACGCCAAAACGGGTGCCGAAAAATACCGCTATAAAACTAATGGCTATGTTTATGGATCGCCTGGCATATCAGGTAATACCGTTTATTTTGGCGATTTTACCGGAAATTTCTTCAGTCTGGATTTACTTTCTAACGGGGGAAAATCTAAAGTCGTAAGCACCGAAAATCGCAAACAATTGGCCACTTCTACATTAAAAAACGACCTTTTAGATTTTTCCTACACCGGCCGTAATGCAGATCTTTCGCTGTATGACAATTGCAAAAAGGTAATGGATGATTTTTATAAACTGGGAGCTATTGTTTCTTCTCCATTTATCAGTAACAAAACGGTGTATTTTGGAAGCGCCGATGGCTATCTCTATGCTTACAACTTAGAAGAGGAAAAATAATGCTATTACTTTATTCCACAGAGATTCACAAAGTTTTCACAGAGACTCACAAAGTTTTTTTTTGCAGGGGACTTAATTTTTCTCACGCAGATTTTCTTTGCAGGATTTCGAACGAATTTGAATCAGTTCAATCTCCTAAAATCAGCGTGAATCTCTGTGCAATAGCACTCCCTTTAGCCTCCCTAAAGTAGTATTACATTATTTTGACTGAGGTCATACTCAAAGAACCAGCTAATAGTTTATCATTAAACAAGCTGAGTTCTTCCGATTTTTCTTTTAATCCCAAAGTGTAAAGTAATGGTAGATAATGGTCTGGCGTAGGAATCGCCAGTTGAACTGCTTTATTCATTTTTTCGAAGTCAATCAAAGGCTGAAAATTATCTTCCAGCAAATACGAATTGATTGTTTCGCGTGCTTCAATTGCCCAATCATAACCATAATTATCTTTATCAAAATTCCTGAAATCGACCATTCGTAAATTATGCACAATATTTCCGCTTCCTATAATTAGAACACCTTTATGACGTAAGGATTGTAATTTTTGAGCCAATTCAAAATGATACTGTCCTGACTTCGTATAGTCTATACTCAACTGAATCACCGGAACATTTGCCTCAGGATATAAATGTTTGATTACACTCCAGGCACCGTGGTCCAATCCCCAGTGCTCATCCAGATCTACTGGAACCGGTTCTAATATTTTTTTAGTTTCATGCGCCAACTCCGGACTTCCTTTCGCAGGATATTGAACATCAAAAAGGGCTTGCGGAAAACCACCGAAATCATGAATCGTTCTTGGCATTTGCATCGAAGTCACTTTGGTTCCGTTGGTAAACCAATGCGCCGAAATACACAAAATTGCATTGGGCTGCGGCAGTGTTTTCGCTAGATTACGAAAACCAGCCACAAACTGATTTTCTTCAATCGCATTCATAGGACTTCCGTGTCCTAAAAACAGAACCGGCATTTTATCTGTATTCGAAAACGTAGACGAAATCGAATGTAAATCGTTTAGTGTTGTCATTTGCTAATTTTTCTTTAGCCACGAATTTCACTAATTTATTGATTTTAAAACAATTCGTGCTAATTTGTGAAATTCGTGGCAACTAATCATTCTTCAAAACTCTCGTCTTTAAATCCTATCAAATATAATTTATTTTTAGCACGTGTCATAGCGGTATACAACCACCTGATATAATCGCGATCGATTCCGTTAGGCAAATACGGCTGTTCGATAAAAACCGTATCCCACTGACCTCCCTGTGATTTATGACAGGTTATAGCATACGAAAACTTCACCTGTAAACCATTAAAATATTCGTTCTCTTTTACCTTTTGAAACTTCTTATACTTGGTCGTTTCGTTTTCATAATCCTTCATTACTTCCTCATACAAACGGTTGGACTCTTCATAAGTTAACGATGGAGATTCACTTTTAATCGTATCTAAGATCAATACCGTTTCAAAAGGCTTCTGATCCGGATAATCGACCATTCTGATTTTTACCTTTGCAAAATTAAATCCGTACAGCTCCTTGATACCAAAAAGTTCCAAAACTTCAATAATATCACCATTCGCAATAAATCCGGCTTCATCTTTTTCCTGTAACCAAAAGTAATTGTTCTTTACCACCATCAGAAAATCTCCTGCCGACAGCTCGCTTTCTTTAAATAAAATTCTGGTTCGAATTTGTTCATTGTACTGATTAGCTCTTTTGTTCGAACGGACAATAAAAGCAGTATCTTCAATACTATAATTACTGTAAGCCGAATTAATAGCATCCTGAATATCATATCCATCGGTCAACCGAACAATGTCTTTGAATCTTTTAACATTAAATCTAAATTCGGTAATAAAACTCTCTTTCAGCAGCTCCCTTAATTCTGTTGCGTTAAACAAAATTCCGGAACTTTCCTCCTGACGCATTACCTCATCGAGTTCGATATGTTCAATTTCTTTACCGTAATGAATTCCTAAAGTGTGAGTGTCCAAAGCGGGACTAATATCTAAATTAACCGGAGGCAGCTGCGCAGTATCTCCCAAAAGAATCATTTTACAATTCGTTCCTGAATACACATACGAGATCAAATCATCCAGCAGCGATCCGTTATCATACATTTTGGAATCGGAATTACTATCGGAAATCATCGAAGCCTCGTCGACGATAAAAATGGTGTTTTTATGTTTGTTTTGCTGTTTGGTGAACGCCACGCCCCCACCCGAAGATTTCTTAGGAAAATATATTTTTTTATGAATGGTAAATGCAGGCGTATTCGAGTAATTGGCAATTACCTTTGCCGCACGTCCGGTTGGTGCCAGCAAAACAAACTTTTTATTGATATCGCCCAAATTGTTTACGATGGTCGAAATCACAGTTGTCTTTCCCGTTCCTGCATATCCTTTCAATACAAAAATGGTATCGTTAGCCGGTTCGGTCAAAAAAATAGCGATTTTTTGAAAAAAAATATCCTGTTTGTATGTTGGAGCAAAAGGAAATCTTTTTTGCAAAACGCCGTAAAACAATGCTGAATTCATAGGGTAAGTTTGAGGCACAAAGTTCGTCTTTTTTAATGGCAATGCCAATTTAAAATTTCGCCTCTACAACTCATTCCGAAAATTAAGGCTTCCCTTTTTCAAAAAAAAATTCTTTTCTTAACCTTCTTTTAAAATGTAAGTGAAATTGTTTTTTGAAATTGCAATTATTATTGTTCCTTTTTAATTTGTAAGTTTGTGGTCGCCTAAAATTCTTTCTTGTAAAACAGGTAACGAATTGTAAATCAATATGTCATTACAAAACACTAACATCACTTCAAAAAAATACAAAAAGCTTTCTATTCAGGTTTCCTTGACCGGATTGTCATTTTGTTGTTTTGATACTTTAAATAATACCATCTCTTCTTTAAAAGAAATTCATTTTGAAACGTTTCACAAAGCGACCAAAATAGAAGAACTGTTTGGCGATGCTTTTAGAAACCATCCGGAACTACAGGAAACTTATGACGAAGTTTTGATAATTCACAATAATAATCTTTCCACCTTTGTTCCAACGGCTTTATTTGATGAGAACTACCTTGGAAGTTATCTGCAATACAACACAAAGGTTTTTGAAACTGATTTTTTTGCTTTCGATCAAATTTCAAAATATCAAATGAATGCGGTTTACATACCGTATGTCAATATCAACAATTTTTTCATCGATCAGTTTGGTGCTTTTGACTACAAACATGCCAACAGTATTTTAGTTGAAAAAATTCTGGATGCTTCAAGAAACAATGACGATAAAAAAATGGTCGTTAATTTTAATTATGGGCATTTTGAGGTGATTGTAGTGCAAAATCAAAAACTATTACTGTTCAACTCCTTTGAATACCAGACACCCGAAGATTTTATTTATTATTTGCTTTTTACTGCCGAGCAATTGAGTTTGAATCCAGAGAGTTTCAAACTTGAATTATTAGGCACAATCGACCAAAACGATCTGTATTATGCCGTTGCATACAAATACATTCGTCATATATCCTTTTTGGATGTAAGCACCTTACAGCAAAGAAATAGCTTCACAACAGCCGAAAATCAAAAACATTATATCCTATTCCAATCATGAGAATCATTTCAGGAAAATACAAAGGTCGCCGCATCTTTCCGCCAAAAAACCTTCCTGTAAGACCGACAACCGACATGAGCAAAGAAGCATTGTTTAATGTTTTGAACAACCATTTTAGTTTTGACGGTTTAAAGGTGCTGGACTTGTTTTCAGGAACCGGCAACATCAGTTTTGAATTCGCTTCACGCGGAAGCGCTCCAATTACCTCTGTAGATGGTGATTTTGGATGTGTAAAATTTATCAAGCAGGTTTCATCAGAATACGATTTTGATATCGCTGCAACTAAAAGTGATGTTTACAAGTTTCTGGACAACTGTAAAACTTCTTACGATATTGTTTTTGCCGATCCGCCTTACGGATTAGATCAGACTGCATTTGAAAAGATTGTCGTAACGGTTTTCGAAAAAGAACTCCTTCATGAAGACGGTATGATGATTATCGAGCATTCAAAATATACAAAAATGGATCATTTGAGTAATTTTTCTTTTCAAAAAAGCTACGGAGGATCTTTCTTTAGTTTTTTCGAATTGAACTCAACCGATGACGACGAAGAATTACCGGACGATTTGTCAACCAAAATAACAGAAGAAGACGAAGGGTAATTTTTTCTCTGTAAACTCACACTGTCATATCGAGCGAAGCCAAGACTTTTTAAGTTTAAAACTTCGCTCAGAAAGGCAATTCTGTATCTCAATCTTATCTTATACGATCTGAATTCTCCTCTATACTTTTTCCTTTGAATTCCGATTCTTTCACTTTCCCAAAAGAATATCGAACTGAAACTGAAATCTCCCGATCATCCAGCAAATACCTTGCTTTTGAACTGATATTGTTAATCGTAAAAACTTCTTCTTCCTTTATACTTTTAAATGCATTATTAAAATTAAGAGCACAACTCCAATTTTTAAAGAACGTTTTAGAAACAGCCATATCTACTACCGCTCTAGCATTTCTTTCAAAAACTCCTTTGTATTGTTTTGTAATTGCCCTGAAACCAACCACTAATATATAATCTTTTGGAAGCCTAAATTCATTATTGGAGTAATAATAAAAATAAGGCTTTGAAGATCCGAATACTGCCGAAGAGTCTTCAATTTTCTCTGAAACAAAAACCAACGAGTTTGTAGTCGTCCAGAATCTGTAGGTAAAAGGCAATTCAAAATCAAGAATCAAGGCGGACTCTTTCTCGAAATTCACATCCTTAAAAGTCATTATATTTAGTTCCTTATCAAAGAAAAAACTATTATAAACCGGATTTGTATTTTGATAATACGTTAGCTTCATCGATTTATCACGGTATTGAAAAGTAGACGAAATTTCATTTACAATCGTAGGATCTAAATTAATATTTCGGGCATATAAAAAATAAGGATTAATATAAGTAGTTCCCTGACTTAATGAAGAATAATTGGGTCTCGAAATACTTCTGGCGTAATTAACACTAATACTCTTCAGGCTGTCTATTGGAAATGAAAATTGCGCTTTAGGGAAAAAATTAGTGTAATTTTTATCGATCAAAGGAGATAAATCTGTTTTAAATTTTCCGTCTACATTTGTATTTTCCACCCGAACTCCAACAGAGAATTCAACCTTCTTGATCTTTCCTGAGAACTGGCTATAACCCGCTAAATTTTGCTCCCTGAAATCATAATGACTAAGTTCGTTTGCATTGTTTTTATAATAAAAGAGATCAAAATCTGATTTGGAATTTGCAGATGAATACAGACCCCCTATTTCAAATTTCATTTCATTTTTAAACTTCTTTTCCACATCAATTCTACCTGAAAAAACATTCACATTAAATTTTTGATCCCGAAGCTGTGCCCATTCAAATTGGGTGTCATTATAATTATTTTTAACCTGACTCCACAATCCCTGATCGAAATTAGACCATTGCAAACCCGTAAAAACCTGTACATCGATAACCTTTATTTTTTTCATATAATTCAGAAATGAGTTTACAAAATTCTTTTTACTATCATTATCACTATACGTCATCACGTTATTTTCGTCACTTTTGTTTTTATTATGGGTTATGGTATGAATAGGAAAAATATCTTTCTGAAGCTTACTGTTCACACTAATAGAAAAATAGTCGTCTTCATTTATCTTGTAAAACAAACTGCCACCAAAAACAAACTGCCTTTTTTCAGAGTAAGCTGTTACATCATATTTAGAAGTGATTTCGGCATTGGGAATTTGATAATCAATACTGTGATTTTCCCAGGGTTGTAATTGATTGTAATTGAAATTGGCTTTCCACTCCAATTTGTTCTTTTTAAAACTTGTATTAAATCCAAGATAATTGTTGTACTTTTTCTTAAAAGAAGCCAACTCTGAAATCTCTGTTCTAAAACTGTCTTTTTTACTAAACTTCCTGGTAATCAAAATTACGGAACGTCCTTCGGCTTCATATTTAGAAGATGGATTCTGAATGATTTCGATTGTTTTAATATCGGTTACAGCCAAAGCATTAAGATCATTCATTCCTACTTTTTGATTGTCAATATAAACTAGAGGGTTTCCTCTACCCACAACCGAAATACTTTCTCTGTCTGAACTGACCTGAACGGTTGGTAATTTTGCCAGTAAATCGACTGTATTCGGAATAGCATTATAAATAGAATTAGCAACATCTACTTTTACATTTCCGTTTGTATTAGTAAACGCCTTTTTATCCTGGACAATCACAACTTCATTTAATGCATTCGAAAGACTGTCTTTTGGGGTTTCGTTTTGTGCATATCCCTCTAAAGAAAGCAAGAATAAAAAGAGAATTAAAAAAAGTTTTACCAGTAAATTAATGTTCATTTCGGATTTGATTTTAGATTGTAGTCCTGCAAAAATGCTTCTAAAAAAGAATTGCGAAAGTTAATTGAAGGTTAATGCAGGGTTAATGTGCCTATTGTCTCTTAAAAGCTTTATTTTTGAATTGGGAATGGCCCACGGATTTACTCCTGTTTAGTAAATAAATCCCATCTCGGTCATTAAAAAATTATAAAACACATAGAAACATAGATTTCTATTTTTAAAAGAGGTTATAAAAGAGAAATATATTTCTTTCGCATAGTGTTATGCGTTTTATTTAAAGTGAAACGGCTTTCTCAGTATTTAGAACTATGTTTCTATGTGTTAAAACAATTACAACGAGCTGAATAAAACCAGCCTAAACCAGTTCAATCTGTGTGATCAGCGTATCAATAAAACAATTCATGAAACAACGAATCAATTTACTAATAGCCTTTTCTGTCCTCGCTCTGATCGTTTTATCGACAGTGCAATGCTATTTAGTAAAAACAACTTATGACTATAAAGTAGCGCAGTTTCATACTGAAATCAAGAATAAAATTGCCGGGATCACCAATGATTACAGCGATATAGATTCGGTAATCGTTGCAAAAAAAGAAGCACTTTACCAACAATTATCCGAAAATTACATTCAGGGGAAAAACAGCAAGTTTGAGATTAAAAACTATATTCTCGGAAATGAATACAGCGATGCTTTAACACAAAAAATCCAGCGTAAATTCAAAAGAGATTTACCCAACTTAAAAATCGATTTTGCCATTGTTCTGAATAAATTTGTTCTTTACCAAAACGCCAAAAAAGTAGACACCATTTTCTCTGAGAAACCTTTTATCCAAAACAAACTATACGGAAATCTTATCTCATTAAATCATGCCTTTCTAGTACGGAATTATGTTGGAACTACTAACGGAACTTTTGAAAATAAGGGCTACAAATTACTAACCGAGGATTCGATGTACGTTTCAGTAATAGACTGGGAAATGATTATTTTAAGACGAATGACTTTCGTTTTAATTTTGTCTTTACTTTCTATAGCAACTCTTATCACGCTTTTTTTCATTGCCATAAAAGCTTTAATCAAACAAAAGAAAGCCAACGATATTAAAACCGATTTCATCAATAATATTACACACGAACTGAAAACACCTTTGACGACTTTAGGCATTTCGACCAGGATATTAGAGCGAAAAGACATCCGGGATAATGATGCGAACTTTAATGCCATTGTCAATACAATTTCACGTCAGAACAATCGTTTACAGAATTTGATTGATCAGGTAATGGCGAACTCTTTGGCTGAAAACGGAATCGAATTGCAAAAAGAAAAAATAGAAACCGAAGAATTCCTTCTTACGATTGTAAATGATTTTAAAATCACCTATCCTAAAATCGACATTAAAACCAATTTTCATACGCAGAAAACCAATCTGGTTCTGGACAAATTTTATCTGACTACTGCTCTTTTGAATGTCTTGGAAAATGCTGCAAAATATGGTTCAAACACCATTACAATAAAAACAAATCTGAACCAAAATCAATTTTCAATTAGTGTTGAAGATGACGGAATAGGAATTGAAAAGAACAAACAATCGCTTCTTTTTGAAAAATTCTATCGCGTTGAGCAGGGAAATCTTCATAATACAAAAGGATTAGGATTAGGATTGTATTACGTCGATCAAATTATAAAAGCGCATCAGGGCTCTGTTAGCGTTGTGAGTGACTTAGGAAAAGGAACTCAGTTTACTATTTTATTAAAAGTTTAATACCCTTATTTTGAAAAAATTACTTTTAGCCGAAGACGATTCTGATTTTGCGGCAATTTTGAAACAATATTTAGAACTGCATCAATTTGAAGTAATCTGGGCAGAAAATGGAGAAATAGCTTTAGACTATTTTGCAAAGCAGGCTTTTGACATTTGCGTTTTTGATGTTATGATGCCAAAATTGGACGGATTTTCACTGGCTGAAAAAATAATTACAATTGACCCCGAAATTCCATTTATTTTTCTAACAGCAAGAAAGTTAAAAGAAGACAAAATCATTGGATTAAAACTAGGCGCAGACGACTATATCATAAAACCTTTTGAAGTCGACGAACTTGTTTTGCGTTTACAGAATATTCTAAAAAGAATCGAACAAAAGAGAAGCCTGAACGGAAATAGTATAATTGAAATTGGTTCTTATATCTTTGATAATGAAAGACTAACCCTAAACAATAAAAATCACGTCCAACAGCTCACAGAAATGGAAGCTTCTCTTATTGAGTATCTATATCTCAACCATAACCAGTTATTAAAGAGGGATCAAATTTTAATGTCGGTCTGGAAAAAAGATGATTATTTCTCAGGACGAAGTATGGATGTTTTTATTAGCAGACTTAGAAAATATTTTAATTCCGATCCAAAAATCAGCATTGAAAGCACTCGAAATATTGGACTGGAATTTAAAATAGAAAAACCTTGACGAATCAAGGTTTTTCTATTCTTATGATTATTTTCCAATAACCCAACCTAATGTAAAATTAGCTACCGGAACAAATTCGGTATCGTATTTATCAATATTTATGCCGGGCCCCAGATTAAATTCCATATTAAATTTTCGATTGTAAGTTCGTTGTAATCCCCAAAGTACCGCAAGGGTTGTTGATGGTACACGCTCTCTATATCTCTCGTTAGTCGAAACCGTTCGGAAATTATACTGGGCATTTAGAGCAAAAAAATTAGCCGAGTTATGAGCTGTTCTCTTTCCTTTTTTCGTTCTCTTTTCTAAATTGTAATAATGGCGAAATTGCTCACTGATTAACGGGGAAAAATAGACGTTTGACTCGTTATAGAAACTGCTATAACTGTAACCAACTCCTAAGCTAATTTCTGAATAAAGGGTATTTTTAGCCGTAAAGCCATGCTCATAAACGAATCCCGGAGAGATCATATTTATTTTGAATTGATTTTTTTCTACTGAAGGTGCTTCATCTTGCGCCTGAATCACATTGATAATAAGAAAAGATAAAAATAAGAACAGATACTTTTTTTTCATTTTGATTGTTAAATTAATTGTGCCAAAAATAAGATAAAAACAATAAAAACAAACTTTAAAAAAGTATTCTTTTTCTTACTTAAACATCGTTCTTACCATCAGAAAAACCTACTTCGTTCACTGCACAAAATGGATCACAAATTCTCAGGAAGCAATACGTTAGTAATTTTTTCATAAAGCGGTGTTTTTACCCCATACTTCATCCCTTCGTTCAACACAAATTTAGTCAGCGAAATTGCTTCGGTGTTCTTCCCCGCCAATAAATCTCTATGCATAGAGGACGTTGCTTCACGAGGAGATTTTTCTAATTTAACGATAGTTTGATTTACGATATCTTCCGGCAGCTTTAACCCTTTTGCTTTAGCTACTGCATCAATTTCATGTAGCAATTCAACATAGACCGCCATAGCGTCTGCATTATCTAAAATTTCACCAATATGCTGATTCAGATACGAAGTCGTCGACGCTAGTGCCGAAATAAAAATAAACTTTTCCCAAACTGTTTCTTCGATATTCTCAACCAAATAACTTTCAATTTTCGCCTGTTGAAGAATCTCCTGCAATTCTTCTAATTTTGAAGAAGAAACCGTTTTAGAACCAAAAAATAACTTTTCATAAAATCCCATTTTTCTAATTGTTCCCGGTAAAGTAATCATCGAAATAATATAAACACAACCGTGCAAGATATCGTTATGAGGAAATATTTTCTGAATGCGTTCCGGTGCATCAACTCCATTATACAAAGGAAGAATAACCGTTTTAGCAACAATACAACTTTGAAGCGAAAGCAGACTTTCCTCAATGTCATACGTCTTTGTTGCGCAAATTAAATAATCTAATTCACCAATTTCTTTCGGATCATTTGAAACCAATTTTGGATGTACAATCATTTCCGAATCGTCGGTTACAATTTTTAGTCCGTTTTCGGCTATTGTCTGCTGAGTAGTTCCGCGTGCAATAAAAACAATCTCAATCTCTTCAGACTCCTGATAAGCCTTTGCTAAAAGTCCGCCAAAATAACCGCCCACTCCACCAAGTCCTAAAATTCCAATTCTTTTTTTCATAATAAATTAATTAAAAAGGGGTTATCACAAATTACGTGAATTTTGAATCCTAAATATCAATTTTAAAAAAAGCAATTCACTTATTTTAAAAAATCGATGCTTTCGCAACAGTAAATCCGATATACTTTATGTGTTATTGTTTTGAAGAGGTCACATTTATGAAAAAAGAATAAAAGAGTTTCATAAATAAAAAAAAATGCAGACCTATAAGCCGGATTCTGTCTCTGATAAATCAGAGCCTTATCATTTATCTAGATCCTGTATTACTACAGGACTCAAGCTACCTACCCTTCAACAACGGACGAGAAGCCCTTAAATGCTGATATACTTGGTATTTCACCGCATAGAGTTTACCTGGTTTCACTACAGCATTACCTGTACATACTTTCTGTTGCACTTGTCCTTACGCTATTACTAACGCCGACGGGTGTTACCCGCTATGCTTCTCTGTGGTGTCCGGACTTTCCTCCCTTCCGATAAATCGGAACGACGATAAGGCGGTCTGCGGGGCAAAAGTAGCGATTTATCTACTAAGAATAATGATTTTAAATTTTAGATTTTCGGCCCATTTTCATAACAATTTAATTTTAAATTGGTTATCTTTAAAATCCATAATTTTAAAATTCAATTATCATGACAAGAATGTATCACTACGCAACTGTTTCAAAAGCTTTAGATCAATTGAATGAAAAAGGATTCACGTTTGATTTTAACTTAAACTCAGACCTGATAAAAAAGAATCCTGAAAAATTTGAAATTGTTCATGTGTATCGATACGAAGGGAATTCAGACCCGGGCGATGAGGCAGTTGTATACGGAATCAAATCAACATCAGGAAAAAAAGGAGTTTATGTCGCAGGTTTCTCTGCCGACTCCGATCAGGAAACGGTAAAGTTTTTATCTGATTTAAGTATCAAAGGAAGATAATCTCCAGGAGCCGAGATCCTGCTATCCGCTTTATCTTTTCCTTGCTAAAGGAGCAAGAAAAAGGATACCGCTCCTATCAGGGCTAGGGCACTTGGTTTCATAAGAAAATTATGTTTTTTGTTTAGAGTAAAAACAAATTTATCATTTTTACTCTAAACAAAAATCTAATCATTTACTCGTGCTGCGTTACATCATTGTATTGCCAAAGCACATTTATAATCTTCCATTCTCCGTTTGTTTTTACAATGTGCATATAATCGATCCAGGCATCAGCAATCAATTTAACAGACGCTGTTCGTGCCGAGACATCCAGTAATTTCACTTCTTTTCTTGGATTTTTCGGAAACTTATCCCCTTTTGCATTGTAAGTCTCTGCCAGAATCACCATGTTCTCTGCAAAGTATTCTGAGATATAATCTTTTTTAGCAGCTTTACTTCTAAAAACAGATCGTTTTACCAATCTGGGGTGCAAAGCACCTTCCATCAATTTAGGATTCGGATTATGCTGTGCCTCGATATAAGCCAAAGCAACACGTTTGATATCAAGCGAATCCTGAGCGGTTTGCGCCTGAAGAGTAAACGAAAAAAATGCAAATGCGATTACCAATAAATAGTTTTTCATAAAAATTAAGGGGTTAAAATGAGATTGCGGCTAAACTTACCAACGAGACGCGCGTTTCAAATACTTTTAAGCAGAACCCACAACATACAGCTGCCTAAATAGTAGTTTCTATAAATTTAGGGATATAAACTCTCTAAACTGACCTTGAAAAAAGTACAGAGATCATTTTGGCGAATAATTCGTCTTTGTCAAAATCCGATCTTCAATATTCCCAACTACATCACCATATTTTGCAGTAAATTCTTTTTTAATCGCGATCCATTCCTGATCTGCTTTAAAACCTTCCCAGGCTTTTTTCATAGTAGTTTCGTCCGGCCATTCCAGAAAATAAACAAATTCTGTTTTTTTGTCTGATTTTGATTCCCAGATGGAGGTGATTTTAAAATTATACTTCTTCATGATACGCATTGCGTGATCCCGAAAACGTTCATGGAACTGATTTTTATTACTTTCAAAAATCTCATAAATCCGCAATTGATACACCGGACTGCCTGCAGCTGTAGTTTGAGATTTTACAATAAATGTGGTAACCAAAAGCAAAGTCGATAAAAATAATTTCATATCCGGCAATTTTAATTGGTTTTAGATTCCCTTAAAGGATTTCATCAAAAATATAAATTTAAACCTGAATTCTGACAAATAGGTCGAAATCAGTTTCATAACGAAAAGTTAAAAATGAAGAGCAAAAAAATACTTCTTCGCATTTTCTTCAATACTAAAATTCAAATTCTAAAACGTTACTTTCTCATATTCAAAACACTCAAAAACAACTCCAACATTTATCAATTTCAGATTTGTGATTTGGCAATTTTCAGCCTATATTTGCTATCGAATAAAATAGAACATGGAACAATTTGTAGTATCGGCCCGTAAGTATCGCCCACAGACGTTTAAGGATGTAGTGGGACAAAAAGCCATTACCAACACTTTGCTGAATGCTATAGACAGCAATCACCTTGCTTCTGCCCTTTTATTCACGGGACCACGTGGTGTTGGTAAAACAACCTGCGCGCGTATTCTGGCCCGAAAAATAAATCAGCCCGGATATGATGATCCTACTGAAGATTTTGCTTTTAACGTTTTTGAGTTAGATGCTGCTTCAAACAACTCTGTTGATGACATTCGTAATCTGATCGATCAGGTTCGAATCCCGCCACAAACCGGACAATATAAAGTTTATATTATTGACGAGGTTCACATGTTGTCTTCGGCCGCTTTTAATGCTTTCCTTAAAACATTGGAAGAACCGCCAAAACATGCCATTTTTATTCTGGCTACCACAGAGAAACACAAAATTATTCCAACGATTTTATCTCGTTGTCAGATTTTTGATTTCAAAAGAATTACGGTAAAAGATGCTAAAGAACATTTAGCAGATGTTGCTGCAAGTCAGGGAATCAATTTTGAAGACGATGCTTTGCACATTATCGCTCAAAAAGCTGATGGTGCAATGCGTGACGCTTTATCTATTTTTGATCGTGTGGTTTCGTATTGCGGAACTAACTTAACACGTCAGGCCGTAACCGAAAATCTAAACGTTCTAGATTACGAAACTTACATTAGCATCACCGATTTACTTTTAGAAAATAAAATTCCGGATGTTTTATTAGCCTACAACGACATACTCGCAAAAGGTTTTGACGGACATCATTTTATTGCAGGACTTGCTTCTCATTTCAGAGATTTACTGGTAAGTAAAACTCCTGCTACGATCGCTTTACTTGAAGTAGGTGAACAAGCCCAGCAAATGTATGGAGTTCAGGCACAAAAATGCTCGCAGGATTTTCTGTTAAAAGGAATCGACATTGCCAATGACTGTGATTTAAAGTACAAACTAAGTCAAAACCAACGCCTTTTAGTCGAGTTATGCCTAATGCAGTTGGCCTCTATCAATTTTGATGGAGAAAAAAAAAAGTTGAGCAATTCATAATTCCTCCCACTTATTATAAAAATGGCGGATATTCTATCGTTGAAGTTAAAACTCCAAAGACAGAAACTCCCCAAACGACTGTACCCGGAACCGAAACTTCAAAAAACGACGAAACAGCTTCAGCTCCAAAACCTGAATTAAGCACAGAACCAAAAGTTTCTGCCTTTTCTTTATCAAGCATCCGCAAGAAAAAAGAATTAGAAGCGGCCAATAAAACTTATGTAAAACCAACTTCTGTAATGCCTACAGAAGAATTTACAGAGACTGAAATGTTAGTGCAATGGAACAAATATGCACAGCGTCTAGGCGATAAAGGACACAAAATCATGCAGTCGTTATTGTTGATCAACGACCCAAAGTTAAACGGCACAACTATTACTTTTGAATTACCAAATGAAGGTTCTAAACTAGATTTTGAAGGTCAGATTCATGGCCTTTTAGGCCATCTAAAAGGACATTTACACAATCACGATATTACAATTGAGGTTAATGTTAATGAAGCGATCGAAGTTAAACGCAGTCTTAACGATCAGGACCGATACAATCGTCTGATGGAAATCAACCCAAATATAGACCTTTTACGCACTACATTTGGATTGGATTTACACACCTAGTTTTTATTTATGCTGCACCCCGAAATTATATACTTTTTGCAACCATTTTTTCCTTTGTGATTCATCGGCTATCTTTATAATTCCAATATAACTCACCTTTACAGGTTTTATTCCACAGAATTCTAAAGTAGCCTTCCTCAACTGATTGACACTCGGTCTTGCATAAAACAATCTGTAGTACCAGCCAGGCTGATCTAAGGTCGTGATAATATGAGCCGTTTTTCCTTTTAACAACTTATCCCACCAAACCGAGTTTTCACGGTACTGGAAAGCCATACCCGGCAGAAACAACCGATCAATAAAACCTTTTGTAATCGCGGGCAATCCACCCCACCAAACCGGATGAATCCAGACTAAATGATCTGCTTTTTTTATTTTCTCCCAAGACTCTAACAAATCGGGCTCTAATTCGGTGCGCTTTTGATAACCAAACTGTAAATTCGGATTGAAGTTGAGCTTCGCAATTGTAATCGTATCTACTTCCGCTTTAGACGCAATTACTCCTTTGAGATACGATTCTGCCAGTGCAAAATTAAAACTGGACGGATTGGGGTGACCATTGATAATAAGAATCTTTTTCATATTCAATTAGCTTATATTAATACTAATAGTGCTGTAACTGGTCAACGCTTCATAAATTTCGGCAGGTGAGTGTATTTGGTGGCTAAAGTAAATTCCTTCTGCGACACTTTCGCTCAATAGCCTTTCGACATGCAAAACTGCCGAAAATGCTGTTAATTCTGCCTGACCTTTTAAACTCTGTAAACTGATGCGCTTTGTTTTGTTCTGAGTTTTAACTATGACTTCAAAAATCGTTTGATCTCCTTTTCCGCTCGAACCAAACAAAAGCTGCCTTTCTTTTAATGACATGATATTAAACACTTTTAGTCCTTGGAGATATCCCATGAAACGCGTAACTATTTTAGAATTATAAGTCATCTTAACCGAAACGGTTGGTATTTTTTCAATCTGATTTAAAATGAATAAATCCGGAACATCAAGATTGTAAACTTGTCGTTTTCCTATTCCAAATGAAAAATTAAAATTTTCTGAGTCAGAAAAATGTCTGACATTTTTAGATTTGTCGTTCTCATAAACCACAAAGGGCTTACACACATTTTCCGCTAAAAAATGGGCAGAGCTTTTCCCGGCCAAATCTTTGATCGAATAATAAATATACAGATTTGTTTCCTTAATTTTAGAAGTATCGGGTTCAACAAGACCAACCAAACTACTGACAATTCCACCCATCCAGCCCGAACTAAAAACGATCCGGCTTTCATTTTTTTGTTTATTCACTTTAGCAAAATCATATGCAGCCATTAAATCCGGAGTCGGTTTTGTAATATCAAGATAATCCAGACCTTTTTGTATAGCAAACTGCAAGATTTTATTACTACTATCTTTTGCGCACATTACAATCAAATCGATCTTATGATCTGTAATTGCAGTAAAGGTGTCAGGATTGTTCACATCTACTACTAAAGCACTTCCGGTTTTTCCTGGATTACGGCTCCCGATAAAGACCTTATAATCAAAATTCCTTCCTTTAAGGATGCGTAAAATAACTTTACCTACTAATCCTGTTCCACCAATTATTAAAATATTTTTCCTCATTAGTACATTTGTTTGAAACAAAAATAACGAGGAAACTCCTTATAGGAACCGGACAAATGTCCTATAAAATTGCTTTCCGGATTCGGCTTAAATGCCTTGGTGTAACACCTAAATAAGAGGCCAAATATTGAAGTGGAATTTGTTGAATGTAATTTTTATGATTTTGATAAAGCTCTTCATAACGCTGGGTTCCTGACAGTTTTTGAAAAGAAATCATTCTTTTTTGCAACGTAACATATTCAATTTCGGCAATTTTACGACCTACTTCCTGCCAGTAAATACTTGAGCTGTAAAGTTTCTCTATTCCCTCTTTTTGTATCACCTCGATTTCAGTATCTGTAAGTGCCTGAATATTTTCTTCTGCAACTTTTTGCGTTATGAAACTCGAAAACGAACCCATAAATTCATTTTCAAAAGCGAAACAATTCGTTATTTCATTGCCTTGGTGATTAAAAAAGAATGATCTTAAAATTCCTTTTTTGATCAAAACAATTTCATTACAAACCTGATCTTCTTTCAATAGAAAATCGCCTCTTTTAAGTTTTCGGACTGTAATTAAATCATCTAACTGATCTAATACATCCTGCGGCAAATTCTTAATGGACTGAAAAACTGATTTCATGATATTCCTGAAATGAATTAATTTTTAGAAGCAAAAATCCTTTCTATTCTCTTGTCCGGAATAAGCCATAATAAAGCAACGATAAAATAAGCTGCCCCCGAAATCCATTCGTTATAAAACGAAAATACAATTCCTAAAATGTACAAAACTGAAGAAGTATGCCCTTTTACATCTCGCCCTATCGCTTTTGCCAGGGTCGAATTTGCACCTTCATTGAGAATTATAATGCGCTGTAAAATAAAATATGCAATTGAACACAACAATAAGACAGTACCATACAAAGCCATAGATGCTTTGGCAAAGTTATGTTCGCCCATCCAACCGGTTGCCACAGGAATTAAGGAAAGCCAAAATAGTAAATGCAAATTGGCCCAAAGAATTTTTCCATTAACCTTACCCAGACTATGAATTAAATAATGGTGATTGTTCCAATAAATACCAACATAAACAAAACTCAGAACATAACTTAGAAACTTAGGAATCAGCGGTTTTAAATCGGCGAATTCATGACCTGCCGGTACTTTAATTTCTAAAATCATAATGGTTATAATGATAGCCAAAACACCATCACTAAAAGCCTCAAGTCTGGTTTTATTCATTGAAAATCAATTTTAGTATTAATAAAAAAACGCCACAAATTTCCACGAATTTATTTTGGGTGAAAATTCGTGAAAATGCTTTATCTGTTCGCTATCACTCGGGTCGTGGCAAAAAAATTAGTTGATATCCCTAAATTTTACCGTAATACATTGCTTTTACGATTCCATCTGAAAGTCCAATTTTTGGAACATAAATCTGGCGTGCACCACTCCATTTCATGGCATTCAGATAAATTCTGGTGGCATGAATAATTACGTCGGCGCGATCTGAATTCAAACCTAACTCGGCGATTCTTTGCTCGTAACTTAAAGAGTTCAAAAAAGCATATTGTGAATTGATGTAAATGTATGAAAGTGGTTTTTCCTGCTGTTTTCCAGACATTTTAAACAATTTATTGATGTTTCCTCCCGAACCGATCAAAGTTACTTCTTCATAATCTTCGGTATTGGTTTTGATCCATTTTTCGATTTCATCCCAGACCACATCGTGTACCATATTATTTAACAAACGAACGGTTCCGGCTTTGAAAGATCTGGAATTGATCATTTTTCCATCAGAAAACAAAGTAAATTCGGTACTTCCTCCTCCTACATCCACAAAAAGATAAGTTTCATCTGTTTTTAGTAAATGATGTAAATCTGTAGAAGCTATAATTGCAGCTTCTTTTTTACCATCAATAATTTCGATTTTTATGTCGGCTTTTTTCTTGATCAAAGCTACAACTTCCTTCGCATTATATGCCTCGCGCATCGCCGAAGTTGCAAACGCCATATAACGTTCTACTTTATGTACTTTCATCAAAAGGTTAAATGCTTTCATAGCATCTACCATTCGATCTATATTCTCTGCTGAAATTTCTCCTACGGTAAAGGCATCTTGTCCCAAACGAATTGGCACACGAACAAGTGAACTTTTGTTAAACTGCGGTTCTTTTCCATCTTGTTCTACAACATTTGATATCAGTAGCCTCATGGCATTGGATCCAATATCTATCGCTGCAAATTTCCTTATATTAATCATGCTCACTTATGATTTTGTTTTATTGTTTTTATTAATTGATACGTTATACGACTTCTTCCTGAACCATTATTTTATTTTGATAATATTTATAAGTTTCAAACTGCGCTCTAAATGGAGCATGATGATTTCTAGGCTTATACTTATTGTCCAGTTTATAGGAATGATATCTCACTTTAACATTCCCTTTCCATGCAATATTGAAATTGTCTACTAGTTCTTTCTTTATTGCAAGATCATAAATTGGGCAGGTAACTTCAACTCTTCCGTCAAGGTTTCGGGTCATGAAATCGGCCGATGAAATATACACTTCTGTTAATCCTGCATTTCCAAAAATATAAACTCTTGAATGTTCCAGATAATTGTCGACTATACTTATAGCTTCAATGTTTTCACTCATACCCGGAATTCCCGGGATCAAAGAACAAATTCCTCTTACCTGAAGCTGAATTTTAACTCCTGCATTACTGGCTTCGTACAATTTATCAATCATTTTAAAATCAGATAAACTGTTCATTTTTAATTTTATATGTGTTTTTCTGCCAGCCAGTGCATGCAGAATTTCACGGTCGATCAGTTTGATAAATTTTGTTCGGGTATAATGTGGGGACACAATTAAATGTTTGTATCGGTGCACTCTGTAATTGATATCAAAAAATTCGAATATTTTAGAGATATCTTTCAAAATTTGCTGATGACAGGTAAACAAAGTTACATCTGTATAAATTTTGGCCGTTGATTCGTTAAAATTCCCGGTTGATATAAAGCCGTAGCGACGTGTTTTACTGTCTTCTACTCTTTCGATAACACAAATTTTGCTATGTACTTTTAAGCCTTTTATTCCAAAAATAAGATCAATTCCTTCTGTCTGCATTTGCTCGGCGTAGGAAATATTAGATGCCTCATCAAATCGTGCCTGAAGCTCGATTTGAACGGTTACTTTTTTACCATTTTTCGCTGCATTAATCAAAGAACTGATAATCTGTGAGTTCTTTGCCAAACGATATAACGTAATTTTTATACTGGTTACTTTCGGATCTAAAGCAGCTTCACGCAAAAATTTTGTCAGATAAGAAAATGACTGGTATGGAGCATGCAGCAAATAATCTTTTTTACTGATTTTTTCCAAAATACTGCCTTCTAAACTCAAACCCGGAATTGGCAAAGGTTCGTTTGGCTTGTACAATAAATCATATCTTCCTAAATTAGGAAAACTCATATAATCACGTCTGTTGTGATAACGTCCACCCGGAATTATACTATCGGTTTCTACAATTTTCATTTTATCCAAAAAGAAACGCAAAGTATCTTCTTCGATTAAATTATCGTAAATAAAACGAACAGGCTCCCCTATTCTTCTGTCTTTTACAGATGTTGCAATTTTTTCGAGCATACTCTTACTCAAATCACTGTCGATGTCCAACTGGGCATCACGCGTAATTTTGATCATGTGCGCCGAGACACTTTTATAATCAAAAATATTAAAGATATTCTTCAGGTTGTAACGAATCACATCGTCAATCAATATCACATATTGCTTATCATCATCTGACGGCAAAACTACAAATCTGTTTATTGTTTTTGGAATTTCAATAACAGCATAACGAACTTCATTATTGGTGTTCATTTCCAGGCGCACAGCCAAATATCCTAAGGTATCTTTAAGAACCGGAAATTCAGCCAGATCATTCAAGATGATGGTCACCAATTCAGGACTTAATTTTTGCACAAAAAAGTCTTTCAGATAGCTCTCCTGATCTTTTGTAATTTGATCTTCGTTGATAATAAAGATATTTTCGGCTTCCAGCTCTGCTTCGATATTACCTAAAATACGCAAACTTTCGGATTGCTGCTGAATAACAATTTCGGTAATGTCTTTAATTAATTGGTGTGCCGAAACTCCTCCCAAATATTTTTCTCCGGAAATCCCGGAAAGACTTAATCTTCGAATTGCAGCGTAGCGAACCCTGAAAAATTCATCTAAATTGTTTGAAAAAATTCCAACAAAACGTAGTCTGTCTAAAAGTGGAACCGAATTATCTCCAGCTTCCTGAAGTACTCTTGCATTAAACGCCAACCAACTTTTTTCTCTATCGATATATTTCTGTTCGTACACTATATTTATTTTAAATCTTTGGGGAAAATTGTTTTATGAGTTTTACCTTTATTAATGGTGTTCCAACTATCAGCATCAAACTGTAGTGATACAAAGCCTGAAGTAGGTACATTTTCGATAAAAACATCCCCAAATTTATTAACAAAATTTGTAATAGCCTCGTTATGTCCGAAAAGAATAACGCTTTCGAAACTATTATCACATGATTTGATAACTTTTTCGAGCTGTTTGTCATCAAAGGTATAAAGGTCGTCTTTATATACGATACTTTCTATAGGATAAGAAATATTTTGCGCAAAAATAAGCGCCGTTTCCAAAGCCCTCGCCGCAGTACTACTCCACATAATATAGGTTTTAGGAAGAAATTTTGAAATAGTAGCCGATACTTCATGTGCATCTAAAATGCCTTTTTTCATCAAAGGTCTGTCGAAATCTTTTAACGGGGCTTCCCAACTTGATTTTGCATGGCGTATTAAAATTAGGTTTTTCATAAGCAGTAAGGTTTACAAACCTCATTAAAAGAGGTTGTTTTTTATTGAACTTCTAATTTACAAAAGAAATCTTAAACCTTCTCTTTTTTTTATTTCTGTTAACATTTCAACAAAATTTTTAACAACGAACCGAAAACTAAAAATCTTAAATCCTTAACAAAGGAAAACTTCCTTATTTAACAAAAAGTGTTCTTCATCTATTAAATTAAACAGTTAATCGATATTTTTCATATTCATAAAAAATTAACCAAATAATTGATTATTAACCATTTAAACAGTTTTAAAAACTATCTTTTTAATAAATAAAATAAAAAATTAACCTCTGTTTTTTTGTCGAAAATGGCAAAAAAAAGTGTTTTTCACCCCCTTATTTAACAAAAAAAATACACTTCAACGAGTTTTTAGGTTAGTTACGGAGAAAAAAAATCAAAAGTAATTACACGTTATAACTTTGATTCTGTTAAAATATCACAAGTACTTCAAAAACAAAATCCTAAAATATGAAAACTAAAACTACTCTACAAGAAGTGGGAAATTTCATTAAAAGTGGTAAGTATATTTTCCCGTTTCACAAAAACATTCAACACGATGTCTTTTCTAAAATTAGTTTAAAATCATTTTTAATTTTAATTTTAGGATTCGTAATGTATTCTTCCGCAATTGTTGCTCAGGAAATAATCCCTGTTAGGATTGGAAATACTATTCCTTCCAATAAGACAACTTCTAAGACAGCAAAAACAGCAGCCACAACAGAAGCTGTTAGTGCACTGGCAGCTGTTGCCGGTTCAATTGATGTCGCTAATCCTTCTGCAGGTTACAATGGTTATAATGCAGATCAGCTTGTTCGTAATGTGCTAACATCCGGTTGTTTAACGATTAGCAATGTTCGTTACGGTTATTACAGAAAAAACAATAACAACACCTGGACCTGGGTAGACCACACCTGGTCTTCTACTGCCGGAGACCGACAATTAGGGTACTACAGCAAAGGAACTTCAACATTCCCAATAGACGAGGGAATTCTTTTATCTACAGGAAAAATTAGCTCTGCCATGGGACCGAACACCTATACCAATAAATCGGACGAAATGGTAAATGAGGCGAGTGATCAGGATTTAACGGCGATCTCAGGCAGAACGATGCACGATGCTTCTATATTGGAATTTAATTTTATACCGGATGGAAATCTTGTGGAGTTCAAATTTATATTTGCATCAGAAGAGTATCTCGAATATGTAAATACAGCCTTCAATGATGCTTTTGGGTTCTTTTTAAGCGGCCCTGGAATTAGCGGTACTTATACCAACAATGCTATTAATCTCGCCCAATTGCCAAACGGTGATGCGGTAACCATAAACAACATACACTCCGCTGGAACCAACGTTAATAATGTTTCGTTCCCGGCAGTAAACGACACTTACTATTTGAACAATCCTCCTGCTTCTACCACTATGGAGTATGATGGTTCTACTGTTGTTCTTACTGCTACTTATGCTGTTACACCGGGAAATAATTACAAAATAAAAATGGCTATTGCCGATGCATCGGATCAAAAATGGGATGCCGGTGTGTTTTTGAAAGCAAAAAGTTTTGCTACAAATACTTTGGTTATTACTAATCCTGCTCCTGTATGTGTTAATGGCACAGCAAACCTTACTTTACCAGCAGTTACTGCAGGAAGTACTGCAGGACTTACTTATAGTTACTGGCAGGATGCTGCAGCAACTATTCCATATACCACTCCAACTGTAGCGCCAGTAGGAACTTATTACATTAAAGGTTCAAATACACAATCGGGCTGTTCAGATACGAAACCGGTTGTTGTGAGTCAGACCAATATTGTGATTACCGAAACTGCTGCTTCACATGCTGATGTAAAATGTAAAGGAACGACAACCGGATCAGCGACCGTAACTGCCACAGGAGGAACTGCACCTTATACCTATTCCTGGGCACCATCAGGTGGATCCGCAGCAACGGCTTCGAATTTAGCCGCAGGAACTTATACTGTAACCGCTACTGATTCAAAAGGATGTACCGGTACCAAACAAATAATTATTACGGAGCCTGCAGCTATCTTGACTGCAACCACTTCGCAAACCAACGTACTTTGTAATGCCGGAACTACAGGTTCTGCAACCGCGACTCCTGCCGGAGGAACCGGACCTTACACCTATTCCTGGGCACCATCGGGCGGATCGGCGGCAACAGCTTCTAATTTAGCAGCCGGAACTTATACCGTAACGATTAAAGATGCGAATCTTTGTACAATAACCAAAACGGTTACGATTACGGAACCAACGGCGCTAACCGCTACCACCACACAAACCAACGTACTTTGTAAATCAGCAACAACAGGTTCTGCAACTGTTACTCCAACGGGAGGAACCGGAGCTTATACCTATTCCTGGGCACCATCGGGCGGATCGGCAGCAACAGCTTCGAATTTAGCAGCGGGAACTTATACCGTAACTATTAAAGATGCTAATCTTTGTACGATCACCAAAACGATTACCATTACAGAGCCTGCAAATGCCTTGACTGCAACCACTACGCAAACCAACGTACTTTGTACATCTGCAACAACAGGTTCTGCAACCGTGACTCCTGCCGGAGGAACCGGAGCGTATACTTACTCTTGGGCACCATCAGGTGGATCAGCTGCAACGGCTTCTAATTTAGCCGCCGGAACGTATACCGTAACCATTAAAGATGCTAATCTTTGCACCATCACTAAAACGGTTACCATTACCGAACCTGCAACTGCCTTGACTGCAACCACTACGCAATCCAACGTGCTTTGTACATCTGCAACAACAGGTTCTGCAACCGTGACTGCTGCCGGAGGAACAGGAGCTTACACTTACTCTTGGGCACCATCAGGTGGTTCAGCAGCGACAGCTTCGAATCTAGCGGCCGGAACATATACTGTAACGATTAAAGATGCAAACCTTTGTACCATTACTAAAACAGTAACCATTACCGAACCTGCAAATGCCTTGACTGCAACCACTACGCAAACCAACGTGCTTTGCACATCTGCAACAACAGGTTCTGCAACCGTGACTCCTGCCGGAGGAACAGGAGCTTACACTTACTCTTGGGCACCATCAGGCGGATCGGCAGCAACAGCTTCTAATTTAGCCGCGGGAACGTATACCGTGACCATTAAAGATGCTAATCTTTGCACCATCACTAAAACGGTTACCATTACCGAACCTGCAAATGCCTTGACCGCTACAACCACACAAACCAATGTGGCTTGTAATGCCGGAACTACAGGTTCTGCAACCGTAACTGCTGCCGGGGGAACCGGAGCCTATACCTACTCCTGGGCACCATCAGGTGGATCAGCAGCAACGGCTTCTAATTTAGCAGCAGGAACGTATACGGTGACTATTAAAGATGCCAACCTTTGTACCATTACTAAAACAGTAACGATAACAGAACCAACTGCACTAACCGCTACAACTACACAAACCAATGTCGCTTGTAATGCCGGAACTACAGGTTCTGCAACAGTAACTCCTGCTGGAGGAACTGGAGCGTATACCTATTCCTGGGCACCATCAGGAGGTTCAGCAGCAACAGCTTCAAATTTAGCGGCTGGAACGTATACCGTGACCATTAAAGATGCCAATCTTTGTACCATTACTAAAACCGTTACCATAACAGAGCCAACTGCCTTGACCGCTACAACTACACAAACCAATGTCGCTTGTAATGCCGGAACTACAGGTTCTGCGACAGTAACTGCTGCCGGAGGAACCGGAGCTTATACTTACTCCTGGGCACCATCAGGTGGTTCAGCAGCAACAGCTTCGAATTTAGCCGCAGGAACTTATACCGTGACTATTAAAGACGCTAATCTTTGTACCCTTACTAAAACCGTTACCATCACGGAATCATCTACTTTGACCGCAACAACCTCACAAACCAATGTGGCTTGTAATGCCGGAACAACAGGTTCTGCAACCGTAACTGTTGCCGGAGGAACTCCTGGTTATACTTACTCTTGGGCACCATCAGGCGGTTCAGCAGCAACTGCTTCTAATTTAGCAGCGGGAACTTATACCGTGACTATTAAAGATGCCAACCTTTGTACCCTTATTAAAACCGTTACCATAACAGAACCAACCGCTTTAACCGCCACAACTACACAAACCAATGTGGCTTGTAATGCCGGAACAACAGGTTCTGCAACCGTAACTCCTGCTGGAGGAACCGGAGCGTATACTTACTCTTGGGCACCATCTGGAGGTTCAGCAGCAACAGCTTCGAATTTAGCAGCAGGAACTTATACCGTGACTATTAAAGATGCAAACCTTTGTACCATTACTAAAACAGTAACGATAACAGAACCAACCGCACTAACCGCTACAACTACACAAACCAATGTCGCTTGTAATGCCGGAACTACAGGTTCTGCAACCGTAACTGCTGCCGGTGGAACCGGAGCGTATACTTACTCTTGGGCACCATCTGGAGGTTCAGCAGCAACAGCTTCGAATTTAGCCGCAGGAACTTATACCGTGACTATTAAAGACGCTAATCTTTGTACCATTACTAAAACCGTTACCATAACAGAGCCAACTGCCTTGACCGCTACAACTACACAAACCAATGTAGCTTGTAATGCCGGAGCAACAGGTTCTGCGACAGTGACTGCTGCCGGAGGAACCGGAGCGTATACTTACTCCTGGGCACCATCAGGTGGTTCAGCAGCAACAGCTTCGAATTTAACGGCTGGAACTTATACGGTAACTATTAAAGATGCCAACCTTTGTACCATTACCAAAACAGTTACCATAACAGAGCCAACTGTACTAACGGCCACTACTTCACAAACTAATGTAGGCTGCGGAGGTGACAATACAGGATCTGCTACCATTACTGTTTCCGGTGGAACTCCAGGTTATACTTACTTATGGTCTCCATCTGGTGGAACAGCTGCTACAGCAAATGCACTTGTTGCCGGAACATATACTGTAACTGCAACAGATGCGAACTCCTGTACAATAACGAAAACGGTTACTATTATTGATGGAGATTCTATCAAACCAATAATAGATCCGCTACCACAAAGTTCTACTATTAATTGTCCTGCAACACCTGTATTTGCAACTGCAACTGCAACGGATAACAATGGCGTGATTTCATCATTAACCTATAAAGATGTTATTACTCCAGGCGGATGTGCCGGTTCTTACACTCAAACCAGAACCTGGACTGCTGTTGATGCTTGTGGAAATATTTCTCTTCCCGTTAGTCAAGTTATTGTTGTACAAGATATTTCTGCCCCAACATGGTCTACTCAAACTTCTTCTTTAAACAAAACAATAGAATGTAGTGATGCAGCGGGCTTAGCTTCTGCACAAGCCTTGTTTCCAACTGCCACTGACGCTTGTGACACCAATGTTTCAAACATCATAAAAGTAAGCGGTGCTTTTGTAGCCTCTCAGGGTTGTGCCAATTCAGGAACCTATACCAACACCTGGACAGTAAAAGACGATTGCGGAAATACTTCTGATACTTTCACGCAAGTGATTACTATTCAGGATACTTCTAAACCAACATGGTCTACTCAAACTACTTCTTTAGACAAAACTATAGAATGTAGTGACACAGCAGCTTTAACTTCTGCACAAGCCTTGTTCCCAACTGCGACTGATGCTTGCGACACCAATGTTTCAAACATTGTAAAAGTAAGCGGTGTTTTTGTAGCCTCTCAGGGTTGTGCTAATGCGGGAACCTATACCAACACCTGGACAGTAAAAGACGATTGCGGAAATACTTCTGATACTTTCACGCAAGTGATTACTATTCAAGATACTACAAAACCAACATGGTCTACTCAAACTGCTTCTTTAGACAAAACTATAGAATGTAGTGACACAACAGCTTTAACTTCTGCACAAGCCTTGTTCCCAACTGCGACTGATGCTTGCGACACCAATGTTTCAAACATCGTAAAAGTAAGCGGTGCTTTTGTAGCCTCTCAGGGCTGTGCCAATTCAGGAACCTATACCAACACCTGGACAGTAAAAGACGATTGCGGAAATACTTCTGATACTTTCACGCAAGTGATTACTATTCAGGATACTTCTAAACCAACATGGTCTACTCAAACTGCTTCTTTAGACAAAACTATAGAATGTAGTGACACAACAGCTTTAACTTCTGCACAAGCCTTGTTCCCAACTGCGACTGATGCTTGCGATACCAATGTTTCAAACATTGTAAAAGTAAGCGGTGTTTTTGTAGCCTCTCAGGGTTGTGCTAATGCGGGAACCTATACCAACACCTGGACAGTAAAAGACGATTGCGGAAATACTTCTGATACTTTCACGCAAGTGATTACTATTCAAGATACTACAAAACCAACATGGTCTACTCAAACTGCTTCTTTAGACAAAACTATAGAATGTAGTGACACAACAGCTTTAACTTCTGCACAAGCCTTGTTCCCAACTGCGACTGATGCTTGCGACACCAATGTTTCAAACATCGTAAAAGTAAGCGGTGCTTTTGTAGCCTCTCAGGGCTGTGCCAATTCAGGAACCTATACCAACACCTGGACAGTAAAAGACGATTGCGGAAATACTTCTGATACTTTCACGCAAGTGATTACCATTCAGGATACTTCTAAACCAACATGGTCTACTCAAACTGCTTCTTTAGACAAAACTATAGAATGTAGTGACACAACAGCTTTAACTTCTGCGCAAGCCTTGTTCCCAACTGCGACTGATGCTTGCGACACCAATGTTTCAAACATTGTAAAAGTAAGCGGTGCTTTTGTAGCCTCTCAGGGCTGTTCTAATACAGGAACCTATACCAACACCTGGACAGTAAAAGACGATTGTGGAAATACTTCTGATACTTTCACTCAGGTGATCACTATTCAGGATACTACAAAACCAACCTTTACCGGAACGTTACCTACTGACATTACTGTTTCTTGTGATGCTGTTCCGCAGCCCGCAAATATGGAAGCCTCTGATAATTGTAATGGTAACTTACCAATTGTTTTCAGCGAAACAAAAAGTAATACTGAGAATCAATGTGCTACAAATTATACTTTAACCCGTAAATGGACAACCAGTGATTGTGGCGGAAATACAATTTCTTACACTCAAATTATAACCGTTAGAGACACCACTCCACCTACAGGAACAGCTCCTCTTAATGTGGCCAATTTGCAAACTATCGCCGATATTCCTGCTGGAAATTCAAGTGACATCAAAGACGCTAAGGATAATTGCAGCAGTACAGTAAACATTACGGTAAATGACACAAACAATGGCGGAAGCGGCTGCGACGGTAATCCTTACATCCTGACCAGAAGCTATACTCTAACCGATTGTGCAGGAAATAAAACTGTATTGGTACAAACCTTTACAGTAGCCAATAAAGTTTCTGTAAGCGGAGTTGCTACGAATGTAAACTGTCTGGACGGAAAAAGTGGTTCAATCCTGGTAACCAATAGCGCTGGTTCGACTGTTGTTATTAGAAACGCTAACAACGAAATTGTTGGAAATACCAATTTACCAGTCGGAACCTACACACTTACAGCAACATCCCTTGTAAATAATACAAATCAAACGTGTACTGCAACTGCAACTGTAACAATCATTGCAATTCCTAATTTAGTAACTAATATTAGCAGTAAAGCCTGTAACGATGATTCGACTATCATTAACCTACTATCCCTGTTACCAGAAAACACTCCTTCTAATGGAACCTGGGTGGACAACAATAATACCAGAAGTATACAAGGAAATGATCTCAATCCTTTAGGTCTCGCAATAGGTAATTATACATTCGAGTACAAAATACCTGATACGAGCTGTCCAAAAAGCATTGTACTGAATATGGAAATAAATGATGATTGTAAAGTACTTGCCTGTGGAAGCGTAGTGGTTCACAACGCCTTCTCACCTAATGGAGACGGAATCAATGATATCTTCAAAATAGACAGTATTGACGACACCACTTGTTATCCTGAGAATGATGTAGAAATTTATAACCGCTGGGGAGTATTGGTATTTGAAACACATAATTACAACAATCAAACCAATGCCTTTGATGGAATTTCAAGAGGCCGAACTACAGTCAAACAATCTGATGGACTGCCAACAGGAACTTATTTCTATATTATTAATTATAAATCGTTGGACGGAAATAATGTACTTCAAAACAATAAAAAAGATGGGTACTTATATCTATCAAAATAAGAAATAAAAAATATATCCTATTGCATCACAAACACATAAAGAAGCTTTTTACGATTAATTAATAAAAAAATCCTTATTTTTGAATATACAAATGCATAGGCTTTTTTTCGATTTTAATTGATGAAAAAGTAGTACTAATGAAAATAATAAATACCACTATGAGAACAAAATTATTTTTCTTCGTCATTATGTTTGTAACAATTGCTGGTTATGCCCAACAGGACGCACAATTTACGCAATACATGTACAATACTATAAACATCAATCCTGCTTATGCCGGATCACGAGGAGCTTTAAGTGTTTTTGGATTGTACCGCACCCAATGGGTTGGACTCGACGGGGCACCTGAAACCAGTGCTTTCTCTGTAAATAGCCCTATAAACAACAGTAATCTAGGAGTAGGAGCCTCTTTAGTAAACGACAAAATTGGTCCAACCAATGAAAATAACATTTCTGTCGACCTCTCTTATACTGTTCAGACCTCAGCCGATTTTAAACTTTCATTTGGTATTAAAGGAACAGCAAACCTGTTCAATCTCGATATCAGCAAATTAAATCCGGAGAGTCAGGGAGATCCACAGTTTCAGGATCTAAACAATAAGTTTTCACCAAATGTGGGAGCTGGAGTCTATTGGCATTCTGATAAAGCTTATATCGGTTTGTCTGTACCCAATTTTATCGAAACCAATCGGTTTGATGATAATGACTATGCCATTTATAAAGATAAAATCAATTATTACTTAATAGCCGGTTATGTGTTTGATTTAGACCAATACCAATACATCAAGTTCAAACCTGCCTTACTGACCAAAATGGTTGAGGGAGCACCGCTTCAGGTAGACGTTTCTGCAAACTTTATGTTTATGGACAAGCTTGTGGTTGGACTAGCGTATCGTTGGAGCGCTTCAATAAGCGCCATGGTAGGATTTCAAATAACCGACGGTCTTTATCTTGGTTATGGTTACGATCGTGAAACCACCCGCCTGAACAACTATAATTCAGGATCACATGAGATATTCCTGCGTTACGAATTCTTCAAAAACAATGGTAAAATGACAACGCCACGTTTCTTCTAAAAATTAATGATTATGAAAAATTATATACTCCTTTGCTTAACAATTATCTGTTCTTTTCCATCAGGCAGCTATGCGCAACAATCGAAAATTAATACTGCTGATAAAAACTACGATAATTATGCGTATATCAACGCTATTAAAACCTACGAACGTGTAGCCGATAAAGGATACAAATCAGACGATTTGTTTAAGAAGCTCGGAAATTCTTACTACTTCAACTCTAACTTTGAAGCAGCCGCGAAATGGTATGGTGAATTATTTGCCATGAATACCGTTGTCGAGCCTGAGTATTACTATCGATATGCACAATGTTTGAAATCAACCGGGCAAACAGCTAAGGCTGCTAAAATCATGGAAGAATTTTCGGCTAAATCCAAAAACGACGACAGAGCGAAATTATACACCGAAGATGTAAACTATCTTGATAAAATTAAAGCCAATTCAGGTCGATACAAAATCGAAGATGCCGGAATCAATTCTAAATACTCCGACTATAGTTCCTTTGTGTATAATGGTAAAATATACTTTGCCTCTGCCAGAGATACCGGAAACTTTTCACAACGTAAACACAAATGGACCGGAGAGTATTTTACTAATTTGTATTTTGCCGACACTGACCCTGCTTCCAACAGCGTTGTTAAGGTCAATAAATTTAAAACATCCCTCAACACAAAGTTTCACGAATCTTCTCCCGCTTTTACAAAAGATGGAAAAACGGTTTATTTTACGCGAAACAACTACATCAATGGAAAAAAAGGAAAAGATGATAACAAAATTACTTTAATCAAAATATACAAAGCTACTCTTGAAAACGGAAAGTGGACCAACATAACCACACTTCCTTTTGATAGTGATAATTACAGTACTGCGCATCCAACATTGAGTCCTGATGAAAAAACGCTTTACTTTGCCTCTGACATGCCCGGAACTGTAGGACAATCAGATATTTATAAAGTGAGCATCAACGGTGATGACAGTTACGGCACGCCTCAGAATTTAGGCAAAGTCATTAACACCCAGGGAAAAGAAACATTTCCGTATGTGACCAGTGAAAATGAAATTTACTTTGCTTCCGACGGACATCCCGGTCTAGGAGGTCTGGATGTTTTTGTGGGTAAAATTGAAGACAACGGAACCATAAGCAGTATACAGAATCTTGGAGCAGATATCAATTCGCCGAAAGATGATTTTGCCTACATTATTGATCCCGCTTCCCGAAGAGGTTATTTCAGCTCTAATAAAGATGGTGGACAGGGTTCTGACGATATTTATAAATTTCTGGAAACCCGAAGACTTCAATGTATACAAGAGTTAAATGGAGTTATTACAGATGCCGAAACCTTAGCAATTTTACCAAATACGAAACTAACGTTGTATGACAATCAGGGAGCTATAAAAAGCAATACCATTTCGGACGCAACAGGTTTTTACAGCTTTCCTGTCGAATGCGGAAAAACGTATAATGTAAGAGCCGAAAAAGAGGATTATACAACCAAAGAAATAAACATTACTATTGGAAAACTCACCGGAAAAACCAGTCTTCCTATTGCTTTGGACAAAGCAACCTGCAAAGTCGCTGTTGGGGATGATTTAGGAAAATGCTTTGGAATTAAAATGATCTACTTTGATCTGGACAAATCAAATATTCGTACCGAAGCTGCACTGGATCTGGAGAAAATACTTGATGTATTAAACAGTCATCCAAATATGAAACTTGATATTCGTTCACATACAGACAGCCGCGCTACGCACCAATACAATGCAGCCTTATCTGACAGAAGAGCAAAATCGACTATTGCATGGCTGGTTAAAAATGGTGTTGCCAAAAACAGGCTAACCGGAAAAGGATATGGCGAGACCCAACTGGTAAATGGCTGTTCTGATGGTGTACCGTGTACAGAAGAACAACATCAAATGAACAGAAGAAGCGAATTTATTATTACGGAATTGTAATTTCTAAAAAATAGTGAGTCGTCCTAAAATAGGTTGACAAGTTTTACAATATTAATTAAAACCAGTAAAGTTGTCTTTGCTGGTTTTTTGATATACAAAATTAGGTGTTTTCATTTTCAAGCTTAAATGTGGTCTTTTTTGATTATAACATTCTACAGATTCTTTAATTAAT
>NZ_CADCST010000057.1 GCF_902804485.1 Flavobacterium collinsii | reverse complement strand
TGAGCAGGAACTTCCCGATCACAGTAACATAAGAGGAAAACACTATTATAACTAAATTAAATCTTGAAAAAATGAATGAATCCACAGTAACCAAAATGAAACAAATGAAGCTTTATGGCATGTTTAATGCTTTTAAAACAACCATTGAAAGCGGAAAAACAGATCATTATACCCTTGACCAGTTTGTATCAATGATTATTGATGCAGAATGGGATGAAAGGTACAATCGTCGTATTGAACGAAGTATCACTAATGCCAAATTCCATTACAAATCAAATATTGAAAGCATCAATTTTGATGTATCACGTAATCTGGACCGAAACATGGTACTGCGTCTGGCAGAATGCGAATTTATAGAGAAAAACGAAAATATCTTAATCACTGGAAGTACCGGAGTTGGTAAAAGTTATTTAGGTACCGCATTAGGTTATCAAGCCTGTATACAGGGTTTTAAAGTAAGTTATTTTAATACCTCAAAATTGTTTGCTAGACTAAAAATGGCTAAAGTAGATGGTACTTATCTGCGGGAACTTACCAAAATACAAAGACAGGATGTTATAATACTTGATGATTTTGGACTCCAGGCACTTGACAGCCATAACCGAATTACTCTTTTGGAGATCATAGAGGACAGGCGTAATAACGGCTCTATAATCGTGACATCACAAATCCCAGTTCAGGGCTGGTATGATATAATTGGAGAAAAAACGATAGCCGATGCAATATTAGACAGACTGATACACCAATCTCACAGGCTTGAATTACATGGCGAATCCATGAGAAAGAAAAGAGGAATAAACAAAGAGTGATATTTTATAATATTTGAATGCTAATTAACAGATGAAAAAATATAGTTTTTAATTAAAACGGAGGTGGTCATTTTGCTCCGGAACTAAGTGGTCATTTTGAACTGAAATCAGGTGCTCACTTTAAAACGGAATGGGGTGATCAATATAACCGGAATTTGCAGGTTTGTTAATATTCGGGCATATTAATGCAATTGCCAAAAGAGGAAAAATTCCGTTTGGATTTAGTTTTTCGGCTAGAGCATCATTAGTTGCAGTAATGTCTTTGGCTAGTTTTTTGCGCTGCGGAAAATTGGCATTGTAATACACAAAATCAGCGTTCAAAATTGGGGCAACCTCTTTTTGCTCTACAAACTCATTTTTGAAAACGTGGCAAATCGCACACCAATCCGATCCCGAAAAATAAACCGCAATGTATTTGTTGTTCTCTTTGGCTTTTTTAACAATCGATAAATCATCTTTGTCGGTAGAAACACCCGCGGAGGGGCATAAAAACAAAGCAAAACTTACAAGAAAAAGTCTTTTTAAAAATTTAGCCATTTTATTTAGAATAATTAAAAATAACATAAAACTATTCGTTTTTTACTACAAATCAAGTATTATTTAGATTTAATTTAAATAATAATTAACATTTGACCTCTTAATTGTCACATTAGATTAAAAATTCCAAATAATCAAAGTCGCTATTATTGATGCGGTTTTGCTTTTGGATCAACCTCGCTTACAGAAAAGGTTTGAGCTATAAACACATTGGCAAATTGTCCCTACAATTAGATAAGTCAAGTACATCAGTTTAATTTATATTTAATTATTCTAAATAAACTCTTGTTTTATACGCTTATGTAAAATACCTTTGCAAAAAAAAATATTAATATTAACATAAAAGACCATGAACTTTAAAAAAATTGCACTTTACGTATTGCCAATTCTGGCAGTAGGATTTACTTCTTGTACAAAAGACGAACAGTCAACTCCTCCATTAGTAATTCCAACTGCATACGATGCTACATCATACACAGTCAATGTTGTTGGGGAGTATGAATTAAGAACAAATTTTGCTGCCTTTATTAATGAAGTAAAGAAGGGGCGTGTAGCAGGAACTACTGTAACGGAATCAAAATTGAAGGAATTGTTTGAAGCAGGCACGAACAGTGTCAGCAAAAATACTACTGTAGCCCTACGAACAGAGTTTTTGATGTTATTCGCAGAAATCGAAAAAGCAAGCAAAGGTAAAACCTATCAGTTTGGAAAAACACCAACCGAAAATATTAATGGCGGAGTAGCTGGAGGATATTTATTTGATGAAACAGGTTTAGAATTAGAACAAATTATTGATAAAGGTTCATTTGGAGGTGTTTTTTATAACAAAGCGATTGAGGTTTTAGCAAATCCAACATTAGTTAATTTAGACAAAGCATTGGCCTTGTATGGAGCAAATCCAACTTTCCCGAATACACCAACGGTTAAACCAGAAAATCCACAACCAGATATTTTAATGGCAAATTATGGGGCAAGACGAACTAAGGGAACAGGAGGACTTTATACCGAAGTGCGTGCAGCATTTATCAAAGCTCAAGCCGCAATAAAAGCTGGTGAGAAATACAATGCCGATAGAGATGCTGCCATTGCAGAAATATTAATAAAATGGGAGCAAATCAATGCTGGAACAGTAATAAATTACTTATTTGATGTTGAAGCCAGATTGACTACTGCACCTGCAACTGATGCATCAAAAGCAGCTGCTATGCACTCTTATGGCGAATGTGTTGGTTTCTTAAAAGGATTTAAAGGATTCACTAAAAAGAAAATCACTGATGCTCAATTGGATGATGCTTTAACTAAAATGAATAACACAGCTAGTTACAAATTAATTGATAATCAAGTTGAAATTGCCAAATTATTACAAATTCGCAATAGTTTACAAGCAATTTATGGGTTTACAGATACACAAATGGTTGAATTTAAAAACAACTATGTTAAACTTGAAAATAGATAAAATATTATTTAACAGCCTGTTTAAAATAGAAACACGTGTGAACTACAAAAAAAATATTTACATATTAAATAATAATAATACCAAATCCAAATGTAACTACAATATGCTTACAATCACTCCTTACATAAGATGAGGATAACGATAAAAAAGTTTATTATATTTGGGTTTGGTATTAATTATGTTATATTTCATAAAGATTAGTGTCTGAAAAACCAATCCTGTATTCACATTAAATATAATTCTGAGAAATTAACACCAACAGATGATTATCAGAAATAACCATTATAATGGAGAAACACAAAGGAATACAAAAAATCATCATCAAATATGACAAAAAAAAACAAACGAATATCAAGATAATGAAGAAAATAGCACTAATTTTTGTTTTTGCCTTAGTAGCTTGTTCCTCTAATGGTGGAGACAACCCTACAAACAGCAATAGTTTTGATCGTACTGCGCTTTTGACCAATTGGGCAGATAACATCATCATTCCCAGTTATACCAATTATCAAAGTAAGTTACAGTCATTGACAACAAGTGCAAACACTTTTGCGGGAGCACCTACCGAAAGTAATTTGAAAGCGTTGCGAACCTCTTGGCTAGAAAGTTATAAAGCGTACCAATATATTTCGATGTATCATTTTGGCAAATCCGAAGAAATCAATCTCAATATGGCTGCCAATACTTACCCAACTGATGCTACTGGAATTGAGACTAATATTTCCAGTGGTGTTTATAATTTAGCTTTGTTTTCACAATTTAGCCGACAAGGTTTTCCAGGATTGGATTATTTGCTAAACGGTTTAGGGACAACAGATGCAACGATTGTCACTTTTTACAGTTCGAATGCTAATGCGACGAATTACAAAAAATACCTAACCGATGTTACTGCAAAGTTAAAAGCAAACGCAGATGCAGTTGTAACCGATTGGAATTCGGGATACAGAGCGAGTTATATCGCCAATAACGGAACGGGTGTAACAAGCGCCGTAAACAAAACCACCAATGCTTTTGTGAAAAATCTTGAAAAGGATATTCGTACTGGCAAAATAGGAATTCCTGCTGGACAGTTTTCTGCTGGTGTGAAATATCCAGAAAAAGTAGAGGCTTTCTACAAAAAAGACGTTTCGAAAGAGTTGTTGACGATAGCTTTACAGTCCCAACAAGATTTTTTTAACGGAAAACATTTTAATAGTGCTACAACAGGAGCAAGCTTAAAATCGTATTTGGATTTCTTGAATGTCATTAGAGATACTAAAAAACTAAGTGACATCATCAATGCACAATTTGCAGCGATTACAGTTTCTAATAATGCGTTAAGCAACAATTTTTCGGAGCAAATAAATACTGATAATTCTAAAATGATTGCCGCTTACAGTACTTTGCAACAAAATGTAATTTACACCAAGTTAGACATGATGCAAGCCTTAAATATTACAATTGATTATGTAGATGGCGATGGTGATTAATCATGAAATTTAGCCTATCAAAATATATGAATTCCTATTCACAGGCCTCGACGCTAGCTTTTTTTAGGCTAGCGTTTGGTTTTACGATGCTTTTTAGTCTCATTCGGTTTGTGAGTTATGGCTGGATTGAGCAATTTTATATCCAACCCCAATTTCATTTTACTTATTATGGTTTTGAGTGGATAAAACCACTTGGGAATTATACCTATTTGTTGTTCTTTATTGCGGGAATAGCCGCCTTGTTTGTTGCTATTGGCTATCAATACAAATTAGCTATTATTACCTTTTTCCTGAGTTTTACCTATATCGAATTTATGGATAAAACCACGTATTTGAATCACTATTATTTTATTACTGTTTTGAGTTTTATTTTGATATTTCTACCTGCAAACGTCTATTTTTCGGTAGATGCATATCGAAATCAAAAAAAAGCTTTCCAAAAAATTCCCCGCTGGACGGTTGATATTCTAAAACTTTTATTGGGAATCGTTTATTTTTACGCAGGACTTGCCAAACTCAATTCGGATTGGCTATTCAAAGCGATGCCGCTCAAAATTTGGTTGCCAAACAATTCAAATTTACCTATAATTGGAACTTTATTGAATGCCAACTGGGTGCATTTCGCTTTTAGTTGGACAGGGATGATTTACGATCTGACTATTCCTTTTTTACTGCTTTACAAAAGAACAAGAACCTTCGCATTTGTACTGGTAGTCGTTTTTCATATCTTGACCAAAATCCTCTTCCCGATTGGCGTTTTTCCGTATGTAATGATCGTTTGTTCTTTATTGTTTTTCGAAAGTTCTTTTCATAAAAAAGTATTGGATTATATTGCAAAATCCCTCCATTTTAATATCAATTTCTTTGAAAATTGGAAAGAAAAAAAACAGAACTTTAATGCTATATACAAAATAAAATTAGTTGTAATAACTTGTTTCTTAGTATTTCAAATTGCATTCCCCTTCCGATATTTATTGTACAAAGATGAACTGTTTTGGACAGAAGAAGGATTTCGATTTTCGTGGCGTGTCATGTTGATGGAAAAAGCAGGTTATACCCAATTTACAATTACCGATGCCAAGACCAAAGAAACAATAATGGTTAACAACCGTAATTTCTTGACCACTTTTCAGGAAAAACAAATGGCTTTTCAACCTGATTTCATTCTGGAATACGCCCATTATTTGCACAATTATTACCAAGAACTAGGTTTCACAAATCCCGAAGTTCGAGTAGAAAGCTACGTTGCCATCAACGGACGACTGAGTAAACCCTACATTGACCCAAAAATAAATCTCTCCAAAGAATATGAATCTTTCCAACACAAAAACTGGATATTACCATTTAACGATGAAATTAAAGGACTTTAGCACCCTGTTTCTAATACTTTTTTTTCTAAATGGATTCTCCCAAAACAAAATTTCTGGGGTTATCAAAACCGATTCAGGCGAAACTATTTCGTTAGTATCCGTTTACAATAAAAACACTGAAAGAAAAACGGTTTCAAACAAAAATGGCGAATTTGAGATTGAAAGAAGTACAACTGGCAATACGGAATTGGTGTTTTACAAAGAAAATTACTCTCTGCTGGAGCAAACAATCCCAGCTTCAGAAACAAACACAACAGTCGTTTTACCTCGAATAACCAACTTATCCGAAGTGGTAATCAATAAACAAAGAGATAAGGTTTTTGCGATAAGCAAATTAAAAGACATAGACGAAACGGCTATTTATGCAGGTAAAAAAACTGAGGTCATTTCGATAAATAAATTAACGGCGAACAAAGCCACCAATAATGCCCGTCAGATATTTGCGCAAGTTGTGGGGCTAACCATTAATGAAAGTTCAGACGGAGGTTTACAATTGAGCATTGGTGGCCGAGGATTAAATCCCAATAGAACTTCTAATTTCAACACCCGCCAAAATGGATATGATATCAGTGCCGATGTTTTGGGTTACCCCGAAAGTTACTATGCCACGCCAACCGAAGCATTAGCCGAAATTCAAGTGGTACGTGGTGCGGCTTCGTTGCAATATGGAACGCAATTTGGTGGATTGGTCAATTTTAAAACCAAAACTCCAAGTACAAAACCAATAGAGTTTGTTACTAGAAACACTCTTGGGTCTTATAATTTATACACCAATTTCAGTTCATTGGGCGGAACCAACGGAAAATTCAGTTATTATACTTTTTATAATTTTAAGAAAGGAGATGGTTTCAGACCCAATTCTGAATTTAAAAGCAACAATTATTTTGCCAATTTAAACTACCAATTCACTCCCAAAACGTCTTTGCATTTTGATTACACCTATTTTGATTATCTTGCGCAACAAGCTGGGGGACTAACTGATAAAATGTTTCTTGACGACCCAACCCAAAGCAATAGATCCCGAAACTGGTTTGCCGTAAACTGGAATTTATTTGCGTTGCGTTTCAAACATAAATTTGAGGATAATGCCGATTTTTCCTTGCAATTATTTGGTTTGGATGCGAGTCGTAAGGCGATAGGTTTCCGCTCGAATCGGGTTTCAAATCCAGACATCGAAGGAACTGTACGAGATTTAATTATAGGCGATTTTGTCAATTGGGGTGCCGAAGCACGCTATTTAAAACAATATAAAATCAACGATAACACGAGTGCATTCTTGATTGGAGCCAAATATTACAAATCTAGAAACACAGGGATACAAGGTCCTGGGAGTTCGGGTAGTGATGCGAATTTTAATTTAGCTACCAAGAAATTTCCTTTTTATGCCAATCAATCGGATTATACTTTTCCGAATTTGAATTTTGCCGTTTTTGGAGAAAACATCTTCAGAATAACGCCTCATTTTTCAGTAACACCTGGTTTTAGATTCGAAAAAATAAAAACTCAAGCTGTAGGTTCGTACCGCAAAATAAATTTAGATTTAGCTGGAAACGTGATTCTTGATCAAACCATATTTGAAGACATTATCAAAGACAGAAACATTGTTTTATTGGGAGTTGGACTTAGCTACAAACCACAAAGCCAAATTGAATATTACGGTAATCTATCACAAAATTATCGTTCTGTAACTTTCAATGATATTAGAACCGTCTCTCCAAGCCAAGTGATTGATCCCAATATTACAGACGAAAAAGGATTTACCTCCGATATTGGAATTCGAGGACAAATAAACAATAAAGTAACGTTTGATGCTAGTGCGTACGCTTTATATTACAATGACAAAATAGGCGAATATGAAACTACCAACCCCAATGGTTCTGCAGCAATTGTTCGCTATCGAGCGAATATAGGAACGGCAATAACCTATGGTTTTGAAGCGATGTTGGATTGGAGTGTAAGCAAAACATTTTTTGAAGAAAATGAAGCCTTTGTTTGGAATGTATTCTCGAATGTTGCGCTTACAGATTCAGAATACCTAAAATCGGAGGCGCCAAATATTGAAGGGAATAAGGTAGAATTTGTACCGCTTTACAACATCAAGTCAGGAACAGGTATCGGGTATAAAAACTTTATGTCTAGCCTACAATTTACGTATGTATCCTCTCAATTTACAGATGCCAACAACAGTAAAACCGATGTAAATGATAATACTTATGGAATTTTTGGGCAAATCCCGTCCTACTATGTAGCCGATATTTCAACCTCTTACAAATGGAGAAAATTTAAATTGGAAGCTGGAATTACCAATTTTACAAACAACAGTTATTTTACAAGAAGAGCTACTGGTTATCCAGGTCCTGGAATCATTCCGTCTGACCAAAGAACTTTTTATACAACTTTGGAATTTGTTTTTTAATTTTTTTTTAAAATATTAAAAAAACTTTCTTTTTCTTCCACTGTTTTGAATAGCTGTTGTATCATTTAGATTGCTTTAGGCTTATCATCGAGTACAACCGTATTGATACACCAATTTTCCATAATAATTATTTTTAGTAAGCTACCACCGATTAAGGTAGTAGCCTGTGGTTATATAATTAATGTTTAAGATTTTTTGAACTGTCTGTTACAAAAGCAGTACACAACTCAAATGCTTCCTGTGATTTGATTAGTACCGTCAATTACAATGGATCGGAATTGGTGTTTTAAAATGTTGAAAATGAGTTATTTGGGTTTAGTAATCACTTAAATAAATGTGCTTATCGAGAAATATTTGTTTAAAATTAATGTTTATTTAAAATTAAATTTCCATCTATGAAAATTCTAATTTGGTTTCTCACTATTGGCTAAACCACAAAAGTATTTCTAAAAATCGAAAGATATTTTTTCATATTTATTTTTTAAAAATAGATTTCCCTTCTTTAAAAGTTTCCATAACTTTAATATCTTTTATTTTCATTGCCTCAACTTTTAGTGGGTTTTGATCCAAAATAACTAAATCAGCTAGTTTTCCAACTTTCAAAGAACCTTTGCTGTTTTCTTCAAAATATTGATAGGCAACATTCGTAGTTATGGCTTGTAATGCTTGGTATGGTGTAATTCTTTCGGAAGCGCCTACTACAACTCCGTTTCTGGAAATACGATTTACGGCAGACCAAACCACAAACATTTGGTCAATAGGCACTACATTAAAATCGGTGTGGTTGGTTGGTCGCAATCTTTTGGTAATTGCTGTTTTCATTGGACTTATAAATGAAGTTTGTTCCAATCCACGAAGTTTGATATGGGTATCGGCAAAGAAATAAGTATGCTCGGTATAAAAAGACGGAATCAATTTATAATCAAAAAATTTGTTTAACTGATCTTTGCGAATAAATTGTGCGTGAATAATGGTAGTTCTTCTGTCCTTCGTTGGATTTCCTGCCGATGCAAATTGGTGGGCTTTTATACACATATCAATAGCCGCATCTCCATTGGCGTGAAAAGTAGATTGTAAACCAGCATCATAAATCCGTTTTAACAATTGATTGGCTTTATCTTGATTAAAAGAAGGTTCTCCTCGCCAGTTTTTCTCTCCTCCAGGACCATCGGTCAAATAAGGAGTTGTAAAAAATGCTGTTCTTCCTTGCGGCGAACCGTCAACTGTAATTTTGATTCCGCCTAACTTTAAATGATTGTTGTATTTTCCAAAGTCTTTCGGAGGATGAATTTTAAACAAAGAATCCATTTCGGTAAACAAGGGATACGAAATTACATCTATAAACAATTTGTTTTCTTTGGCTCCACGCTCCAAAGTCATTACTTCTCCCAGATGTGTTGCACCTTCTTGTGCGGTAGTTACTCCTGCAGCTGCGTACAACATTTGCCCTTCTTTTAATTGACCCAATTGTGTTTCAACAGAAGGTTTAGGCATGGCAGCAAAAATAGGTAAGTACGACATTTCCATTATTAAGCCATAAGGCTCATTGGTACCTGGTTTTCTAACAATAATTCCGCCTTCGACCGTTTGTGTTTCCGAATTAATATTGAAATTTTTCATTGCTTTTGAATTCAAAACAACGCCGTGCATCGATACATGTATAACGATAACAGGATTATTAGGAAATGCTTTGTCTAAATCATCTCGATTTAATAACACGTCATTCGGCATAGCATTATCATCATATCCATATCCAATAATAGTCTCTCCATCGGGAATATTCTTGTCTTCTTTAATCTTTTGTAATGCTTTGACGATTCCTGCAACGCTATTTCCTTCTCCTGCTGGAGCTGGCTGACAATTTGCCTGTGATCCCATCGCTAGTGAACTCATAAAATGACTGTGCGGATCTATAAATCCTGGCAATAATGTTTTACCTTCCAAGTCTTTCATTTCGGTCGAATTAGCTTGAAATTTCTCGGCTTCAGATTTTGAACCCACAAAAAGTATTTTTCCGTCTTTTACAGCAACAGCCTCTACATATTGTGCCTCATTGCCTTCCATTGTAATAATATCTCCACCAAAATAAATGGCATCTGCGGGATTGGCAACTTCTTCTTTACAGCTTACTAAAGCTAATAATGTAAATACAACAATCGCTTTTTTCATAATTTTAATTTTATTTTACTGGAAATGATTTTCCTTCAAAAACCGTTTCCAAAATTTTAATATCTTTTAGTTTTATAGGCTCAATTTTCAATGGGTTTTCTTGTAAAATTACAAAATCAGCTTTTTTACCTGCCTCAATACTTCCTGTTATATCATCCATACGCAAAACAAAAGCTGCATTAGAAGTTATCCCCTGCAAAGCATTATAGACAGGAACTCTTTCTTCTGGTGCTAATAAATTGCCATCGGCAGTTACTCTATTGGCGGCAACCCAAGCCAAAAGCAGCGGTTGTAATGGTGCCATAGTAAAATCCGTGTGCAATGCAAAAGGCACTTTATTTTTGAGTAACGACCCCAGTCGTACCAACTCGGAACCTCTTTTTTTACCTAGAATTTTATCGCCTGAGAATTTATCGCCCATAGAAAATAAATAATAAGGATTTGCCGATACGACAGCTCCTAAATCTGCAATTCTTTTGGCTTGGGCAACAGATGATTCTCCAAAATGCTCGATAGTCAAACGATGATCTTTCTTTGGATTTTCTTTTTGCAAGATTTCCAATTCATCTAAAATAGCTGTCAAACCACCGCTTCCATTACAATGAATATGAATCGTATAGCCTGCATTCCACCAAAAACGCATGGTTTTATGCAAACGTTCGGGTTGCATAATCCATTCTCCTTGATGCCCATCGTTATATCCTGGTGCTTCGACTTGAAAAGCTTGACCAAAAAATGCTCCGTCAGAAAATAATTTGATGCTATGTCCAACAACCATGCGTGGCGATTTTTTTTGTTCTAATTCTTTTACAATTGCCAGCGTTTTTTCTCCATCACCGTTTATAACCCCTAGCGTATTTAAGTCAGGTGTATATTGAATTCGAAATGGTGTGTTGGGATTGTCTAAAATAGTTGCTGTCATTTTCAAATCGGTTTCCATACTTCCAGAAGAACCCAATGCCATATCGCCAACCGTTGTAATTCCGCCAAGATGAACCACCGAACTAAACTTCTCCATGGCTTCCTTCATTACTTTTTCGCCCATTAAATAAGGAGCTAATTTGGGTAATGCTACCGAGAAGAATCCTGCTTCTACAAATCGTCCTCTTTTGTGATCAATTTGACTGTTTCCTTTGGTTTCGGCTTCTGTGATTTTAAATTTCTTAAGAGCAGCGGTATTAAAAAACATTTCGTGAGCCGAATATTGCCAAACGACAATAGGTCGAGTTATTGAAATAGAATCTAATTCTGTACGCGACATACTGCCGTGAAAAGGTTCCATATATCCCCAAACGATTAATTGTTCCGAAGGATCTTTCAAGGCTTTGTCATACTCAACAACTTTATTCATAAAAGGTTTATGACCACGAATGGCAGCTACTTTTCCCCAAGGAAAATTCCAATCAAATGGCGATGCGAATTTGGTGTTTAATATGACCGAACCCAAAATAGGATGCAAATGCGGATCTATAAACCCTGGCATCATAGTTTTGCCTTCCAAATCTTTCATTTCGGTTTTGTCTCCGTGAAATTTCTCGGCTTCGGATTTTGAACCAACAAAGAGGATTTTTCCGTCTTTGATGACTACAGCTTCGGCATAATTAGCTTTGTCGCCTTCCATAGTTAAGATTTCTCCACCAAAATAAATGGCATCGGCAGGATTAGCTACTTCTTTTTTGCAACTTACTAAAGTGAGTAATACAAATGTAACAATTGATTTTTTCATAATTAATTTTAGTTAAACGTACCTAACAAAGCCGTAGTTCCCATTGCAACACCAAACGGAATAGCAGTTAAATCCACTTGAAAATCTCCGTTATGATTGTAAAAAGGAAACATTTTACCTTCTTTATTTGCTTTTGCTGTTATTTCTGGATTGGCAATTCCCACCAAAATATAATCATAAACGGCTTTAGGCTGGTCTTTTATCAAGTGCTGAAAATCTTCCGAACCCATCGTAGCAGGCATTCCTTGAATGTTTTTCCCCGGCTCTACTAATTTTTCGAGTATTGGGTTTAGTTTTTCAACCATTCCTTTGTCATTCTTTAACGGTATTACAAATTGTTTCATATTGATCGTTGGATACAATTCTTTAGGTAAATTATTGGCATAAGCAATACCTTCATTTATTCTTTTAATTCCGTTAATCATCAAATTTCTATCTTCTTGATTGAACCATCTTAAATTAAGTTTCAAGGTTGCCGAAGATGGAATTACATTATTATCAACTCCTGCATTTATAGCTCCAACAGTAACTACAGCCGCTTTTTGAGGGTCTAAATTGCGACTGATAATCGTTTGATATTGCAAAATAGCATTGGCAGCCATAACAATTGGGTCTTTGGCAACATTTGGAGTTGAACCGTGGCCGCCAATTCCGTTGAAAGTTACATCAAGCTGGTCAGCACCTGCCATTCTATCTCCATAAGCGTTTAAATAATAGCCCACTGCCACGGGGGCGGTGTGCATTCCTAATAAATAATCCGGAACAGGAACACCTTTTGTGTACATTTCGGCAGCCATAGCATCGGCTCCACCTCCTGGTTCTTCAGAGGGTTGACCAATCATGATTAGAGTTCCTTTCCACTCTTTTTTTAGAGTTACCATTAATTTTGCAACACCCAACATCCAGGTTACGTGCAGATCGTGACCGCAAAGATGCGCTAGTGGAACTTCAATTCCGTCTGCGTTTTTGGTTGTTTTTGTGCTGGCGTAAGGCAATCCTGTGGTTTCTTTTACGGCATTGCAATCCATATCGGCACGATACATAACGATTGGACCTTCACCGTTTTTGAGAATGGCTACTACCCCCGTTTTTCCAATTCCGGTGGTTACTTCATAGCCTAGATTTTTTAATTCTTTGGCAACAATAGTAGCGGTTCGTACTTCCATAAAAGCTAATTCTGGATTTTGATGAATGTCTTTAAAAATAATTTCCAATCGATGCTTATCAGCATTGGAAAGCGATTTGACTTTTTTATAATCGATTGAGGATTGAGCCATAATGCTACTTCCTAAAGGTATTAGAAATGAAAAACATAAAACTGCAATTTTTATTTTAATCATGATATATTAATAATTTAAAGTGTTATTACTTTTTCATTTCTTAAGCAAAACCCATGCGAATAATTACTGTTAATAGCATTATTTTTTTATAGTTATTCGATTTAAATTTTGAAATGTGTTTTGTAAAAATAATTAAAATTAACAAGAAAAAAGTTGTTTGATGTCAAATTACCGTTACT
>NZ_CADCST010000056.1 GCF_902804485.1 Flavobacterium collinsii | reverse complement strand
AAATAAATCTGTTATATAAATTTAATTTAAAATTTTGCAAAATATGATCTAATTATTTTATGAAGTAGGCGAATTAAAAACCTTGTCTAAATTTTCTTGATATTCATCTTCGGTCATCTCTACTCCATAAGCTTTTGAACGCATCAAAACACGAATTTGTTCCTTTAGAAGAATGTCTTGAGTACTTTCAATATTTCCAAAATGTTGAGGAGAATAAAATCGATCAATTTCAGTCTGCTTTAAATTTTTATAATTTAGATTATTTGCAATCTCAGACAATAAATCCAATAGAAAAGCATTTGATTTTCCAGAGTGGGGAGATTTAGGATGCAAACTATTAAAATAATCTAACCAAGCATTTCGTACTTTTTTATCATCTTGAAAAATAATATCAATTAGATTTAAAGAATCTGCCCATTCTCTAGTTGGCGTAGCCTTTCTGTTAGCCATTAATGAGAGAAACAATTTCAGCTTAGCATCTTGCTTAGATTTTCTATCTTGAAATTTAATACCAATGAACCATAAAATAAATGGAATTAATGTTATAGATATAAGTTCTCCATAATCTTTTAAAAAATCTGCTACCATAATGATATAATAATAAATATTAATGTAATATTTCAAATGTATTAAAAACGCTATCAAATAAACTACGTACAAATACCTATTCTTTATCTTATTTAGTAAATATTTCGCTCATGAACATAAACGCAAAAAACAAAACCTCGATCTTTAAAAAAATCGAGGTTTTTCCATTTTATAAACTTTACTCCTCACACAAATAAGGATTCAAAATCTCCGCCAGTTCGTTGAGCCAATAAAAGCTGTTTTCCAGACTGGTTCTTTCTTTTTCAAGAATTTCGTGTTCTCTGATGACTCCTAAAGCCAATATGTGATTGGCTTGTCTTATGGCCTTTGCCATTTCGGTAGGATCGATGGTGTGATTAAAAAAATCAATAAGCCTTGTTTCGGCTTCTTTGGAAAGGGTGTTTGTACTCATAATGTCGTAAAATTAGGAATATAAAACCCTTGCATCTTAGTGTTCCTAATACTTACGACAGTATTTGCGGTCGTTTCCGATACCGCACACATAATACAAGGGCAATTTTTTTTCAGTTTCAAAGTCGTAATATTAGGAATTTCAAATATAAGAAAAACCATTTAAAAGAAAGATTTTTCCTTCAATAAATTACATTCTTTTATCAAATATAAGAAATCTATATTTCGGTAAGCATTTATCGCATTTTTGTCATTTGTCAGATCCTGAAAAAAATTACATCTATTTCTTATGAAGTCCCAACGGGACGAAATATTTATAAAAAAACAATTCACCCCATTTCAAAAGAGCCCCAACGGGGCGAAATCTTATTTAGCATATACCCGATAGCGCGGATTTGCAATCCGTGCCCGCAAAATAATAAACACAATATACCTATAAAAAAACCTCGATCTTAAAAAAATCGAGGTTTTTCCATTTTATAAACTTACTCTACACCCGATAGCGCGGATTTGCAATCCGTGCCCGCAAAGTAATAAACACAATATACCTATAAAAAAAACCTCGATTCATTTAAAAATCGAGGTTTTTCCATTTTATAAACTCTACTCCTCACACAAATAAGGGTTCAAAATCTCCGCCAATTCATTGAGCCAATAAAAGCTGTTTTCCAGACTGGTTCTTTCTTTTTCGAGAATTTCGTGTTCTCTGATGACTCCTAAAGCAAGTATGTGATTGGCTTGTCTTATGGCTTTTGCCATTTCGGTAGGATCGATGGTGTGATTAAAAAAATCAATAAGCCTTGTTTCGGCTTCTTTGGAAAGGGTGTTTGTTTTCATAATTTGAAGAATTTAAGAAAAACCCTCATGCCTTAGTAGTCTTACGCTTCTTCACGGCGTCAAAGCTCTTTCTAAACTTTACTACATAGCACAAGGGCAAATTTTATTTTATCTTAATTGTGAAGATTTAAGAACTTCAAATATAGAGAAAACCATTTAAAAAAGAAAGATTTTTCTTTCAATAAATTACATTTATTTATCAAATATAAGAAATCTATATTTCAGCGAGCATTTATCGCATTTTTGTCATTTGTCACGTCCTGAAAAAAATTACATCTATTTCTTATGAAGTCCCAACGGGACGAAATATTTATAAAAAAACAATTCACCCCGTTTCAAAAGAGCCCCAGCGGGGCGAAATCTTATTTAGCATATGTCGCTCCGCTGGAGCTTTTGGTACGGCACGTTTTATGAATCTAGAAATATTTCATTCCTCCGGAATTTTTTCCCAATGTTGTCATTTCGGAAACCTGAAACCTGAAACCTGAAACCTGAAACCTGAAACTTGAAACATTAAAATAAACACCTAAAACACTACCATTCTGCTACTTAAAAAATCATTTCTTTAAAATTTCTCGAAAATAATTCACTAGAAAATTGCGAAACCGAATAGTTGCACGTATATTTGCAACCAATTGGTTTCTTAATTAAAACCGGAATATTATGAGACGCGACATTTTTCAGGCCATAGCCGACCCGACAAGAAGGTCAATTCTAACGCTGATCGCTGTACAGGCAATGACACCAAATGCCATCGCAGAGAACTTCAATGCCTCCCGACAATCGGTTTCGAAACACCTTCGCATACTGGTAGAATGCGATTTGCTTAAACAGGAACAGCAAGGCCGAGAAATTTACTATTCGCTTGAAATTGAAAAAATGAAAGAGATTGATCAATGGTTAGTCCAATTCAGGGAAATCTGGGAAACCAAATTCAATCAGCTTGATGAACTATTAGTAACGCTTAAAAAACAGAACAAATGAAAAACGATTTGCAATTTGATTTTACCGTAGACAAAGCCACCAAAACGGTAATCATAAACCGAGAATTTAATGCCGAACTTCCACTGGTTTGGGATGCTTTTACCAAACCGGAACTTCTGGATCAATGGGTAGCTCCAAAACCGTGGTCGTCTAAAACGAAACACATGACTTTTGGAGTTGGCGGACGCAGATTCTACGCCATGGTAAGTCCCGAAGGATTCGAACGCTGGGCGGTTCAGGAATACACTTCGATTACGCCAAAGACCAATTTTAAGATGTTCAATACTTTTGCAGACCAAAATGAAAATCGCGAACTGCCGGGTTCCAATTGGGATCATAGCTTTAGCGAGCAAAACGGCATTACCAAGGTGAGCATCACAATTTTCAATGAATCTTTGGAACGTCTGGAAAAAATGATTGAAATGGGCTTCGAACAAGGGTTTAAAATGAGTATCGACAACCTGGATCAATTGCTGAAAACTTTATCTTCAAAATAAAAAAATCTCGCAAAGACGCAGAGACGCAAAGTTCTTTTTATACAGATTTTGCAGATTTACCTGCCCTAATGCTGGAGAATCTTTTTCAATCCTTTAATCTGTGGCATTAAATGAAAACTTTTTGTCTCTGCGCCTTTGCGAGATTAAATCTAAACTTCAAACCAAAATCTTAGCGAATCTTTATGTAACCTACCAGTCAACTTCATGAAATAAATCTTACTTTTGATCAAACACTATCCTCAATATGGTTTCGATAAAAACATTTGATCAGGCGACAGATTTAGAACAACCCAGACGCGTTTTAAAATATGTACTTGTGTATTGCACTTCGGGTTCGACTGTTATTTCTGTAGATGAAAATGAATTTACCTTAACCCAAAATGCTGTTATCACCATTACTTCCGGTCAGATTCACTATTTTAAAAACATCGGGAATGCAACAGGATTTGTTTTAGAATTTACCTATAATTTTTTCTGCAAAGATGACACTGATATGGAATTGATTTTCCATAACGGACTGTTTTGTCACTTTGCCATGAATGAAATGATTGTAGTAGACAATAGCCCGTTTGTTATTCAGGAATTAGAAACGATAGGCAAAGAATTACTACAAATGCCTTATCAATACCTCACCTCTATTCACAGCCGAATTGAATTGATATTGATCGAAATCAACCGAACCAAAATTAATCGAGGGGATGAAATCTACAAACCCGATGCACTGTTTCTTCATTTTCTGGAAGCGATTTTACAAAACTTCGACAAAAACCTTTCTGTAAACGAAATCGCTGTTCTGATCGGTACAACAGAATCGAAACTAAACGAACTTTCGAAACTGCACACCAATAAAACGGCTCAAAATGTTATTTTCGGATTGATCATTTCCGAAGCCAAACGCCTTTTTACCTATGAGAAACTATCGGTAAAAGAAGTCGCTTATACTTTAGGATTTAATGATCCTTTTTACTTCTCTAATTTCTTCAAAAAACACACCAACACTTCCCCAAAATCTTTTAAAGAAAAAGCGACTAACTTCTAACAGGAAGTTGATTTTAAACACATAGAAACATAGATATTATGTGCTGTAAAAAGATTTTGCAAAAAAGAAACTCGTTTCTCAACTCATAGACAGCCGTGTTTGCTTAAATAAAATACGTTTATTTAAGATTCTAATTCTATACTTCCTCCATATTAAAAAAACTCCGAAAAAGTTTAATTACATACTTTTTCGAGGATTCTCTATTCTTTAGCAACACTGCCTTCCGCATCTTTGTATTATAATAATAAAGCAATCAAAAAGATGAAAAAAAATCAGAAATATGCCGTTTTGCTTTTGCGGGTTGCCTTAGCAGCAGGCTTTTCATCCGCCGTTTCAAGTCGGTTAGGATTGTGGGGCACACAATCTTCGGGTTGGAAAAACTTTCTGGTTTATACGGAACAAGTAAATTCTTTTCTTCCTAAAAACTGGATTCCAACTATTGCTATTGTATCGACTATTTTGGAAACATTATTCGCTCTACTCCTGCTCATTGGCTATCAAACTAAATTTTCGGCTGTTGGCGCTGCCATTTTAACTTTTGGCTTCGCACTTGCCATGACTTATTCTTTTGGAATAAAAGAGCCTTTAGATTATTCTGTTTTTACCTTTTCTATGGCAGCTTTTCTTTTGTCAACTGTAGAAAAATACCACTGGAGTTTAGATGAAATCCTTTCGAAAAATAAAACAAACTAAAAAATTACTATAATGGAAAAACAAATCACAAGAAGCAGCGAAAAAGACTGGAAAGTTCTAATGGAAGAAGGTGTAAAAACGGATGGCATCTTTGCCAAATCCTTATACTTTGATCCCGCTACAAACAGACCCACTGTTTTTTTACTAAAATTTGAAGCGGGTGCTTCGTATCCTAATCATGTTCATCCTGCGGGAGAAGAAATTTATGTTCTTGAAGGCGAAGTCCGTTCCGGAAAAGACGAACTAAAAACGGGTGATTATCTGTACATGCCACCGGGAAGCAGTCATTCTGTGTTTTCAAAAAATGGCTGTGTACTGCTGTTTAAAGTCCCTGAGGAAGTTGTAATACTTAAATAAACACATCTCACATTTCACATTTTCACATTTTACCTAAAAAAACTACTTGCAGGATCAGATTTTTAATTCGGTCCTGCAAATTTCTTTTAGCCAATAACAAAAGTCAAAAAAGATAAATAAATCTTAAAATTTACTTTAGCCTTTTGAATATATGTAGCTAACTACGTAAATTTGAACTAAAATTATTTTTTATGGTATTAGAGCAATCAAAGTCATTGGTATTGGGGAATCTTTTGCAGCGTTTGAATGAGAACCTGAGGAAAGAAGCGCAGTTATTCTACAAAAGTCAGAACATCGATTTTGAACCTAAATGGTTTCCGGTGGTGTATGTGCTTTCGCAGAAAAAAGCCATTAGTGTTGTCGAGCTTTCTCAGGAAATTGGCTACTCCCATCCTACTACTATTTCGTTACTGAAAGAGCTGGAGAAAAAAGAACTGATTGGTTCTGCAAAAGACGCCAAAGACGAACGAAAACGCCTGATTACCCTTACAGACAAAGCCAACGAGATGATCGATCAATTACAGCCTTTATGGCAAATCATGACCGAAGCGTTGATTGAACTCACTGATACCGAAAATAATTTATTCAAAGCCATACACGAAGTAAATCAGAATCTGAAAACAAAAAATCTTTTTGACCGAATGACCACAATTAAAGAAATGAAGAGCGACACTGCTCAAAAAGCAACAGAAAATACCATAAAAGTCGAGAAGATTGACGATAACAAATTAGTAGAAATTGCCTTTGCTATTCGCCGACAAGTATTTGTAGAGGAACAAAATGTTTCCCAGGAACGTGAATCTATGGATGATGAAGAGGCGATTCATTATCTTGCTACTGTTAACGGTTTACCGGCCGGAGCAGCACGATACCGAAAAATGGAAAAAGGTTTCAAAATCGAAAGAATTGCCGTTTTGAATACTTATCGCGGGAAACGAATTGGAGAAACAATCCTGCAAAAAATCTTAGCTGATTTAAAAGATGAGGAAAAGATCTATTTGTACGCACAAGTCAATGCAAGTCGGTTTTACATCAAAAACGGATTCAAACAAACCGATAATTTTTTCCTGGATGCCGGAATTGAACACGTCGAAATGGATTATGTGAAAAAATGAGATGTAAAAATGTGAGATGACAACGAGTCCTTATTAATAGTTTTACAACTCCGTTTTTCTATTCTAAAAAATCACTACAGCTGCCGCGCTCGTGAATAAAAAAAAATGGCAAATTTTAAATCATACTCACGAGCGAAATGCAGGTTTAAAAAGTAATCTTTCTTTTCCTTTTCCAAAAACGAATAATACAGGACTTACCCATAAGAGACAAGTATTTGGAATCTGTAGCTCTGAAAGAGCCTTAGCAGTAACATGGCACGAAGTGCCATGAATAATGATGAGGCCTCTTTAAGCCCTGTAAGGGCGAAAGCATAACCCAAAAAGCACCTATCTTATTTTATGACATTTCCGAAACTTAGCAACTTTTAATCAAGATCTTATACTTAATTTATAACTGCTTATGCCCTTTCAGGGCAATATGATTCATTATCTTAATTTATAGTGCGTTGCACTATTTTTATGCTTTTGGGCTTTCAGTCCTTTTTAAACATTTCAAATATTGATACCAAAAGAGAACACTAATTATAAAATCGGCTGTAATAAAATGATCTCTTAAATGAAGAGCTGAAATCGTTAATAAAAGGAATAACTTCTATCAACCCCACAACATTTTGTGTTGATATATATGTCCCTCGTTTAGCCCTGATTGCAGCGGTATCCTTTTTCTGGTCTCGTTTCTTTAACGAGAACAGAAAAAGATATAGCGAAAAGCAGGACAGTTGGTCTTAAAAACACAAAAACCTACTGCTCCTAAAAAAAAATATGTCTTAAAAAATCGAGTAAAATAAAGCCTTCGCAAGTTTTTTATAGCCGACCTATGGCACGATAAGAAAATATTATGACAAAATTATTTCATAATCAGAAAAACCGTCCTACATTTGCCTAACGGTGTTAAACAATTTAATACTCAAATAAAATGGCTAGTAAAGATCGAATTTTAAGACAAAAAGAAGAGACAAGAAATAACATTCTTGGGGCTGCTTATGATATCGTAAAAGAAGAAGGCTGGAATGGTTTGAGTATGCGTAAAATTGCCGACAGAATTGAGTATACTGCTCCTATTATTTATGAATACTTTTCGAATAAAGAGGCGATACTTGAAGAACTAACCGGTAAAGGTTTTTTGAAACTGGCCAAAGAGTTGCAAACTGCAAAAGATAAGTTTGAAAAACCCGAAGATCAGTTAGAAGCCATGTGGATGACCTACTGGGATTTCGCTTTTAGTAATACTGAAATGTACCAATTGATGTTTGGTGTTCAAATGACCTGCTGTGCACAACGATGTTCGGCTCAGGAAGCACCTTATAAATTGTTTACCTCGGTAATTGCTGAAGTTATGAAGAACAGTAATCCAAGTGAGGATATTATCAAACAAAAATATTTTACTTTCTTTTCTGTTATTCATGGTTTGATCGCCATTAATATCATTAACAAAAGTGACATTCTGGAAACCATAAACGCTCAAATCCTAAAAGATGCGATTGGTGGTATCATAAAATCAATACAATAAAAAAATTTCATTTTTACTTAACAGTGATAAATGATTTAATAGCCGATTAAAAAATACCTTTGCCTTGTTACTTAACAGTGATAAATAATTTAATAGAGTAATTTAGAAACCTTTTTTTCTCATTTTACTTAACAGTGATAAATAATTTAATAGAGTAATTTAGAAACCTTTTTTCTCATTTTACTTAACAGTGATAAATAATTTAATACCCGTTTTTAAAATAGAACTGGGAGGCTCATTACATAGAAATTCAGGCCTAAAAGCTTAACAACGTTAGATAATTTAATATAATTAAATATGAATTCCCGGAATGCCAGAATACCACATCAATTAATCTCAAAAAATGTTCAACAAATTAAAACCAATAGTAAAATGAAAAATGTTATCATAACCAGTTTTATTCTGGCACTCGTACTAAGTAGTTGTGCAGATAAATCGCAAGCCCCGGCAGCTCCTGCCGCACCACTATTACCAGTTTTAGCCATTACAAGTGAAAACACCACTACAGATGCCGAATATCCTGCTTCTATACAAGGAACTGTTGATGTTGAAATTCGCCCTCAGGTGAGTGGAAACCTGGAAAGAGTTTATGTAGACGAAGGTGCTTACGTAAATAAAGGTCAAACTTTATTCAAAATAAACGAACGTCCTTTTCGCGAACAATTAAACAACGCACTGGCCAATCTTCACGCTGCCGAAGCTGCTTTAATAAACGCTCAGTTAGAAGTAAATAAACTAACTCCATTAGTTCAAAACAAAGTAGTTTCGGATTATCAGTTAAAAACAGCCAAAGCTTCTCAAAAAATTGCTGCTGCCAATATTGAGCAGGCTAAAGCAATGGTCGGTTCAGCCAGAATCAATTTAGGATACACCAATGTTACAGCTCCTGTAAGCGGATACATTGGAAGATTGCCTAAAAAACAAGGTAGTTTAGTTTCGGCATCAGATGTTGAACCTTTAACCAACTTATCAGATGTGCATGAAGTTTTTGCCTATTTCTCTTTAGGTGAAACCGATTTCATCAACTTTAAAGCACAATATGCCGGAACTAGTCTTGGTGACAAAATCAAAAAATTGCCTCCTGTAACTTTGATTTTAGCAGACAATAATGCGTATCCACAAACCGGAAAAATTGATATGGTAGACGGTCAGTTTGATAAAACCACCGGAGCCATTACGCTAAGAGCCACTTTCCCTAATGCGGGCGGTACTTTACGTTCAGGAAACACGGGTAAAATTCGTTTAGGTCTTCACCATGACGATGCCGTTTTGGTACCACAATCGGCTACTGTAGAAATGCAGGATAAAGTTTTTGTTTTCACTGTTAACAAAGAAAACAAAGTCAACAAAATGCCGATCACCGTTATTGGCAAAAGCGGTACCAACTATTTGATCAAAGATGGTGTAAAATCAGGTGATCAGATTGTATTAAGCGGTATCGACAAACTTCAGGAAGGACAACTTATTCAGCCTGAAAAACCGGCCACAAAAGTTGCCCAAGTAATCACTAAAAAATAATTTTCACGCAAATGTTCAAAATATTTATACAAAGACCTGTACTGGCAACCGTAATCTCCATTTTGTTGGTGATTCTGGGGGTACTTGGACTTACGAAATTGCCTTTACAACAGTTTCCTGATATTGCCCCTCCATCGGTTTTGGTAACAGCAGTTTATCCGGGAGCTAATGCCGAAACGGTTTTACGTTCTGTTGCACCCTCTTTAGAAGAATCTATCAATGGGGTTGAGAATATGACCTACATGAGCTCTACGGCCAGTAACGACGGATCGTTAGCCATTACTGTTTTCTTTAAATTAGGTACCGATGCCGATCAGGCAGCCGTAAACGTACAGAACAGGGTGGCACAGGCTACCAGTCAATTGCCTGCCGAAGTTGTACAGCAAGGGGTAACCACTGCCAAACAACAAAATAGTTTTATCATGGCAATTGGTATGTACACCGATGACGAATCAAAATACGATCAGACGTTTGTGGCCAATTATGCGCAGATCAATATTATTCCGGAGATCAAACGTATTCCGGGTGTTGGATCGGCCAGTATTTTTGGAGGTGTAAAAGATTACTCCATGCGTGTTTGGTTAAATCCAACGCAAATGTCAACTTACAAAGTGACTCCAAACGAAATCATGGGCGCCATTCAGGACAAAAGTTTGGAAGCGGCTCCGGGTAAATTTGGGGAAAGAAGTACAGAGGTTTTTGAATATGTAATCAAATACAAAGGAAAACTAACCAAACCGGAAGAGTATGAAAATATTGCTATTCGCTCTAACGCAGACGGTTCGGTACTTCGCTTAAAAGATGTTGCAAGAGTAGAACTTGGTGCTTATTCCTATAACAGTTTAACGCGTTTGAACGGTAAAAAAGGAGTTGTAATTGGTATTATTCAATTGGCAGGTTCAAACTCCAATGACATTCAGATCGCGATTAATAAATTGATGGTGAAAGCCTCAAAAGATTTCCCTAAAGGGATTAAACACAACATTTTCTATAGTACCAAAGTATCGCTGGATCAATCGATAGAACAGGTAGAACATACTTTAATCGAAGCATTTATATTAGTATTCATCGTAGTATTTATATTCCTGCAAGATTTTAGATCAACATTAATCCCGGCTATTGCTGTACCTGTAGCAATTTTAGGAACGTTCTTCTTCATGCAGTTATTCGGATTTTCGATCAACCTGCTAACACTTTTCGCTTTAATTCTGGCGATTGGTATTGTGGTAGATGATGCGATTGTGGTCGTCGAAGCCGTACATGCCAAAATGGAGCACAAACATTTGTCTCCAAAAGTAGCTACACATGAAGCAATGCACGAAATAACGGGTGCTATTATCTCGATTACGCTGGTAATGGCTGCTGTATTCCTGCCGGTTGGTTTTATGGAAGGCTCTACAGGGGTTTTCTATCGTCAGTTTGCTTTTACGATGGCAATTGCAATTGTAATTTCGGCGGTAAACGCTTTAACTTTAAGTCCGGCACTTGCTGCCTTATTCTTAAAAGACAATCACGACGCTTCCGGAGATACTGTTTATGAGAAAAAAGGATTTAAAGAGAAATTCTTCAGCGCTTTCAACAAAAGTTTTGATTCCTTAACCAATCGTTACGTTGGAGGTTTGAAATTTTTAATTCGCAGAAAATGGTTGAGCTTAGGTGGTTTAGCATTAATTACAGTCGCAACAATTGTAATGGTAAAAACGACTCCGACAGGATTTATTCCAACTGAAGATCAAGGATTCATTGCGATTGCAGTAAACACACCTTCGGGAACCTCTCTTGACGGAACACAAAAAGTAATGACTCAGGCAGAGAATTTGCTAAGAAACGACGAATCATCACGATTTGTAACAGCGATTTCCGGATTCAATTTATTAACAAATTCTACTAGTCCCTCTTCTGCAGTTATTTTTGTCTTGCTTAAGCCGGATGAAGAGCGTGGAAAAATTAAAGGAATCAACGAAATAATGGCCGATGTACAAGGAAAATTAGGAACTATTAGCGGCGGAAGTTTCTTTGTATTCAGCTTCCCTACTGTTCCCGGATTTAGTAACGTTGAAGCTTTAGATTTGGTCCTTCAGGATAAAACCGGAGGCAAATTGGATAAGTTTAGTGGCGTCTCTCAAAGCTTCATCGGAGAATTGATGAAACGTCCGGAGATTGCAGTAGCCTTTACAAGTTTCAAAGCCGATTATCCGCAGTTGCAACTGGATATCAATGATGAAAAAGCCAATCAACTGGGTGTAAACGTAAAAGACATTTTACAAACGATGCAGACTTATTTTGGTAGCGCACAAGCCTCTGATTTTAACCGATTTGGTAAATATTACAGAGTGGTTGTTCAGGCCGATATTGCCGACAGAGCTGATCCATCCTCTATTGACAGAGTTTTTGTGAAAAACAAAACCGGAGAGATGGTTCCAATAAATACCTTGGTAAAACTAAGTCGTATTTATGGTTCCGAAACCGCTTCGCGATACAATTTGTTTAATTCGATTTCGATTAACGCCATTCCGAAACCTGGATTTAGTTCGGGAGATGCCATTAAAGCCATCGAAGAAGTGGCTGCACAACAATTACCTGCAGGTTATAGTTTTGAATTTTCAGGACAAACCCGTGAAGAGATTTCTTCCGGAGGGCAATCCGCGACTATATTCTTACTGTGTTTGATATTCATCTATTTCTTACTTGCTGCACAGTATGAAAGTTACATTTTGCCTTTGGCTGTAATATTTTCAATTCCTGCAGGTATTTTTGGAGTATTTGTAGCCATTGGTTTAACCGGAATTCAAAACAACATTTATGTACAGGTAGCTCTGGTAATGTTAATTGGACTGCTCGCTAAAAATGCCATTCTGATTGTGGAGTTTGCTGTTCAGAAAAGAAAATCGGGTCAGGCATTGGTGATGGCCTCAATAGATGCCGCAAAACTGCGTTTGCGACCAATTATCATGACGTCACTGGCTTTTGTTGTGGGATTAATTCCGATGATGAGTGCCAAAGGGCCATCAGCACAAGGTAACCATTCGATTAGTATTGGTGCCGCCGGAGGTATGATTTCAGGGGTAATTCTAGGATTGTTTATCATCCCGGTTTTATTCATCATCTTCCAATATTTACAAGAAAAGGTTTCCGGAAAACCGGTAGCCGTAATTCATAACGAAGAAAAATAAAAATGGAAAACTATATCACAACCGTACTCGTAGCCATTATCATTGGCATCGGATACATCTCCTATAAAATTTCAAGAGATCTTGAAAACAGAAAAGATACTTGTACAGAAATTTAAGCTCTCGGAGAAATTAAAAAATAAATTTTAACACATAGAGACATAGAATTTTATGTCACAAAAAAAGAAATTAGAAGAAACTGGTTTCTGCACATAGACAAACTATGTGCACTTAAATTAGTGAAACGCCTCTTTTAAGTTTATAAAAACTATGTTCCTATGTGTTTAAAAAATTACATCCAAAAAGTACAAAAATCTAATAAAAAAATAATGAAAAATTATATAACCAAAATCGTAATGATCGTCCTTCTGATCACTACCTTAATATCCTGTAAGGTTTCGAAGGATATTGAAACTCCAAAAGATGCATTTCCTGAAAATTTCAGGAATGCATCGGTTTCAAAAGATACGGCCAGTATCGGAGACACGGAGTGGAAAAACTTCTTTACCGAGAAAGATGTTATTCAGTTAATCGACAGTGCGGTTGCCCGAAATAACGATTTGCAAATTGCCACTAAAAACATCGAGATCGCACATTACAGATTTACACAATCCAAATGGGGAAATGTCCCTGAGGTGAATTTATCTGTAGCAGCCAGCACCAGCAATCCGTCAGATAATAGTTTTACAGGAAAGAACTTAGGTCAGGCATTGGGTCAAAATCACATTAATGATTTTACGGCCGGAGCAACACTTTCATGGGAAGCTGACATTTGGGGAAAAATAAAGAACCAGAAAAAAGGAGCTTTTGCCGGTTATCTTCAATCAGAAGAAGTTAAAAAAGCTTTACAGACTACTATTGTTGCCAATGTATCTAAAGGATATTACAATCTTTTAATGCTGGACGCCCAATTGGATATCGCCAGACAAAATCTGAAATTAAATGATAGTACCACCAACATTATCAAATTAAAATACGATGCAGGTCAGGTCACTTCATTAGCGATTCAGCAATCAGAAGCACAAAAATTAAACGCTGCACAATTGATTCCGTTATTGGAACAAAACATAGCGATTCAGGAAAATGCATTGAGTGTTTTAACAGGCTCTTTCCCAAATTCAAAACAAAGAAGTCTTCGTTTAAGTGCGTTGGAAATTAAAAGCAATAATGCGATCGGGATTCCGTCTTCGTTAGTAAGCCGCAGACCAGACGTAAAAAGTGCCGAACTGGCTCTTAAAGTAGCCAATGCCAATGTGGGAATCACAAAAGCCAATTTGTATCCGGCACTTAGAATCACCGCTCAGGGTGGCGTAAATTCCTTCGAAGCCAGCAATTGGTTTAACATTCCGGCTTCTTTGTTCGGAACTGTTGCCGGAGGATTGACACAGCCTTTACTGAACAATAAAAAAGTGAGAACCCAATACAATATCGCAGTTGCCGAAAGAGAAAAAGCCGTTTTTGGTTTCAGACAAGCTGTTTTAGTAGCCGTTAGCGAGGTATCTGATGCTTTAGTAAAAGTTGAGAAATTGCAACAACAGGAATCATTTTTGCAACAACGCGTAAAAACGTTACAACAAGCCATAAAAAATGCCAATTTGCTATTTAAAAACGGTATGGCGGAATATCTTGAAGTCCTTTCTGCACAGTCGAATTTATTACAAAGCGAACTAGAACTGGCCAACATAAAAAGAGAGCAGCTATCTGCCAATACGGAGTTGTATCGTGCTTTAGGTGGTGGCTGGAAATAATACCCGTTAATTATTTATTTTTTTGAGAGGAGAACGCTGTGAGACTTATAGTTTCATGGCGTTTTTTTATGGCACACGGATGACGTGGATCCGCTTTGCGGAAGCGCGGATTAAGGTGGATTTTTTTATCCTCATTTTTGTCATCCTTGTAAAGGTTAGATATTTCGGTAACAAAATTTAACTTTAATAAATTTTGTTGCGATGAGAAATAATAGTCAAGATTCCACTTTAGAAC
>NZ_CADCST010000055.1 GCF_902804485.1 Flavobacterium collinsii | reverse complement strand
TTGTAGGCCTCGTTCCCGCCTTCAAACTGACTCAGTATCCATAAACGATGCTGAGATGAGGTTAGAACATAGTCTTCCTGCTCTTCTGCTTTGGGTATGACTGTAAAAGCTCCTGCTTCCAGTTTGGAAATGATTCCTGTGATGGTAGGATTTAAAAAGACGTCTTTTACGCTTATTTGATAGCCTAGCTGACGGTTGATTTTATTGGCTACTAAGATGACTTTTAAGCTGTGACCACCCAATTCGAAGAAATTGTCTGTGATGCCAATGTTTTTTATGCCCAATATTTCTTCCCAGATGGCTACTAGTTCTTTTTCTAAGGCTGTTGTCGGAGCTATGTATTTCTGCAGCAGAATGTCACCTGTACCCACTGGCGGCAAGGCTTTTGTATCGACTTTGCCATGTGAGGTTAAAGGAATAGATTCTAATTGTACGTAATAAGAAGGCAACATATAATCCGGCAAGTGATGGCTCAGTTTGGCGCGGAGTTCCTGTTTGTTCAGTTGTTTTTCCCCAACCAGATAGGCAACAATTACGGCTTCTGTTTCTATCTCCTGCACGGTTACTACGCACTGATTGATGTTTTCTTGCGCTAAAAGGGCGTGTTCGATTTCTCCCAGTTCAATACGGTGTCCTCTTACTTTCACCTGATGATCTTTACGGCCTGAAAATTCGATGTTGCCATCGGCTAGCCATCTGCCTAAATCGCCTGTTTTGTATAGTTTAGCTCCTTTGATAAAAGGATTTGGAATAAATTTCTCTGCTGTTAATTCTTCCTGGTTGAGGTATCCTCGAGAGAGACTATCTCCTGAGATACATATTTCTCCGAACACTCCGATAGGTTTTAAGGCCTGATCATCGGATAAGATATAAACTTCACTGCCTTTTAAGGGTTTGCCGATGGGAATGAGATTACTTTCTAAATGACTTGTGTCGACTCTGCACATAGTAGCACTGATAGTGGCTTCGGTAGGTCCGTACTTGTTGTAGAAAGTAGCAATTTCAACCATTTTCTCTGCTAAGTTTTTAGGACAGATTTCTCCTGCGGCAACGATTCTTTTTAGCGTTTTACAGGAAGATAGGTTCTCCAGATGAGACAAATAACCAGGGGTGGCATGAAGGTGTGTTACAGAATACTCCTGTAATACATTGATAAAATCTGCCGGATCAATGATGCGTTCTTTGGATACGCCTATCAGTGAAGCTCCATTGAACAAGGCTAAAAAGATTTGTTCCATAGACGCATCAAAGGCGTTGTTTGAGAATTGCAGTACACGATCTGAATGGTCCAATCCAAATTCTTCTGCCTGGTTCGTAATGTAATTGACCAAACTTTTATGTTCGATCATAACTCCCTTAGGTTGTCCTGTGGAGCCTGAGGTGTAGATTACATACATCAGCTGATTTGGATCCAGAGCAATTTCAGGTGATGTTGTTGGATAATTCTCCTGACGAGATCTAAAGTCTGCTAACAAACGTTCGTCAATTATAACTTTACTCTGACTGTCCTGTTCGATGTAAGCGATTCTTTGCTCCGGATAAGTCGGGTCAATTGGAAGATACGCCGCGCCGGTTTTTAAAACGGCCAGTAAGGAGATATAAATCCACTCACTGCGCTCCAGTTTTACGGTGATTAAATCCTCTGCATTGATTTCAAAATTATTTAATAAGTAATGTGCCAACTCATTGGATACTCCATCCAGTTCTTTATAAGTCAAGGATCTGTCCTCGAATATCAGTGCTACTGCATCAGGAGTTTTAGCAACTTGTTCCTCAAACAACGCAACTGCTGTGGTATCTAAAGATAACTCTGCTTTTGAAGTATTGAAATCCTGTAAAAGAATCGCTTTCTCTGAAGCAGAAATATATTCTAATGTGGCTAAAGATTGAGCGGGATTTTCGACAAGAGCATCCAAAACTTTTAGATACGCTTTTAAAACGCGTTTCATTGTCGCGTATTTAAAGATGGCTGCATTATAATCCCATTCTACTGAAATTCTTCGGTCGGGTTGATTATCTGTTAAAGAATCGATTTGCTCGTATACGGTATTTATTACAACACTAATATCAAATCGGGATGCCTTATTGTGTCCTTTTAAAATCTCTATGTCTGCATCCAACAAAGACATGCTTTGTATCGGAACATTCACAAAACTAAACATGTATTGAAATAAGGGATGTAAGTGTAGACTTCTTTTCGGATTTATTCTTTCTACTACTTTCCCAAAAGGGGTATCATCATAGGCATAGGCATCCAGGCAAGTTTCTTTCACCTCGTTTAATACAGTCATTAAGGAATCATCGTTACTAAAATTGGTGCGCAATGCGATTGTATTGACAATCATACCCAGAACTTCCTGAAATTCTTTATAACGTCTGTTCGCAACAGCCGTCCCTACCGAAATGTCTGTTTGATTGCTAAATTTATGCAACACTATTTTAAAAGCTGTGAGCATGGTGATAAACAATGACACATCTTGTTTTTCTGAAAACTGACGTAATTTTTCTGAAAAGTCTAATGAAAAAACATGTTCTATAGTGCCGCCTTTTTTTACAGTGGTTTCATTTCTTTCAAAATCTAAAGGCACTAACTGTTCGTTTGAAAAACCTTCAAATTTGTTTTCCCAAAAGTCTAATTTCTCGTTAATAACGCTCTCGTTTAGGCTATTTTTTTCCCAATAAGCATAGTCTTTAAAGGTAACTTCCGGTTGCTCTACCTCAAAATCCGGATTTCTTTTTAACTCATTATAAATATCAACAAAATCTCTGAATAAAATGCCCTGAGTCCATCCGTCTAAAATTAGATGATGCTCAGAAAATAGTACTACACTTTCCTGTTCTGAAAACTTCAATAATTCGATTCTAAAAAGTGGTCCTTCTTCTATATCAAAAGCACGGCTCTCTACTCTTTCCAGACAATCAGCAATTACTTTATCTTTATTTTCCTTATTTTTTATACTGGTATAATCGATAACAGGAATGGAATAAAAAAATGGAGGAAGTATTTTTTGGCAAGGTTTCCCCTCCTGGTTTACAAAAACGGTTCTTAAAATCTCATGTTTTTCTATAAGTTTTGCAAACGTTTCTTCAAGCGCCTCGACCTCAACAAAACCATTTAGTTTCATCGCTCTGGATACGTGATAAGAAGTATCAGTATTATCCAGCTGATTTAAGAACCACAGTCTGTCTTGTGAAAAAGACAACGGGTACAATTCCTGCTCGGGAGCTTTAATATTTTGGGTTTCTTTCTTGTTTAAAGTAGGAACCAGCTCGCTTATTTCTTTGATGGTTGGAGATTTGTAAAAATCTCTTAACGACAATTCAATCCCTTTTTGATCACGTAAACTACTAATAAACTGATTGGCCAATAAAGAATGTCCTCCTAATTCGAAAAAACTAACAGTAACATCTACCTGATCCAGTCGCAATAATTCCTGCCAGATAGCAGCAATCTCTTTTTCTTCCTGTGTTGTTGGTAACTGAACTGCTTCGGTAATATTGACCGTTTTAGGTTCTGGCAAACTCTTAATATCGATTTTCCCGTTAGGAATTAAAGGAATAGCATCTATAATTACAAAATGTGTAGGAATCATAAATTCCGGTAAATGCTTTTTTAAATCTATAACTAAAGAAGATATATTAATAAAAGATTCGTTTGCTACCAGGTAAGCAATCAAAATAGGCATCCCGCCAACTTCGTTAATACACACATAACTGTCTACGATGTATGCATTTACTTTTTGTATGGCCAATTCTATTTCTCCTACTTCAATACGGTATCCTTTATAACTTAACTGACTGTCTTTTCGTCCATAAAAAATTAAGTTATTGTCGATACCCCACTTTCCTAAATCTCCCGTTTTATAAATACGTTCTCCATTTATATGAATAAAGGCATTCTTTGTAAGTTCTTTTTTATTCAGATAAGAAACTGCCAAACCTACACCTGAAAGTCCGATTTCTCCAATGGCGCCTTTTGGTAATATTTTTGTTCCGTCCAACAGATATACTCCTCTGTTTGTAATCGGTTTTCCAATAGGAAATTGAGTATCAGTTTTTCCAACTTTATAATATGTCGCACATACTGTACTTTCTGTTGGTCCGTAAGTATTATAAATATCATAAATATCAATCAGCTGATCTACCTGATGTGGTTTTAATGTATCTCCTCCACTTATAAGTGTTTTAATGTTTAAGTTATAACTTTTGTAACTGTCATTAAGATATTGCAAAACAAAAGGATTGGTACTTAATAAAGTAACGCCAAAACGTTCACAGTCTTTAAGCAATTCATTAAAATCCTTAGTCTCGTGAGCAATTACTAAATTACCTCCTACAGACAGAATCGGGAAAATTTCCTCTACTGAAGTATCAAAAGCAGTGGAAGCCTGCTGCAATACAATATCTTTTTCAGTAAGACCAAAATAAACACCAAATGTCAGGACATAATCATATAAAGAACGGTGATTAATAACCACACCTTTAGCATCTCCCGTTGAACCGGAAGTATAAATAATATAAGCTTTATCTTCAGGTTTCAAATCAACAGAAATATAATTTTCTGATGCCGAATCCTCTTCCAATATATGATCTATATTATATTCGATGCCTTCTAAAACAGAATTCGAAAACGAATCTGTCACAATAAAATCTAAGCCGGCATCTTTTATAATGTAGCGTTTTCTTTCCTCCGGATACGCATTATCAATAGGCACATAAACAGCTCCTGCTTTCATGATAGCAAGAATTCCGATAATGCTTTTTTCTGATCTCGAAAGCATTACACCTACTTTATCTCCTTTTTTAACGCCATTAAACTGTAGATAAGAAGCTACTGTGTTGGCATGTGCCTCAAGCGTTTCATAAGTCAGAATGTTTGTTTGACAAGAAACTGCTGTTTTTGAAGTATGACTAACTACAGACGCATTCCAAAGATCTAAAAAAGTCTCGTCAGGCCTATTTACAACAGGCCCTTTTGAAATTGCCTGTACTTCTTCTAACTGTTCTTTACTCGAAATTTGAATCTCGGCTATAGGCGTATTGCTGGTCTCTTTTAACTCTGTTAATACTTTTCTGAAAGAGGTAATCAACTGATTGGCTTCAAATTTTGAAACATATTTTTCGTTGATATCAAATCTAAAACTAAGCTGCCCCTCTACATCCTCAAAAACATGTATAGAAATAGGATCTTCTTCACTATCATTAGACAGTGGATGTATAGTAGCTTTACTTCCTGAAAATTCAGATTCGTACTGCATGCGCTCGTACGACAATCTCACATCATACAGCTTTGAGGTTTCCTGTGGCAGATTACGCAATATATCGGCCTGCTGAAAACGCTGATGTCTGTAACACATAAAAAGAGTGCTCCTAATTTCTTTTATGAAATCGCTTACAGATGATGTTGTCTCTAACGTCAACTTTAACGGTAACATGCTCAAAAACGGTCCGAAAGTATTTTTTTCAGCAGCATTTTTTCGGTTCAAAATAGGCATCCCTAAATTAACTTCTTCTCTATTATAATATTTTGACAATACAATAGAGAAACAACCTATCAATAAATGAAAAACACTCAGCCTTTCTGTTTTTACAAACGTCCATAAAGCTTCGTTTTCTTCCTCCGTAAGGGCTATTTCTATATTACAGTGACCCGCTGATCTATTTGTACCGGTATAGATCAAAGAAGGCAACTCTTCATAACGTCCCAACCAAAAGTTTTTATCATTAGAAAAATCTTCAGAAGCCCTATATGCATTGTCTAATGCTATAAAAGATTCGTAAGACAATTTGTTTTTTCCGATACATAAATCATCATATATAACAGTGGTACCCAATTGCTCATAAATTCGTTTTACTTTATTGAACAATAACTGAAACGAAAAACCGTCAGAGATAATGTGATGAAGTTTAGAATACCAGATATACGATTCCGGAGCTACTTTTATAAGCCACATTTTGTAAAGCTGTCTGTCCTTCTCGATATCAAAAGGAAGTATAAAGTCTTTCTCTATCATCTGAATCGCTTTTGATTCTTCTGACTCTTCGATACAGGTTAATGCCAAATTACTGTCTGCTTCCTGAATGGTATATACAGGAAAACCACTCTTTTCTTCAAAAACAAAGGAAAAAATATCGTTCTCTTTAATCAGAATATTGAATGCTATTTTAAAACGCTCCGCATCAATACTTCCGTTAATAAAGGCATAACCGCCGATGTTGTATTTTGGTGACTCATTGTCAAGTATCTGATCAAGCCAGATATATTTCTGCACATTTGTGACATTATTTTTCATAAGTATGCTTTTTATAATTTAAATAAATAGCGAAAACGTAACGTTATCGTACCTTTTTTGATTTTTAGTATAGGTAGAAACAACCGCACCCATGATTTAACACAGGTGGAATTGATGTTGTATTAAGATTTATATGGTATTTTTCTCTGAGAAAGAAGAAATTAGGAGTCTAAAAACTACGCCTTAGCAAAGACGTTTTCTGTTGGATTGGATAGATATGACAAAGGAATGATGGCTGAGATATTCTGACGCAAAGAACTTAGTCTTA
>NZ_CADCST010000054.1 GCF_902804485.1 Flavobacterium collinsii | reverse complement strand
GCCAAAATTTGAATCCAATTTGAGATTTTCAGTGAAAATGAATTCAGCTGAATTTATAATTAGTTTTAATTATTGTTATTTTTAAAAATAAGTATTTTATTTATTATTTGTATAATCTATGGTTTTGTAAAAAATAATAGATGTTTTAATTAAAAAATGACCTCCATAAATTAGATTTAAGCGAAAAATTTAATTCTTTCGACTCATTAATCATCTTTTGAAAAATAGTTAAAAATTAGTCTTTATTTTAACTTTAGCCTTTATTTCAGCGTATTTTTGACCTTATTAACAACAGTTTGTTTATAAAATTGGCAGATACATCCGTTTTGTATATTCTGACCTAAATTTTGATCCAATTGCAGATTTTTGAGAGATATGAACCTATAAATTTAAGAATCAATTTTAATTATTGAAATTGTATTTTTTTATTATTTAATTTATTATTTATAAAAACTATTATATTTTTAAAATTTATAGATTGTTTGTATTAAAAACAGCTTTCATAATTTAGTTCTAAGACGTTTTTTTATTTCTTCTATCTACTAACTCATTTATTGAATAATCGTTGATTTTGGGTCTTTATTTTAATTTTTGACCTTATTTTTCTCAGTTTAACGGGTTATTAACACGCAATTGTTTATAAAGTTCGTATTTTTATGCAAACGTCAAATAGGAGAAGTTTTTTTCGATAATTTGAAATCATAGTTGGGAATCGAAATTGAGTTGGGCTAAAGTTTAAAAATGAATAATTTTTTATTTTAGTTTTAATTCTAAACACGAATTCGTATCAGTTGTTTTATATTCTAATTTTTATTGTGACTTGATTTTGATAATACATCAATGTATCAGTATTTTTTCAAAGTGATTTCATAATGGTAAATAACATAGAATTATTTTTACTGATAATTTCAAATTTTGATCTTCATTTTTTGACTTCAAAAATTTAAGAATTTAAAGTTTATCTACTTATGAAAAATATCATTATTACACTATCGTTTTTATTTGCAAATATTGCAATAGGGCAGACCCATCAAATTACAAAACACAATGGGGAACAACTGGATGTTAATTTTATCAAACAGGAGAATGATCTAATTTATTATTCATTGAACGGAAGTTCTGAAGAACATAAAATTAGCAAGTATGCTGTTTCACAGTTAACCAATAAGCAAACAAAAGAATCAAAAAAAGTATCTGATAAAGTGGTGGTCGATTCTAAATCAGATTATAAATTGGTTACTGTTTTACCTCAGGAAAAGACAGTTGGTTTGAAACAGGTAGCTAATTTTAGTGGTGTCTCAACAAAGACAAAAGGAGAATCGCCAATCGCTAATAAAAATCAAACTGCAATGAGAGTCAAATCAAAGTTGGCTTCAAACGGATATCCGTTTATGAGCATTGTTGAAAAAGCAGATGGAAAGTATGAAGCTGTAGCTTATGCGTATTAAATTTAGTGTTAACTTTTATTAAATAACCTCAAGTCAGTATTTTATAATTTAAAAAAAGAGTACCTTTATTAATCATTTAAACGAAATATTATGTCAAAGAACTTAAATACTGTAGCAGCAATTTTAGGTGCTGCGGCCGCTGGTGCAGCGATTGGAATTTTATTTGCTCCCGACAAAGGATCTAAAACTCGTGCTAAACTTAAGGAAGGTTTAGATGATGCAACACATAATTTGAAAGATTCGCTTTCAGCAAGTTCTGAGGTTTTGCGTGAAAAATTTACACATGCAAAAGAAAATTTAGATGGAACTTATGGTGAATTACTTTCAAATATGAGTTATAAAACAGAAGAAGTAATTAGTTTTTTAGAAACTAAACTGGCTGATTTAAAAGCACAAAACGCTAAACTTCAGAAATAATAATCCAAGAAGCACAAAGCTTAGTATGATTTTATTGATTGTGTAGATTATTTTACTCTTTAGAATAATTGAACTACAATTTTTAAATCATGAGTTTTGTGCTTCTTTTTTTAATCAAATTATAATTATGGCTTTTGAAGAATTAAAAGAAAATACTGAAAATATTCAGGATCAGGCTAAAATTTATCTCGATAGTCATTTGGCCTACTATAAACTTTGGGGTTTTAAGGTTGCCATGAAGTCAACTACCTTAATTTTTAAGTTTACTTTGATTTTACTATGTGTTGGAATGGTATTACTTTTTGGATCTGTAGCAGCAGCTTTCGCTTTTAGTTACCTGTTTGGGAGTTATACATTAGGATTTCTAACGGTAGGAGGGATCTATCTTGTGGCCACAATATTGCTTTTCTTTGTAAAAGATAAGTTTGTTGAAGGACCAATTTTGGAAAAATTTTCAGAAATATTTTTTAATGATTAATTATGGAGACGAAAAAATATTCATCATATGCGGAGATCGAAAGAGATTTAGAAATTCTGAAGCTGGAGAAGGAGATTAATTATCAAAAATTAGTTTTAAGTTTCCAAAAAACAAAAGAGTCTATAACACCGCAAAGTATTGTAAACGGAGTTTTTTCTTCTTATAAAGAATACTTTTTTAGTTCTTATCCGCAAATTTTACAATCTATTTTACCGTTTATTATCAACTGGTTTATAAAGAAAAAAAGAGGCAAATGAGCCTCTTTCTTTTTGAATAATTATTTTACTTCTGGTTGAATGTCATCTTCATAACCTGATTGCTGTGGTTCGATTGGTTTTGGTTTTACAATTTTTTTATTGTTTTTCTTCATCATTTCACCAACCTGATTGGATGCCGTAAAAGAAGCAACCATATTGTTTAGCATATCACTTCCGGCTTGCGGAGAATTTGGTAATAGAATTAAGTTTGAATTAGCATCGGCACCAATCGCTTGGAGTGTATCATAATGTTGTGTGACTACAATTAGGGCAGAAGCTTCTTGAGAATTAATTCCAACATTGTTCAAAACTTCAACACTTTCTACAAGACCTCTTGCAATTTCACGGCGTTGATCTGCAATACCTTGCCCTTGTAAACGTTTACTTTCAGCTTCAGCTTTTGCTTTAGCAACAATTCTAATTCTGGAGCTTTCAGCTTCAAATTCAGCAGCAGTTTTTTCTCTGTCAGCGGCGTTAATTCTGTTCATGGCATTTTTTACCTGAATGTCCGGATCAATATCTGTTACCAAAGTGTTGATAATATCATAACCGTAAGTAGTCATTGCTTCATTTAGTTCTCTTTTTACCGCAATTGCAATATCATCTTTTCTTTCAAAAACATCATCAAGTTTTAGTTTGGGAACTTCGGCACGAACTACATCAAATACATAAGCAGTAATCTGATCATGTGGATATTCAAGTTTATAAAAAGCATCATATACTTTTTCCTGAATAACTTTAAACTGAACCGAAACTTTCATTTTGATAAAAACGTTGTCTTTAGTTTTGGTTTCAATAATAACATCCAACTGTTGAATCTTAAGATTAACACGTCCGGCCAATCGATCGACCAACGGAATTTTTAATTGCAAACCTGAATTTCTAACACTCAAAAATTTACCGAATCTTTCTATAATTACCGAAGATTGTTGTTTCACAGTAAAAAAGGAAGACATTAGTATGAAGAATGCCAGGACTAGAATAATAATAAATGCTGTGTTCATGGTGATACTTATTTAGTTTTTGATGTTGTAAATTACGAATATTCTTCCAATTTAAAATTTTAAAACATTAAAAAAACGCTAAGAACATTTGTTTGATGTTACTTAGCGTTTCTATAATTAAATGGAACTCTGCTTATAAAGTTGAAATTGCTTTCTGAATTCTCGAAATAGTTTCTTCTTTTCCAATGATTTCAACAATGTCAAATAGGTGAGGACCTTTAAGGGCTCCGACCAAACTCAAGCGGAAAGGTTGCATTACTTTACCCATTCCAATTTCATTTTTCGTTAACCAATCTTTTACGATAGTTTCAATATTGGCAGAAGTAAAATCTTCGATATTTTTAAGAACCGAAATTAATTCCTGCATCAAAGTTGGAGTTTCTTCCTTCCAGTTTTTGCTTGCTTTTTCATCATATGATGTAGGAGCCTGGAAAAAGAAATCCGTTAAATCCCAAAATTCTGATACGAAATGTGCACGTTCTTTAATAGAGGAAACAATTCTTGTCAGATCAAATTTAGAAATATCAATACCTTTTTCAGTTAGAATAGGAGAGAAGTCTTTCGCTAAATCTGCATCATTTTGTTTGATTAGATACTGATGATTGAACCATTTGTTTTTCTCAGGATCAAATTTAGCTCCAGATTTATGAACTCTATTCAGGTCAAAAGCTTCTACCAATTCTTCTAATGAAAATAATTCTTTGTCAGTTCCATCATTCCAACCTAATAGAGCAAGGAAGTTTACAACCGCTTCGGGGAAAAATCCTTTTTCTCTGTAACCGGAAGAAATGCCTTCTTCTGTTTTCCATTCTAACGGGAAGACAGGAAATCCTAATTTATCACCATCCCTTTTTGATAATTTTCCGTTTCCAACTGGTTTTAAAATCAAAGGTAAATGTGCAAATTCCGGAGCATCCCAACCAAAAGCTCTGTATAATAAAACGTGAAGAGGCATTGATGGCAACCATTCTTCACCACGAATTACATGTGATGTTTCCATCAAATGATCATCAACAATATTGGCTAGGTGGTATGTTGGCATTCCGTCACTTTTAAACAAGACTTTATCATCAAGTAAACTGGTTTCAAATTTTACATCACCACGTATGATATCTTTCAAATGTAAAGTTTCATCAACCGGAGTTTTAAAACGAATTACATAATGTTCGCCATTAGCGATTCTTTTAGCAACTTCTTCAGCAGAAATTACTAATGAAGTATCTAGTTTTTCACGAATAGTATGATTGTAAATAAATGTTTTTCCTTCGGCTTCTTGTTCTTTTCTCAAAGTATCTAAAGCTTCCGAAGTATCAAAAGTATAATACGCCCATCCGGAATTGATCAGTTGACTGGCGTAAGTTTGGTATAATTCTTTACGATCACTTTGTCTGTACGGACCAAATTTTTCATTTTTTCCAACAGTTTCTTCAGGAGCAATTCCTAACCATTCCAGTGCTTCCATAATATAAGCTTCTGCACCGGGAACAAAACGAGTTTGATCAGTATCTTCAATTCTTAAATAAAAAACACCATTATTTTTTTTTGCAAATAAATAATTGAATAGGGCAGTACGAACTCCGCCAATATGTAGTGGTCCTGTTGGACTTGGTGCAAAACGCACACGAACTTGCTTTGACATTTGTTTAAATTTTGATGCAAAGATACGACTCTAATTAGATAATTAGAAAATGACTTTAATTGTGATAATGACTTATTTGTAATACAATTGACTAATTATCGAATTGATCATTATATCATTAAAATTAGTACTTTTATAGGTTATAAATAAAACAGATTCACATTGAAAACAACATCTGCTATATACCAAAAGCTAGAAGCATTTATAAAAAAGTATTATACAAACGAATTGATAAAAGGAGGACTTCTTTTTATTGGTTTCGGATTGTTGTATTTTCTTTTTACACTTTTCATCGAGTATTTCCTATGGTTAAAACCATTTGGAAGAACCGTATTGTTTTGGTTATTTATAGGAGTAGAAGTTTTTCTTTTGTTTCGATTTATTTTATTTCCGGTTTTTAAGTTATTTAAACTTCAAAAAGGAATAGACTACAACCAAGCTTCGGCTATTATTGGAAATCATTTTACAGAAGTAAGTGATAAACTAACTAATTTTCTGCAATTGTCAGCTTCCGAAAGTTCGTCCGAAAGTTCAGAATTGATGATGGCTTCCATAGAGCAAAAAGCCAATTCTCTACAACCAATTCCTTTTGGGAATGCAATCAATTTTAAGACCAATAAAAAGTATTTGCCATTAGCAATTGTTCCGGTCTTGCTTTTTGCTGTGTTTTATATTTCAGGAAACAGCAATGTTATTTCTCAAAGTTTAAATAGAGTCGTACATTTTAATGCTACCTTTTTACCACTGGCACCTTTTAAATTTGTGGTGCTGAATCATAATTTACAAACAGAGCAGAACAAAGATTTCGTTGTCAAAATTGAATCTGTTGGAAAGGTGGTTCCGGAGAATGTGATGATTCATATTGGTAATGAAAGTTATTTTATGGAATCAGCTCAACCAGGAAAGTTTGAATTCAAAATTGAAAAACCGGTAGAGAATGTTTCGTTTTCTTTTGAAGGAAATTCTGTTTCATCGGAGGAGTATGAGTTAAAAGTTATAACAGTTCCTTCAATTGCCAACTTCGAAATGGTTCTTAATTTTCCATCCTATTTAAAAAGAAAATCAGAAACTATTCTGGGAACGGGGAATGCTATTTTGCCTGAAGGAACTTTGGTGACCTGGAAAATGAAAACACAATCAACTCAGGAGATTGTTTGGAGGGACGATAACTCAGTTTTTAAGTTTAATAAGGATGAAAATGAGTTTAAATTGACTAAAAACATCAGTCAAAATACAGAATATCAAATTCTTACATCGAATAATAAGGTTAAAAACTACGAAAAATTAGATTATCAGCTGTCAGTTATCAAGGATCAGCATCCAACAATCAATGTTGCACCTGCTCCGGATAGTTTAAAGTTAGATAAAAACTATGTTTTAGGAAGGTTAGGAGACGATTACGGCTTGTCTAAATTGCAGGTTGTTTATTACGAACGAAACAAACCAAACACTGCCAAGCGTGGAACAATACCGGTGAAGTCTGGAGTATTTGATCAGTTTGTTTTTAATTTTCCAAGTAATCTGGCGGTGCAGGAGGGAGTAGCTTACGAATACTATTTTGAAGTTTTTGATAACGATACGCCTCATGGATTCAAGAGTACAAGATCTTCTGTGTTCTCTGATCGTGTTTCGACTACGGATGAAATTCATGATTTGGAATTGCAACAACAGAATGCGAATATTAATAGTTTAGAGAAATCTTTAAAAAATCAAACCAAGCAATTTTCTGAAATAGATAAGATTCAGAAGGCAGGAAAAGAGAAAGACAATTTAGAGTTTAAAGATCAGCAGAAAGTAAATGATTTTATCAAACGTCAGAAACAACAGGATGAATTGATGAAGCAGTTTACAGAGAAAATGAATAAGAATTTAGATAAGTTTCAGTCTGATAAAAAAGACAAAACGGCTGATGATTTACAAAAGAGACTCGACAATGCAGAAAAGGATTTGGAAAAAAATCAGAAGTTAATGGATGAATTGAAGAGCTTAAATGATAAATTGAACAGCGAAGATTTGTTTGATAAGATGGAAAAATTCAAACAGATTAGTAAGAATCAATCTCGTAATTTGGAGCAATTGGTAGAATTAACCAAACGTTTTTATGTGTCTAAGAAAGCAGAACAGGTTGCTGAAAAATTAAACAAGCTTGCAGAAAAACAAGAACAACTTTCAAATAAAGACAAAGAGAATACACAGGATAAGCAGGAAGACATCAATAAAGATTTTGATAAAATCCAGGAAGATTTAAAGGATCTGAAAGAAGAAAATAAAACGTTAAAAGCTCCATTAGATATTCCATCTGATGCTTCGAAAGAAAAAGATGTAAAGAATGATTTGCAAAAAGCTTCTGAAGAATTGGGTAAAAAGAATTCGTCTTCGGCCAAACCAAAACAGAAGAGTGCTGCTAAGAAGATGAAAAGCATGGCCGAACAAATGGATGCTGGTATGGAAGGTGGAGAGCAGGAGCAAATGGAAGAAGATGTTGCCATGTTACGTCAAATTCTGGATAACCTTTTAGCGTATTCTTTATCTCAGGAAGATGTGATGAAACAGTTTAGAACTATGAAACTGGGGTCTTCGGCTTACACAAAGAATATTAAAATTCAACAAAACCTGAAACAGCAGTTTCGATATGTTGATGATAGTTTGTTTGCTTTATCACTTCGTAACCCTAAAGTGGCAGAAGATGTAACAAAGGAAATTGGTAATGTGCAGTACAATATTGATAAAGCGATTGAAAGTTTGAGCGATGTTCAGGTTCCAAAAGGAGTATCTCATCAGCAGTATGCAGTTTCTTCTGCTAATAAACTTGCCGATTTTTTAAGTGATTTATTAAACAACATGCAGATGTCTATGTCAAAACCGGGATCGGGAAAACCAAAACCTGGGGATGGACAAGGGATGCAATTGCCGGATATTATTCAAAAGCAAAAAGGGTTAGGTGATAAAATGAAAGAAGGAATGCAGTCGGGTAGTAAACCAGGAGATAAACCTGGGAATAAATCAGGAGATAAACCGGGCGAAGGAAAAAATGGTGAAGGTAAAGAAAGTAATGGTAAGGATGGTAAAGGTAAAAACGGTGATGGTAAAACTGGTCAGGGAAATAAAAATGGAAGTCAAAGTAATGGGGAGATGAAGGACAATGATGGAGAAGGAGATGCTGAGGCAATCATGGAAATTTACAAAGAACAAGTAAAATTACGTGAGGCCTTGCAAAAAGAACTTGTAAAAAAAGGACTAGATTCTCAAGGTAAATCTGTAATCGATCAGATGAAAGCTTCTGAAAAACAAATTTTGAATAAAGGTTTTAAGAATGAGAACTTGCAACGTATCCTTAATATTCAGCAGGAATTACTAAAATTAAACAACGCAGTTCAACAACAAGGCCAAGATACGAAGCGTCAATCTGAAACCAATAAGACTGAATTTCCTAATAGAACAAACGCATTGCCGAGTTCGTTACTGGAATATTTAAACAGTGTGGAGATATTAAACAGACAATCACTACCTTTGCGCTCGAATTTTAATCAAAAAGTTCAAGAATATTTTAATACAAAATGATCAATTTTAATTACGAAACCGAATTTACTTTAGACAACGAACAAGCTTTTTCTGATTGGATAAGTGCTGTTATCGTTTCTGAAAACAAAAACGAAGGAGAGATAAATTATATTTTTTGTGATGATGAGTATCTTCATAAGATAAATGTAGAATATCTGGATCACGACACACTAACAGATATTATCAGCTTTGATTACACTGTTGGCAACGAACTTAACGGAGATATTTTTGTTTCTGTTGAAAGAGTAGAAGATAATGCTAAAGATTTTAATGTTTCTTTTGCTGAAGAATTGAAAAGAGTTTTAGCGCACGGTATATTACATTACTGTGGATATAAAGATAAAAGTGATGCTGAAGCCGAGTTAATGCGATCTAAAGAAGATGAAAAAATCGCTATGTTTCACGTGGAACAGTAGCTTAAATTCTTTTTCTTGATTTTGTTTTATGTGTTCCACGTGAAACAAAATAGAAAAAAGAGAAAGTAACTTAAAGTGTTTCACGTGGAACATGTGAAAGGTGAAGTAGATTTTCGTGTTACGGAGAGTTTGTAAATGTTTCACGTGGAACAGAAAGAATACTGAGTTTGGAGATCTTTAATTGTTTCACGTGAAACAATAGGCTTGAAAAGCGCAAAGGTTTGAAAAAGTAAAGTGTTAGGTTTTAAATAGGTGTTTCTAGTTTGAGATTAAAAACTTGAATTTTGAAACCTGAAGCAAAATCCGCGTTCCACGTGGAACAAAAGAATGTAAAAATTAATTCTGAGGACCGCCTTAAACGGTTTCCAGAGAATAGTAAAAAGAAATGTTTTTAGAAGAATACGATGTTATTGTAGTCGGTGCCGGTCATGCAGGTTCTGAGGCCGCGGCAGCGGCAGCAAATTTGGGATCCAAAACTTTATTGGTGACCATGAGTTTGCAGAACATTGCACAGATGTCTTGTAATCCGGCTATGGGTGGAATTGCAAAAGGACAGATTGTGCGTGAAATTGATGCGTTGGGTGGATACTCAGGAATTGTTTCTGACCGAACGGCTATTCAATTTAAGATGTTGAATAAGTCGAAGGGACCAGCAATGTGGTCTCCAAGAGTTCAGAGTGATCGAATGCGTTTTGCAGAAGAATGGAGAATGATGTTGGAGGGAACTCCAAATTTGGATTTCTACCAGGAGATGGTGAAAGGTTTGATTATTGAGAATGGAAAGATAAAAGGAATCAAAACTTCGCTGGGAGTTGAGATCCGATCTAAATCGGTTGTGTTGACAAACGGAACTTTTTTAAACGGTTTGATTCATATTGGAGAAAAACAGTTTGGTGGAGGTAGAGCGGGTGAAAGTGCTGCAACAGGAATTACTGAAGATTTGGTTCAGGCAGGATTTGAAGCAGGAAGAATGAAAACAGGAACGCCACCACGAGTTGATGGACGTTCGTTGGATTATTCTAAAATGAACGAAGAGAAAGGAGATGCAAAGCCGGATAAGTTTTCTTATTCTGATTTGACAACTCCGTTAACGCATCAGCGGTCTTGTTACATGACGTATACTTCATTGGATGTTCATGATATTTTGAGAGAAGGTTTTGATCGTTCACCAATGTTTAACGGAAGGATCAAAAGTCTTGGTCCAAGATATTGCCCTTCGATAGAAGATAAGATTAATCGTTTTGCAGATAAGGAGCGTCACCAATTATTTGTGGAGCCGGAGGGATGGAATACCTGCGAAGTTTATGTGAACGGATTTTCGACTTCACTTCCGGAGGATATTCAATTTAAAGCATTGCGTTCTGTAGCCGGTTTTGAAAACGTGAAATTCTTCCGTCCGGGTTATGCAATCGAATATGATTATTTTCCGCCAACACAATTGAAACATACTTTGGAAACAAAGTTGGTTGAAGGTTTATATTTTGCCGGACAAATTAACGGAACAACAGGATATGAAGAAGCGGCTTCTCAAGGTTTGATGGCTGGTATAAATGCGCATTTGAAAGTACATGAAAAAGCGCCGTTGATTTTGAAACGCGATGAAGCTTATATTGGAGTTTTGATTGACGACTTGATTACGAAAGGAACGGAAGAACCTTATCGTATGTTTACATCAAGAGCAGAGTATAGAACTTTGTTACGTCAGGATAATGCCGATTTTAGATTAACACCAATGTCTCATGAAATTGGTCTTGCTTCTGAAAAGCGTTTGCGCCGAATGGAGAAGAAATTAAACGAATCTGAAAAGATGGTTGCTTTCTTTAGAGAAACGAGCGTTTCGGTTGCTGAAACAAATCCCATTTTAGAAGCTAAGGAAACAGCTCCAATTTCACAAGGTGATAAAATGTTTAAAGTTTTCTCTCGTCCGCAAATTGATTTGGAAGATATGCTGAAATTTGAAAAAGTGAAAGCGTATATAGAAGAGAATGATTTGGATCAGGAAATTTTAGAGCAAGCAGAGATACAGGTTAAATATTCCGGTTATATCGAAAAGGAAAGAAATAATGCTGATAAGCTTACTCGTTTGGAAGAAGTGAAAATTCCTGAGAATTTTGATTATGAAAAAATAAAATCAATGTCAATAGAAGCGAAGCAAAAGTTAAGCAAGATTCGTCCTGTTACAATTTCGCAGGCTTCGAGAATAAGCGGAGTTTCTCCTAGTGATATTTCGGTATTATTGATTTACATGGGAAGATAGAAAATTAGAGGCGCACAGTTAGTGCGTCTTTATTTGTTTCAGGTTTTCTTTGTTGGAAGTTTCAGGTTTTTTTGTTTCAAGTTTGAAGTTTCAAGTTTGAAGTTTCAAGTTTGAAGTTTCAAGTTTAATATTTCACATTTTTTCGATTGTAGAAAAGTGTGTTATTAAAGTATAAGAAAAAGTAAATTATAAAAACAAAAGAAATTTGTTCCACGTGAAACTATTTTGCTAAACCTTGATGTCATTGAAAAAAATCTAAAAAACTTAGCGTGATGCATTGATGTGCATTTAAAAGTTATAAATTAAAACTTGTTGCATTAACAGCTGTTGTGTAATGAAAAAAGTATGTTGCCAAATTCTATTAAAAACCTATAATTAAAAATGAACGTTTTAAATAAAAAACATTTTCTTACTGTAAAAGACCATTCTGTATCTAAAGAAATTTTTGATCTGTATTACGATGAAACTTTAGATATGCTGATTACTTCTCCACAACCCGATTTAGAAAATCTTGGAAGATATTACGAAAGTGAAGATTATATTTCTCATACCGACAATAAAAGGTCCTTGTTTGAAAAAGCATATCATTTTGTGAAAAATATAGCTTTAAAAAATAAGCTGAATTTAATCAATGAAGAACAATCTCAAAAAGGAAGAATTTTAGATATTGGTGCGGGAACGGGAGATTTTTTATTAACAGCAAAAAATGACGGTTGGGAAACTGTTGGAGTAGAACCAAGTGATAGAGCAAAAAATATCGCGATAGAAAAAGGAATTTCTTTTGTAAATGGAATTGATGCTCTTGAAAATAATTCTTTTGATGTAATTACCATGTGGCATGTTTTAGAACATGTGCCAAATTTAGAATTGCAAATACAGGAATTGAAGCGTTTGTTAAAACCAACTGGAACTTTAATTGTTGCGGTTCCAAATTTCAAATCGTATGATGCAAAATATTATAATGAATTTTGGGCAGCTTATGATGTGCCAATTCACTTCTGGCATTTTTCTAAAAAAGCGATTCAGTCTCTTTTTGAAAAAGTAGATATGAAATTGGAAAAAGTACTTCCTATGAAATTTGATTCTTTTTATGTGAGTTTGTTATCCGAAAAATACAAAACCGGAAAAATGAATTATATCAGTGCCTTTTTAGTGGGATTAAGATCAAATTTAAAAGCGGGCAATACAAAAGAGTATTCATCGCACATTTATGTCTTGAAAAACAATTAAAACGTAAAATAAGCGCATTTAAGGCGTTTTTTAGAGTAAAAAGAGGTATTGTGTTGTCTTTTTTTAGAAAACGTCTTAAATATAAGCTATGAAAGCCACTTTTAATAGTGATATTTTATAGTAAAATGGGACTCCATAAGTAAAACTAATGTCATAAAAAACGACACATTTTTTCAAATTTTGCTCTGAAATTTTGCTTTTTTAAATTTTGAATGCAATGACTTAAAAAGAATAAAAGTTTTTCTTTTTTGGAGCCATTTCTTTTTTGCATTTGAGAAAATACTTCCAATCAAATTTTACTTTAAGTTTTGTTCGAAGAATACAAAAATTGAAAAATGAGTTTTTTTAACTTCATTTTTTTTGCTGATTTGTGATCAAATTTCGAGCAGCAGTCAAAATCGCTGTTTTCTGCAGATTTAGCCCCTATAATTAGCTTAAAACGGAAAATAAGTGCGTCTAAGGCATTTTCTAATGGAAGAGGAAGGTTTGTGTTGTCTTTTTTTAGAAAACAGCTTAAATAAAAGCTGTGAAAGCCGCTTTCAATAGCGATGTTTTATGGTAAAATTCCTCTCTATAAATAAAACTAATATCATAAAATTATAGCATTTTTTAAACTTTATGTTGATGCTATTTATTTTTTTATATTTTTGTCTCCAATACATTAAAAAAATAGAAATTCAAAAAATGAAAAAAGCATTAGTAATTATCGCACTTTCAATTTTCGCCGTTTCGTGTAGCAAAACTGCAGAAGTTAAGGAAGTAAAAACAGCTTACGTAGATACTTCAGTTTTAATGAAAGAGTACACTGAAGCAAAAGACCTTGAAGCAAAGTACAAAGCTCAAGCAGAAGAAAAAGGAAGACAACTACAAGCTGAGATTACACGTTTTAAACAAGACGCTGCTAATTTTCAAAGTCAAGCACAGGCTAACGGTCAGGCCTGGGCCCAACAAAGAGGTGCTGAGTTACAAAAAAGAGAACAACAATTGGGTTATGCTCAACAGGCTTTGTCTCAACAATTGCAACAGGAAAGTGGTGTTGAAATGGATTCTCTAGTAAGTGGAGTTAAAAAATTCATCAAAGATTACGGTAAGAAAAACGGTTACTCTTATATCTACGGAACTGGTGATGCTGCTTCAATTTTATACGCTGAAGAAAAATATGATATTACAAAAGATATCATAAAAGCTTTGAATGATAAGTATAAATCAAGCCCAAAATCAGAAGAAAAACCGGCAGTAAAAGAAGTAGAAGCTGCTAAAAAATAATACCAAACTAACTAACTAAATTTAAAAACCTAAATCTGTCAAGATTTAGGTTTTTTCTTTTATAAAAATGCGATACTTTTAGTTTTTCAATACACGCCCAATGCAAAACGTTACAGAAGCAGCTGCTTACACCTTACAATTTATCAATCAAACGCAAAAATCGATTTTCCTCACTGGTAAAGCAGGAACAGGAAAAACTACGCTTTTACGCGAAATCATTGCTACAACCCATAAAAACACTGTAGTTGTTGCTCCTACGGGAATTGCAGCTTTAAATGCTGGCGGTGTTACGATTCACTCGATGTTTCAGTTGCCATTTTCAGCCTTTATTCCATCCTATGAAGAGGCTTCGCAGTTTACTGAAACAGTGAAATTTGAGAATAAAGAAACTTTACGCCGACACTTTAAAATGAATAATGTGAAGCGTAACGTAATCAGGAATATGGAGCTTTTGATTATTGATGAAGTCAGTATGTTACGTGCTGATCTGTTGGATGCAATTGATTTTATGATGCAGACTGTGCGTAAAAATACCCGTGCTTTTGGAGGTGTTCAGGTGCTTTTTATTGGCGATTTGTTGCAGCTTCCTCCGGTAATCAGAGATGAAGAATGGCGAACTTTGCGCAATTATTACAAAGGAAAATTCTTTTTTCATTCGCATGTAATTCAGCAGTATCCGCCCTTATATATTGAATTATCAAAGATTTATCGTCAGTCAGATGATACTTTTATTTCGGTTTTGAATAATCTTCGAAACAATCAGATTACGCCTCAGGATATTCAGGTTTTAAATGAATATGTGAGACCTGATTTTGACTTAAAAAATAATCCCGGATATATTACACTTACTACGCATAATGCCAAAGCCGATTCGATTAACGAGCAGGCAATTGGCGATTTAGCTGGAAATGAATTCGCTTATCAGCCGTTTATTGTGGGTGATTTTCCGGAGAAAATTTTTCCGGTTGAAGAAAATTTAAAACTTAAAGTAGGCGCTCAGGTTATGTTTGTCAAAAATGATTTATCTTTTGAAAAGCGTTATTTCAATGGAAAAATGGGCGTTGTAAAGTCACTTTCGGCCGAAGAAATTTTTATTCATTTTCCGGAAGAAGATAAAACCATTGAAGTTGAAAAATACGAGTGGAAAAACATTCGTTACAAAGTAAACGATCTTACCAAAGAAGTCGAAGAAGAGGTTTTGGGTACATTTGCGCATTATCCGTTAAAACTGGCTTGGGCAATTACCGTGCATAAAAGTCAGGGATTAACTTTTGAGAAAGCTGCGCTCGATGTATCGCAAGTTTTTTTGCCTGGACAAGCATATGTAGCATTATCGCGTTTAACGTCCTTAAACGGGCTTATTTTGCTGTCTCCGCTGCAAATGAATGGTATTTCGAACGACCAGGATGTGATGGACTATGCTTTAAATAAAGCAACAGAAGAAGTTTTAAAACATTCTTTGCATTTTGAAACGAAAAATTTTATTCATAACTATTTGATTAGCAGTTTTAATTGGGCTGATTTGGCGCAAGAATGGCGCAATCACCGTTTTAGTTATAACGAAAATGCAGTTGCTTCTGAAAAATCAAAACATTCTGCCTGGGCACATAAACGTTTAGAAATAATAGATTCGCTGGCAGATCCTGCACAAAAATTCGTGCATCAGCTTAATAAAATTTTCAATAAAGAAACTGTCGATCTCTTTTTTGTACAGGAAAGGGTATTGGCAGCTTATGATTATTTTTTTAAACCAATGGACAAACTGGTTACGGATCTTTTGAATAAAATGGCCGAAATTCAGAAGTTTAAAAAAGTAAAAGAGTTCTACGAAGAGCTCGCTTTTCTGGATGATTTGCAAACGAAAGCAGTTTTGCGCTTAATGAAGGCCAAATTGCTCATAGAAATTGTCGTTGCAGGTGAAACCATCTGTAAAGAGAAATTGTCGTCTACAGCGATTAAAAACTACAAATCAGACAAGGTTGTAAAGATCCGAGAGGAATTTAATATGTCGAACACTGATATTTTTAAATCTGAAGAACCTACAGTGCGCTATACGGCACGCAAATTAGAAAAAAGTACACCAAAGGCCGAAAAGAAAACAACCATTGAAGAAACGCATGATTTGTGGCTGGAGAAAAATTCTATTCAGGATATTGCCCGAATTCGTAAACTTACAGTGCAAACTGTAGAGATGCATTTGGTTAAATTAATTCAGGCTAAAAAAGTCGAGATCTCAGATGTTTTACCGTATGATAAAATCCTGGCTTTACGTGAAGCTTTTGAGTTTTATCAGGAAGAATCCCTAAGTCCGTTAAAAGAAAAATATGGCGATGAATTTACGTGGGATGAACTTAAAATGTTTAAGGCCAGTATAAATTGATTTCTGATTTTGTAACTTAGAGTTTCAGAATTTGGAATTTGATTCTGGAGATTCTAATGAAATTTAGTAATCAAGTATAAAAACATTATGTAAAATAGAAATCATGAAAAAGTTGCTATACATGCTATTCATAAGCATTACGGTTCAAAATATATCGGGGCAGCATTTGAAACCTGAATATCAAAAGTTTGTCAAAAAATTTATTGATAATGTAAAAAATGATAGGAAAGAGGCTGTTGCAGAGGCTATTAAATATCCTTTAAAAAGAGAGAATCCAATTCCGTCTGTCAAGAATAAAACAGAATTTGTAAAAAGATATGATGAAATTTTTGATACTAAACTGAAAACTGAAATTTCACAATCGAATCCTGCAAAAGACTGGTCAGAAGTGGGTTGGCGAGGCATAATGCTAAATCAGGGAACTTTGTGGATGGATACTGATGGTAAAGTTTTTTCGATTATTTATCAGTCAAAAGTTGAAAACGATATCAAAAGTAAATTAATAGCTTCTGAAAAAAGTAAACTTCACCCGTCAATTACTAAGTTTAAAGAGCCACAAATTATCATAGAAACATCTAAATTCAGAGTTCGAATTGATGACTTAGGAAATGATAGTTACAGATATGCTTCATGGTCGATAAAACAATCAATGAGCGAAAAACCGGATTTAATTATTACCAACGGAAAATGGTTTCATGACGGAACCGGCGGAAATAATCATTACGATTTCAAAAAAGGTAATTTTCTTTACCAGTGTTATATTACTGTTTTGGGTACAAAAGATTCAGCACCAGCTTCTTTAACCATTTATCAAAACGGAAGAGAAATTCTTAATCAGGACGCTAAAATTGTTCCACGTTAAACAAAATCCTATTCGAGAGAATAGGATTTTTTGTTTTATAGCCCAATTTAAATTTAAGTACAGCTGTTATAAATTATTTATATTTGATTGTAATTATCGGATTATTAATTTATTAAAATTATTTAAGATGAAAAGAAGAAATGTATTTTTAATAATATTAATTTTTTGCAGCAGTTTTGTTTCTGCTCAGGATTCGAACATTGATTATCAAAAACTTGTTAAAAAGTTCATTGAAAACATAAAAAGCGATAACAAAGATGCACTTGCTGATGGGGTAGTTTATCCTTTAAAGCGTGAATATCCTATTGCAGATGTCAAGGATAAAACGGGTTTTTTAAAGCGTTATTCCGAGATATTCGACGCGGTTTTAAAAAATGAAATTGTGAAGTCTGATCCCGTAAAAAGCTGGTCAGATATGGGTTTGAGAGGACTAATGTTCAATCAGGGCAAAATTTGGCTGGATACTGAAGGGAAGCTGATTGCAGTAAATTATCAATCGAAATTTGAGCTGGATCTAAGGAAATCATTGATTGCTACGCAAAAGAAAAATCTGGATCCGAGTATTGCTTTTTTTCAAACTCCGATTTGTATTCTGGAAACTTCTAAATTTAAAATCAGAATTGATAATTTAGGAAATAACAACTATCGTTATGCTTCATGGTCGATTCAGAAGGAAATGACTGAAAAGCCTGATTTAGTGATTAATGGTGGAGTTTTAGTCGTAGAAGGTATCGGTGGGAATCATCAATATGAGTTCAGGAAAGATGGTAATGTTTATGAGTGTGCGATTATCGTTTTGGGCGAAAAAAATTCGCCTCCGGCGAAACTGACTGTTTATAGGGGTAAGAAAATAGTTCTTTCACAGGACGCGAAAATAATAGCCAAATAAAAAAAAATCCTATTCAGAAAAGAATAGGATTTTTTAAGTTTTATAGTGGTTGAACGAGAATCCAGGCATCCGGATTTTCTCCTTTTTGAATTTCTTTTTGTGCCTTTTCGGCTTCGGCCATAGTAGCATAACTGCCGTATAAAACAGGAAATAAGCCATGTTTGTTTTCGCCTAGCATTCTGGCTTCGTAACCGTCTTTTATTAATTGATTATAAGCTTTTCTTGCATTTTTTTCGCTTCTATACGCGCCAGCCATAATGTGATATGGCATTGCTTTTTCGGCAACCGTTTCTACTTTTGCAGAATCTACAGAAAGTGTTACGGCAGGTAGTGGGCTTTGAATAAAGAAAGTTGCCTCTTGTATTTTATTCTCGACTTTTTTCTGAACTGAGCTTTCAACGACAAGTGTTTGGGCAGCGATTTGATTTTGGTATAAAGGATATCCAATGCTACCAGTAATTCCAAGGCCTAATACCAATATTGCAGCATATTTTAAAAGAGGATTAGAAGTTCTTTCTTCTTCATTTTCGTAAAGAGAAATAGAGTCTTTTTCTGAAATTTCCTCAATTTTTCGTTCAAAATTTTCTTTTTTCACTAGCGGAGAAACAAACGGACTTAGTCCGAAAGAACTCGTTAGGAAATTGGTTTGATCGTTTGGTGTGAATACCATTTTTTGATCAGCATTAAAACTAATTTCGCCTATGTTTTTAAGTGTTACAACACCGTTTTCTTCTAAGGTTTTTTTCCAGCTCACTACTTCAAAAGCAATTGCGCTTACGGCAAAACCATATGAAGTTTTTTCAGCCTGTGCGATATGATTGGCCAACAATCCGTCATTATTTTTTAAATGACTGTTGAAAGAGATCATTTTTGTCGGTGGAAAGAATGAATTTGTGCTTTCATTCAGCTGCGCCGATTGAATTTCTGTTAAAAATGCTCCAAACCCTGGAACCGTTACACACTGATAACGATACAGTAACTGTGCTATGTAATTTTCGATTTTCATAGTAACAAAGTTATGCAACGAATATAGTTATCAAAATTTTATTCACAATTTTTATTAACAATTGAGATAATTTTATAGTTAATTATTTTTCAGATAGTTAAGTTTTTTTGAAGTTTTACCAATTGGTTCTCAATTTCTTTTAATGTGTAATATTTGAAGGAATTTACTTCTAATTTATATCTTTGCCGTTCTTGAATTTATTTTAAGATTTGTTTTTTAAAAGATTTTTATCGTAGCCTTTAAACCTTATTTAATTTATGTCAGATCAAGATTTATTTTATGTATTAGCCCTGTTAAAAGTAGAAGGTGTCGGAGATATAATGGCAAAAAAGTTGCTTAATCACTATGGTAGTGCAGAGGCTGTTTTTAAAAGTAAAGCGAATCAATTGACTGCTATTGATGGTATTGGATCAGTTCTTTTGAAAAATTTTAAAGATAAATCTGTTTTTGAAAAAGCGAATGAGGAAATGGAATTTATGAAATCTAATGGGGTAAAGATGTCTTTTTTTAAAGATGATAGTTATCCGGAGCGTTTAAAACATTGTATTGATTCTCCTGTTTTGATTTTTTCTAGTGGAAATATAAATTTAAAAAGCAAAAAAATAATTAGCATAGTAGGTACCCGTCAGATTACTTCGTACGGAACAGAGTTCTGCCGAAAGTTAATAGAAGAATTGGCGCCTTTAGATCCCGTAATCGTTAGTGGTTTTGCGTATGGTGTTGATATTGTCGCACATCAACGGGCAATAGATTTTAACCTGCAAACAATAGGAGTTCTGGCACACGGACTGAATCAGATTTATCCAAAATCGCATAAAAAGTATATTGCTCAAATAGAAGAAAACGGAGGTTTCATGACGGAATTCTGGAGCACATCAAATCCTGATAAAGAAAATTTCGTTCGCAGAAACCGTATTGTAGCTGGAATGACTGAAGCTACAATTGTTATTGAATCTGCTGATAGGGGAGGTTCGCTTATTACGGCGAATCTGGCAAATGATTACAATCGCGATGTTTTTGCCGTTCCAGGGCGCGTTACAGACAAATACAGCCAAGGTTGTAATGATCTTATTAAAACCCAAAAAGCAAACGTTTTAACGAGTGCTGCCGATTTAATTTATATTTTGAATTGGAATATTGATAATAAAGTGAAACCTGTGCAGAAACAGTTGTTTGTTGAGCTGGAAGCTGAGGAACAAAAGATCTATGATTTTCTTTTAAAAAATGGGAAAGAATTACTGGATATTATTGCACTGCAATGTGATTTTCCTATTTATAAAATCTCAGGTTTACTGTTGAATATGGAGCTTAAAGGTGTGATCAGACCTCTTCCTGGGAAATTGTTTGAGGCGATTTAGTTTAAAATTTAAGCCCGATAGGTTCTGGAAACTTAGCGGGCTCAAATATTTTATTATTTACCAAATCCAAGTACTTCGCGAACTTTTGCGAGAACACCATCAGCAATAACGGAAGCTTTTGATGCTCCTTTTTTGAGTAAAGCATCTACTTCTTCAAGGTTGTTCATGTAGTAAGTATATTTTTCTCTTTCGGTTTTGAATTTTTCTATAATCAGTTCAAACAAAGCTTGTTTGGCGTGACCATATCCATAGTTTCCTGCTAAATAGTTGGCTCTCATTTCGGCGATTTGCGCTTCAGTTCCCAGTAAGGAATAAATTGCAAAAGCATTACAAGTGTCGGGGTTTTTAGGCTCTTCAAGTGGTGTACTATCCGTTTCAATACTCATTACCTGCTTGCGAATTGTTTTATCGTCAAGGAAAATATTGATCAGATTGTTAGCTGATTTACTCATTTTTCCACCGTTTGTTCCCGGAATCAGTTTGCCGTCTTCCTGGATTTTAGCCTCTGGAATTACAAATGTTTCACCCATTTGATGGTTGAAACGGGAAGCTACATCACGGGTGATTTCTAAATGCTGCAATTGATCTTTTCCAACCGGAACAAATTCTGCATCATACAGTAAAATATCAGCAGCCATTAACATTGGATAGGTAAAAAGCCCAGCATTAACATCGTCTAAACGATCTGCTTTATCTTTGAAAGAATGTGCCAAAGTCAAACGTTGAAACGGAAAAAAGCAACTTAAATACCATGTTAATTCAGTTGTTTGTACCACATCAGATTGTCTGTAGAATGTTACTTTATCAGGATTTAAACCACAGGCTAGCCATGCCGCTGCAGTGCTGTATGTGTTTTCTCTTAGCGTTTTGCCATCTTTAATTTGTGTAATGGAATGTAAATCAGCAATAAACAAAAAAGATTCGTTTACCGGATTATTTGATAATTCGATTGCCGGAATAATTGCTCCCAATAAATTGCCTAAGTGTGGCGTTCCAGTACTCTGAACACCAGTAAGTATTTTTGCCATTCTATTTTTTTTCTAAATCTTCTAATCGCAAAGATTGTAAGTTTATTTTCTTTAACCGCAAAGTTCGTAAAGTTTTTCGCAATCTCCTTAAAGTTTATTCAAGATCTCCTTGATTTTAAGTTTTATTTCGGATAAAAGAGAACATTTTAAAAATCTAATGACCGAAAAATCTATATTCATTTCTGTTTTCTTACATTTGAAACCATGAAAGGATTAAAAGTTTTTTTTTGGGTTTTATGGCGTATATGGTTTTACATTTTAATGGCCATTCCGATATTGATTATGTTGCCGTTTTTGCTAATTTCTATAGTATCGGAGAAGGGTTACCCCTATTTCTTTAAAATGGCCCGCATTTGGGCTAAATTTATCCTTTTTGGGATGGGTTTTTATTATAAAGTCGAGCGCGAAGAAAAGCTTATTAAAAATAAAAGCTATATGATTGTCGCAAATCATACTTCAATGACCGATATTATGCTGATGCTGGCTGTTGTTCGAAATCCGTTTGTTTTTGTTGGAAAAAAAGAACTTTCGAAGATTCCACTATTTGGATTTTTCTATAAAAGGACTTGTATTTTGGTGGATCGAAATTCTTCAAAAAGTAAAAACGAAGTTTTCAAAAGAGCACAAAACAGGCTTAATCAAGGACTTAGTATTTGTATTTTTCCTGAAGGCGGAGTTCCTGATGACGAATCTATTTTACTGGATGAGTTCAAAGACGGCGCTTTTCGTCTGGCGATAGACCACCAGATTCCTATTGTTCCGATTGTTTTTGCTGATAACAAGGAACGATTTTCCTATACTTTTTTAAGTGGAAGTCCAGGGAGAATGCGTGTAAAGGTGCTTCCTTTTGTAGCAACTAAAGGATTAACAACGGATCATAGAAAAGAACTTCGAGATCAGGTAAGACAGATAATTTATAAAGGTTTATTGAAGTTTAAGAACAAAGAATCATAAACCATTTTAAGGATAAAACCCGACAACTTTTAAAGTTGTCGGGTTTTCTTTTGAATTAAAATTTCCCCATTTAATATTCAAAAATGATTATCTATGAATTATTTTTTCTGAAATAAAACGCAATACTTTCTTAAACTTCAATTTGGTTTTTCTACGGTTTTTGTTGTACAACACTTCTATTCTTTCTTTCATGGTTAAAAATATTTATGGTTGATACTAAAGAGTTTGACTAGAACTCCGGTTAATGTCATACTAGTATAGAGGGAAAAAAATGAAAAAGGTTGCGTTGGAAGTCAAAAAAAAAATGAAAAAAGAATAAAAACCCGTTAGAACCAAAAAACTAACGGATTTTTATTGAACAAACCAACCAAATTTGTAGAAAAACCTTTGAGTTAATACTTATGGCTAAATATTAATCAAATCTTATGTCTTTTACTAAGATGGCCCGATTTCAGAATGGTTGCGTCAATAAATGGTTATTTTTTAAATAAAAAAACCGACAGCTTTTTTTAAAGCTATCGGTTTATATATAAAGTATTGACTGTAAGTGTTTTTATAAAATTTAAGCGTCAGCTAAATCTTTGATATGTGCTTTAATTTTAAGTTCCAGTTCGTCTGCTAATTCCGGATTGTCTTTAATTAGGGCTTTTACAGCATCACGACCTTGTCCTAATTTAGTGTCTCCGTAGCTAAACCATGATCCTGCTTTTTTAACGATTTCAAATTCAACCGCCAGATCAAGAATTTCACCAGTTTTAGAAACTCCTTCACCGTACATAATGTCGAATTCGGCAGTTTTAAATGGTGGTGCCACTTTATTTTTTACGATTTTAACTTTGGTCCTGTTTCCGATAACATTCTCACCGTCTTTAATTTGAGAAGAACGACGAATATCGATACGCACAGATGCATAGAATTTCAAGGCATTACCACCCGTTGTCGTTTCAGGATTTCCAAACATAACACCAATTTTCTCTCTCAACTGGTTGATGAAGAAAACTGTACAGTTTGTTTTACTGATCGTTCCTGTTAATTTTCTTAGCGCCTGAGACATCAAACGTGCGTGAAGACCCATTTTAGAATCTCCCATTTCACCTTCGATTTCACTTTTTGGTGTTAAGGCAGCAACAGAGTCAATTACAACAATATCAATTGCTCCGGAGCGAATTAGGTTTTCGGCAATTTCCAGAGCCTGTTCTCCATTATCCGGTTGTGAAATAATCAGGTTTTCGATATCTACGCCTAATTTTTCCGCATAATTTCTATCAAAAGCGTGCTCAGCATCGATAAAAGCAGCAATTCCACCAGCTTTTTGAGCTTCGGCAATAGCGTGTAACGTTAAAGTGGTCTTTCCAGACGATTCCGGACCGTAAATTTCTATTATTCTTCCTCTAGGGTAACCATTAACTCCAAGGGCTAAATCTACACCAAGAGAACCTGAAGAAATGGTTTCTACTTCTACAATGGCTTTATCGCCCATTTTCATTACGGTTCCTTTTCCGTAAGTTTTATCTAGTTTGTCAAGCGTAAGTTGTAGCGCTTTTAATTTGGCATCTTTCTCTGAACTCATCTCTTTTTTTTCTTTTTCTTTCATGTAAATTTTTATAATTTATTCTCAAAAACAAACCAGAAATGATAACTTACTGATTTAGATTTGTATCAGGCTTGTAATTTTGTAAAATTAGTTCTTTTTTTTGAAGTTTGATTCTCTCAAATTGTTCCAAATTGTCACAAATTTCGACTATAAAAATAAAGCCTTTAATTCTGTAGCATCGGTAGGTTTCATTTTTCCGGCAAGTACTAAACTCAGTTGTTTACGACGCAGAGCAGCATCATAACGTTGTATTTCAAGTTCACTTTCCGGTACAATTGGCGGAACTTCAACCGGTCTTCCGGTGTCGTCAACGGCTACAAATGTATAAATGGCTTCATTCGCTTTTGTTCTGCTTCCGGATTCACGATCTTCTACCCAGACATCGATAAAAACTTCCATCGAACTTTTGAAAGATCTTGAAACTTTTGCTTCTACAGTTACAACACTACCTAACGAAATGGCTCGGTTGAAAGCAACGTGATTTACAGAGGCTGTAACTACAATTCGGCGAGAATGTCTGCGAGCTGCAATACTTGCCGCGCGATCCATTCGGGCTAATAATTCGCCACCAAAAAGGTTGTTTAATGGATTTGTTTCACTTGGTAAAACTAAATCGGTTAAGATTGTTAGGGACTCTGATGGGTGTTTTGGATTCATTTTTTGATAATTTTTTTGCCGTAGATTTCACAGATTATTAAGGTTTAAGAAATTAAAAACAGTTAATTAACCTTTTAAATTTGTGAAAGTTGTGGCTTACTTTTTAAAATTAAGGCTGATTAATTCAACCAGTAAACAGCTATTACAGCTGGAATAAAATATATAACAATGGTTCTTGCACCATCGTAATCCTTAGCTAATCGTTGACCGAAAAGCATCATTAATAAACTGATACATGAGAATATCGCGCCATACAAACCAAATTCACGACCGCTGTTGGTGAGTAATTGTATGGCTCCGACAACGCACAAAACTCCTGAAATTAATTCTAAAATTAAGAGATGGAGCAGGGCGAGTGGTACCTGATTTTTTAGTATTGTTTTCGCAAAATGACCTTTAAGCCACTCTACATTGTCTTTCCAGTAAAATATTTTTTCGTATCCTGATTGTAAGAATGTTAAGGCTAAAAAGGCTAATAACAAAATGGAGGCAACATTATTCATTTGAAAATTATTTTTTATGAATTAAACGAGTCAGTTTTATAGATAAATCGGTTAGAATTATTTTCGCATTTCCGTTTCTTTCAATGTGATACATCGCATCTGAAAGTTCTTTGAAAATTTCGTGAATATTGTTTCCGTTTACAAAAGGCGCAAAATTTTCGAGTTTGAATTTATCTACTTTCGGTTCAATGTAAACGAGAGTAGGAGCCTGATAATTGAGCAATAGGGCCTGACGAAACATTTCGATACAAAACTGGATGAATTTTTTCTGGCTTTCACGCCCAAGAGCTGCAATTTCTTCGCTCCAGGATATCAAATCCTGAATGGCTGCTGCATTTCCCTTTGCTCTAAATGCGGCGCGTACCCAATTGACAAACCATTGTTCGAAAGGGTATTCGGAATCGTCTTCTTTTAAAAGATGTAAGGCTTTGCTGAAATTTCCCTGTGCCTGATGCGCAATTTTAAAGGCTAATTTTTCGTCGATATTTTCTTTAGTAACTAAAGCTTCCGCAATTACTTTTTCGGGAAGTCCATTAAAATGAATTACCTGACAACGAGAACGTATGGTTTGAATGATATCTTCCTCGTTTTCTGAAATGAGGATAAAAATGGTTTTATCCGAAGGTTCTTCCAGTAGTTTCAGAAGTTTGTTAGAGGCAGCGATGTTCATTTTATCGGCCATCCAGATAATCATAATTTTGTAACCGCCTTCGTATGATTTTAGCGAAAGTGATTTTAAAACTTCCTGTGCATCTTCAACACGAATTTCACCTTGTTTGTTTTGAACACCCAGTATTTTATACCAGTCAAATAAGCCTCCATAAGGCATCTCCTGAATAAAAGTACGCCAGTCCTGAATAAAATCTAAACTTTTGGGTTTTGTTTTTACATCCTCGGTGGTTACTGTTGGATAAATAAAATGCAGATCAGGATGAGAGATGTTTTGAAACTTTAAATTACAGGAATCATTTCCATTCGAGTTTTCGTCTCCCGTATTGTTGCATAAAATATATTGTGCATAAGCAATTGCCGTTGATAATGTACCACTTCCTTCCGGCCCAATGAATAATTGCGCGTGCGGAATTCGTCCGGAAGCTGCACTTTTTATCAAGTGACTTTTGATGTAGTCTTGACCTAAAATTTGAGAAAATTGCATGAAGCAAAGATAGAAGAAAATGATATAGTCAAAAATTTTAGCTCAAAAGTTTATTAATCCAGTTGCATTTTTGACTTTCATGAAGATTTCAGCTCTGTTTTTTGCGGTTTGTTGATTAACTTTTGTTAATAAACAGGTCAATATGTGGAGATATTAAGGGTTTTTTGTTAATAGTTTTTCGCGATAAACGATAAACGAAAGCTTTTTTTGATTATTAATTATGCGGTACCTTTGTTTTTTATAGCTAATATCTTACCTGATGTGATTGGGTTAATTTTAACAAAAACTCCGTTAAAACGCACATTTTCTCGACATAAGGCTGGTTTTTAAGCTTTTTTTAAGCTTTTTTTTTGAAAAAAGAAATCAATAAAGTTGCAGTTTAAGTTAATTTCTATATTTTTGTTTTTATGAACAACCAATTATAAACTAAGAAGCTATGAAAGGGAAAATTATTTTATTAAGTACACTTTTTTTTATGACAACTGGTGCCATTTCGGCCCAAGCTAAAAATGCTCCGAGAAGTATAATAAGTACAACTGCGATTATTCGCAAATACCATGATCAAAAAGAATTGAGTGGTATGCAGAAAGGAGAACTTTTGGAACTATACATCGAGCGTATTAAAGTTTTAGTAAAAACTCTTCCTTACATTGCTTTGGTTACAAAACCGGGAGTTACAATGGCAGACTTAGGTATTCCGGATGACAACGAACACAAAAAAGTATTAGATGGTCAGGCCATAGGTACTACAACATTTTTAGATACAACAGTAGAATTTCAAAGAAAAATGATGCCGTATTCTGATAAAGGAAACTTAGTGGCAGCGATTTTATTCTACGAAAGCACATTGAAATCTTTACACGAGTTCAACGAATTGAACGATATGTAATAAAATATTATTTTTTAAAACTTTTTTGAGAGTGTTTACGTAGATGAGTTCAATTTATGTCAACATTTAAAAAAAAGAGATAAAAAAACAACTCTCTCGAAAGGTTCTGACTATAATCAGAAAACTCGAGATGAGTTTTTTCATTTACGCATACCCAAATTTATTATTAACCCTAATACCCCCTTATCATGAAAAAAATTACTCAAATGATTTGCGTTCTTTTGACAGTTACCAGTATGAGTGCTCAACAAGAGAAAGGAATTATGGGCTACAACAATTGGTTGAACAACTGGACCGAATTTAAGCCTAACAAAGTAGAGTATGGAGAAGCAAACCAAATTTTAGCAGGAAATATTTCTGTTAATACTAAATTGCTGAAGAGGAATATTTATGTACTACAAGGCAATGTTTATGTTACTAACAATGCTGTTCTAACAATCGAACCAGGAACTTTAATTATTGGTGATTTTGAGACAAAAGGAACACTGGTAGTTACAAAAGGTGCTCAACTTGTTGCCGATGGTCTAGAAACTGACCCAATTGTATTTACTTCAAACCGCAGCCAGAAAAAAGCTGGAGACTGGGGTGGAATTGTAATTCTTGGTGATGCTCCAATCAATAAATTTGGAAATGTTAGTTCTTACAATTTAGATCTTGATCCTACTTTGACAACTTATGGTGGTGATAATGCCGCTGCAAATTCAGGAATTTTGAGATTTGTTAGAATCGAATTTGCAGGTAAAAAAGTAAAAGGAGTAGATACTTTCAACGGTTTAACAGTTGCAGGTGTTGGATCTAAAACAATACTTGAAAACATTATGGTAAGCTACTCTGGTGGTGACTCATTTGCCTTTTTTGGAGGTGATGTAAACGCTACTAAGTTTGTTTCTTACAAATCAATCAACGACGATTACAAGTTTACTCAAGGTGCTCAATGTCGTTTATACAACTCATTAGCAGTAAGATCTTCTTATTTATCAAGTAATAAAGACGGATCTCGTTGCATGGAAGTAAAATCATTCGAAAAGAAAAGTGAGACCGATTTTACTAAAAAACAAACTTTAGTTGTTGCAACTAACATTACAATGCTTAATGACAGTGAAAATATTAAAGCTGATATTCAGTCTGGTTTAGTAAAAGAAGCTGTGTATGTGGCTGAAAATGCTTCACTTGAAATGAAGCGTAGTGTAATATCCGGATTTAATCCTGCTGTTTTATTAGATAGTAAAACAGAAATTAATGATGCTAATCTTAAGAAAATTAAATTTGAAGAAATGTACTTCAACCTATGTAACGGAAATATCTTTACAGAGTACAATTCTAACAATGAAGATCTAGAGAGCTGGTATGGAAATAGCGTATTTTTCAATGTGTATTCTCAAAGTAACAACAGAGAGACTTTCATTGATATTTTCAATGCTAAGAAACCAGATTTCAGATTACAATTAGGAAAAATTACAGCGTCTAGCAGCAACAGATAAAATAGATTTCGATTTTTATTTCAGCGTAAATTTTATTAATAAAGTCCCCAGACACAATTTATGTATTCGTCTTAATACCGGACAAATAAAGATCAAAACATAATGGCTCCATCTAGAAAAAAATATTTTATATATATAATATTTTTGGTTTCCCCTATTTTGCTTAGTCTATATGCTCAAAATACAATAGAAAGACCTACAATTTCTATTGATGCTACGACTAAAATGATAGGGTGTGAGAATCAAAGTATAAAAAATGCCGGACAATTAAGTACTGGCAAATTAGATAATTCTAATCAGTTATTAGCAGGGCTATCCATCCCCAAGGATAGCCTTTCTATGGCAACTGTTGTGAAAGATCAGAATTCAGAGTGTAATAAAGAAAATCGATTTTTAACTGGTTCTTTTTCAATTCTTGCGAAAGATATTATCGAGAACTATAAGTACGATTTTTCTGAAACATTTATTGATATCCTATTTTTTGAAGACATAGATTTAGCAAGAACACGCACTATATGATTCGAAAAATTACCCCAAATTTTACCAATCTTTTTCTATTATTTAGCATTTTATTCTTTTGTAAACCGAATATCCATGCGCAGACAATAGTTCCACAGCCTCTTGATGGTCTTGAAAAACTATGTGCAGGTAAGTCATTTAATGAATTTTATGCGACATTCAGTTATGTAAATTTTCCTGTGGGAACTACATTTGCAGTGGAACTTTTAGATAGTTCAAATTCTCCAATTGCAACAACTTTGTTGGGAAGTCCTGTTGACGTTTCTCCGACACAACAAACTATAAAATTTGCTGTTCCGGTCGCTCTGGTAGGATCCGATACTTACGGATTAAGAATTAAAAGTTCGACAGGTGCTGTTAGCCCAAGATTTAAAAATTCTTTGGGGGTTACATCTTTTCCAGCTTATTACAAAGTTTATGAGTCAACGTTTTCTATTAACAGTAAAGCTACCAATGCTACAATATGCGCAGGAAGTAATTTAACTCTTTCTATAGACAACGATACACCAGCTGTTATAGGATCATCTCCTTTAAATTATCCAGTTTTAAAATACAGATGGTTTAAAGATGGTGTTGTTATTTCGGGGCAAAGTGGTACAACATTAGTTGTTAGTTCTCCTGGAGAGTATTATGCTTTGGTCGAATATGGAGCATGTACAGAGCCTAATATTAGTTCAAATTTGGTAGCAGTTACAAGTTCTGCATCAGGTAGTGGAGTTGTGATTACTTCGAGCTTAGGAAATCCATTTTGCGCAACTACAGAAGGTACGGTTTTAACTGCTTCTAAAGGAAATCACTATGTATGGAAAAAAGATGGTGCTGCTTTTGGTGGTGATACCCGTACAGTAAATGCAAAAGATTCCGGAGTTTATACCGTTCAGGTAGATTTTGGAGGATGTAATGCAACGGGAAGTATCAATCTTCAAGCTAGTGGTTTTAATGCAAGTATAGATGTTGCAGATCAGTTTAAATTGGAAGAAGGAGAAAGTGTAACTGCAACTGTTACAACAGATGCGACTAGTCCAATTTATAAATGGTATTTAAACGACGCAGAAATTAAAGATGCTACTTCGAGCTCTTATATAGTTATTGCTAAAGGAAACTATAAAGTAGTAGTTTCTCAGGTTTCGGGATGTGTTTCTACCAAAGAATTGGCTTTTAAAGTTATCGGCCCCACAGCGCCGGCTACAGTAATTCCTAATGTCGTTAGTCTGCAGAATCCGTATTGGAATATTCCTGAGGTATATAAAACAGCCCAGACCAAAATAATGATATTAAGCTCTAATGGCGAAATTATGTTTGATGGTTTAGGAAGTAATTATGACCCGCAAGTCAACTCTTTTATAAAAGATTTTAAAAATGTTAATCCAGTATATTACTATGTCATTCAATCCGACACAGGTGAAAAAAAAGGATCAATAACTGTAATAAGATAATATGAAGAAAATTTTACTATTCATAACTTTATTTTACGGTTTTTCAAATACACTCTATTCTCAGGCTACTTCTGAGGGTGGAGTTGTTTCGTTTTCGTTACCCATCAGAAATTCTTTAAAGTTTAACAGATACTTAATTAACCCTGCTTTTAGCTTTGTTCGTGAAACAAATGCTTATGCCAGTTTTTATAATAAAAGACAATGGGTGCAGTTTGAAAATGCGCCAAACACCTATTTAGCCAATTACTCAGGTCGTTTTAGAGAAAATGAAGCCTTTGCTTTTGGCCTTTTTCAACAAAATTATGGTGTAATGACTGTTTTTGGAGGAATCGGAAACTTTGCGCATAACATCGTTTTAGAACAGGACAGTAATTTAACTTTTGGTATGAACGTTGGTGTTTACCAAAGCAGTTTAAACACTGGTAAAATTATTACTGATGATTCGACTATCTCAGGAGGAAATTATCCTTCGAATACTTTATTGACTATTAATCCCGGAGTAAATTACGGAACTGCTTTTCTTGATTTTGGGGTATCTGTAAACAATTTGATTCTTTACAATTTTGGATCCGGAATCGTAAAAGAGGATCCGGAAAGAGCAATCGAATTGCATGCAATGTATACCGGTTATATTGATAGTTATGGTTTTTTTGACAGAAGTAAATTCTCAGGAATTTTAAAAACGGAGGTTAAAAAAGACAAAACAGTAATCTCAGGACTTGCTATGATCGCAATTCCAAAAGGAGTTTGGGCACAAGCCGGATACAATACTTTATACGGTATTTCTGCGGGTCTTGGATTTAATATTTCTTCTAGTATTGCATTTGAATACAATTATGAAAAAGGAATGGGAAATTTCACCAATATGGGTGGTTCTCATGAATTTACTATAGCCTATAAATTTAAAAATAAAAACTATTACTATGGTGATGACGAAGAGGGAGCTCTAATAGAACCCGCTAAACCAAAACCTGTAATGGCTAAGCCAACAACTGCTCCTGTAACCAGAGTAGACGGAGCCGCAAAAGCACAATTAGCTGCCGAAGCTAAAGCGAAAGCAGATGCTGAGGCACTGAAAGTGAGACTTGCCGCCGCAGAGAAAGTAAAAGCCGATGCCGAAGCCGCTGCAAAAGCAAGATTGCTGGCAGATACCAAAGCTAAAGCTGATGCCGAAGCATTGAAAATTAAGTTAGCTGCCGACGCGAAAGCGAAAGCAGATGCCGCTGCCGCTGCAAAAGCAAAAACAGCTGTTGCTAATAAACCTGAGCCACAAAAAACACAGGCACAATTGGCTGCTGATAAAGCAAAAGCTGATGCCGAAGCATTGAGAATCAGATTAGCTGCGGATACTAAAGCGAAAGCAGATGCTGCAGCTGCTGCAAAAGCAAAAACAGATGCTGCAAATAAACCGGCACCACAAAAAACACAGGCGCAATTGGCTGCTGATAAAGCAAAAGCCGACGCCGAAGCGATGAAATTGAAATTAGCTGCTGATGCTAAAGCGAAAGCCGATGCAGAAGCTGCTGCAAAAGCAAAAACGGCTGCTACCAATAAACCGGCACCACAAAAAACACAGGCGCAATTGGCCGCTGATAAAGTTAAAGCCGACGCTGAAGCCGCTGCGAAAGCTAAATTAGCTGCTGATAAAGCCAAAGCTGATGCAGAAGCTTTACAACTGAAATTAGCTGCTGATGCGAAAGCGAAAGCGGATGCTGCAGAAGCGAAACGTAAAGCCGATGCCAAAGCGAAAGCAGAAGCTGCAGATCTACAATCTATTTTAGCTGCAGATGCTAAAGCTAAGGCAGATTCAGATGCACTTCAGGCAAGACTGGCTGCAGAAGCAAAAGCTGCCGCTGCCGCTGCCGCCAAAACAAAAGCAAGTATAGATGCTGCTAATAAAGCGAAACTGGCCGCTGATGCCAAAGCAAAAGCTGCCGAAGAAGCTGCTTTAAAAGAGAAACTAGCTGCTGATGCAAAAGCAAAAGCGGATCAGGAGGCTAGACAAGCTAGAATTGCTGCCGATGCCAAAGCTAAAGCTGATGCAGAAGCCTTACAAGCAAAACTAGCTGCCGATGCTAAAGCAAAAGCCGATGCAGAAGCCTTACAAGCAAAACTAGCTGCCGATGCCAAAGCTAAAGCTGATGCGGAAGCCTTACAAGCAAAATTAGCTGCTGATGCAAAAGCAAAAGCTGATGCAGAAGCCTTACAAGCAAAATTAGCTGCTGATGCAAAAGCAAAAGCTGATGCAGAAGCATTACAAGCAAAATTAGCTGCTGATGCTAAAGCAAAAGCTGATGAAGAAGCCTTAAAAGCAAAATTAGCTGCTGATGCTAAAGCGAAAGCCGATGCAGAAGCCTTACAAGCAAAACTAGCTGCTGATGCCAAAGCCAAAGCTGATGCAGAAGCCTTACAAGCAAAATTAGTTGCTGATGCTAAAGCGAAAGCCGATATGGAAGCTTTACAAGCAAAATTAATTGCTGATGCAAGAGTAAAAGCTGATGCTGAAGCAACTGCCAAAGCAAAAGCTGACGCAGAAGCGAAACAATTGCAAGAAGCTGAAGAGGCACGTTTGGCTAAACAAGCTGCCGATGCTAAAGCTAAAGCTGACGCAGAAGCACTTCAGGCTAAACAAGCTGCAGACGCGAAAGCGAAAGCAGATGCTCTAGCGCTACAGGCAAAGTTAGCTGCTGACGCGAAAGCCAAAGCCGACGCAGAAGCACTTCAGGCAAAACAAGCTGCCGATGCTAAAGCTAAAGCTGATGCAGAAGCTTTACAAGCAAAATTAGCTGCTGACGCTAAAGCAAAAGCCGACGCTCAGGCACTTCAGGCTAAGTTAGCTGCTGATGCTAATGCCAAAGCTGATGCAGAAGCCCTACAAGCAAAACAAGCCGCAGATGCCAAAGCTAAAGCCGAAGCAGAAGCTCTTCAGGCAAAATTAGCCGCCGATGCTAAAGCCAAAGCTGATGCAGAAGCGTTACAAGCAAAACTAGCTGCTGATGCCAAAGCGAAAGCAGATGCTATAGCACTTCAAGCAAAATTAGCTGCCGATGCAAAAGCAAAAGCCGATGCAGAAGCTTTAGTGGCAAAACAAGCTGCTGATGCCAAAGCAAAAGCGGATATGGAAGCTGCACAAGCTAAGTTACTGGCAGATCAAAGAGCTAAAGCGGATGCGGAAGCTACGGAGAAATTAAAAGCGGAGGAAGAAACAAGACAGCTAAGATTAGCAGAAGAAGCACTTGAAGCAAAATTAGTTGCCGATGCCAAAGCGAAAGCCGATGCAGATGCATTAGCAAAAGCAGCTTCAGCTACAAAAGATGATACCGCAAAAGCAATCGACAATTTATCTCAGTCTATTGAAAGTGCGAGTAAAATACAAAAGGATTTATTATCTCAGTTTAACTCTACAGTAGCAAGTAAACAAAGAGACTTAAATGACTTAAGAGAAGAGAATGATTTAAGTGAAAAAGGAATTTATAAAGAGCCAAAACCTTTTAAAAGTGTGGCGGCTGAAAACAGCCAACTAGAAGCTTTAAAATCTCAACTTGCTGAAGTGAATAAAGCACAGAAAGATGAAATTGCCAAGTTGACTAATTTATACAATGAAAGGCTTAAAAAATTCCCGAATAAAAATGATGCTTTAAACAAAGCTTATCTTGAAAAGATAAATGAGTTAAAAGCAGCGCAATTAAAAATGGAACAGGATAGTGCTACATTACTTTCTAATTTGGAACGTATTAAAGCCGAGACTGAAATCGAGAAAAAACGTAGAATTAAGCGTGCGGCTTATGAGAATGATCAGGGTCGATATGCGCAGGACGTTGCCGCTCTTAAACGTATTAAGGAAACAACAAAATTAAGCAGTACACCTTTGACAGCAAGCGATTTTGATTTTGGTGAAGACCAGTCAAATATGCAGATTATCAAAAATATTAAAAATGCTGATGGTGGATATTATTTAATTATTGCTGTTCATAGCAGTGTCGAAAAACGCGATCAGTTCCTGGCTAAAGCAGTTGCAGCCGGACGTACAGATGTTAATTTCTTTTACAATGTAACTACAAGTAAGTATTACATCTATTATGAGAAATTTGAAGGTTTGTCAGAAGCTACAAAAGCATTAGAGACAAAAGGAACTAAGCCATACAACGGGAAAATGGCAATCGTGAAAGTCGAGAATTAATACAGAAGAAGAGTAAAATTTGTCCTTCTTAAGCAAAAAAGAAGGACAAAGTAATAAATGTTATAGAATACGAATTGTTTTATTTTCTAACGCCCCTTAGAGAATAAGATGTAAGTAACAAAAAAATGATTATGAAAAAACCTACTATTTTAAGAACGCTGATTTTTGTTTTAGCTATGTTATTTAATTTTGCCTCCTACTCGCAAAATTTAATCGCGTATAACTCTAAGTTTACTAAGAACTTTAATGAGAATATATTCTTAAAAACAAATGATCAGATTGGTATCCCTATAGATTTAAGGACTAATACAGATAATAATGCTAATAAATTAGCGGCACCTCCTGTAAATCCTGCGATTAAGTATGCTCAGGCACCTTATCTGGGAACTGTTTCTATTTGTCCGAATGATGGTAAGCAGTTACCAAAGTTATTTCTTTGTGGTATTAACGAAACCCGAAAAATCGAGACAGGGATAACAGATGCACAATCAATTATTTGGGAAAAGTTTAATCCGGGAGGATCTTGTTTGAATGTTTCAAATACGAATTGTGCCAATGAAACAGCTGCAGCTTCTTGTTGGACTGAAGTTGGGAATACACCTGATTATGTCGCAAGCACTGCCGGCCAGTTTAGAGTTAAAATTGTAGACAACACTGGAACGCCATATACTTTTTACTTTAATGTATATCAAAATACATTAGATCCGGGTGCTATAGCTAAGAATGATATTATTAAATATGGAACAAGTTGTACTATTAATGGAAAAATTACTGTTAATGGTTTTGGGAGTGGTTATGAATATGGTTTAACAACAACCTCCTCTCCACCATCATCATGGCAGAGCAGTAATGTTTTTAATGTAACAGCAGCGGGTAGTTATAATGTTTTTATAAGATTGGCTGGGGTTGCAGGTTCTTGTGATTTTAAAATACCGAATATCGTAATAAATTCAACAAATTTTTCGGTTTCCACTCAAATTAACTCACCAAAATGCGGTGGTGAATTTGATGCATTAGGAAGTATTCGTGTGGTGGCAAGCGATGTTAATTTGCAATATGTTTATAAACTTACTGGCCCTACTAACATAACGATTCCTGCGACGACTGTTCCAAATTATACTTTTAGTGGTTTGACTCCAGGAACATATACACTTGAAACGTCTATTGTAGGAACAGCTTGTATGAAGGATACAAAAAATAATATAATTATTGTTGCTCCACCAAAATTATTGAATAATAATTCAACAGTAACAAGATCTCTATCTGCTTGTAGTCTTGGTGAAATTACAGGAGCCGCAAGTGGAGGAAAAACTCCCTACCGTTATTCCATAAGTATTGATGGGGGAGCATTTACTCCTGTTGCTAATGTTGACAATAAAATTACAGTTGCAAAATCAGGGAACTATATCGTTCGTCTCGAAGACGGTAACGGTTGTACTGCTGATAAAGCAATTACTATAGGTGCAGTAGATAAACCGATTTACAATGTTACAAAAGAAGACGGAAATTGTACAGGCAAACTTGGAAGTATAACGATAAATGTAACTGCTCCCAATGGTTATACCGATATTAAATATAGTATAAATAATGGAACCAGTTTTGTAACAACAAATGTATTTCCAAATCTTTCACAAGGAATTTATTATGTAGTTGTACAATATAAAAAGTCTGGTGTAAGTGGTAGTGGAGGAGCTTATTGTCAGGATCCTGCAATTATGACCAATGTTGGTGCTGCTACTCCTTTATCAGCTTCGGCAGGTATTGCAGCATTGTCAGGCTGTGGTATTGCTCCAAACGAACTTCAAGGTTTAGCTCGTATTGTGAACCCGCAAGGAGGGATTCCGTTCGCAGGACCATTTCCATATAAATATAGTTTTAAAGATGGTATTTGGCAGGATTCGAATGAAGCGTATATTAATCCGGGAGGGCCTTATACTTTTAAAATAAAGGATGCTGCGGGCTGTGTTTTTGATATGCCTGGCATTACATTAGATCAGAAACCAGCTCCGCCTTCTATTAAAGTTTTAGACCCGGTATTTAATTGCGATGGATCGGCGACGAGTACTGTTGAGGTAAACGGAGGAGTGCCGGATACGAAATACAGTTATAAATATTATATAGACGGATTTTTAAATAACAATACTCCACCAAATGTATTTCCAAATGTTGGAGGTGGAAAACATACGATAACTGTAGAGTATACGGTATTAAACGTTTCAACTTATAGTAACTTATTGATTGAAAATTTTGGTAGCGGAGGAACTACAACTACACCAGGTATTGCAGGTACTTATTGTTTTAATGACCAAAGGGAATTTGCCCCTTATACCTGTTCGTTAAACGGAACACCGACACGTTCAGTTGAAGATAACCAGTATTCAGTTACTAACTTCTTCTGGAGAGATGATGACCCTAATGCGAATAATACAGGAGCCTGGTTTCATTTTAAAGACCATACAACTGCAGGGAATGCTACACCAGATCCGTTAGGTAGATACTTGCTGATCAACATCGGTAAAGCTGCAGGAGATTATGGGGTTTTATATAGTAAAGACATTGTAGACGTTATCCCGAATCAGCCGGTAATGATTGATTTGTATGTTGCCAATTTATTGAGAAGAAGTAGAACTGGAGCTGCTCCAATTGTGATATTTGAACTTGTGGATCCTGCAGGAAATGTTGTTGCAAGTGATAATACAGGTAAAATAGCTGAAGATGCTTACGATGTGAACCGAAATAAATGGATCCAAAAATCTATATCATTGAATCCTGGAAACAATACTAAACTGACTTTCAAGATTCGTTCAGGAAGTACGGATTATGGAGGTAATGATTTGGTAATGGATGATATTTGGGTTCGCCAGATTCCTAAAGCCTGTGGAACTGTTAGAGATGAAGATATTACTATTGACTCTTCTAAAGCTTTCTCTGCAGAAATCACAAAGGTTGTAGATGTGAAGTGTTTTGGAGATAAAAATGGTGAACTTACGATAACAGCCCGAAATTTTGATCCAAAAAAAGGATTTCAGTATTCTATAGATGGTGCTACCTGGGTAACAGTTGTACCCGTTCCTGCAGCATCAACTGGTAGTGTTACCATTGACAAATTGTTAAGTAAGAATTATCAAATAAGAGTACGTTATGAAAATATCGCAACTAGTTGTACTTGGCCTTTATCTCAGGATATAAATACACCTGAAGTATTAAAAGTATCTGCAAAGGTATCTAAACCGGCTACTTGTAAGATAGGGGCAACTATAACTGCTGAGGCAACGGATGGAACTCCGGATTATAAATATGAATTAAGAGCTGCAAATGGAACAACAGTTGTAAGAGCTTTTCAAACTTCAGGAGAATTTCTTGATATTCCGGTAGGAAACTATAAAGTTATAGCTAAAGATGCTAATAAATGCGAAACGAATGTTTTAGCATCAGTAAATGTTGTTGCGGCAGTTCGACCAACCGCAGATTTTGAACCGGTAAGTAAGTGTTTCGACAAAAATACAGGCACAGATATAACGGTAAAAGTAACAGGAGGAGTTGGTCCTTATAGTTATACAGTTACCTATAATGGGGGTACTCCAAGTTTACCAAGCCCAACGTTTGATGGGCCTAATTTTACTTATAAAGCTGCTAACGAAGGGACTTATAAATTTAAAGTTAAAGATAGTTTTGATTGTGACACAGACGAAATTACTATAACCATAAAAGCACAGTTGTTAACAAGCACAACTGTTACAACAGGACTTGATTGTGATCCTGCACCAAATAATAGAGCAATAATTTCTGGATCAATTCAGGGAGGAACAGCACCTTACACAGTAAGTATTATTTCAGGTGCTACTACTGGAACTTTAGTACAACCGGTTGCAAATGGAACATCATTTACCTATAGCATTGTAACTTCAGGTTACTATAAATTTCAAATTAAAGATGCTAATAATTGTATCACAACCAGTGAAGCAATTATCGACCCTTTAGATGCTATAACTTTAAGGTCAAATAATGTTAATCCGAAATGTAATGGTGGTTCAACAGGTAGTGTAGAATTACTTCCATCAGGAGGTTCTGGAGGATTTACCTACAGTAGAGATAATATTATGTATAATGGTATATCCATTATTAAGGGATTAAGTGCGGGTAATTACACTTTTTATGTAAAAGACAGTAATAAATGTACGAAAAGTATCAATGTTACATTAACAGATCCACCTGCAGTTGTAGCGTCTGCTTCTATACCTACAAATACAACTTGTAGTGCTACTACATTAATCACAACTTCTGGTGCGGGTGGAGTAGGAGGTTTTACTTATAGTTTTAATGGTAGTACTACTTTTAATGGAGTAAATACATTATTAGTAACGAACAAAACCACAGTACAAACTATTACTTATTCTGTAAAGGATGCTAATGATTGTATCGATACTAAAACAATCGATATTCCAGCATATAATCCGCCAGTAGGGGTTAACATCAGTACTCCGATTGCGATTACATGCGAGGTTGGTAAAACTACTACTAGTGTGACGGTAACTCCAAAAGTAGGTGGAATCGCTCCATTTACTTATTTAATTACTGCTGGCGCAGGTACAGGAACTACTAATTCTACAGGGATTTTTTCTGGACTAGTTGCAGGAAGTTATACTTTCCAGATAACAGATGCAAACGGGTGTAAAGATTCAGGATCAATTACTATTGATGCTGCAGCGACTATTGCTGTTTCAGGGAAAAAGACCGATGTTAAATGTGTTGGTCTAACAAATGGTACAGCAACATTTACTGTAACAGGAGCAAGCTCAGCAGGTAATTTTACGTATACATTAACACCAGCTTCTGGTACAGTTACGCAATTAAATGATGAAGTTACGGTTACTGGCTTAGGAGCAGGTACTTACAAATTACAGGTTAGAGATAAGACAACAAAATGTCTTTCTAATGAAGCATCTGTTACAATTAATCCGGCAACGGCAATTTCAATTACTGCAGCTACAGGATCTAATGTAAACTGTGGTAATTCTGTTTCGAATATTGTGGTCAGTGTTACCGGTGGTGTACCAAATTATAAATATGCTTATGTCCTTAGAGGAGCTGGTATACCAGCTGCAAGTGCTTTTTCTACTACGAATACAACTATCAATACAGGAGCAACGCAATCTAATTTATTTTGGGATGTATATGTAATGGATCAAAATGATTGTACCGCGGGACCATTTAATCTAGATATTACTAGGGAGACTTCGCCAACAGTGAAATCTCCGGCTCCAGCGACATTCTGTTTCAAAGCACCTTCAACAACTGCAATAAATCTTAGTACATTCTTTAATCTTGGAACAGGTACTCATACATATACAGTAAACGGATTGTCAGTTAGTAATCCAACAAATTATAATATTACTTCAAGCGGAACTTATACTATTGTCGCAAAAGATGCTAATGGATGTACTGCAACAGCAACATACGTAGTTAATCCAGAATTGACTATTTTGGCCACAAGAGTAAAAGATTTAACTTGTACCAATAATGCAGAAATTTCTTTTACAGCTAATGGAGGATCAAATATTTATTCTAAATACGAAGTACAATTTAATGCTGCAGGGCCTTGGACTACAGTAACATCGCCATTTAGTACTGCAAATGCCGGAGATTATCAATTTAGAGTTACTGATAATGCAAATTGTCAGGCATTATCAAATAAGATAACGGTTACGGCAAAAACTACACCTTCATTTTTACATAATGAAAAACAACCAACTTGTATTGGAGTAGGTAACGGAGTGATTAATATTACAGATCCAATAGGATTGGCGCCGTTTAGTTATTCAATTAAAAAAGGATCGGTAACAGTTTCAACTACAGCATCAACTGCTAATTTAAATGCGGGAGTTTATGATGTTCTTTTGACTGATGCAAAAGGATGTACTGCCTCAGCTCAAATTACATTGAATGATCCGATAGCATTAAATGCAACGGTAAACATGACACCGTTAGCATGTAATTCAGACAATACAACAAAGCAAGCAACCATTACTGTAACTTTACCAACTGGTGGTACTGGTACAGGATACGAATATAGTTTTAATGGTGGAGCTTTTTCTGCTACAGCAACTTATAGTACCAGTATTGCTGGTACAGTAACTGTGGAAATGAGAGACAGTAATCACTGTACACAATCATTAACATCACAAACTTTTGCAGCATTAAACGGCCCAAAAATTACTGGATTCACTGCTAGTCTTATTACTTGTAAACCGGGAGAAGATAAAAGTAATGTTGACATAACGGTAAGCAATGGTGTTGGTACTTTGACTTATACAATTGTTTCTGGCCCAACTAATAATGCAACTGGTGCAACAGACGGAAAATTCACTGGATTAGCCGATGGTGTCTATGTTTTCAAAGTTACAGATGCTAATGGCTGTAGCGATACAGATTCTTATACTGTGAAACCAAAAGTTAGTATTACAGCTTCATTACTATCGCAGGTAAATGTAGCCTGTAATGGAGGAAGTACTGGTTCTGCAAAAATCACTGTTTCTGCATACACAGGTACTTACACCGCAGTATTGACTGCCGGTACGGGGACAGTTACCAAAACAGGAAGCACTGTAGATATAACAAATTTAACCCAAGGTTTGTATACCTTAAAGGTTACAGATGATTTAACGGCATGTTTTAAAGATGTAAACTTTACTATAACTGAGCTTTCGCCTGTAACTTTAACGTTAACATCAAATAAAAATGCCAATTGCGGGCAGGCTTTATCAAAAGTTATCGTTACTGCTGGAGGAGGAAAATTACCTTATAGCTATGCTTTCAGGAGTACTACCGGAAATCCAGCGGCAGGAGATTATGTTTTCAATGCAAATACTGCAGATTTAGATCCAGCAATTACAACTTGGTATGCTTGGGTAAAAGATGCTAATGGTTGCGAGAAATCATTATCAATTCCTATTGCTAAAGATCCAGATGCAGTTGTAAATTTACCTGCACAGCAATGCTTTGCAGCACCTTTCACAATTACACTTTCTGGAACTGGTAAAGCACCATTGGAATTTACGGTAAATGGTTCAACATTACCTGGAACAACATATAACGTTACAGCATCAGGTACTTATAAATTAGGTGTTAAAGATGCTAATGGTTGTACCAATTTTAAAGATTATGTAGTAGACAAACAAATATTTGCAAGCGCCATTCCAGGTAAAGATCTTACTTGTTCTGTACCTACTGCAGCTGAAATTACGGTAAATATTACAAATGGAACGGCTCCGTACAGTTACCAAATATATAATGGATCATTAGCTGTTGGAGCTCCTGTAACAGGTATTGCTACAACTAGTTTTACAGAGACGTTTACTTCACCGGGAAATTATAGTTTTGAAGTTACCGATAGTAAAGGTTGTCCAGTAAAAACAAATGCATTACCTGTAACGGCTACAGGTACTATTGTCGCAAACCCAGTAACTACGCTTGCGAATTGTCATGGTAATAGCGATGGTACAGTGACTTTTACAGGCTCAGGAGGAAAAGCACCTTATAAATATAGTTTAGATGGAAGTACATTAGATTTTTCAAATGTTTTTGGAGGTTTAGCAGTAGGTCCACATTCTTATATTGTTGAGGACGCCAGAGGATGTCGCGATGTGGGAACAATAACCATAGGACAGCCTAATAAGATAGATCCTTCATTTACAGTTAACGATATAAAATGTTATGGTGACATACCAGGAAGTATAGAAATTACTGGAATAAATGATGGTGTGGGGCCTTTTATCTTTACTTTATTTGATGATAAAACAAATACTGCTATCCATACCAGCACACCAACTTCTTCTAGAACATATGTGTTTCCAAATAATCTAGTGTTTGGTGATTATCATGTATTAATCGTAGATAGTAAAGGTTGTGAAGCTAAAAGTGGTAAATTAAGAATTTCAACTCATCCTTACCTTAAATTTGCACCTCCAGTTATAAGTGGTACATGTAAGGCTGGTGCAACAGTAAATTTATTTTTAGATACTACTTTACCGAGTGCTCCAAACTATAAGTATTCGATTTATGGAGATGCATCTACGGTTTCTGCTGCTACTCCAGCTACAACTTATCAGTTTACTGGTTTAAAATTTGGTCAAACTTATTTCTTTCAGGTTGAAGACAGTAATGGATGTTTCTCTATTGTTGAAGTACCAATAGCTCCATTGTCATTAATACAATTTACTAGTATTGTTTCTACTGATGTTTCTTGTAATGTAACACCAAGCGTTGCAAATGGTTCTATAAAGTTTACGGTTTCTAATTATGATCCTTCGGTTGACAACTTACGTGTAGAGGTATTAGATCAATTAACTAATTTACGACTTTCACCAAGAGTATTTAGAGATTATGTGGTAACATCAACCACTTCAATAACAGATACTTTTATAAATTTACCAAGTGGTTCCTATACTTTACAAGCTTTAGAATTGGATGGCACAGAATGTTCAAATGCAACAACATTTGAAATAGGAAAGCCATTGCAGCCAGTAGCAGTGAGTGTCATTAGTCAAACCAATGATAATTGTAATGCAGATGCTCGTGTAGTGGTTAAAGCAACAGGGGGAACGAAACCTTATGAATATACTTTTGTTGCCGATGGAGCGCTAGAACCAACAGGAGGTTATTCTTCTGCTAATCCTTTGATTATTAATTTTGAATCAGGTACCGACTGGGATATTTGGGTAAAAGATAAAAACGGTTGTACTTCAAAAGTTGATGTATCAATCGGAAAAGATTTGCCTCCAGTGGCAGTTGCAGGACCTGCAGTTCCTTGCTTTACAGGAGTTATTTTTACGGTAGACTTAAGTAGGTATTTTACTACAACAGTTGGTACTCCTATTTATACATTAGATGGTGTAGACTTACCTTCTTCAATAGCTACCATTACCGCTGCTAAAACTTATACTATCGGTGTAAGAGATGGTAATGGCTGTACTGCTACTGCTTCTTATGTTGTAAGAGATATATTAACTCTTTCTCCAACGCTTACGAAAGAATTAGATTGTAACCCTCCTGCACCAAATGCAACAGTTACAGTTGAAGCCCAAGGTGGAGATAATACAAATTATACATATACCATTACAGCAGGTACTACGATTAATATTACGGGTGCGACAACTGGTATATTTACTGGTCTAGATGCTGGTAATTATACTTTTGAGGTAAATGACGGAGCTTGTACTGCTACAGCAACTATTAAAATTGATGCTTTGGTAAACATTGTTCCTGCAAAATTAGAAATCAACCCATTATGTATTGGTGCTAATGGAAGCGTTGAAATAAACGCAACTGGTGGAACCGGAATTTATACCTATCAAAAAGGTGCTGCACCAACTTTACCAACTGAAACGATTAATAAATTTGTGCAAACCGCAGCAGAGGGAACGGTTACCTACTATATTAAAGATAGTAAAGGTTGTATTCAAACAATAAATGCTACTGTAACTGATCCGACACCAGTATCTTTTGTTTCAGTCGTAGTAGATCAGATGTTATGTGGTTTAGGAAACACTCCAAATGAGGCCAAGATAACTGTTACTGCAACCGGTGGTGCAGGAGGTTATGAATATAGTTTTGATAACGGAGCTAACTACTCTGTAAGTAGTGTTTTTACCACAAAAATTAGTGGCACTTATAATATAATTGTAAAAGATGCTAACGGTTGTATTTCCGTAATGCGACCTGAAATAATTGATGCATTAGATCCGCCAGTTATTAGAGGATTTAATAAAACACAAATGACTTGTCCTGCACTGGAAAGTGATGTAACGATAAATCATAGCAATGGTATTGGTACTGTAACTTATACCATGGTTTCTGGTACGACAATGAATACTACCGGTGATACCAGTGGTACATACACTGGATTGAAAGCGGGTGACTATGTATTTAGAATTACAGATAGCAATAATTGTACAGACGAAGAACTTGTTACTATTTTAGCATTGCCAACTTTACAAATGCAAGAAAAGGTTGTGGCTAACGTAGGTTGTATTACAGAAAAAACGGGTAGTGCAACTTTTACAGCAAGTGATTTCTTTGCTTCAGGAGCATTTACTTATTCAATTGTAACAACTCCAACAGGCTTAACTTTTACAGATACTAAAGTGGGTGATGTTCTTACTTTATCAGATCTTGCAAAAGGACACTATGAAGTAACTTTTAGAGACAATACTACACATTGTAGTGTAACGAAATCAGTTGATATTACTGAGCCAGCTTTAGCTTTATCACTAACTGCTGTAGCAAGTAATGTACATTGTAACCAACCAGTTTCTCAGCTTACTATGACAGCTGTAGGAGGAACACCAAATTATACCTATTCAATTGTACAAAGCGGTGCTGGTGCAGGAACTTATTCTACTGCAACCTCTATTGATACTACAACTTTAACAAATGGTGTAGTAGTTGGATTAGGAATGACATGGTTAGTAGATGTTCACATCAAAGACGCAAATAATTGTACTGCGATGACCACAATTACGATTACTAAAGATGATACGCCAACTGTTACAACTCCAACTTTAGCTAGTAATCAATGTATAGCTAATGAAAACTACACGTTTACTGCTACAGGTACAGGTGTTGCACCATTAAGTTTTAGTATAGATGGAATTAATTACTTTGAAAGCAGCGGAACTACGTATACATTTACAGTACCGGCTCCTACAACGGCTTCACAGTCTTATACTGTGTATGTTAAAGACGTAAATGGTTGTATTGCAACGAGTACAACTTCAACAATAGTATACAAACCTTTAACTTTCAAGGTAGTACAAGATAAAGAAATTACTTGTGTTCCGATGCCTGCGACCACAGCTGCTCAGTTTACTTTGACAGCTGCTGATGGAAATCCAGCATACACTTACGAAGTAAATATCAATAACGCAGGGTTTAATAGTATTACTTCGCCGTATACAACTAGCGTAATAGGAAGATACGTATTCAGAGTTACCGATAGTAATTCTTGTTCTGTTACAAGCGATGTTATAATAGTAGATGGTCCTGTAGATCCTGCGTTTACAATAACTAAGGTGGATGTAAAATGTAATGGAGATAATACAGGAACTATTACAGTTGCTCCTTCCGGAGGTGTTCGCCCTTATACTTTTGCGCTAAGCGGTGCAAATGCAAATAATTCGGGAGATGCTACAGGTTTATATACAGGATTACGAGCTGGTACTTATAATGTGGTGGTTACAGACAGTTATGGCTGTACGTCTGGAGTTACACCTGCAATTGTAATTACTGAACCAACGCCATTAATGGCCTCGGCTTCTTTCCCATTAAATACAGCATGTAATACTTATACTGTAATTACAGTGGAAGGAAGTGGCGGTACACCAATTACGCCAAGTACATTGGGCTACCTATATAGTTTTGATAATGGTGTAACGTTCGACACATCGGATAAGATCACAATTGATTACACTAAATCTGCACAAACAATCTGGTATGCTGTTAAAGATGCAAATGGTTGTACAACAGTGCCTAAATCAATTACAGTAAATCCATTAAATAAACCAAGTAAATTAGATTTTAATGCTACATTGGTAACTTGTAAAGCAGGTGAAGATGTGAGTACGGTTCAAGTAAAAGCAACTAATGGAGTAGGAGCTTTAGAATTTAGAATCGTGGCGACTAATACAGCAACTTCTCCAACATTGTTTGGGCCAATAGCGGTCACAGGTTCTGCAGTAGCAGCAAGTTTCCCGGGATTACTTCCAGGAGAATATACTTTTAAGGTTAAGGATGAAAATGGCTGTAGATATCAGGATGTATACAGAGTAAAAGATCTTGTAAATATTGCTGTAAACGGAAATGTTGATGCAGAAGTTGCCTGTAAAGGAGATGCTAACGGAAAAGTAACTTTTACCGTTTCTGGATTCAACACAGGATTTACGCAAACAATTACAGGCGTTTCAGGATTGGGTGTTATAACACCAGTAGGAACAGATACTTTTGTATTGACGAATTTAGTGGCTGGTCCGTATAAAATTGATGTAAAAGATAATGTAACAGATTGTATTGCTAGCATTACAGTAAATGTTCCAGAGCCTGAAAGATTAGAAGTAGATTATATAACTCTTAAAAATGCAAATTGTACCGATTTGGCGAAAATAAAAGCTACTGCTTCTAAAGGTACAGCTGGATATACGTATGCATTTGTTAAAGCAGGCGATCCAGTAGTGTATGGTACTGAAGATACTGCTGAATTAGACAAAGCCTTCACATGGAGAGTGTGGGCTAAAGATTCGCATGGTTGTGAAACGTTTAAAGATATTAATATTCTTGTAGATGCCTCACCGGTTATTGTGTCGGCAATACCTAATCACTGTCCAAGTACAACAGGTACTTATGATATTACGGTAACTGCTAATGGATTTAATGCAAATCTTGAATATAGCTTAGATGGAAATAGCTGGGGGAGAAATAAGGTTTTAGTGGTGAAATCTTCTGGTGCTCATATTGTTTATGTTCGTGATGAAAATAAATGTACGGCGAATCAAACAGTTACTATTTTGGAACCATTAAGATTAGAATATGATATTATAGAAACTCCTATTTGTGAAGGAAATCAAGGTGAAGTAACCTTACGAGCTTACGGAGGTACTGTAGCACCAAGTTACGAGTACAGTAAAGATGGAATCAATTTTGATCCTAATCCAATATTTAATGGATTAGTTCCGGGTAATTACACATTTACTGTTAGAGATACAGGAACAGGTTGTACAAAAGAGGTAGAAGTTAAATTTGAGATTCCAAATAAGAGTATTATTTTTAGCTTAGAACCAACCAATGTAATTTGTAATGGAGAAAGTAATGGAACGGTTACTGTAAACATGGCCACTCCAACTACAACGGTAAACAATAACCCAGTTTATACTTACAAAATTAACCCATCTCCTGTTGGAATGGTTTTAGTAGGTAACGTATTCACGAATCTTCCGGCAGATACTTATACAGTTACTGTAACTTCCGGAAAAGGATGTGAGGTTCCTATGATCGTAACTGTTGGTCAACCGGCTGTAATTATTGTCGATACTCCAATTGTTAGTAACTATGGTTGTGCAACAGATAATAAAACAATCTATGCAACAATCACTGTAGATAAAACTAAAATAACAGGTGGTTCTAAAAATTATACGAGATTCCAGTTTGTTAAAACTAGTAATGCTAATGAAATAGTTTACGATGGAACTTCTAACATATATACAGAAAGCGATTTCTTAGGAGGAAAATATGTAGTAAATGTTTTTGATAATAAGGGTTGTATGGGAGCTTCTACTGAAGTTGAGATACTACCATTCACTAGCATGGACAAAATTGATGTTGTAATTACACCAATAACTTGTGCGACGAATGAAGCTATTGCAGTTAAGGTTAAAGATTTCAATGGAGTGACATTTACAATACCATTAGAGTACAAGCTTGATGGTGTGGGCCGAACCGTATTTAGTGAAACAAATACAAATGGTGTATTCACTAATTTACCAATCGGGCATTATTTGATTTCTGTTAAGAATACAGCAACAGGATGTGTTATCAAGAAAGATCATTTTGTGAACGATCCAAATACATTCCGTTTAACAGCTGAAAATGTGACTAATATTAAATGTTACGGAGTATTAGAAGGTAGTGTTGATTTAATTTTAACCGATAATTTATTGGTTCCAACAAATGATGCTGGAGAATTTAAATACGAGATTAAAGATGTTGCAGGAACATTAGTTAAGGATGGCACAAGTGATGCTACTGGTAAAGCAACAATTAATGGTTTGAAAGCAGGTTTATATAATGTTAAAGCGGTTCTTTCAAAAACACCATTCTGTGAGGTTGTAACTAGTTTTTCAATTCAACAACCAATAACAGAATTAAAAATATCTGAAATTCATGCTCCAATTTCTTGTATACCAGGGAATGACGGTAAGATTGTCATATCTGCAGATGGCGGATGGCCGGGTGGTTACCAATATGAATTAGTAGGTGTTAGCACAGGATATTCTGATCAGTCGGAATTTTCTAACCTATCGGCTGGGACTTACATTTTAAATGTTAAGGACAGTAAAGGGTGTGTAGCTACAACTACTGTAACATTGAATAATCCAACGCCAATAGCAGCAACAGCAACAGCTACTACAAGTACATTGTTGTGTTATGGAGATAAAACTGGTGTAATTACTGTATCAGCTCCAACAGGAGGTCAGGGAAGTAACTATGCATATATCTTAAATCTATTATCAGTGAATCCGGTTATTTCCAGTGCATCTCAGGATAGTCCAATCTTTACAGGATTAGGAGCAGGGAAGTATTCTGTGACGATTGTAGATCAATTGAACTGTAATGGAACTACCGCGGAAGTTATCATCGGTGAACCATTAGAAATTATTCCAACGTTGGAATTAGCAACTGGAATAACTTGTAAAACAGCTGCTACACTTAAATTAAGTGCAATAGGTGGAAGCGGTCCATATGAATATAGTTCTGATAAGAATTTTACAACTGTATTAGGCTCTTTACCTGCAACATTTGCTGTAGGAGTTGGAGATCACCAATATTTTGTGAGAGACTCTAAAGGATGTGTAAGTTCAATTTCTAACAATGTTACGATAGATGCCTTAACGCCATTGATCTTGAAATTAGATTTAACCAATGCAGTTGTTTACTGTAAAGGAAGTGCAACAGCGGCTATCGACGCAGAAGCAATTGGAGGTTTGACTAATTATGTGTATACCTTGTTTGATGGTAACGGGGTTGTGGTAAGACCGGCTCAGCCAACAGGTTATTTTGATTTGCTTCCTAAAGGAGTTTATGTTGTACGTGTTGATAGTGGAGATTGTCAGTATGATTCTGCTTCAATCAATATCAATGAACCGGCGCAACCATTATCCGTTATTCCAACCGTAATCGATGCGACATGTTTTGCTTCTAATGATGGTAAGATCTCGATTGCAGCAACCGGAGGAACGGGAGTAATTAAGTATGCTATTTCGCCAAACTTAGGAATGTTTGATGATAAATTTGAATTTGACCGACTAACTCCGGGAGTTTATCAGGTTTTAGTTCAGGATGAAAATTCATGTTTCCAGCTTTTAAATCTTGAAATTAAAGAACCACCTCTTTTAGGTGCCAAAATTGTAGGACCAATTTTGCAGGAAATTTGCGATGGTGACATAGATGGAGCGTTTAGTATAGAAATTTTTGGTGGTAAACCACCGTATAGTGTAAGCCTTGATAACGAAAATGGAACTTATATTCCGGTTGTTGGTACACAGCATGATTTCGTAGCTCTTAAAGGTGGTAGACATACTGTATATATTAAAGATGCTACTTGTATCAGTACACTTGAAGTAATCATGGATAAAGCAGTAATTCTTGACCCAATAGCCGAAACCAATTACGATTGTGTGAACAACGCACAAACGAATATGGTAACCGTTACGGTTGATGCTAGTAATACAGATCTTACGCAAGTAGATTATTCTCTTGATAGCGATGTAGGTCCTTGGCAGGCGGCAAATATCTTTACCAATATCGCTCCTGGAAAGCACTACATTGTAGCTAGACACACGAATGGATGTAAAGTGCCAACGACAAGTTTTGAAATCAGAGCTTACGACAAGTTAACGCTTGGAGAGTCTGAAGGAAAACCAGAAATGAACATCATTTCGGTAACTGCTGCCGGTGGAGCACCTGCTTACGAGTACAGTTTCAACGGAGAACCGTTTACTTCTTCTAACAAATACAAAATCTACAAAACAGGAGATTATGAAGTAATAGTAAGAGACCAAAACGGATGTACGGCAACAATAACAGTACATGCAATTTATGTTGATGTTTGTCTTGACAATTACTTCACTCCAAACGGAGATGGTGTTTATGACACTTGGGGTCCTGGTTGTACAAACATTTACAACAACCTTGTATTCTCAATCTTTGACAGATACGGTCGTGTAATTGCCAAGTACCACTATGGTCAAAAATGGGACGGTAGATACAATGGTGCCGAATTACCTTCAGGAGATTACTGGTATGTTCTTAAATTGAATGACGAGAAAGATGCACGTGAGTTTGTAGGACATTTCACTTTATACAGATAACAAAATAAGAGCCCCTAATGATGTTATCTAAAAAAATTATTACAATGAAAAAGTTTATTTTATCTTTAGTACTCATGGCTGTAACAACAAGTTACAGCCAAGAGTTAAACCTACCAGTTTTCACACAGTATTTAGCAGATAATCCATTTGTTATTTCACCTGCTTTTGCCGGTATTGGAGACAACCTTAGAATTAGAGCCAACGGACTTACGCAATGGGTAGGGATAAAAGATGCACCGGACAACCAGTCGCTTTATGCCGATTTTAGGGTCTTGGATCGTTCAGGAGTCGGGATCAATGTCTACAATGATAAAAATGGATATACACGTCAGACGGGAGCCAAAATTTCCTTTGCACATCACCTTATCCTGGATTATTATTCGAAGCAATATCTGTCTTTCGGACTTTCGTATAACTTTAATAGCTTTCGCATTGATATTGATGAATTCAATAACACTATCGAACATCCTATTTTAGATCCGGCTGTAACCGACAATCGATATACTTCAAACAGTAACTTCGATGTGAGTGCCTTGTATCGTAATAAAATGTTCTATGTAAGTTTTAATGCCAATAACGTTTTAAAGAAAAATACTGATAAATACCGTGGAGTTGAGCCTTCGCTACTTTCCAATTATCAGATCTATTCCGGTTTTATTTTTAAAGACGGAGAAAACAGTCGTATCGAATACGAACCATCGGTTTACTACCAGTACTTCGCAAGTGATAATCGTTCTACAACCGATTTCAACTTCAAGTACAGACGTTATAATCGTTATGAGGACTATTATTGGATCGGGGTTTCTTATCGTTTCTTAAACGATCAGTTCCCAAAACCATTATCAGTTGGGCCAATGGTAGGTTTTATGAAATCTAAATTCTACTTTGGATATTCGTATCAGGTAATGTTCAACGATTTGGGTAATTATAACACAGGAACACACTCCATAACAATTGGTTTCGATTTCCTACAATCAATCAGTAACTGTCCTTGTACACAAAGTCCGGTTCACGATTAAGGAAGCATTTTTAGCGGCTTTAAAAGTTAATTTGTTTTTTTTCATAAATTATATCGTTTTCGCTGTTGTAGCGGGTTTAATTTTACATTTTTCAAATTTGTTGCAACACTAAAAGTTCTATATTTGTTTTCTATCAGAATAAATTAAAAAATTATCAAATGAAAACTTTAAACGATTTCGACTTTAAAAATAAAAAAGCAATTATCCGTGTGGACTTTAATGTGCCATTGGATGAAAATTTTAATGTAACTGACGCTACACGTATTGAAGCTGCAAAACCAACTATTGACGCTATTTTGGCACAGGGCGGAAGCGTAATTTTAATGTCGCATTTAGGCAGACCAAAAGGAGCAGAAGAAAAATATTCGTTAAAACACATTTTAAAAACAGCTTCTGAAATATTGGGAGTTCAGGTGAAATTTGCTGAAAATTGTGTTGGAGAAGCAGCAAAGTCAGCTGCGGCTAACTTACAGCAGGGAGAAGTTTTATTACTTGAGAATTTACGTTTTCATGCTGAAGAAGAAGCTGGAGATGTAGCTTTTGCAAAAGAACTGGCTTCATTGGGAGACATCTATGTAAATGATGCGTTCGGTACAGCACACAGAGCGCATGCTTCAACAACGATTATTGCACAGTTTTTTCCAACTGAAAAATGTTTTGGAACATTGTTGGCAAAAGAAATAGAAAGTTTAAATAAAGTACTTAAAAATAGTGAAAAACCGGTAACAGCAGTTCTTGGAGGTTCAAAAGTATCTTCAAAAATTACCGTTATCGAAAACATCTTAGACAAAGTAGATCACATGATCATTGGTGGAGGAATGACATTTACATTCGTTAAAGCACTGGGTGGTAAAATTGGAGAATCTATTTGCGAAGATGACAAGCAAGAGTTAGCGCTTGAAATCTTGAGACTGGCCAAAGAAAAAGGAGTTCAGATTCACATCCCGGTTGATGTAATTGCTGCAGATGATTTCTCTAATACAGCAAACACTCAGGTAGTCGATGTAAACGCAATTCCTGATGGATGGCAAGGTCTTGATGCAGGTCCTAAATCTTTAGAAAACTTTAAAAAAGTAATTCTGGAGTCTAAAACAATCTTATGGAATGGTCCATTAGGAGTTTTCGAAATGGAATCTTTTGCTAAAGGAACGATCGCTTTAGGTGATTATATTGCCGAAGCTACAGAAAACGGTGCCTTCTCATTAGTGGGAGGTGGAGATTCTGTTGCAGCAGTAAAACAGTTCGGTTTTGAAGATAAAATGAGTTATGTTTCTACCGGAGGTGGAGCTATGCTTGAAATGTTAGAAGGTAAAATTTTACCTGGAATCGCCGCGATTTTGGACTAAAAAATCACAATTAACATTTTTTTACATATTTTTCTTCATTAAACTGTTTAAGTTTGTAAAACTAAGGTTTCTGTAATGAATTGAATTATAGAATTTTAAAATAATGTTATATGATTGTAAAAAAAATAGCAATAGTGGTTTCCGCCTTTTTTTCGATATCCATGTTTGCGCAGGATGTTGCAAAAGCAGATGCTGAAATTAAGCCGGTTGTAAAGATATCGTATTTAGATTCTGTTAAAAATACTTTCAAAAAAAATGAACTGGCAGCAAGAGTTGACAGTCTTTGGATGAACGAATTAGTAAGTCTGGATATTTACGATGATCTGACAAAAGACATTCAAACCATTAATACAGACGTGACAGTTGATGAGGAACTGCCAACAGATTTGCTAAAACAGCGGCTGCAGGCAATGAATGGGAAATCACCTTTTAATATTGAATACAATCAGGGATTAGAAAACATAATAAAGTCATTTCTTAAGAATCGAAAAAAATCGTTTTCCCGATTAATGTCTTTATCCGAATATTACTTTCCAATTTTTGAAGATGCTTTTGCGAAGCAAAACGTTCCTTTAGAAATTAAATATTTAGCCGTTGTAGAATCTGCTTTAAACCCTAAAGCAGTTTCTAAAATGGGCGCCACGGGAATTTGGCAGTTCATGTACGGAACCGGTAAACAATACGCCCTTAAAATAGACTCTTATATTGATGAACGCAGTGATCCGCTTAGAGCAACTGCTGCAGCATCAGAATACATGAGCAAAATGTTCAACATCTTTGGTGACTGGGAATTGGTTCTGGCCTCTTATAACTCAGGACCCGGAAATGTGACCAAGGCCATTCGTCGTTCCGGCGGAAAAACAAAATATTGGGACATTCGAAGCCACCTTCCAAAAGAAACTCAGGGTTATGTTCCTGCTTTTTTAGCAACCATGTACCTTTTCGAATACCATAAAGAACACGGAATAAATCCACAAAGAGCCGTTGTTAAAAATTTTGAAACAGATACCGTTCAGATTAAGAGTCAGATGTCATTCAAACAAATAGCCGATTTGTTAGACATGCCACAATCTCAGTTACAGCTCTTAAATCCTTCTTATAAATTAAATGTAGTGCCTTATTATCAGGGAGAGCAGCATTTTCTGCGCTTGCCAAAAGATAAAGTAGCAACTTTTGTTTCAAACGAAGACAAGATTTATGCCTATGTAGCCTATCAGGCACAGAATAAAACTATGCCTGTACAATTGGCAATGAAGACAGCACCAAGAACAAAATATAACGCAAAAGCAAAAGAAGATTCTTCCAAAGAAATTCAGTTTTATAAAGTCCGGAAAGGTGATAATCTGGGAGCAATTGCAGACAAATATAATGTGAGTATTGTGGATCTGAAGAAGTGGAATAATCTGAAATCAAATTCAGTTGCCTTCGGAAGAAGCTTAAAAATTAAATCTGATATAGAGGCTTCTGTTAAAAATCCAAAAGAGGCTAAAGCAACATTGGCGATAGATAAAAAAACAGAGGAAGCTATTGCAGCTGCTGATGATAAAGAGAAAAATAATACACAGTCACAAGAGTATGTGGTAGCTGCCGGAGATAATTTAGGGAGCATTGCAAAGAAATTCGGTACGACTATTGCGGAGTTGAAAGAACTAAATAGTCTGACTTCAAATAATATTGGTTTAGGAAAAACTTTGGTTGTTTCTAAAACTGTTCCTGAAATTGTTGACGAAAATGCGGTAACAACTGCTATAGCATCAAACAATTCAATTGATTCGTTCAAGAAAAAAGCGACGTCAAAAGTTCTTGGTGAAGACTATTATGTTAAAAAAGGAGATTCGTTGTATAGTATTTCTAAAAAATATCCGGGAGTAACCATTTCCGATATTAAAAAGTGGAATAACATTAAAGACGGAGATATTAAACCAGGAATGAAGCTTAAAATAAACGGATAATAAAAAATCTTATATAAATTTGGGTTTTATTTCATAACTTAAGAGAATGAATAAAACCCATTTTTTATTACTACTACTTCCGTTGCTCTTCATTTCATGTTTTAAAAATGAGAAGCAGGAGGAACCTATATCCGGAAAAACGAATACAATTTCTGTCATCATAGACGATCAGTTATGGTATGGCGAAGTTGGAGATAGCATCAGAAATAAATTTGCTTCACCAGTTTTAGGGCTTACACAAGAAGAACCCCTATTTACTATTAATCAGTATCCGGCTCGTTTACTGGAAGGTTTTGTTACCGATAGCCGAAGCATAATTGTAGTTAAAAAAACAACTGCTGATAAGTTCGAAGTAACACACAGCAGATCACTACCCCATAACACTTTCAGAATTTACGGAAAATCGGTTGATGATATTATTTGCAGTATCGAACTCAATTCGGGGCAAATCATCAAAATAATCCGGGATGCCGAAATCAAAAAAATTCAGGAAGATAACAGTAAATCGTTGTTGAATCCAGCTGTTATAAAAAATAAGTTTCATATCGATCTGCAAATTCCTACCGGATATGAATACATGCTGCATAAAAAGAATTTTATCTGGTTAAAAAAAGATATTATAAGTGGCAACACCAGTTTGCTTATTTATCAGATCCCCATTCACAGTTTTGAAAAAAGTGCGAATGTAATCGACAATATTATTCGGATGCGTGATTCCGTTGGGAGTTACATCAAAGGCAGAGAACCCAACACACGTATGATAACGGGTGAGGCATACGCGCCTTATTTTTCAACGATTTCCTTAGATGGAAAAAAAGCATTTGAAACTAAAGGAACCTGGGAACTTAAGAACGATTTTATGGCCGGACCTTTTATCAACTATGCAATTGTTGACGAAATGTATAACCGAATTCTGGTAATCGAAGGATTTTGTTATTCGCCTTCCAATGAAGAACGTGATCTAATGCTGGATTTGGAAGCAATTATAAAATCGGTTAAAATTGATAAGAGGTAATATAAAGGGCTGAAAGCCCAAAAGCAGAAGCATGGTGCAACGCACGATGAAGCGGGTAAAATTTTGTTTACGCCCTGAAAGGGCAAAAGCCCAATACCAAAATTATCAATTTGCAGCTTTTTATGGAAATCCTGTTAAGTTTTTAGTAATGAGGTGACAAACTAATTTTTCTTAATTTTGTTTTACAACTAACATTAAAACAGATCATTATGAAAAATTTAATTGCAGTATTATTACTAGTCATGTGTTTTGCTTCCTGTAAAAAAGAGGCAAAGACAGCAACTGAAACAGTAGGCTCTTCTGATAGTATTAAAAAGGAAGAACCAATAGCAGAACAACCGGTTGATTCGGTAGCACAAATGAAAGCCTGGCAAGAGTATGCAACCCCGGGGGCTCCTCATAAATTAATGGCGGATGAGGTTGGAACCTGGAATTGTGACATGACTTTCTGGTCAGAACCAAACGGGAAACCTGAAAAAGCTACTTCAACAGCAAACGTTAAAATGATTCTTGGAGGACGTTATCAGGAATCGAACTATCAGGGAACCATGATGGGGCAGGCTTTTGAGGGTAAAAGTACATTAGCTTATAACAATGCCAGTAAAGAATACACCACTACTTTTATCGATAATATGGGAACCGGTATGCTGGTGGCAATGGGTAAGTACGATGAAAGCACTAAAAGTATGGAGCTAAAAGGTGACATGGTTAATCCCGTAAACGGTAAAAAGACACCCTACAGAGAAATTTATACCATTGTAGATGCTAAAACGCGTAAGATGGAAATGTTTGATGTAAAAAATGGTGAAGAGTTTAAGAGTATGGAAATCATTATGAAGAAAAAATAAGATTGGCATTCCATCATAAAGTATAAATCCCGGTTGCAGTTTGTAATCGGGATTTATATTTAAGAATATTTGGTATAATTTTGTTTTTAGCGTAAGTTAGAACCGTAAACAATAAGCCAAAACAATAAACAAAGAGCAAATGGAGCTAAAATGGAAAATAAAGCCTTTTGAGGCGTTAAATGTAAACGAGCTATACGATTTACTCAAATTAAGAAGTGAGATCTTTGTAGTCGAGCAAAACTGCGTTTATTTAGACCTTGACGGTAAAGACAAGAAAGCATTACACCTGATTGGGGAATACGATGGCAAAACAGTAGCGTATGTACGTTTATTCGACGCTGGAATCAGTTTTGATAATGCTTCGATCGGACGTGTGGTCGTAGATGTCAATTACAGAGATAGGAAATGGGGACATGACCTAATGCGTGAAGCGATTGCTGCTATAAAATTGAATTTCAATAAAGAAGCAATAACCATTGGAGCTCAATTGTATTTAAAAAAATTCTACGAAAGCCACGGATTCGTTCAAACCAGCGAAATGTATCTGGAAGATGATATTGAGCACATAGAGATGACGCGTGACTAAAGCGTTTTGTTGAGGTACAAAGAAGCAAAGGCTCAGAGAAGCAAAGGAGAAAAGGTACAGTAGGATTAAATAGTTGTTTAAATTTTCGTAATCAAAAATTCAACACGACGATCCAGATTATCACCTTTTCCCAGCGGGTATTTATTCCCGCAACCCTGATAAGTCATTCGGTTTTTTGAGATCTTTTTGGAGCTGAGGTAGTAAAAAACAGTTTTGGCACGGTTCCAGGAAAGTCTTCTTTCATTGGTGGCTCTGTCAATTCCGTCGGAGTAGATATCAGGGGTGCAGCAAACATGACCTCTGATTTCGAATTTTAGACCATTTTGTTTTTCTAAGATTGCGGCAACTTTATCTAATTCCTTTTTAGAGTTTGAAGTAAGTTTTGAACTTCCAATATCAAATAAAATATTGTCTAAGAAGATCTTGTCACCAATTTTGAGTTTGTTAGGGAACGAGTTGTAGATTCCTTTTCCAAAACTATTTTTCTTAACGGCTATCAAATCGACCCTTCGGTTTCGGGTACGGGTTTCGTGAAGGTTTTCTATAGTGTCGGGCCGGACAACAACACGTCCTTTCCCTTCCAAAATAACAATTTTACCTTGGTTGAATCCGGCTTTAACCAATAAGTTCTGAATGGTGCTTGCCCGATTGTTAGATAAACGAAAATTGTATTCGTCATTTCCGCGATCATCACAATAACCATATATTTGTACCGACTCTACTTTAGAAGTGTCGATACTTTTAATAAAACGGTTTACAACTTCGGTTTGTTTTGGTGTAAGATCGAACTTGTCAAATTCGAAATAGATAGTTTCAATAGGTTTTTGCTGTGCCGATAAATTGTAAATAAGAAACAGAAATAGGGCTCTGTAAAGCTTCATTTTTTTACATTTTTAAAATCGTTTTATACTCAGTCTGGTTATTTAATACATTCACAGCTTTTTTAATTTCTGAATTGTTTTTAATGTAATATTGATACAAACCTTCCTGATATTGATATCTTTTAATCAATTCTTCCTGTATCAGGTTTCTGATCTCCTTTTGATTTTTATCCAGTAGTGTGCTTTCGCTTTTTTCAAGAGCTGCCTGTAATTGTTGGTATTCCGTAGCAATAGTTTCGTCTATTTTTTCATTTTTGGCCGCAGCCATCATATTTTTCAACGCCACTTCCGATTCCGTGTCAAAACTAATTTTGTTGGTTTTTAGAAACTGCTTGAAACTACTGTAATCAGTATCAGTAAGGATAGGTGTTTTATCTCCTAAATTTGGATTCTTGTAATAGTACGTGGTAGCATAATCAAAGATTCCGTCATTTTTTAGCAAAGCAGTTGTGATCGGACTCATTTTGGTTTCATCCAGTTCTATATCCGGTAAAACACCACCACCATCATAAACTGTTCTTCCTTTTCGGGTTTTAAAAGCATTGAAATTTTTAGCATCGGTTTTTTGAGCCACACCATTTTTGTCCTTATGCGCATAATCCAAAGCCTGAATACAACGTCCGGAAGGCGTGTAATAACGTGAGATTGTCACTTTCAACTGAGTTCCGTAAGTTAAGTCAACAGAGCGCTGCACCAAACCTTTTCCGAAACTGCGGCTTCCCAGAATCACGGCACGGTCTAAATCCTGTAAAGCTCCTGAAACAATTTCTGAGGCTGAGGCGCTTCGTCCATTTACCAAGATGGCTAAAGGAATTTCAGTATCAACAGGTTCTTTAGTCGTTTTATAAGTGTTGTTGTGTTTTTCGATACGTGATTTTGTAGTCACAATAACTTCATTCTTCGGAACAAACAAATTACAGATATCAATGGCTTCGTTGAGTAAACCACCCGGATTTCCTCTTAAATCAAGTACAATTTGAGTTGCACCGTCTGCTTTAAGTTTCTCAAGGGCATCTTTTACTTCGTTGGAAGCTTTTCGGCTAAAGTGTGCCAAAACAATGTATCCGGTTTTGGCATCAATCTTTCCGAAAAACGGAACCGATTTAATATCGACTTCATCCAGAACCAATTCGGTTGTGAAGGTTTTTCCCTGACGGAGGTATTTAATGGTAATTTTAGTATTTTTAGTTCCTTTCAGTAATTGTGAGGCATCATCCTTAAAATCAGCAATCATAACATCACCAATCTGAATAATCTCGTCTCCGGCTTTCAGTCCGGCTTTGTCGGCAGGATAGTTTTTATAGGGTTCACGTACAATTAAGCGGTCTTTTTTTCTTGAAATCAAAGCTCCTATTCCGGTATATTCGCCTGTATTGTTGATTTTGAAATTAACAACATCCTGTTCGTTAAAATAAACGGTATAAGGATCCAGACTTGCGAGCATGCTTTTAATGGCCTTATCCATCAGGTCACCCGGGTTGGTTTCGTCGACATAATTGGTGTTTACCGCTTTGAACAAAGTGGTAAAGATTTCAATTTGTTTGGCAATTTCAAAAAAGTCATCTTTAAAACTGGTTCCGATAAATAAAAACCCTGCAGCAACGGCAGGTATGATAAATTTCTTCTTGAAATAAGGATACATGATTATATTTTTTTTCTTTTAAATCTTTTTCTAATAAAGTAGACAAGTACGCAAAATACTATAATAAATGGCCAGACGCTAATAATTGAAATTAAAAAATCGGACAGACTGAAAAAACCGGATTGAATAGCAGCCCATATTTTAGACCCGTAAGAAATCTTAACGCCTTGTTTTTGAGCTATGGTTTTGTAAAATGATATTGTTACGGTACTTTCTGAAACGCGGCTTTCAAGATATTTTAGCTGACCTTCTTTGGCTTCAATTTCTTCACGGATAGCGGAAATTTGTTTTTCAATTTCCAATATTTCACTAATCTTAGTGGCTTTTTGTAAAATCTCTAAGTAGCGAGCTTCAAGTTTGCGTTTTGTGTTTAATCTTGAAGTTAAGTCAATGTATTGTTCGGTAACATTTTCTGCAGAAATCTCTTTTTGTTCAAAGTACGAAACACCTTTAGAAACCGCATTTATAAAAGAATCAAAGTTTGCACTGGGAACGCGAATGGTTAAGGTTCTGTAAATGTTGTCATATTCTTTGCCTTCAGAATCATTCTGAATGGAGGCTTTATTGGCAACAATCGCAGTTTGGATTTGTTTGAAAGTATCTTCTAAATCATTGGTTTCAAATCGAAGTGAAGCCTGTTTGATAATTTTTTGTGAAATCTGTGGCGCATCCGGGGCAGCGGGATCATACTGTGCATCTGACGCTGCAGCGGATTCATTTTTTGGAGTAAGCTTGACTGCGCTAATCATCATATTAGCAGAAGGTTCCTCATTTTTACTGCAACTTGAAAAGCCTATAAAGAGCAAGAATAAAAAGAAAATATACCGCATAATTTTTCAAATTAAAGTTAAAACTACAATTTTTTTATAATTTTTCGTATAATTTGATAAATAAAGTTGTCGTAAAGGAATTACAATTCTGTTTTATTTTCAGAATCAGGGGTTTTATTTACCTGCTGAAGGAATTTCTCAAACAGCTGAATGGTTTTGGTATTAATTTCTGCATAAGACAGTCTGTCTTTGGTCTGATAAAAAAACATCAGGGAGTAGGGCTCTTGAATGTTATCCAAAAGTAAATGTTTGTTTAAACGATATGTTTCTCTTAAAACGCGTTTGAAGTAATTGCGGTCAACGGCCTTTTTGAAATATTTCTTAGAAACCGAAACCCCTATTTTGATTTTTTCTTCTGAATTTTCTTCCGCCGGACGATAAACCAAACGCAATGGATATTTGGAAACTGATTTTCCTTCAGAAAACAGTAAACCTATTGTCGTTTTGCTCTTTAAGCGTTCATTTTTAGGGTAAGTGAAGTTCATTTAATTCAGAAAAAATTTGCAAATTTTAGGGCAAAGGTACAATTAAACCAGAAAAACGGTTATTGTTTTCAATTTTTATACCGCTAAAAATTTATTTATTACTTTTGGGCATTAATTTTTCAAGCATGCAGAAGATAATTTCGTATCCCATTTCCGTAATTTATTACTTGTGTTTTGGTTTTTGTTTGGCGGTGTTTCACCCGATACAATGGTTTTGCCTGAATGTTTTTGGGTATCAGGCGCATAAAAAAAGTGTAGATTATCTGAATTTTTTCCTGTTAAGATGCACGAATCTGGTGGGAACAAGGTATACTGTTAGCGGAGTAGATGATATACCAAAGGGGGTTCCAATAATTTTTGTGGCCAATCACCAAAGTATGTATGATATCGTGACAATGATTTGGTACTTTAGACGATTTCATTGTAAATTTGTAAGTAAGAAGGAGTTAGGAAGCGGAATCCCGAGTGTGTCATTTAATTTGCGCCATGGAGGATCTGTCTTAATCGACCGAAAAGACCCTAAACAAGCGATTCCGGTAATCAAAGGCTTGTCTGAATATATCGAAAAAAATACCAGAGCTGCTGTAATTTTTCCTGAAGGAACAAGAAGTAAAACAGGAAAACCCAAAGAATTTGCACAAAGTGGTTTAAAAATCTTATGTAAATATGCGCCGTCTGCTTATGTAGTACCGGTAAGTATCAATAATTCTTGGAAAATGGTTCGTTTTGGAATGTTTCCGGTCGGATTAGGAAATCATTTAACATTTACAGCGCATAAAGCAATGTCTGTAAAAGATTATGATTTTGCCGATTTAATGGCTTTGACAGAAAAAGCAGTGGTAGAAGGAGTAAATGAGTATAAATAGATTTTTGTTTTAGTACAAACGAAAACTTAAATCCCAATCTTAAATAAGTAATGTCTATAAAAAACATTAGATTAGAAGTAATGCAGTTTTTGGAAAAAAACGTGGATAGCTTCGTTGAACAGTATTTAATTCCAGTGGAAAAAATTTGGCAGCCGTCAGACTTTTTGCCTAATTCTGAAGGAGAGAACTTCTTTGAGGAGGTAAAAGAGTTGCGTGAAATTGCTAAAGAATTACCATATGATTTCTGGGTAACTTTAGTGGGAGATACCATCACTGAAGAAGCTTTGCCAACATACGAATCATGGTTAATGGATGTAGAAGGAATCAATCAGGTAGAGAACGGTGGAAATGGCTGGTCGAAATGGATCAGACAATGGACCGGAGAAGAAAACCGCCACGGAGACCTTTTGAATAAATATTTGTATTTGTCTGGTCGTGTAAACATGCGTGAAATCGAAATGACAACACAGCATTTAATCAACGACGGTTTTGATATTGGAACCGGATCTGATCCGTACAAAAACTTCGTATACACCAGTTTTCAGGAGTTAGCGACTTATGTTTCACACAACAGAGTGGCACAAATGGCGAAGAAATTTGGTGACAACAAGTTGTCTAAAATGTGCAAAATGATTGCAGGTGACGAAATGCGTCACCACCATGCGTATAGTGAGTTTGTTACCCGTATTTTTGCAGTGGATCCGAGCGAAATGATGTTGGCGTTTCAATATATGATGAAACAAAAAATCGTAATGCCGGCGCATTTCTTAAGAGAATCAGGTCAGAAAATAAGCAGTGCTTTCGAACAGTTTTCTGATTCGGCACAACGTATCGGAGTATATACGGCAAACGATTACGTAGATATTATGCAGAAGTTAATTGACAAATGGGAAATCGATAAAATTTCGAATTTGACAGATGAAGCTGAAAAAGCACGTGATTACTTAATGAAATTACCGGCTCGTATGGCGAGGATCTCTGAAAGATTGGTTATTCCACAAGAATCACACATCTTTAAATGGGTTGAACCAGCAAGATTGTAGCTTTCTGATTTTGAAGTTTAGATTTATGAAACTTTAAGCAGAACATCTAAAAACATATTGTTGATTGTTGAGGTTGCAAAACTTTGACAATCAACATTTTTTATTTAAAGTATAAAACACCAGTTTAAAGCTGTTTTATCGGACTGTCCTTTACCGCAAACTATAAAAATACCATGAAGAATTCTGAACTAATAAACAAAACCATCGCTTTTGTAAAAGAGAAATTAAACGACGCCGAGGGTGGACACGATTGGTTTCATATCGAACGCGTTTATAAAAATGCACTTTTAATTGCAAAAGGAATGGATTGTGATCTTACAGTAGTGCAACTGGGGGCTTTGCTTCACGATATTGCGGATAGTAAATTTCACAATGGTGATGAAACTATCGGACCCAAAACTGCACGTTTATTTTTAGAATCTCAAGAAGTTGCAGAAGACACGATTCAGCATGTGGTGAACATCATCGAAAACATCTCTTATAAGGGCGGAAATTTCGAAAAGAAGTTTTCTTCTGTAGAATTAGATATCGTTCAGGATGCGGACCGTTTAGATGCAATTGGAGCGATTGGAGTAGCAAGAGCATTTAATTATGGCGGATTTAAGAACAGAACGCTTCACGATCCTGAAATTGCTCCGATTACCAATATGACCAAAGAGGAGTACAAAAAGAATAACGCACCAACGATAAATCATTTTTATGAAAAGCTTTTACTTTTAAAAGATAAAATGAATACCGAAACGGGTAAACAAATTGCAGCAGATAGACATCGTTTCATGGAAACATTTCTGGCACAGTTTTATGCAGAATGGGACGGGGAGAAGTAGAGATTTTTTTCCGCCGAGACACACTAAGAAAACACAAAGCTTCACAAAGGATTTTTAATCTCTGTGAAGCTTTGTGTTTATTTGGTGAAGCTTTGCGAAACAATTCACTCATGAACAGCCGCAATTCCCATCACCACAGTCTTTTTTCTTTTTAGATTTCCAAAAGAACTTTTTGATGAGGTAACCAACGGCAATGAATAATATGATAAAAGCTATAATTTCCTGTACCATGATCGTTTATTTTAAAAGTTGATACGTTATTAATGCAACAAAATAGGCAAGACCGCTCATCAGGACAAGCTGCATAGCGGGCCATTTCCAGGAATTAGTTTCTTTTTTGGTGATCGCCAGCGTACTGGCACATTGCATAGCAAAAGCATAAAAGAGCAATAAGGATATACCTGAGGCAAAGTTAAAGATCTTATGACCCGTTTCCGGATTGATCTCTTCCTGCATTTTGCTTCTTATGGTTGATTCGTTATCGGTATCTCCAACACTGTATATGGTAGCCAGTGTTCCCACGAAAACTTCACGTGCAGCAAAAGAACTAATTAGAGCAATTCCAATTTTCCAATCGTAACCTAAAGGTGAAATGACTGGTTCTATAGCTCTACCCATTAAACCTATGTAGGAATTTTCTAGTTTTTGAGACGCCACTTCATTTTCAAACTGAGTTTCGTCTAGAGGAGTAGCTGCAAATTTTTCTTTTACAATAGTTTCTGCCTCATTAAAATCTTTCCCTGGTCCATAAGAAGCTAAGAACCACAAAATCACAGATATTGCGAGGATGATTTTACCGGCACCAACCACAAAAGCTTTTGTTTTTTCAACAACATTAATCGCAACGTTTTTGAATAACGGCAATTTATAACTTGGCATTTCTACCACGAAATAAGTCTTGGCACTTATTTTTAATATTTTATTTAAGATGTAAGAAGAAAGAATTGCTGTTACAAAACCTAATAAATACAACAACATTAGCGCCAATCCCTGCATGTTTAGGATACCAAAAAGACGTTCATCCGGAATTACCAGTGAAATAATAATAGTGTAAACAGGTAATCTTGCTGAACAGGTCGTGAACGGAGTCACAAGAATTGTGATCAGTCTTTCTTTCCAGTTTTCAATATTTCGGGTGGCCATGATCGCCGGAATAGCACAGGCCGTTCCTGAAATCAAAGGGACAACACTTTTGCCGGATAAACCAAACTTTCGCATGATTTTATCCATCAAAAAGACTACACGGCTCATATAACCGCTTTCTTCTAATATCGAAATGAATAAAAACAAAAAGGCAATTTGCGGAATAAAAATGATTACACCGCCAATTCCGGGTACAATTCCCTGTGAAAGTAAATCGGTTAGAATTCCGCTTGGTAATTCCGCCGCGACCCAGCTGCTTAAAGAAGCAAAACTGCTATCTATGAAATCCATAGGTATCGTTGACCAACTGAAAATAGATTGGAAGATCAAAAATAAAATAGCCAGGAAAATCACATACCCCCAAACCTTGTGCGTTAAAATACGATCCAGTTTTGCCCGAATATCTTTGGCCGTCGAAGCATCAACTTTTAAACCTTCTTTTAAAACATCGTTTATGAATTGATAACGTTTTATCGTTTCTTTTTGCTGTAAACGTTTTAATTCGGAATGTGATTTGGTAAACGTATTTCTGATTTCGTTTCGATCAAGGTTCGAAAAGTTTACATCCTGTGTGATCACCAGCCAAAGTTTGTACAACAATTGATTCGGGAAAGCATGCTGCAATTTTTCAAAATACTCCTGATCAATAACAGATGCATTCAGGCAGGGTTCGTGCGGAATCGTTTTGTACGAGACAATTAATTCTTTCAACTCTTCGATTCCCAAACCTTTTCGCGAACTTACTAAAGCAATTTTAGTTTTTAGTTTCTCTTCCAAATAAGGGATGTCCAGCGTAATACCTTTACTTTCCATACGGTCTGACATGTTGATGACCAAAATCGTTGGAATTTCAAGATCTTTGATTTGGGTGTAAATCAGTAAATTACGTTTCAGATTTTCAACATCTGTAACGACTACTGCTACATCCGGATATAATTTGTCGTTTTTGTTTAACAAGAGCTCAATTACCACGCTTTCATCCATAGAACTGGCATTCAGGCTGTACGTTCCCGGAAGATCCAGAATGTTGGCCTTGACGTTGTTTGGTAATTTGCAAAACCCGATTTTTTTCTCAACAGTAATTCCGGGATAATTCCCGACCTGTTGATTTAATCCGGTAAGCTGATTGAAAACTGAAGTTTTTCCTGTATTTGGATTCCCAATAAGGGCAACGTTGATATTTTGAATACTCATTACAAATCGTTTTTGATCAGTTCAACTTCAATTTCACGAGCAGTTTCAACGCGAATGGCGACATGCGAACCATTAATGTCTAAATAAAGAGGATCGCCAAAAGGAGCGATTTGCAATAATTCAACTAAGTTGCCCGGTAAACAACCCATTTCTAGTAGTTTCAGAGGAATAAGATCGATATCAAAATCTTTGATAATGGCTTTATCGCCTTTTTTCAGAGTGTGGATAGTATTTTGCAAGCTTATTTAGATTGAATTTAGATTGCAAAAATAGGCAATTATTCTTTATTTCAAGGCATTTAACACTTTTGTAAATGCTAAATCTTTCTAAAAATAAGGGATTTTACTCCTGACTCAGAAAATTGATGTCTTCTAAAAGACGTTTAATTTCTTCTTTATTTGTTCCGTCATAAAATCCGCGAACACGTCTTTTTTGATCCACCAAAACAAAATTCTCGGTATGTACCATATCGTAGAGCTGATCTGGACGTCCAAGTTTTACCGCGAGATACGATTTTCGGGCCATGGTGTAAATTTCTTTTTTATCACCGGTAACCAGATTCCATTTGCTGTCTACCACACCGTGTTTTATGGCGTATGCTTTTAAAACCGGAATGCTGTCTACCTCCGGAAATACAGTATGAGAAAGCAGCATCACTTTCGGATTGTTTAAAACTGCTTTTTGAACATCTTCTAGATTGGTCGTCATTTTTGGGCAAATTGATCCGCAGGTCGTGAAGAAAAAGTCAGCCACATATATTTTTCCTTCGTAATTCTTCTGGGTAATAGTATCTCCGTTTTGATTTACAAATGAAAAATCAGCAATCGTATGGTATTTGCTTTTGTATTGTACTGTGCTATCCACCAATTCCGGATTTACATCAGCAGGATTGTAAATAGGTAAAGTTTTTTGCGGTTTTAAAGCGGAGTAAAATAAAGATATTGTAACGGTCGAAAATAGAATAAGAACAATAAAGAATTTACGGTATTTGTATAGAAAAGATTTCATAAAAGCAATTTGGAGGCAAAAATACGAAAAGCACTTCTCAAAATCCTAAGAGCGCTTAGTTTTTAACAGGTTATAAGGAGTGAAATAGGGCTGAAGGCCCAAAAGCACCAGCATGGCGCAAAGCACTATGAATGATAATGATGATAATAATACCCCAAAGCCCTCTAAGGGCTAAAGCAGATTGACACCAATAAACAAATTTTTTATTTTTTGGTTTTCCGAATAGTCTTGTTTACCAAATACAGTCCCGTTAAGGTTACGATGGTACCAATGGCGATAGCTTGTGTAAGCGTTTCTCCAAAAATAAAAGACCCTAGAATCATGGCAACAATTGGATTGATGTAGACATAGATACTGCTGATTTCGGTTGGAAGGTGTTGCAACGAGTAAATAAATGCGATGAAAGTTAGAACAGAGCCAATAAGGACCAGGTAGACAATAGACCACAGAGAAGGCAAGGGGATTTCACTAAGCGGAATATTGATTCCCGTGGCTTCTGTGATTCCAAAAAGAAACACACTCGAAATCAGCATCTGCAATCCCAAACTGAAATACGGATTAAAACTGGACGCTTTTTTCTTTGTTTCGAGTATTCCAAAAGCCCATGTTATCGTAGAGGCTGTCATTAAGATAATTCCAAATTGAAAATCAGGTCTGAAAAAATCAGAGAGATAATCAATGAAAATAATACAAACTCCTCCAAAACTGATCAGAATTCCAACCAAAGCCATTTTTGCGATTTTCTGACCATTAAAAAAGTTGATGATAATGATCCAGATCGGAAATAAAGCACTGATGATGGCTCCGAGTCCGCTGCTCATGTATTTGACACCCCAAGTGCTTAAGCCGTTGCTGCATACAAAATTTAAAAACGCCAGAATGATGATTGTGCGCCATTGTTTGCCTTTTGGCCAGGGTTGTTTTTTAAACAAAAAATAGCCTACGTACAAAATTCCACCCAGAAATTGACGGATGGTGGCCAACTGTAAAGCGGGCATGTGTTTCACGCCTTCTTTGGACGCTAGCCAGGTGGTTCCCCAAAAAAAACTTACCCAGCATAAAGCTAAAATCGGTAATCCGATAGCTTCGATTTTTCCTGAAACGGCATTCTGAATTTTTGCTCTCACTTTTTATTTCAATTCGTTGTAACAAATATTCGAAAAAGTATTCTAATATAAAGATAAAAACCATGGATAAATACATGAAAATATTTGATAGTATGTATTAAAATGTTATGATCCTTGAATTTTTGAGATTATTTCAAAAATTTTAACATAGCATTCAAAATATTAGAAATACGTTTGTGTAACCACCAAAACTTAAATATAAATGAAAAGACAACTTAGCAGACCTTTGTTCTGCGCTTTTCTTACAGCAGTTTCTTTTACAGCTGTAAATGCTCAGAATGCAACTTCAAAAGAGCCGGGTATCAATGTTTCATACATGAATACCAAAATTAGTCCGAGTCAGGATTTTTTTCAATATGTAAATGGAACATGGCTTAGTAAAACTGAAATTCCAAGTGATCGTACCACATGGGGAAGTTTTAATGAGTTGATTAAGAAGACAGATAAAGACGCGATGTCTATTCTGAAAGAAGCTTCTAAAAATCCAAAGTATAAATCAGATACCGATCAGGGTAAAGCCGTAAACTTGTTTTCAACGATTTTAGATACTGTTGGAAGAAACAAAGCCGGAATAAAACCATTGCAGCCTTACTTAAAAAAAATTGATGCAATCAAAAACATCACTGATCTTCAAAAGTATTTAACTGAAATTGCACAGGAAGGCAATATTGTTTTTTTTGGAACTTATATTGGAGCGGATGAAAAAAACAGCTCTAAAAACTCGGTAACACTTGTTCCAAGCGGTTTAGGATTGCCGGATCAGGATTATTACATCTCTGAGGATAAAGATTCAAAAGAAAAACGTGCAAAATACCAGCTGCATTTGACAAGAATGTTGCAGTTTATTGGTGAATCTCCGGAGAAAGCAAAACAAAGCGCCGCTGCAATTTTGGCCTTAGAAACAGAATTGTCAAAACCAAGATTCAATCGTGTGGAAAGCAGAGACAGCCGTTTGCAGTACAACCCGATGACAGTTGCTGAACTTCAAAAGTTAACACCAGCTATTAAATGGGAGACCTATCTTACTAGTATTGGGTTGGCAAAGCTAGACACCATTGTGGTAATGCAGCCTAAATACATGAAAGCTTTACAGACTGTTTTTACTCAAAATAAAGTAGAGCAGTGGAAAGAATATCTGAAATGGGACTTGTTAAACTCCTTTAGTTCGCAATTGTCAACCGATATCGAAGCAGCTAATTTTGATTTTTACAGCAAGACCTTAAGAGGAGCTATTAAACAATTACCACGTGAAGAAAAAGCACTACAGGTTGTGAACAACAGTATTGGTGAAGCACTTGGTAAATTATATGTTGAGAAAGTATTCCCAGCTGAAGCAAAAGCAAAAGCAGTCGATATGATTCATAACGTAATTCTGGCGTACCAAAACCGTATCAATAACTTAACATGGATGTCTGCGGCTACTAAGGTAAAAGCCATTGAAAAGCTAAATAAAATCACGATAAAAGTGGGTTACCCGGACAAATGGAAAGATTATTCAGCACTTGAAATTAAAAGTGTTGCCGATGGAGGAAGTTATCTCCAAAACAGCATAAATATCTCGAAATGGAATTTCAAAAAAGGAATCGAGAAGTTAAACAAACCAGTTGATAAAACGGAGTGGGGAATGTCGCCACAAACTGTAAATGCGTATTACAACCCGTCTTACAACGAAATTGTATTCCCGGCAGCTATTTTGCAGCCTCCATTTTACAACTATCAAGCTGATGAAGCCGTAAACTATGGTGGAATCGGAGCTGTAATTGGTCACGAAATCTCACACGGTTTTGATGATTCGGGAGCACGATACAATGCTGAAGGAAATTTAGTGGACTGGTGGACACCGGAAGATCTAAAACAATTTACAGCTCTTGGAGGAGCTCTTGCAGCACAATACAGCGCTTTAGAGCCTTTACCGGGAATTCATGTTGATGGTAATTTTACTTTGGGAGAAAACATTGGTGACTTAGGAGGTATTAATGCAGCTTATGATGGTTTGCAATTGTATTTGAAAAAACATGGAAATCCGGGTTTAATTGACGGATTTACTCCAGAACAGCGTTTCTTTATTTCATGGGCAACTGTTTGGAGAACGAAAAGTAGAGACGAAGCGATCAAAAATCAGGTAAAAACCGATCCGCATTCACCGGGAATGTACAGAGCGGTTGTTCCGGTTCAGAACGTAGATGCTTTTTATGATGCTTTTGGAATCAAAAAAGGTGATAAAATGTATGTTGATCCTGATAAAAGAGTTAAAATCTGGTAGTATATAAAACCATAAAAAACGGCGCTGATTTAGCGCCGTTTTTGATTTCTGTTCTATCCGTTCTTTAGAAGCAGAACCCCTGATTTTATAAGTACTTTTGGACTAAAAAACAGGATGTAGCCCGATTGAATTGCATCTGTCAATTTATGTGAAAAATTTAACATGACGTTTGGAATAATTACAATATGTTTGTGTATATACTAAAAACTACAAAGAAAAATGATTAAACAATTACGAAAACCAATGTTTTGTGTTGTTTCTGCAATGGTTACCATTACCGCAGTAAACGCTCAAAGTGCAAAACCAAAAGAACCGGGTATCAATCTTTCTAATATGGATACTAAAGTAAGTCCAAAAGAAGACTTTTTCCGTTATGTAAACGGAACCTGGTTAGATAAAACTGAAATTCCAAGTGATAGAAATTCATGGGGAAGTTTTAATGAACTACGTCAAAAGACGGATAACGATGCTCTTGCCATCTTAAAAGAAGCTTCAAAAGATCCTAAGTACAAATCCAATACAGATCAGGGAAAAGCGATTGCTTTGTTTAATACTATTTTAGATACTGTTGGACGCAATAAAAGAGGGGTTACACCACTTCAGCCTATTTTAAAGAAGATCGATGCCATTAAAAATGTAACCGATTTGCAAAATTTCTTTATTGAAATGCAGCCACAGGGTGGTGTTGGTTTCTTTGGTGTTTTTGTGGGCCCGGATGCTAAAAACAGTAATAAAAACACGGTTAACTTAGGCCCTGGAGGTTTAGGACTTTCGGATAAAGATTACTACAATGCCGATGACAAAGATTCAAAAGAAAAACGTGAAAAATATGAAATACACGTTGCGAGAATGTTGCAGTTTATTGGTGAATCTCCTGCAAAAGCAAAAGAAAGTGCCAAACAAATTCTGGCTTTAGAAATTGAATTGTCTGCTCCAAGACTAGACCGTGTGGAACGCAGAGATCGTAGAAAACAGTACAATCCAACCGCGATTGCCGACTTAAAAAAGAATACACCTTCAATTCAATGGGAGAAATATTTCACCGGAATTGGAATGGCGAAGTTGGATAGCGTGAATGTAGCGCAGCCGCGTTATATGATCGCTTTGGAAAAAACATTATCTGAAAAGAAAGTAGAAGCCTGGAAAGAATACTTAAAATGGTCTATACTTAACAGAACAGCCTCTACTTTGAGTACAGACATCGAAAATGCTAATTTCGATTTCTACGGAAAAACATTAACAGGAGCTTTGAAACAACGCCCTCGTGAAGAAATGGCTTTACAGGTAATTAACACTGCAACGGGCGAAGCCTTAGGAAAATTGTATGTAGAGAAGTTATTCCCTGCTGAAGCAAAAGACAAAGCAAAGAAAATGATTGCGAATGTAATGCTGGCTTATGAAAACAGAATCAATGCATTGCCTTGGATGTCACAACAAACAAAAGTAAAGGCAATAGAAAAGTTGAAAAAACTTACCGTTAAAATTGGATACCCTGACAAATGGAAAGATTATTCTGCTTTAGAACTTAAAAATGTTGGAGAAGGCGGGACTTATTTTGATAATATGAGAAACATATCAAAATGGGCTTATGCTGAAAATCTGGCCAAATTAGGAAAACCGGTTGATAAAACAGAGTGGGGAATGTCTCCGCAAACGGTAAATGCCTATTTCAATCCATCTTACAACGAGATTGTTTTTCCTGCAGCGATCCTACAGCCGCCTTTCTACAATTACCAAGCTGATGAAGCGGTGAATTATGGTGGAATCGGAGCGGTAATCGGACATGAGATTTCTCACGGATTTGATGATTCAGGTGCACGTTACAATGCAGACGGGAATCTTGTAGACTGGTGGACAGCGGATGACCTAAAACAATTTACAGCTCTTGGAGGTGCTCTTGCAGCACAATACAGCGCTTTAGAGCCTTTACCAGGAATTCACGTAGACGGTAAATTTACTTTAGGTGAAAACATTGGAGATTTAGGTGGAATAAATGCTGCTTATGATGGTTTACAGTTGTATTTGAAAGCAAATGGTAATCCAGGCTTAATTGATGGATTTACACCGGAACAGCGTTTCTTTATTTCCTGGTCTACGGTTTGGAGAACTAAATCAAGAGACGAGGCTATAAAAAGTCAGGTTAAAACTGATCCGCATTCTCCTGGAATGTACAGAGCTGTTGTTCCAATTCAAAATGTTGATGCTTTTTACCAGGCTTTCGATATTAAAAAAGGAGACAAGATGTATATTGATCCGGATAAAAGAGTTAAAATCTGGTAATCTTAAAATCATAAAAAACGGCGCTAAATTAGCGCCGTTTTTGTTTTTTTAAGTTTTATGAAACCGCAATAAATATTTCTACTGTTGCATCTTGGGGGTTTTGAGCTTTGTCTCCATAAACTTCGTAGTCGGCTGTGAAACTTCGGTTCAGTCCGGAGTCCCAAATTTCCAGCCATTTATTAAAAACAATTCCATCGTTTAGATTTCCTTGGGTGATGAATTTCTCATACACCGCCGTTTCAATTGTTTTTCCTACCATTTCGTTTGGAATCGTGTCGAGGTTTTCAACACGGCAGCCCAGAATGGTGGTATAAGGTTTAGTATGATCTTTTTCGTAGTCTGTATACACACAAAAAATATCTTCCGAAACCTTATTCGGGATCTTGCTCAGAATTCCTTCAGAGATAAATTGGTTCCAAAGTTCCGGAATATCTGTTCCGGATTGCCCATTTTCGTTTGTAGTTCTTACCGAAATACCGATTACATTGAATTTCTGTACCATTTTAAATGTTTTTGGTTGAGCTGTAAATGTAAAATGTGACGGTGACAACAGTATGTCAGCAGTGAACAGGAATTTTACTTTAAATGACTGTAAATATAAGTCTCAATGGCTTTTAACTCCTCATCCGACATGGCCTGCGTTACCGGAAAATTAGTCTTCATAACGGCAAATTGACTCGGATCAACAATAGGATCAGCATTTCCTTTTAAGAAAGTAACAATATCTCCATTTTTGTCTTTGTAGATTTTGGCTATTTCCTGAATACTAGGACCAATTACCTTTTTGTCCGGCTGATGGCAGGAGAAACAATTTCCCTGTCCTTCAAATATTTGTTTTCCAAACTCTGCTGGAGTTTTGGCTTTTGCTGTTTCTCCTTCGGAATAGGCTTCCGTTGTATTTTCAACAGGAGCTTCAACAGTTTCTTTTTTACAGGATGCGAACGCTAGAACGGCTGATAAGAATAGTATTTTTTTCATGTTATTTGTTTAGTAAGATTGCTGCTTCTTTGGCAAAGTAAGTCGAGATAATACTGGCGCCTGCGCGCTTAATGCAATATAGTTGCTCTAGCATGATTTTGTCGTGATCAAGCCACCCTCTTTCTGCTGCGGCCTTTACCATAGCGTACTCACCAGATACCTGGTAAACGGCAACCGGTACATGAACGGCATTTTTTACCTCACGAACGATGTCCAAATAAGCAATTCCCGGTTTTACCATAACGATGTCAGCACCTTCTTCAACATCTAATAAGGCCTCACGAATTCCTTCAATTCGGTTGGCGTAATCCATCTGGTATGTTTTCTTGTCTTTCGGTATATTTTGAGAATCTACGGGAGCAGAATCTAAAGCATCGCGAAATGGTCCGTAAAATGCTGAAGCATATTTGGCACTGTAACTCATGATTCCCACATTGTGATGTCCATTTTCTTCCAGTGCTTTTCTAATGGCTAAAACCCTTCCGTCCATCATATCACTTGGCGCAACAAAATCGGCTCCGGCTTCGGCGTGACTTAAACTCATTCGTGTTAAGGCATCAACAGTAGGATCATTAAGAAGTTGTCCGTTTTCGATAATTCCATCATGACCGTAAATCGAGTAAGGATCAAGAGCTACATCAGGCATTACAATCATTTCAGGAACGGCATCTTTAATGGCCCGGATGGTTTGTTGCATTAAACCGTCTTTGTTCCAGGCTTCAACGCCTTTGTTATCTTTTAAATGATCGCTGATTTTTACATAGATGTTTACCGCTTTGATTCCTAAATCCCAGGCTTCTTTTACTTCTTTGATGGTATTGTCTAAGGAATGACGGTAGATTCCCGGCATTGACGGAATAGCAACTTTTACATCTTTTCCTTCAGTAACAAACATCGGAAGCATAAAATCCTGCGGACTTAAACTGGTTTCACGAACTAAAGAACGAATGGATTCATTGGTTCTCAAACGGCGGTTTCTTTGTAATGGGAACATAAAAATTTAGATTTTAGATTTTAGATTTTAGATTGCAACCGATTTATTCGAAATCTGATGGAGAATCCTACTTTCTAAAGTGTATTGTTTTTTATTTTTTTGAAGATTGTGTTACTTTTTAATAAGTGGCACAAAGTTAAAGAAAAAGGAACAGAATAAGGCGTTTAGCGTGCTGTAGAATCCGTTAATATTATCTAAAAGTTTAATATGAAAAACATTGTTAAAGTAAGAAAAAGCTTGTATTTTTGTTTTTGAAATAGATTAGAATGCTTAGTGGCAAGCTATATAAAAAATAATGCAATGAATAATTTTACGATTAGAATTGCTGGTAATACGGAAGCTCCCTGTTATTGGGCAATTAAAGAAAAAGGTTATGACATTCAAATAGTAGAATGTTTTTTAACTAATAAAGAAGGAACAGATTGTAGATACCTCATTGAAGCAAAAAAAGAGCATCGCCTTTTTAGTGCAACTGATGTATATGAATTATTTGCACTTATATCTATGTGGGAAGTTAGAGGAGATAACTGGCAAGTAAGCAAAGAAGAAATCTCATTATATTTTGATCTTAAAGATAAAGCACCACTTTTTGATATGGAAGGAAATGAATTAGAGAATGACTAATTTTAATAATGCTCATAGCTACAGTTTTAAATATTTTCATCTAAATCTGTATAAAGAAGAAAATTCCTGCCACACCCTTTGCCATAGCGTACTCACCAGATACTTGGTAAACGGCAACCGGTACATGAACGGCATTTTTTACCTCACGAACGATGTCCAAATAAGCAATTCCCGGTTTTACCATAACGATGTCAGCACCTTCTTCAACATCTAATAAAGCTTCGCGGATTCCTTCAATTCGATTGGCATAATCCATCTGATATGTTTTCTTGTCTTTCGGGATATTTTGAGAATCTACGGGAGCCGAATCTAAAGCATCACGAAAGGGGCCGTAAAACGCTGAAGCATATTTGGCACTGTAACTCATGATTCCCACATTGTGATGTCCGTTTTCTTCCAGTGCTTTTCTGATCGATAATACACGCCCGTCCATCATATCACTTGGTGCGACAAAATCGGCTCCGGCTTCGGCATGGCTTAAACTCATTCGTGTTAAGGCATCAACATTAGGATCATTAAGAGTTGTCCGTTTTCGATAATTCCATCATGACCGTAAATCGAGTAAGGATCAAGAGCTACATCAGGCATTACAATCATTTCAGGAACGGCATCTTTAATGGCACGGATGGTTTGTTGCATCAAACCGTCTTTGTTCAAGACTTCAACGCCTTTGTTATCTTTTAAATGATCGCTGATTTTTACATAGATGTTTACCGCTTTGATTCCTAAATCCCAGGCTTCTTTTACTTCTTTGATGGTATTATCTAAGGAATGACGGTAGATTTCCGGTATTGACGGAATAGCAACTTTTACATCTTTTCCTTCAGTAACAAACATCGGAAGCATAAAATCCTGCGGACTTAAACTGGTTTCACGAACTAAAGAACGAATGGATTCATTGGTTCTCAAACGGCGGTTTCTTTGTAATGGGAACATAAAAATTTGCAGGATCTTGTCGTTTTGTCCTCCTTTCTGAAGTTTAAAAAATATTTGAAAGCTATGGCTTTAGAATTAACCCGCGGACTCTGGTTTTTTTAGATATTTACCTATAAATTTGTCTGATGAAGAAATTTCTCGCATTATGTTGTTGTTTACTGCTGACAAGCTGTTTTGAAATAACAGAAAGAATCAAACACCACGACGACCAAAGCGGAGAATATACGCTGATGGTCGACTTTTCGAAATCATGGTTTAAGACAAAATCGGCCATGTGGATGGAAGAGGTTGATGGCGTAAAAATCCCAAACGAACAGGAAATCACCAAAAAGTTGGAAGATTTTAAAGCTAAAGCCTTAAAAATTGATGGTATTACAAATGTAACGACCAAAACTGATTTTGATCAATATGTTTTTATTATCAAACTCAATTATGCCAATTTGAAGGCGCTCAATGCCGTTGTAAACACCATCAACAATCAAAGCAATCAGATTCATTTTAGCAGTAACGCCAGAAGTTTTGAGAGAACTGCGTCTTATCCTGTTCCTGAAAAAATTGTAAAAGACCCGAAGAAAAAAGAAGATTTGGAAGCAGCGAGCATAACAGCAATTTATACTTTTGATAAAGATGTTCAGGCAGTAGCGAATCCGAACAGTAAAATTTCACAGAACAAAAAGACCGTTTTTCTCAAACAAAGTATGTACAACGTACTTAAAAAATCGGCATTAATGAACAATACAATCCAATTAACCCCTTGATTTATGAAGCAGTTTTATTTTTTATTTCTATTATTTGCCACGCATTTGACTTTTGGCCAGCTCAATTCAAAACCATACGATTATTTTGTGCAGTTTAACGGAGATCAGTTGTCCAAAAAAGTTAACATTGATGAGGTATTAAATCATTCGTTGATTCGTAGATACAAAGAAGGCAAAGCCAATTTGGATTTGAGCAAGTATACCGCTCTTTTTAAATTGGATCAGAAAATAACCGTTCACGGAAACTTCACCGATAGTATTCCGTATTATCAGGTGACCATGCCCATTAAAAGCAAAGAAGCAGTGCGACAGTTTTTAATTGAGGAGCATACTAAAAATAAAAACACAGACTCGGTTGAGGTTCCCGCCATTCAGGATTACGGAAAATATGCGGTTTTTACCCCAAAAAACAAAAAGACCTCATTCGTATGGAACGATAATTATTTGGTATTGGTAGAGTTGACTAAAAAGTACAAACCAAAATCATATGACTGGGAAAGCACAACACAAGATTCTATTGCAATAGATGAACCTTATCAGGAAACTTCGACGGAAACGGTTGAAGAACCTGCGCAATCGGCTGAAGAGGCTGCGGTTAGTGCTGCAAAAGAAACAGAAGAAGTTATGGCGGTGTCTAATGTAGCATATGAAAAAGCAGAGGCCGATTTCAATCTTTTACAAGCCGAGCAACAAAGTCTTTTTATCAAATCATTGTTCGAAAACGGATTCACGGCTCCTGTTTCAGAGAAGGTAAACGTCGCGGCAGATATTTCTTCATGGCTGAATTACAGCTCAGCGATGACCAGTTTAAATTCGGCATACAGTGCTTTGTCTAAGTTTACCAGCTATAATAAGTTTTTACCGATGCAAAATAATGCGGCCAATATGGTAAAAGGGATTAATCTGGATTTTTATTTTGACAATGATAATGCCCGCATTGAGGAAGTCGTAGAATATTCAGAACAAATGGCGGCAATTGTTGGAAAAATGGCCGACAGAAAAATCAATAAAAACATATTTAATTATTTTCCGGATGAAAAACCTTTAGGATATATGTCTTATCATATCAATACTAAGGCGGCACTGGAAAAATTTCCAACGTTAGTGGCAGATTTATTTCAAAGTCAGTATTTAGCAAAAGAAGATTTGACGGTTGTTACGGATTTAATTTCGACTATAGTGGATGAAGAGGCTACTGCAACGCTTTTTGATGGTGATTTAAGCATGTTTTTATACCATGTCAATGAAGTTGAGGTGACAAAGAAAGTGCTTGGATATGACGAAAATTATGAAGAGAAGATAACAGAGGAAAAAGTGAAGAAGAGTGTTCCGTTATTCTCGATAGTGTTTACGTCAACACATCCAACTTTTGGTGATAAGTTAATTCAATTGGGACTTCGTAAAAAATTCCTGGAACAAAAGGGAGATTTTTATCAAATTCTGGGAACAGAAGAGTTTGGTACTATTTTTATCAAAAAAGACAAAGATGTGGTATTGATCGCCAATACCTTAGATTATTTTAATGATGGAAAAGGACTTTTTGTTAAAGAAGCAAAAAAAGATTTAAAGAAAAATTACATCTCTGGAAAATTAAATTTTGCAAGAGCATCATTTGCTTATGAAAATTCAGGCAAAGCAAAAGGGAAAGACTCAGAAAAATTGAAACGATTGTCAGAGCAGTTTAGTGATGTTGCTATACAGTCTCCTAAAAGACTGATCGATAACAAGTTGAAATTTGAGCTAAAATTAAACGCTTCAAAATCAGATAAAAACATCATTTTGCAAACGTTGGATTTAGCTGAAGAGTTGAGTAAATAATCTAAATTGCTTTTATAAAACTAAAGTCCCCGAAAGAGATTTAATCTTTTTCGGGGATTTTTTATTCTTATTTTAGAGGATCGATGCCTCATAAATTCGTTTAATGGATTTTTCGAGTTTCAAATTAAAATCTTCATCAGACTGACCAAAAGTTAATCCCTCAGACAATGCCCGTGAGAAGCTGGCTATCAATCCGTGATTTTCTGCCAGTTTTTGATTGGCCTCTTCCTGCGCATAACCACCGGACAATGCTACCACCCGCACGACATGAGGATTGGTCATTAATTCTTTGTAAAAATCATTTACGGTTGGAATTGAAAGTTTCAGCATCACTTTAACTTCTTTGTCCAGTAAATTAAGCTGCTTGATGATTTCTGCTTTTAGAATTTGTTCTGATTCTTCTTTGGCAGGACTGTAAATATCTACTTCAGGTTCAATAATGGGTACAAGGCCTTTGTTAAATATTTGGAGGCCTACTGCAAATTGCTGTTCAACGACTTCGCGAATTCCGATGGCATTGGCTTCTTTGATTACGGAACGCATCTTGGTTCCGAAAACATTGCGTTCTACAGCACGTGTTAACAATTCGTCTAAGTTAGAAATGGGTTTCATCAGCTGTACCCCATTGGCAGGCTCGGCGAGGCCTTTGTCTACTTTTAAAAAGGGAACGATGTTTTTCTTTTCCCATAAATAATCGGAAGTATAGAGCCCATCGATTTTGCGGTCCATCGTGTTTTCAAATAAAATAGCGCCCAGGATATACGAGCTGTCAAATGCAGGACTTTTAATAATGCGGGTTCTCATGTCATGCACAAGAGTGTACATTTCTTCCTCCGTGGAGTAATTGTTTTCTTGTACACCGTATTGTGCTAAAGCTTTTGGTGTACTTCCACCACTTTGATCTAAAGCGGCGATAAATCCTTTTCCGGTCTGCATGCGGTTCAATTTTGTGGTATTCAAAGCCTCTCTATTTTCCATAATAATGATTTTTAATATAAATTATTTATGTTGAATCCGTTGGTCGTAACTCATTCTAACACATAAAAACATAGATTTTGAATCAATAAGAAAGACGTTACACTCCATTAAAATACAGATATCCGTCTATGCGAAAGAAATATGTTTCTTTTTTTGTACTCTTTTTTAAACCTATAAATTTATGTTTCTATGTGTTAGATTAATCTTTCGTATTATGCCGATGCAGCTTATGTTGAGTCTTTTGCCGACGTTTTTTTCTGACAATATGGGAACGTATTAAAGCCCAGTTTTCTGATTTATTTTTTCGTAGACCTCTTTTACTTTCTTTGGAGGATCAAATCGATAACCAAGACTTAGCTTTAAAGTTGAAATGTTATCATTGAGTCGGGCTTCTGCATCACCATTCTGAATGAAATTAACCGTGTTTAAACTCGCAAAACCAAAAAAGCGATCTCTATTGTAGGCAAGCTTTAAATTAAAGTCTAATTCAAGCAAAGCAGAGGTTACTTTGTCAATATTGTTAATTCCTGCTCCAAGTGCAATTCCCGTACCAATTAAGACGCGATCACTTATTACAAAATTATAAAAGTAGGAGGGTGCTACTGAAAAAACGTAAATTTCGCCATCTGAAGAGTCTGGGCTATTGTTCAGATTGATATTGGTGTAATAAAATGAAAAAGTAGGAATGAAACTTCCTGAGCTTTTGGTTTGCCATTCGTTTTGGTTGACCAATGTTTTATAGGAGAAATTATCATTAAAAACATAGGATGTTGTTCCTCCAATTTTGGTGGTACGCATACGAGGATATGCGGTCTGAAAGTCTTTGTCACCAATATAAAACCCTCTTTGATTGATAAAGGTGAAAGATTGCATCCACTTTTTTAAGTAAAATCGGGTGTTGAAGCTGAACAATTTAGAGTCTGAATTGTCTTTGTTTACCGTAAAAAATTTCGGCGCAAAGCCAAAACTGATGTCTACAAATTTGTAACTTAAACTCACCCCCAGTTGTTCTCGTCGATTAGGACTCAATTCAAAAGTTTTTTTCTCTCCCTCAGATTCAGAACCAATCTGAAAATTATTTGAAGTATCTAAATAGTAAAAACCAGCAGTGATTTTATCATCATAAGATTTAAAATAGGGATTGCGCAGGGAGTCATTTTGAGCAAAACACCCAAAAAGACTTCCGAAGAACACTATATAAATCAGTTTTAGATTCATTTATTAAATAATGCATTATGTGTCACTCCTCCGGAGTTTAAAAACTAAATCTACAAAAAAATCTAGAAATATATTGTCCCTTTGGGACTTTGGGAGGTATCATTTAAAAAATCGTTTATGGGTTTGTTCCAGTTCGTTTTAGGCTTATTTGTTAAATAATGCAATTATGTGTCATTCCTCCGGAGTTTAAAAACTAAATCTACAAAAAATCTAGAAATATATTGGCCCTTTGGGACTTTGGGAGGTGTCATTAAAAAAATCGTTTGTGGGTTTGTGCCAGTTCGTTTTAGGTTTCCAATAAATACAACAGTGTTTTTAGCATTTTAGTTCTGCCATTTTTAGAAAGCTCCGTAAGGAGCAACATCTTTATAGAAATGTGGGTTTGTATTTTGAATTTTGAGCTCCATAGGAGCAACATGTTTATAGCTCCGTAGGTGCGGTATATTATTTTTCATTCAGTCTTCTGTAACATCATCAAATAAATATTCATTTTTAAAATCAACATCAAACAATTTCAAAAAACCAATATATTCTTCTTTGAATGTTCTTGTTTTGTGATGCTCCTCCTGATTTTCAATGTATTTTATAATGTTTGTTAAATGTGAATGGCTATACGAAAAGGCTCCAAATCCATTTTGCCATTCAAATTTTCCATTGATCCATTTCTTTTCATTGATGAATTTTGAAGAATTTGCCTTAATATCTCTTACTAAATCCGATATCGACTTGTCCGGTTTTAATCCGATCAAGATGTGAATATGATCCGGCATTCCGTTAATTGTAATCAGTTTTTGTCCCTTATTGCTGATAATGCCGGTGATGTATTTATAGATTTCAGCTTTCCAATTTTTGGAAATTAAGTTTTGTCGGCCCTTAACAGTGAAAACAATATGGATGTACAATTGAGAATAAGTGTTTGCCATAGCAATGTGTTTTTATAAATGTCATCCTTATGGGTTTAAGGGCTAAATCTACAAAAAATATACAAACACCTTGTTGTTTTTGAACGAAATTATTTACAATTTAAAAAAGAGCGCAGAAAAGAACTATTGTGCTAAAATCCAATCAACAGGATTTTCTAATACCTGAATCAATTTTTCCTCATCACTTCCTGCTGCGGCATGGTGATCGTAAACCCACTGCACGTGCGGAGGCAAACTCATTAAAATACTTTCAATTCTTCCGTTGGTTTTTAAACCAAACAGGGTGCCTTTGTCGTGCACTAAATTGAATTCTACATATCGACCACGACGAATTTCCTGCCAGGTTCTGTTTTCTGTGGTGTATTCCAGATTTTTTCTTCTTTCGGCAATCGGAACATAAGCTTCAAGGAAACTATTACCAACTTCGGTCACAAAATTGTACCAGTCTTCCATAGACATTGTTTCATTTGCTTTGCAATAATCAAAGAACAAACCACCAATACCACGGGCTTCGTTGCGGTGAGCATTCCAGAAATAACCATCACATTGTTTTTTGTACTTAGGATAAAACTCCGGATTATGTTTGTCACAGGCTGTTTTACAGGTTTGATGAAAATGAAGAGCATCTTCTTCAAACAAATAATAAGGGGTTAAATCCTGACCGCCACCAAACCATTGCTCAATTACTTTCCCTGTTTCATCATACATTTCAAAGTAACGCCAATTGGCATGCACCGTTGGAGTCATTGGGTTTTTTGGGTGAAGGACTAAACTTAAGCCGCAGGCAAAGAAATCTGCTTCACCTACATTAAACATTTTCTGCATGGCTTCCGGTAATTTTCCGTGAACTGCCGAAATGTTGACACCACCTTTTTCGAAAACGGCACCATTTTCAATCACACGGGTTCTTCCGCCGCCACCTTCAGGACGTTTCCAAAGATCTTCACGAAATTTTGCAGTTCCGTCAACTGTTTCTAAACCAGTACAAATCTGGTCTTGTAAGTTTTGTATGTAAGCAAAAAATTTATCTTTCATGACTATTATATTCTGATTTGAGTAATCCAAAGTAAACAACATCTTCTAACGTTCCGTCGCTGGTTTTGAATTCTTCTCGTAATATTCCTTCTTGTTTAAAATGATGTTTTAAAGCAATTTGTTGACTTGCTTTGTTGATTTTTGAGGTACAGATGAATACTTTATTCATGTTTAAAGTATTGAAACAAAACTCTAAGGTTTCCGAAACTAGTTTTGAAGTAATGCCTTTTCCCTGATAATCTTCATCAATAAAATAACCTAATTCACATTTTGAAATGTGATAATCAATGCTTTTTACACATAAGTAGCCGATCAAATTATTGGTTTTGATGTCTCTTGTGAAAAAATAGAACCATTCTTTGTTTTTTTCTTTCTCTCGATTTAAAACAATAAATTCTTTCGTTTTTTCTAAATCTAAACAGTTTGCGAGCGTAACTGGAAATGTTTTTTCAATGTGACTTTTATTCTTATCGATAAGGTTAAAAAACTCTTCGGGAAGAATATTGTTGATCGTATCTGTTTTCCAATCTGTAAAACCCATTATGATCTTTTTTTGGCCGAAGCAATTTTAGTATTTATTGCAAATGAAAAAACGTTGCTTTTTTGTTGAATATACTGGTAAATGGCAAGTGTTTTTCCTAAAAAGTCAAACTGCTTTTCTTGAGATAAATTAATTAAAATATCTGCAAATTGCTCCTGTTGATTCCAGTCTAAATGACATCTTTGTAGCAGAATGATTAATTCTTCTTCGGGGATTTCAATAGTCCGTTCCAGACTTAAACCAAAGTTTTTTAGCTGTTCGTCGATTAGACTTATATCTTCAGCATTCCAAAACTTAGGAACAAAAATTAAGGCGCGTAACGTTTTTAGAGTATTCTCTATTCTGATGCTTTCTTCGTCTCTTAATCCTTTGTTGAGCATTTTTTTTAAGTTTTTGGTCTCAGTTTTCAGCCACAGTTTTCAGGTTGCTTGTGGCTAATTGAAAACTGTGACTGCCAAACTGAAAACTAGTTCCCGTATTCCTTAACGGCGTCAATAAACGCCTTAGCGTGATCTACAGGAATATGTGGTAAAATTCCGTGACCTAAATTTACGATATATTTGTCTTTTCCGAATTCGTCTATCATTTCATGAACCATTTTTTTGATGGTTGGAATTGGAGAAAGTAATCTTGAAGGATCAAAATTACCTTGTAAAGTAATGTTTCCACCAGATAAATAACGTGCGTTTCTTGGCGTACAAGTCCAGTCTACACCAAGTGCCGAAGCTTTACTTTTACCCATTTCGCCTAAAGCAAACCAGCATCCTTTTCCGAAAACGATAACCGGAGTAACTTCTGCCAAAGCATCTACAATCTGATTGATGTATTTCCAGGAGAATTCCTGATAATCAACAGGAGAAAGCATTCCTCCCCAGGAATCAAAAATTTGAACAGCATCAACTCCCGCTTTTACTTTTTCTTTTAAGTATAAAATCGTGGTATCTGTAATTTTTTGTAATAAAGTATGCGCTGCTATCGGGTTTGAAAAGCAGAATCCTTTTGCAGTATCAAAACTTTTAGAGCCTTTTCCTTCAACGGCATAACAGAAAATTGTCCATGGCGAACCAGCGAAACCAATTAAGGGTACTTCGTCGTTCAGCATTTCTTTAGTCAGTTTAACAGCATCAAAGACATAGCCTAAAGTTTCGTTTACATCCGGAACAATAACCTGATTGACCTGTTCCATTGTGCGAATCGGATCAGGAATAATTGGACCTAAATTGTCCTTTAATTCTACGTGAATACCCATTGCACGGGGAACAACTAAAATATCGGAGAAAAGAATAGCAGCATCCGGAGCAATTCTGCGGATTGGCTGAACAGTAATTTCGGCAGCCAGTTCAGGAGTTTCACATCTGGTGAAAAAATCATATTTATCGCGTAGAGCTCTAAATTCCGGCAAGTATCTTCCGGCTTGACGCATCATCCAAACGGGTGGACGTTGTACTGTTTCTCCTTTTAGTGCTTTTAAGAATAGATCGTTTTTTAACATTGTTTTTTGCTTTAGGCTTTAAGCTTTAGGCTTTAAGCGGTGTTTATTTTTGTGTTTGCTTACAGCCTAAAGCTTAAAGCGTACAGCGATTATTTATATTCTTGTAAAACATCTTCAATTACATCTTCAACGGTTGGCTGATCAGCAATAACGATGTTTTTGGTAATTTTATGTAAAGCTTCAGCAGTGGTTTCTCCAATGCAAAAGCAGGTTTCTTTTTTAATAGTATTCTCTTTCAGATAACTTTCAACGCCAGAAGGGCTATAGAATAAAATAGCATCAACAACAGTTTTTATTTTCTGAGGAGTCAATGAAGTGTCATAAACCTGAATTTCATTGAATTTCATCTCAGCATCTTTTAAGGCTTTTGGTAAAGTTTCTCTGCGAAGGTTTCCACTGAAAAAAGTATAGCTTTCACTGCGATAAATTAAAGTAATGATCTCAGCTAAATCTGCAGCATATCCGGTATAAGCGACTACATTGAATCCGTTTTCAGACAAAAGGATCTTAGTTTTTAATCCGACACAAAATACATTTTTACTTTTTAGTTCTTCTGATTTTGAATGCGATAGAATACTGTGAACCGCATTCTGACTCGTAAAGATTAAATTATCGTTGAGATCTTTTATTTCGAAAGGTTTGTTCTCGGTTTGAATAAAATCAACTTCAATAACTTCTAGATTAGCGGTTGTTAACGCTTGTTTTTGTTCAGTCGAGAGTTTTTTTGTAGATAATATTTGAATTGATTTACTCATTACTTTTTCAGAGATTCTTTAATAGTTTGCATCAATTCCGTTCCGCCGTTGTTAAGGATTTCCTGAGCAGCGAAGAATCCTAATTTTTTCCACTCTCCAATTTCAACGGTTTTGTTGATTTCCAGTTTCTGTTTTCCGTCAACTGAAAGTAAAACTCCCTGAAAGTGAAGTGTGTCTTCGTCTTCGTTATAACGAACTAAAGCTCCGATTGGCGCTGTACAGCCACCCTCTAAAGTTCTTAAAAACTGACGTTCGATATAGGTGCAAATCTCAGTTTCAATATCATTTAATTGTGATAACGCTTCTAAAGCATAATTATCGTTTTCCATTGCCACAACCATCATCGCTCCTTGTGCCGGCGCGGGAATCATCCAGTCTAAATCGATAAAATTTTCTGGTTTTAAATTGATGCGCTCCAAACCTGCAGCAGCAAAAACAGCCCCGTCCCAGTTGTTGTCCTGCAGTTTTTGCATACGGGTATTTACATTTCCGCGTAAATCAACAACCGTATGATTAGGATATTTGTTGAACCATTGTGCCTGACGACGTAAACTTCCGGTTGCGATTGTACTTGGATTGGCAAAATCAGGATTTCCTTTATGAACCAGAATATCAAGTACATTGGCTCTTTCTAAAACTGCCGCCTGAACAATACCTTTTGGTAATGCAGTTGGTACATCTTTCATCGAATGGACGGCAATATCTACATCGCCATTAATCATGGCAACATCTAAAGTTTTGGTGAAAATTCCCGTGATTCCAAGTTCGTAAAGAGGTTTGTCAAGTATAATATCACCTGTAGATTTTACAGCTATAATCTCGGTTTTATACCCCAGATCGTTTAGTTTTTTTTCGACAGTATGTGCTTGCCAAAGTGCCAATTCGCTATCGCGGGTTCCAATTCTGATTGTTTTTTCTGCCATTTTTATATTTTAACCATTAAGATATTAAGGTTCATTAAGCTTTATGTTGATTTTTTAAGTTAATGAAGCTGTTAATCTATTAGTCTTGTAAAATATTCATTTACAAGTGGTTTCATTGATTTTGTTATATTTAAAGTGTTGAAATTAATTAATAGTCCTTGAGGTCTCTGTAATAATTTCATATAAGTTAATAATTGTGCTTCGTGAATAGGTGATAGATTTTCTATTGCTTTTAGTTCAACAACTACACAATCATTAACAAGCAGATCTATTCTTAAATCAGATTCCAGTTCAAGATTATAATATTCTATTTTAACACTTAATTGTTGTTTAACATCGTATCCATTCTGTTCTAATTCATATTTAAGGCATTGTTCATAAATGCTTTCTAAAAGTCCAGGTCCTAACGCTTTATGCACTTTTATGGCAAAACCTGTTATTTCATAAGCTAATTGTGTAACCTCTTTTTTTGTCATAGAACATTGTTTATTCTTTTTTAATCATTAAGATGTTAAGTTGATTAAGAAGAGCTTTTATAAAGCACAAAATCTTAATTCTCTACTATTTTAATGATTCGGAATTAACCACAAAGCTTAATTAACTTAATATCTTAATGGTAAAATCCTTTTTTAAGATGCTTTTATTTTGAAGACTTTTTCGATCCATTCGATGCTTTCATCAACCATGGTATCGTCGTCTTTTAAGTGATTGGCAAAATGAGTAGTGATTTTCTGAATGATTCGGTTACTGATAATTTCAGCCTGTTCTTCATTGAAATCAGCAATTTTTCTGCTTTGAAAATCTAATTCCGAGTTTTTAATCGCGTTTAGTTTTTCTTTCAAAGCATTAATGGTAGGGGCGAATTTGCGGCCTTTAGTCCAGGTTATAAATTCTTCTTTAACTTCTTCAATAATAGCTTCGGCAGCAGGAATATGAAGTTTTCTGTTTTCCAGCGTTTCATCCGTCAATTGCGACAAATAATCCATATGAATCAAGGTCACACCTTCTAATTCCTCCACGTTTTCATTAACGTTTTTCGGAATGGATAAATCTAAAATCAATAAAGGTTTTTTAAGATTCAGGATGGCTTTGTCCACCGTTGGATTCTGAGCACCGGTTGCCACAACTACAACATCAGCTTTTTGAAGTTCAAGATGTAATTCAGAATAATCCTTAACAATCAGATTTAGCTTTCCGGCTAATTTCTCTGCTTTGTCTTTGGTACGATTGATTAAGGTGATGTGCTCGTTTTTAGTATGTTTTACTAAATTCTCGCAAGTATTTCGGCCTATTTTTCCGGTTCCGAAAAGTAGAATGTTTTTGTTTCCAATATCTTCTACATTTTTAAGTATGTATTGTACCGATGCAAAAGAAACGGAAGTGGCTCCGGAACTGATTTCTGTTTCGTTCTTGATTTTTTTACTCGCCTGAATCACTGCATTTACCAGTCTTTCCAGAAAAGCATTGGCTAAACCGAGTGATTTGGAATGTGTAAAACTGGTTTTGATTTGAGAAATAATTTCAAAGTCACCTAAGATCTGACTGTCAAGGCCAGTTCCTACGCGAAACATATGATTAATTGCTTCCTGATTTTTATAGACGAATCCTACTTTTTGAAAAGCATCAACAGATCCGTTACTATTATCACAAATTAATTTTATTAATTGAAAAGGATGTTCTGCAAAACCGTAGATCTCGGTTCTGTTGCAGGTCGAAGTGACAATTAAACTTTCTATTCCCTCATTTTTAGCTTGTTCCAGCAAACGTGTTTTGGCAATTGCATCCAAACTAAATTGACCTCTGACCTCAGCATCAGCTTTTTTATAACTCAGACCAACTGAATAAAAATAAAGGTGTTTCGGTACGTTATTGTTTTCCATAAATTCACTTTCATAAAAGTGCAACAAAATTATCATTATAGTGTTTACAAAAGTAACGCTGAAAGTACTTTTTGTATCGCTACATGTTTTTTTGTTTCTAAACAACTGTTTTTATGCAAAAAGAAGTATTTTTGTAGCAAAATCAAGTTGTTAGAAATGTTTTGTTTAGAGTGATTCTAAATAACATTCTCCATTTACTCTAATTTTTGTTTCAAAAAAATATCGCTATGAGTTCTCAGGAAATTATTAAAATCGAAGATGACTTTACGCTGATCCGTTTTCAAAACGACAGTTCAGAGCTCTTTTTGGGGCAGCACGAAGTAGGTAGTGGTCTGATACAGTTTCATTTCGGAATAAAGGGCAATGCTAAATTTTTATTCAATCAGGGTAGTTATGCCTTAGAATTGAAGGAAGAAAAATCGTTGCTTTTGTACAATCCGCAGAAAGAATTACCATTGAATTTAGAACTTTCTCCGAATTCGTGGGTGATTTCAGTAATAGTATCGATCAAAAAATTTCACGCGTTGTTTTCTGCCGAAGCAGATTATATTACTTTTTTAAGTCCTGATAATAAGGACAAAAAATACTACAACGAAGGAAATATTAGTCCCTCTATGGCTATTGTTCTGAGTCAGCTGTTTCATTACAACCTTCATCCGTCAATAAAAAACCTTTATTATAAGGGAAAAGGATATGAATTACTGAGTCTGTATTTTAACCGAACCGAAGATCCAAATGCAGAACAATGTCCGTTTTTGATTGATGAAGATAACGTTTTAAAAATAAGACGAGCAAAGGAAATTATTATCGCAAATATGGCCGAACCGCCAGGTTTGCAGGAACTGGCGGACGAAATTGGCTTGAATCTTAAGAAACTTAAAATGGGTTTCAAACAAATCTACGGCGATACGGTTTATGGATTTCTGTTTGATTATAAAATGGATTTCGCCCGTAAACTGCTCGATAGCGGTTCTTATAACGTAAATGAGGTAGGACTAAAAATTGGTTACAGCACGGGGAGTCATTTTATAGCGGCATTTAAGAAAAAATTTGCCACCACTCCCAAAAAATACCTGATGTCGATTAATGCAAATGTTTAATGGTTAAAAGATATTCAATAGTTTTATTGCTTTTGTTAATTATGTCTTGCAAATCAAAAGAAGAAAAAATGTTTTTTGATTTTGATAGTGTTGAATATTATTCATTGAATAAAAGTAAAGAAGTAGAAATGGATAATAATCATAGTAAAGGTATTGACAATACTATTGAAGATAAGATTTTTTTCGATGACTATCCTGAGAAAGTTAATAGTGATGTTTTTATTAAAACAATTAATTCTGATGGGTTTTCTAAATTTGAATTATCTCAAAAAGACGTTGAGTATTTAAGAAATGATATTTTTTTGGAGAAATCTTATTTAAAGATGTTTGAATACGTATATGCTTGTGCACCTGAATATAGGGATATTTTAATTTTTAAAAAGAATGAAGAAATTTCAGGAGTAGCTAAAATCTGTCTTTCCTGTAGTCAGTTTTATCTGATTAGTTCTAAAAAGGAAATTAAGACAGATAACTTTGGAACAGAAGAAGAATATAAATCATTGGAAAAACTATTCAACAAATATAAAAAGGATAAAAACTGATAGTGTTTTAAAGCATCAGTTTTATAAATAAGAGCATAATAAAAAAGTAATAATTATCATATTTCTAAAAAGAAGCAAGCGTTACTTTTGACGAAATTTTTAAAAATAAATTAAAAGCTTAAAGCCTAGAGCTTAAAGCCTAAAGCAAAAAACATGAAAGGCGTATTATTAGTAAATTTAGGATCTCCAGAAAGCCCGGAACCAAAAGATGTAAAACCATATTTAGACGAATTTTTAATGGATAAATACGTAATCGACGTTCCGTATTTATTGAGAGCATTATTGGTTCGCGGTATTATTTTAAGAAAAAGACCGGAAGAATCAGCGCATGCTTACGCAAAAATTTGGTGGGAAGAAGGTTCTCCATTAGTTGTTCTTTCAGAAAGAATGCAAAAAAAGGTTCAGCCTCTTGTAAATGTTCCTGTTTCTTTAGCAATGCGTTACGGAAGCATGACGATTGAAAAAGGACTTCAGGAATTAAGTGATAAAGGAGTTACAGATGTAATGCTTTTTCCTTTATATCCACAATATGCAATGGCTTCTACTTTGACTATTTTAGTAAAGGCAGAAGAAATACGCAAAAAGAAATTCCCTCACATCACTTTTACAGATGTTCCGGCATTTTACAATAAACCTGATTACATCAAAAATTTAGCCGACTCGATCCAAAAACATTTAGTTGGTTTTGATTATGATCATTTATTGTTTTCGTATCACGGAATTCCAGAACGCCATATTCGTAAAACCGATGTGACGAAATCACACTGTAAAATTGACGGTTCTTGTTGTAACACACCTTCGCCAGCGCATGATTTCTGTTACCGTCACCAATGTTACGAAACAACAAGACAAGTCGTAAAACTATTAGGACTTCCTGCAGATAAATACAGTTTGACATTTCAATCGCGTTTAGCGGGAGACAAATGGTTAGAACCTTATACTGATGTTGAAATTGATAACATGCCGGCAAAAGGAATCAAGAAATTAGCGGTTGTAACACCAGCTTTCGTTTCGGATTGTTTAGAAACTTTAGAGGAAATCGCAATGCGTGCCAAAGAAGATTTTGAAGCAAACGGAGGCGAAGAGTTTTTGGCAATACCTTGTTTGAATGACGACGACGAGTGGTGCCAGACAGTTGGAAATTGGATTAACGATTGGGCGAAATAGAAGATAGAAAATAGAAAATAGAATAAAGAGTAAAGAAAAAAGACTTTATGATGGAGTACTACAATTACTTAAAATCACTACATCTTATATTTGTAATCACTTGGTTTGCAGGTTTGTTTTATATAGTGCGTTTGTTTGTGTATCAAATTGAAGCCAGTGAAAAACCGTCTCCCGAAAAGGAGATTTTACAGGCACAGTACAAAATAATGGCCTACCGTTTGTGGTACATTATTACATGGCCGTCAGCAGTTTTGGCGAGTATTTTTGCTTTTTGGATGCTGTTTTTTACAGATTTGGGTAACGCCTGGCTTAAAATGCCCTGGATGCACGTAAAATTGTGTTTTGTTTTTTTACTTTATCTGTATCATTTAAAATGCCATCAAATTTTTAAACAATTACAAAACGATGAGGTGAAATATTCCAATAACTTCATGCGTTTATGGAATGAAGGTGCTACCATCATACTATTTGCAGTAGTTTTTTTAGTAGTTTTAAAAAGTGCCATCAACTGGATTTTTGGCGTGATCGGAATCATTTTATTCTCAGTTCTGATCATGTTGGGATTTAGATTTTATAAAAGAATAAGAGAAAAAAAGTAATTAGTAAAAAGTGATTAGTAATTAGTTTTTAAACTTTTACTATTCACTAATAACTCTTCACTAATAACTAAATATGTTTAACAACTTCAAAATGTCGATGCTTTCGCTGCGTGTCAGGATTTTCCTGTCGATGATTGTATTGATTGTTGTGGCATCGTTTTTATTGGCTTCTATTTCGATTATTCAGTTTAAAAACGAAGCAAAAGAGTACCATCAGGAGCGTCTCGAGCGTAAAGAAAATGCAGTAAAAGAGCATATTAATTATGTGCTTTCTACCACAACATATCCTTTAAAAACGGCCAACCTGGATTTAATTTTTAAAGATAAAATTCACGAACTGGCTCAGATTCATAAAATCGAAATCAATATTTACAGTCTTGACGGGAAACTACTGAAATCCTCAAAGGAGTCTTTTGCTGTTGATAAAGTAGCGCCGCCAATTCCGGAATATATCCTGAAATTAGTGCGGTCTTCGATCGAAAAACGTTTTGTAGATATTAAAACGATTGATGGCGTTAAAAACAGATCGTCTTACAGTTTGATTAAAGATGAAAAGTTCAAGCCTCTCGGAATTCTGAATCTCCCATATTTAGAAGACGACGGCTATTACGACAATGAGCTGAATACCTTTTTGATTCGTTTAAGTCAGGTGTATTCCTTTATGCTGATTGTCGCTTTTGGATTGGCTTATTTTTTATCGACGTATATTACAAAATCACTAAAAACAATTTCGGATAAACTGGAAGAAACGAATCTGGACCAGAAAAACGAAAAGATCGTTTTAGAAGCAAACAGCAAAGAGGTTAACTTTTTGATCAAGGCTTATAACGGAATGGTTGACAAACTGGAAACCAGTGCCATAAAACTAGCCCAAAGTGAACGTGAAGAAGCCTGGCGTGAAATGGCAAAACAGGTAGCACACGAAATTAAAAATCCGCTTACCCCGATGCGATTAACGGTGCAGAGTTTTCAACGCAAGTTTGACCCCACTGCACCAGATGTAAAGCAAAAGCTAAATGATTATTCAGAGACTTTAATTCAGCAAATCGATACCATGACAGCGGTGGCCTCAGCATTCTCGAACTTTGCTTCGATGCCGGCACAACAAAATGAAACCTTAAACGTGGTTGAGGTTGTTGAGCTTGCGTTAGATATTTTCAATGAAGATTATATCGTTTTTGAAAGTGAAGAGGAGGAAATTATCTCCAAGATGGATCGTACACAATTGATACGGGTTATCACCAATCTTGTTAAAAATGCGACACAGGCAATCCCGGAAAGCCAATTTCATAAATCGATTGTAGTTACAGTAAAACGCATAGACGACGATGTCGAAATTGCGGTAAAAGATAACGGAATCGGAATTCAGAAACAGGATATCAGTAGAATCTTTGAACCAAAGTTTACTACGAAAACAAGCGGGATGGGGTTGGGGCTCGGAATTATCAAAAACATTATCGAAAATTACAAAGGAACAATTACCTTTGAATCAACTTACGGAAAAGGAACTACATTTAGGGTTTCTTTACCGATAACAAACTCATAAAATAAGTATCATGAACTACGAAAATCTTTTAATCTCAATCGAAGAAAAAATTGCAACCGTAACCATCAATAGACCTACCAAATTAAATGCATTAAACAAAGCCACTATCAGTGATTTAAGTAAAGCAGTGAAACTGTTAGGTAAAAATGATGATGTTCGTGTTATCATTATCACAGGAAGTGGCGAGAAAGCATTTGTAGCAGGAGCCGATATTTCAGAATTTGCCAATTATACCATTGTAGAAGGAGCACAATTAGCTGCTGAAGGACAGGAAACATTATTTGATTTGATTGAAAATCTGAAAAAACCTGTAATTGCAGCTGTTAACGGTTTTGCTCTTGGTGGAGGACTTGAACTGGCCATGGCATGTCATTTTAGAGTAGCTTCGGACAATGCAAAAATGGGATTGCCGGAAGTAACTTTAGGATTGATTCCAGGTTATGGAGGAACACAGCGCCTGCCACAGTTAGTTGGAAAAGGACGTGCGATGGAAATGATTATGACTGCCGCTATGATTTCTGCAGAAGAGGCCAAACAATACGGTTTAGTGAATCATGTAGTACCACAAGCAGAGCTCTTGGATTTTACTACCGGAATTGCTCAAAAAATTATTAAAAATGCACCATTTGCAATTGCTAAAGCCATAAAAGCTATCAATGCAAACTATACTGATGGTAAAAATGGTTTTGATACTGAGATCAAATCATTCGGAAAATGTTTCGGAACTCAGGATTTCAAAGAAGGAACAACGGCCTTTTTAGAAAAACGTAAAGCTGAATTTACCGGAAAATAAATTTTTTCATAACCGCTAAGGTCGCGAGGGTTTACGCAAGGTTCGCCAAGTTTTTAATTTTTCTTGTGTCCTTTGCGTAAATCTTGGCGAACTTTGCGGTAAAAGACTTAGAACCTTAGCATCCCAGAACCTTAGAATCTTTAAAAAATGTACGAACCAATATTTGCCCTTTTTTGTGAACGAGTTAAAGAAAGCATCCAGGCGGGAACTTTCGCAAAATTGACTTTGGCCAAAACAATGGGCGACACCGAGATTAAGAATATTTATTTTCGTTTAGTTTTAAATGAAGACAATACCTTCTCTGTTTCATTAACTACTCGTTACAAAACAGAAGAAATTGAAACTATTCATACTCTGGATGAAGCTTTATTGGTTTTAGGTACCTATATCAAAAAGCCATTTCTGACGGCACTTCTGTTTACAACAGTTAATGATGTTACTTTTAAAGTAAATAAAAAGAATGCAGGAAGCATCATTGAACAGGAACCTACTTTTAAGAACGCATCGCTGGTTATGCTGGAGATGATTGAGAAAGGTATTGTTTAAAAAGTAAGTTATGGATGAACTTAGAGGGATATTATGGAGACAATTTGGAGCTGTAATAGACATGCTCGAAAGTTCTATTTTAGTTTGTCCTGAGCTTTTTTGGGACAAGAAAGATTTTTGGTATTCCGTTTATCATACGATTTTTTGGATGGATTATTATTCGTCTACAGAACCCGATACCTTTTCTCCACCTGAACCATTTTCTTTATCAGAGTTTGATCCACAAGGAATTTTACCTGACAGAATCTACTTAAAAGAAGAATTACTTGACTATTTGGAGTATTCTCGAAAAAAGATTTTCTATTTAATTGAAGGATTAAACGAAGAAACCTCAAAAGAAAGATTCATTACCTCAAATAAGAATTACAACCGAATAGAGATGATTTTATACAACATGAGGCATGTACAGCATCATGTTGGTCAGTTGAATTTGCTCCTGAGACAAAATGTTGATGTTGCAGGAAAATGGGTTTCACAGTCCGATAAGAAATACAGTTGATTCGATCATTTTAAAAAGTAAATTTTTCAGTAAAAAGCTAAAATTTCACCATATAGCAAGATACGGATTAATGTGAAAATTAGGTAATTAGATAATTGAAAATTAAGCATCTAATTTTCTCATTATCTAATGATAAACCATTGTCTTTGTGTTTATGGATCAATGGATTAAAAATAATTTCGCGAATATTTGTTGTTTTTCAGGAAGTAATAATTTAAAGAGAGTCATAGGTTCGTTCCTAGTTTTGTAGGGACGGATTTTAATCCGTCCAAACCATAAATTACCCACAAGATTCAGAGCCGTAGGCTCGGTCTATTTAATTAAGGTCTGGAAAAACCTTTATAAACCAAATACAACAAGCCTTTAAACCAGCTTTACAAACAAATTAGAGGCAATTTTATTCGAAATGGATAATTCCCGTCCATCAACCTTAATTTTAACAGATAAATCAAACGATTCTTTCGACAAGAATTCAATTTTTGATCCCAAAGCAATTCCCTGTTTGTCCAGGTACTTTAAGAACTCTGAGGAAGTATCTTTTACGCCTACACAAACTCCGGTTTGGTATTCTGTCAACTCGGAAAGCAATTGTTTTTCGATTTTAACGATTCGTCCATTGGCATCGGGAATAGGATCTCCGTGCGGATCTTCGGTAGGATTTCCCAGAAAATCATCCAGGCGGTTAATGAGTTGCTCGGATTTGATGTGCTCCAGTTGTTCGGCAATATCATGAACTTCATCCCAGGAGAAGTTTAGTTTTTCGACTAAAAACACTTCCCATAAACGGTGTTTCCTAACAATCATTTTGGCGGCAAGTTTCCCGTTTTCGGTCAATGAAACTCCTTGATACTTTTTGTAATTCACCAAATCTTTCTCAGATAATTTTTTAAGCATATCCGTGACTGATGAAGCTTTGGTTTCCATCATTTCGGCAATAGCATTCGTACTGACCTCAGTATCGTTCGAAGCTGTAAGGTGGTATATGGATTTAAGATAGTTTTCTTCTGAAAAAGTCATTTTTTTTGAGGTTCTAAGGTTCTGAGGTTCTGAGTAGCTAAGTTAAAGGACTCTAAAAGAAAACCTGAGAACCTTAGCAGCTTAGAACCTCAGCCACTTTATTTAACAATTAGCAAAGGTATAGAAATTTTATGTCTCAATTTATCTACGGTTGTGCCAAACAAAATATCTTTTAGGCCGGTGTGGCCGTGGGTTCCCATCACCAGAATATCAAAATTACCCACATTGATGATGTTCGGAATCACACTGTTCGGTTTTCCGAAACCAAGTTCGGTTTTGATTTTGAAACCTTTTAAGGAGAGCATCTGCTGATACTCTGACAATAATTTTTCATCAATAGTAGTCTCATGATCGTCGACATTACCTCCGTACATCAAAGCTCCAACCGTTTCAACAATGTGAATTAAGGTATATTGTGCATCAATTCCGCCCAGTTCAAAGGCATTGTTGAGTGCAGCTTCATCGGCCTTAGAAAAATCGACTGAGATTGCGATGTTTTTCTTGCCGTAATTTTCCTTTGGTGTATAAACTAGTTTTAAATGATGTGGTGAATGATTTTCGATATTCGATTTTACTCTGGCGACAAATGGTTTGAATATGATATAAAGCAGTAATGCAAGGAATCCAAAGGCAAGTGGAACAACTGTAAGCCAGAGAATCGTCGGATGATTTGAACTTTCTAGCCATGATGTGATTTCGTCATACACCAGTTTTGCATTTAAGGTTACGATAATCGAAGCAATAATCCACGCAGCGACTTGTGTAGTTTTAGAAATATGAAATCCTTTCATTTTGGTTTTATCGCTCACAAAATGAATTAGCGGAATAATAGCAAAACCCAGTTGCAAACTTAGAATGACCTGGCTAAGAATCAATAGTTTTCCGGTTACGCTTTCTCCATAAATTAAAATCACCACAACGGCTGGCACAATAGCAATTAGTCGTGTTATAATTCTGCGTACCCAAGGCTGGATGCGTAAATTCAAATAACCCTCCATTACAATTTGTCCGGCTAAAGTTCCGGTTATCGTGGAACTTTGTCCGGCTGCAATTAAGGCGACAGCAAATAAAACAGGAGCCCATTTTGTTCCCAGTAAGGGTTCCAGGAATTTGTGCGCATCCTGAATTTCAGCCACTTCAAACATTCCGTTTTTATAAAAGGTGGCGGCTGCCAGAATCAAAATGGCGGCGTTTACAAAAAAGGCAAGGTTTAGGGCGATGGTCGAATCTATAAAGTTGTATTTCAGCGCCTGTTTAATTCCGGCGGGAGTTCTGTCGAATTTTCGGGTTTGTACCAGTGAAGAATGCAAGTATAAATTGTGGGGCATGACCGTTGCACCAATAATTCCAATCGCGATATACAAAGCAGCAGAACTTGGAATTGAAGGTACTAAGCCATAAATAACTTTATCCAGCTCTGGTTCGGCAAAAATCATTTCGAATATAAAAGAAAATCCTATGATTGCTACGAGTACAATAATAAAAGCCTCCATTTTTCGGATTCCTTTGTTGATTAGGAATAATAACAAGAAAGTGTCTAATACTGTGATTAAAACTCCTTCGATCAACGGAATGTCAAAAAGAAGATTAATTCCGATCGCCATCCCAAGAACTTCGGCAAGATCACAGGCCGCAATGGCGATTTCGGCTAAAAAATATAAAATGTAATTGATGAATTTAGAATAGGTCTCTCGCGATGCCTGGGCCAAATCACGTTGTGTCACGATTCCCAGTCTTGCGCTTAAGCTCTGAAGTAACAGAGCCATTAAATTACTCATCAGCAAAACCCAAAGTAAAGAATATCCAAACTGACTACCTCCGGCGATGTCTGTCGCCCAGTTTCCGGGATCCATGTAGCCTACACTTACGAGGTATGCTGGACCTAAAAATGCTAATATTTTTCTGAAACCTGTTTTTTTATGCTGTGTTGCAACCGATTGGTGAACTTCTTCTAAAGATTTGGTCATTGTAAAAATGTTGTTTGAACAAATATAGGGATAAATGATGTTCGCACAACAATATTTTTAGACAAGTCTAAAACTTAAATGTTTGAATTCAAACAATTCGGACATAATCCTGACAAGGTGAAGTTTATATCATTTACTTTATAATTGTGCGGAATAATGTAACTCGGTTTTACATTTTCCAGACAAGTTACCTCTAAACATTTTTCACAGCTGAAATGAGCGTGGTTATGAATGTGTACTCTTTGCGCATGATGATGGCATTTCGCATATTTTACAGTCCCGTCCAGATTTACGATTTTATGTATAATATCATCATTTACCAGTCGGTCTAAAATTCTGTAGATCGTCACGCGATCGCATAAATCATCAATTTGTTTGTGAATTTCTGTATGAGACAAGGCGGTCTTAGATTTGTCAAAAATCTCGAGAACGGCTGTTTTTGCTGCTGTATTTCTTGTTGTTTTCATTTTCAAAGCATTAAAAAATATTAATGCAACAATGTTGCATTTGAAATAAAGTTATATATTTGCAACAAAATTGCATTAAGCAAATGTACTGAAAATGAAGAAAACAACGACACCTTTTTACGATATATTAGGAATCTCAAGTGCTACCATTTGTTTGGTTCATTGTCTCGTATTTCCGCTTCTTACTATTTTGCCTTTGGGCTTAAGTCACAATCCGTTTATCGATTTGACCTTTGCTTCCTTAGGTTTAGTTGCAGTTCTCAAAATTATTAAAAAATCAAGTCTTTTAGTAGCTACAACTTTGATTTTATCGATGTCCCTTATTTGGATTAGTATTCTGAGTGAAATTATATTGGATATTCATCTGGATCTGATTTTCGTAGGTGGCATCGGAATGATTATCGGACATCTGCTGAATTATAAAAACCATAAACACGCTTAAAAATGAAAAAACTACCCGTAACCGTATTAAGCGGATTTCTTGGCGCAGGAAAAACGACACTCCTGAATCACATCCTTCACAACAAAGAAGGATTGAAAGTTGCTGTGATTGTTAATGACATGAGTGAAATTAATATTGATGCGCAACTCGTAAAGAACGAACACACCTTATCCAGAACGGAGGAAAAATTGGTCGAAATGACTAATGGTTGTATTTGCTGTACTCTGCGGGAAGATTTGATGCTTGAAGTCGAAAAACTCGCAAAAGAAGACAGGTTTGATTATTTACTTATCGAAAGTACCGGGATTAGCGAACCCATTCCGGTGGCCCAAACGTTCTCGTTTGTGAATGAAGAGGAGAATATTGATTTGTCCAGGTTTAGTTTTATCGATACGATGGTTACCGTTGTGGATAGTTTTAACTTTTTTAAAGATTTCGGTTCCGCTAAAACATTGCAGGAGCAAAACGTGTCCAATATTGAAAATGACAATCGAACAATAGTCAATCTTTTGGTAGATCAGGTAGAATTTGCGAATGTAATTGTTCTGAATAAAACAGATCTTATTAGTGAAAAATCACTAGAGTTTCTGAGCGCTTTTATAAAAAAAATTAATCCTGTGGCGAAAATAATTAATTCGGTTTCAGGGAAAGTAAATCCAAACGAAATTATAAATACAGCATTATTCAATTATGAAGAGGCTGAAAATTCAGCGGGTTGGATTAGGGAGTTAGAAGGAATTCATACACCCGAAACAGAGGAGTACGGAATTAATTCGTTTGTGTTTAGAGATCCGCGACCTTTTCATCCCAATCGATTGTGGAATTTTATTACATCAGATTTTCCTACGGACATCATTCGGAGCAAGGGGCTATTGTGGCTGGCTTCCCGACCGGAACAAGCCATAAACTGGAGCCAGGCCGGCGGATCGATGAAAGCCGAAGGAGCCGGAGTATGGTGGGCGAGTATGCCGCTAAGCGAACGAATGACTTTTAATAATTTTGTTGAATTTCAGGATATTATTGAAGAAAGATGGACTTCTAATTTTGGTGACAGACTCAACGAACTTGTTTTTATTGGTCAGAAAATGAAAGAGACTGAAATTCTCAGCGAACTGAAAAAATGTCTTTGTACAGCAGATGAGATTGTAGATTTTCAGGATGGTTTCTTTCCAAAAAACGATCTTTTTCCAATACCAAGAACTTCTTAAAGATAGAAAAGAATGATACACAACAATACATATGAGGTTATAATTATTGGAGGCAGTTATAGCGGGCTTTCAGCAGCAATGAGTTTGGGGCGTTCCTTACGACAGGTTTTGGTTATCGATAGTGGTTTGCCTTGTAACCGACAAACGCCGAATTCCCATAATTTTATAACACATGATGGGGAGAAACCCGCAGTTATTTCAGCGAAAGCTTTAATGCAAGTTGACTTTTACGATACCGTTCACTTTTATAACGGATTGGCAATTAAAACAGTTGAGGCGGGAGAAGGATTTGAAATTGAAACACAATCGGGAGATGTGTTCATTTCTAAAAAGATATTATTCGCTACGGGAGTAAGAGACCTTCTTCCTAAAATTGATGGTTTTGAAGAATGTTGGGGGATTTCGATTTTACATTGTCCGTATTGTCATGGGTATGAGGTTAAAAAAGAGAAAACGGCGATTATTGCCAATGGAGATTTGGGTTTTGAGTATGCTAAACTCATCTCAAACTGGACTACTGATTTAAGAATATTGACCAACGGAAAATCTGCTTTTACTTTAGAACAATCTAAGATTTTGCAAGAACATAAAATTCAAATTGTAGAGGATGAAATTGCAGTTGTAAAGCAAGAAAACGGATATGTTCAACATATTGTTTTTAAAAATCAATCCAAAATTGAAGTGAAAGCCATTTATTTCAGATCACCTTTTGAACAACACTGTCCGCTGCCGGGATCTTTAGGCTGCGAACTGACCGAACAAGGTCTGCTGAAAGTAGATGCACTTCAAAAAACTACAATTCCGGGAGTTTTTGCCAGTGGCGATTGCCATATTCAGGCAAGATCCGTTGCGATGGCTGTTTCTTCCGGATCTTTCGCAGGGGCATCAATCAATAAAGAACTCATTGACGAATCATTTGTCTAAATTATTTTTTAGTAAAAACATAGAGACGGAGTTGCTGTAGTTTGTCAAAAGGCATTTCATCTCACATTAAATTATAGGGTATGTCTCCGTTTGCAAGAGCAAAATTTGATTAATCTCCTTTAAAGAGGAAAGAGACTAACTCTTTTTTGATGTCAGTAAAACTCCCGCAAAATATTGAATTATAGTCTATTTTGAAAGTTTTTTGCTTTAGAAACAATATTTGTCAAATTTAATTTTTAGTTTTGTCTAAATTTAATTTTATAACAATGAAAAAACTATTTTTGATACTGCTTTTATTTTGTTTACAGTTTTCATTTGCTCAGGAAACCAGCTCTGTTTCGGGAATTATCTCCGGTGACGGTCATCAGTTACAGTTGGCAAACGTACATTTAGCAGGAACAAAATACAGAGCAGTTACGGATAGTTTGGGATATTACAACTTCGAAAATGTTCCGGTTGGAAATTATACACTTCAGGTTTCGCTGGTAGGTTTTCAGACTTTAAAAAAGAAGATTGATGTTACGAAGGACGCTGCTCAATCCTATGATTTTGAATTGGACGATACAGACAATCAATTGAATGAAGTGGTTGTTTCAGGGACCTTAAAAGCAGTAAAACGTCTGGAAAGTGCCGTTCCCGTTGAGGTTTATTCGCCGGTTTTCTTTAAAAGGAATCCAACACCCAGTATTTATGAAGCGCTTCAGAATATAAACGGAGTCAGACCGCAGCTAAATTGTGGGGTTTGTAATACTGGAGATATCCATATAAACGGTTTGGAAGGACCATATACTTTGGTTTTAATCGACGGGATGCCAATAGTTAGCAGTCTTTCGACAGTTTATGGATTGTCAGGAATTCCAAATTCTTTGGTTGAAAGAATAGAAATTGTAAAAGGGCCTGCTTCTTCTCTTTACGGAAGTGAGGCTGTGGGAGGATTAATCAATATTATTACCAAAAATCCAACGAATGCTCCGGTTTTTTCTGCGGATTACTTTACAACTACTTATTTTGAAAACAATCTTGATTTAGGAATGAAGTTTAATGCCGGAAAAAAAGCGACATCACTTATAGGGGTTAATTATTTCAACTACGATCAGGTTATCGATAAAGACAAAGATAATTTTACAGATGTGACACTTTCTAAAAGGATTTCTGTTTTTAATAAATGGAGCTTTCAACGCAATAATAATCGTCTTTTTACGATCGCAGCACGAGGTATGTATGAAGATCGCTGGGGTGGAGACGTTCGTTGGGAGAAAAAATACCGTGGTGGTGACGAAATTTACGGTGAAAGTATTTATACCAAAAGAGGAGAATTAATCGGAAGTTATCAATTGCCTTTTGAAGAGAAACTGATTCTTTCTTTCTCCGGAAACGTGCATTATCAGGACAGTCGTTACGGAACAACATCATATATCGCGAATCAAAAAATAGGTTTCCTGCAATTGACCTGGGATAAAAAGTTAGGGAGAAATGATTTCCTTGCCGGAATCGCGACTCGATATTCGTATTACAACGACAATACACCGGCAACAAAAGAGGCCGAAAGCACTTGGCTACCGGGAATTTTTGTTCAGGATGAGATCACGTTTTCGTCGAAGAGTCAGGTTTTACTGGGAGCACGATACGACTATAACTCCATTCACGGTTCTATCTTTACACCCAGATTTGCGTATCGTTTTAAGGCAAATGATAATACGATCTTCCGATTAAATGCCGGAACAGGATTTAGGGTTGTCAATTTGTTTACAGAAGATCATGCTGCCCTAACAGGATCGCGAGATGTTGTGATTCAGAATAATTTAAAACCGGAAAAATCGGTAAACGTAAACTTGAATTATATTCAGAAGATAAACTTTGACAGCGGTATTTTTATCGGAATTGAAACAACAGCTTTCTATACCCGCTTCAGCAATAAAATCATTTCAGATTATGAAACCGATCCCAATAAAATTATTTATGACAATATTGATGGTTACGCTATCAGTCAGGGAATCAGTACGAATGTTGATGTTAATTTCACTAATAGTTTAAAGTTTATCCTTGGAGCTACTGTCTTAGACAATAAAAATGTTCAAGACGGAATTTCACAAAGACCCTTTTTAACCGAAAGATTTACCGGAACCTGGAGTGTATCTTATAAAATAGAACCTTGGAATTTACTGTTGGATTATACAGGAAATGTTTACAGCCCAATGAAACTGCCATTATTGAACGAATACGATCCTAGAAATCCAAATTCGCCCTGGTACAGCATTCAGAACATTCAATTTAGCTATACAGGCTGGAAGAATTTCGAACTTTACGGAGGAGTAAAAAACCTATTGAACTTTACTCCAAAGCAGAATAATCCGTTTTTGATTTCGAGAACCAATGATCCGTTTGATAAAAATGTGCAGTACGATTCAGCGGGAAAAGTACTGGTTACACCTGATAATCCGTACGGTTTGACTTTTGATACCACTTATGTTTACGGACAAAACCAGACCATTCGAGGGTTTTTAGGATTGCGATACAATTTTAGGTAAATTTATGGGCCATAGATTTAAATCATGATGAGGGTTTTTTCTTTTGCCACGAATTTCACGAATTAACACGAATTGAATCGTAAATTTTTGTCTAAAAAATTAGCTGTAATTTGTGAAATTCGTGGCAAAACAGAAATTCTTTACAATCTGTGGCAAGAAACAAAACAATGAAAAAGCTATTATTACTTATTTTCTTCTTCGGAGTAACTTCAACGGGATTTTGCCAGCTGAAAGGCAGAACTTTTGAGGAAGTAGATGCTTTACAGCAAACTCAAAAACGGAAAATCATTGTTTTCATTCATACCGATTGGTGTCAGTATTGCCAAAGAATGAAATCGACAACCTTCAAAAATCAGGAAATCATTGAAAAACTCAATTCCGATTTTTACTTCGTCGATTTTAATGCCGAAGAAAAGCGAGAGATTACTTTTAACAATCAGATTTTTAAATACAAACCTACAGGGAATAATGTTGGAGTTCATGAGCTAGCTTTGCAGCTCGGAACCATCAACAATCAAATTGTATATCCGGTTTTATGTGTTTTGGATGAAAAGAACGAGATACTTCTGCAGTACAATAACTCCCTTAATCCTGCCGATTTTAAACTGATTTTAGAAAAGCTGCAAGAATAAAATTTCTTATTTTTGAAGATGAATTCTTCACAAATTAAACACTTTGATTACATTTTTACCGGAACAGGTTTAGCGGCTTTGATGACCGTTTACAAAATGGCACTTTCCGGGAATTTTTTAGACAAATCGGTTTTATTACTGGATCAGGATGTAAAAAAGACAAATGACCGAACCTGGTGCTTTTGGGCCAATCATGAAACGATTTGGAATCCGATTGTTTTAAAAAAATGGGATTCTGCTTTGTTTGCTGATGAAAATTCCAAGCGTGATTTGAACCTGAATCCGTATCAATACAGCCAAATTAGAGGATTAGACTTTTATAATTTTGTTTTTGAAGAACTCTCGAAACATTACAATATTACTTTTTTAAATGAAAAAGTAACCGATATCAACGAACTTGAAACCCATGTTTTTATTGGAACTGAAGAAAATAGGTATACCTGCAATCAGCTGTTCAATAGTATTTATACTTCATCTTTTGCATTAAGTCAAACGAAATATCCTGTTTTACAACAGCACTTTACAGGATGGTTTGTGAAATCTGAAAAGGAAGTCTTCGATCCGCAACAAGCCACTTTTATGGATTTCTCAGTCGAACAAAAACAAAATACACGCTTTATGTATGTTCTGCCCCTTTCAAAAACCGAAGCCCTGGTAGAATACACACTATTTTCTGAAATTTTACTTTCTAAGGAAGAGTACGAAAATGAAATTCAGATTTATCTGGAGAAGTTAGGAGTTCATCCATACGAAATTCTGGAAAAGGAGCAGGGAAGTATCCCAATGACCGCTTATCCGTTTTGGAAGAAAAACACCAAACGCGTTTTGAATATTGGAACAGCCGGGGGCTGGACGAAAGCAAGTACGGGCTATACTTTTAGAAATTCGGATAAGAAATCATCTGAATTAGTGTCCTTTCTTAGTTCTTCAATGTCACTAAAATTAAGTGCCTTTCATAAAAAAAACAGATTCTGGTTTTATGATTTACTGCTTTTGGATATTCTATATCGTCATAATGAATTGGGGAGCAGTATTTTTTCGTCATTATTCAAAAAAGGAAATCCGTCTTTGATCTTTAAATTCTTAGACGAAGAAACTACTTTGATCGAAGATGTTAAAGTTATTTTAAAGTGTCCTAAAGTGCCATTTATAAAAGCGTTATTTAGAGTGATTTTTCTTCCAAATAAATTTAACTTAAACCAATAACCTTTGAAAAACATTATTTTAGCATTCAGTTTCTTTTTTTCGATTATCTCTTTTGCACAAGTATCCAAAAATAAAGCTCAGGATGCTATTCAGGTCAAATACTTAGACAGTTGTGCCTATAAGTACAATTATACTTTTCAAATGTCAGAATGGCAAAATTGCATCGACGAAGGTCTAAAAAAAGATAGCACAATAGCTTATCTGTGGCAACAAAAAGCAATGCCGTATTTTAAATGCAAGAAATACGAAGTCGGAATGCCTTTTCTGGATAAAGCCGTTCGTTATAATAAACAAGAATGGCTTCCGTACCGGGCTTTTATAAAATGTATTTTTGCGAAAACGTATAAAAGTGCGATTGTTGATTTTGAAGAATGCATTAAACTTTACGGAAACAGTTATGTCATGGATCATACCTATAGTTTTTATATAGGGCTTTGTTATTTGCAATTGAATGAATACGATAAAGCCGAAAAGCTGTTTGACGATTATGTAAATGACATTTATAAAAACAGACAACAATTAGAACATCCTACAGCGTATTTTTATCAGGGAATTGCCAAATATGAGCTCAAAAAATGGGACGAAGCACTTGTTATTTTTGATAAAGCGCTCAAAGTATATCCTGAATTTTCGGATGTAAAATATTATAAAGCCATTTGCTGGTTGCAACAAGGAAAACCAAGAGAAGAAGTCGTGGCTTTGGTTGGTGTGGCAAGAGAAGATGCAGCCAAAGGTTTTTCGATCAATGAAGACAATACGATCTATGAGACTTATCCCTACCAAAAAAAGTTTAGCAAATAACAATTGAACTATAACAAAACTTTATACCTGAATTTAAGTAGTTGCGAGTAAACTTTGTAACTTTGCAGTTCAAAAGTAAAACTTAAAAATAAAAAATATGTATCCAGAAGAAATGGTAAAACCAATGCAAGCTGAATTAACTGCTGCTGGTTTTCAAGATTTACATAGTGCTGACGCTGTAGATAATGCTATCAAAGCTGAAGGTACCACTTTAGTTGTTGTAAACTCTGTTTGTGGTTGTGCTGCAAGAAATGCACGTCCGGGAGCAAAAATGAGTTTAGAAGGCGCTAAAAAACCAGATCACTTAATCACAGTTTTCGCTGGTGTTGATAAAGAAGCAGTTGATGCTGCTAGACAACATATGTTTCCTTTCCCTCCATCATCGCCATCTATGGCTTTGTTCAAAAACGGAGAATTGGTTCACATGTTAGAGCGTCACCACATCGAAGGCCGTCCAGCTGAATTGATCGCGGAGAACTTGAAAGATGCCTTTGAGGAGTTTTGTTAATTCCTAAAGGGACTAAGGTTCTGAGTTGCTGAGGTTCTAAGGTTTTAGGCACAAAGTGACAGAGGTACAAAGGCACAAAGGTTATATAAAAAAGCACTATGAAAATAGTGCTTTCTGTTGTTTTACAGTTTTATAACCTTAGTTCCTTAGAACCTCAGCAACTCAGAACCTTTAAAGATTCCATCCCCCGCCAAGGGCTTTGTACAATTGTACCATTGAGCTCAATTGTCTTTCAGATAACTGGGCAAGACTTAACTGAGCCTGAAATAAGTTACTTTCGACATCTAAAACTTCCAGATAAGAAACATAACCGCTGTCATATCTTTCGTAGGAGAGCTTGTAATTTATTAAAGCTGCTTTAACCTGTCTGTTGCGTGCTTCCCATTCGTCTTTATACGTTTTGATGTTTTGAATGGATTGTTCGACTTCTGTAACGGCCGAGATATAGGTCTTTTGATAGGCAAATTTGAGTTCTTCAGCCTGTTGTCTGTATATTTCCACTCTTCGTTTATTTTTCCCAAAAGCAAATATAGGACCCGCAATGCCTGCAGAGGCATTTTGCGAATAAGAACTGCCTAAAAATAGGTTGCCTAAATCAGCACTGGCAAATCCTGCAATTGCTGCGAGATTAAGAGAAGGAAAACGCATGGCTTGAGCTGTTCCGATTCTTTCGTTTGAAGCTTTGTATTTTAACTCTGCCGCTTTTACATCTGGTCTGTTTTCCAGCAAAGAAGACGGGATCGACAACGGTATCTCGCTTACGATTCGCAGTTCGGTATTAGATTTTCCTCTGGGAATTTGTGAAGGAAGCTGGCCGGTAAGTAGAGAAATGATATTTTCCTGAACAGTTATTTGTCTCTTAATGTTTGGAATAGTAGCTTCGGCAATAGCAACCTGCTGTTCTATTTGTACTTTGTCGACCTCAGAGATATAGCCGCTTTTAAATCTTTGATTGATGATTTCATAGTACTTTTCTCTGGTAGAAAGGGTTTGCTGTGCGATTTCTAATTGATCATCAAAATTGCGCATCTGAAAATAAGCGGTAGCAATATTACTCACAATATTTGAAAGTACCACCTTGCGTGCTTCTTCGGTCGCAAGGAGTTCATTTTGTACGGCATTGTTTTCATGACGGTACCTTCCCCAAAAATCAATTTCCCAGGACATGCTTGCGCCAACATTCGATGGCGTCAGGTTTTTCTCATTACTGTTTATGGTTGCTCCGTATTGAAAGGAAGGCAATAAGTTTGTTTTAGAGTATCCTAATTCTGCTCGAAGCTGATCAATTCTGGTGACCGCAATTTTTAAATCATAATTGTTTTGAAGCCCTTTTGTAATCAGACCTTTTAAAACATCATCATTAAATATGTCAAACCATTTTAAATTAGTGACCGAAGCGAGGCTGTCTAAATTTCGTTCGTTTTGATAAGAATCAGATTTTTGCTGTTCAGGTTTTGTATACTTCGGTCCCACCATACAGCCCATAGGTAATAGCGAAAGTGCAAGTATAACTACGATTATTTTATATTTCTTAATCATCATGGCCTGTAGTATTTGAGTCCTTATTATTTTCTGCTGCTGCGACCGTATCTTCTTTTTTCTTTCCGATGTTTTCAATCATGACAAATAAGCCGGGTACAATTAATACACCCAGAACGGTGGCGATTAACATACCGCTAAACACAGCCATTCCCATTACAATACGAGCCTGAGAACCGGCACCTGTAGCTGTTAGTAATGGAACAACGCCAAGAATAAAGGCAAAAGCGGTCATTAAAATTGGTCGGAAACGAAGTTTCGCCGCAACCATAGCCGATTCATATAGCGGTTTTCCTTTTTCATATTCTTCTTTGGCAAACTCCACAATAAGAATCGCATTCTTGGCGACCAATCCAATTAACAATACTAACCCAATTTGGGCAAAAACGTTGTTAACATAAGCATCGCTTCCTATTCTGGCGAGAAGCAGTCCCAAAAAGGCTCCAAAAACAGCGAACGGCGCACCCAATAAAACACTAAAGGGTAATTTCCAACTTTCGTACTGTGCGGCCAGAATTAAAAACACAAACACCAATGCCATTATAAACACGGAACTTCCACCTGGTGAATGTTTTTCCTGATAGGAAAGGTTGATGTAATCGTAACCCATATCCGCAGGCAGCGTTTGTTTTGCGACTTCTTCTAAAGCTTCCAGAGCCTGAGCACTACTGTAACCATCGCTGGGGCTTCCCCCAATTTCGGCCGACCTGAAAAGGTTTAAACGATTGGTAAAATCCGGACCCATAACTTTTGTTGCGGTTACCAAGGTGGATATTGGAAGCATGTCGCCATCATTGTTTTTTATATAAATTAGATTTAAGTCTTCGGGTTTTACTCTGTTAACGGCTTCACCTTGTATGAAAACTTTATATTGACGTCCAAAACGGTTAAAGTCATTCACATAACTTCCTCCTAGAAAAGCACCTAATGCCTCTGTAACTTTCGAGACGGGTACGCCCAGTTTCATGGCTTTGTCGTTATCGATATCGAGTTTTATTTGTGGAGACCCCGCATTAAAGGTGGTGTAAATTCGTTTTATTTCAGGACGCTTCTGAGCTGCAGCTATAAAAGCCTGAGTTTGCTCTGCCAAATATTGTGGTGTATTTCCGCCTCTGTCCTGTAACATTAAACTAAAACCTGCAGAGGCACCCAGACCTTGAATTGCAGGAGGGCCAAATCCAAATACAGAAGCTGTAGTAATTTCAGTTGCAAATTTTTTGTTTAAACGGTCTACAAATTGTTTAGAGGTTTCATCTCTGTCTTCCCAAGGTTTTAAGGAGATAAAGACAAATGCACTATTAGACTGGTACGAATTGGTAAGCATACTAAAACCATTTATGGTCGTATAGGACAATATGGATTTTTCTTCTTTTAAAAAGCGGTCTACTTTTCGGGATACTTCATCTGTACGCTGTAAGGAAGAGGCAGGCGGTAAAGACATATTGACTAATACATAGCCCTGATCTTCTTCAGGTATAAATCCTAATGGAATTTTTTTGCCTAATAATACAACAGCAGCAAGAATAACGGCTAGTAATACAACAATTCGCATTGATTTTTTGGCAAAGAAAGTGGCTCCTTTAATGTATTTTCCGGTAACCTTTTCGAAAATCCGATTAAATCCCGCGAAAAATTTGGCTAACCACCCGGTTTGCTCTTCGATTGGTTTTGTCGGTTTTAGCAACATGGCGCATAAGGCCGGACTTAAAGATAACGCACTAAAGGCAGAGAATGCAACTGATACCGCAATAGTTATGGCGAACTGCTGATAAAAACGACCTGTAATTCCCGGAGTCATTGCAACAGGTACAAAAACGGCAATCAAGATTAGGGCAATGGCAATTACAGGACCGGATACTTCGCGCATCGCCTGAATCGTGGCTTCCCGGGGGCTTTTGCCTTTCTCGATATGATGAATTACAGCTTCTACCACAACTATGGCATCATCGACTACGATACCAATAGCTAACACTAATCCTAAGAGCGAAAGTGTGTTTATTGAAAATCCTAATAACGGGAAAACGGCAATTGTTCCAATTAATGAAACCGGAACGGTTATTAAAGGGATTAATGTGGCGCGCCAGTTTTGTAGAAAAATAAACACAACCAGAATAACCAGAATAACCGCTTCAAAGAGCGTATGGACAATATCTTCAACTCCGGCAGTAATAGCAAGGGTTGTATCCAGTGATTCCTGATATTCAATGTCTTTTGGGAATTTTTGAGACAGCTCTTTCATAGCATTTTTGGCTAGTTTTGCCACTTCAAGCGCATTACTACCGGGCATTTGGTAAACAGCCATTACGGCACTTGGAGAACTGTTGCGACGTGCAGACGAACTGTAATTTTCGGTTCCTAACTCAATTCTGGAAATGTCATTTAGTAAAACCTGTGCGCCATCTTTTTTACTTCGCACAACGATTTCTCCAAATTGCTTTTCGGTTACTAAACGATCCTGAAGTGTAACACCATAAGTAAATTCGGTACTCGGTGGTGCGGGTTCAGCTCCAAACTTCCCTCCGGGACTAATCATGTTTTGGGCGTTTAAAGCATTTTTTACATCATCAACAGTAACACCCAGTTTGCTCATGACATCGGCCTTTAACCAAATACGCATCGAATAGTCACTTCCTCCAAAAAGAGAAACCTCACCAACACCCTTTATACGGGCCAATTGATCTACGATATTGATACTGGCATAATTGTTTAAAAACTTAGCATCATATTTTGGATTGTTTGACGTGACTGTAAATAGCATCATCGGAAATGATAAGGACTTTTTTACTACTACACCTTGCTGTTTTACACTTTGGGGCATAAATGGGGAGGATTGATTTTGCCTGTTTTGAGTAAGCATGTTAGCATTATCCAAATTGGTTCCCACATCAAAAGTTACTTCAATAGTACAAGCACCGTCAGAGGTATTGGTAGATTTCATGTACAGCATATTTTCTACACCATTTACTTTTTGTTCAATGGGCGTAGCAACGGCCTGTTCGACATTTAGCGCATTGGCACCTGTAAAACTGGTATTGATTTTAACAACAGGCGGGTTGATGTCCGGGTATTGTGAAATAGGCGTTTTTTGTAATGCCAATAATCCAAGTATCACAATAATAATACTGATTACAATAGCAACGATTGGTCTTCGAACGAAAAATTCTCCCATAATACAAGGTGTAAAAGTTATTTAGTTGCTGCAGTTTCAGTCTGACCCAATTGCCATTGAATTACTTTTGGCGTAATAACACTTCCATTTTTTAATAATGAAGTACCTCCCATGGCTATTTTGTCTCCGGGTTTTAAGCCATCTTCAATAACGTAACCATCTTTTACAGCTGGACCGGGTTTTACAATTTGCATATTAACCTTATTGTCTTTTCCTAATACATAAACCTGAAAAATACCCTGTACTTCAATAACAGCACGTTGCGGAATAACGATCGCATCTTTACGAACGTCAGTAAGTAGTGCAATTTTTACATATTGTCCCGGGCGTAACAATTTGTCCGGATTTGCGAATGCAGCTTCAAATGTTATAGCTCCGGTAGAAGGATCAATCTGTCTGTCGGCAAAGCTGACTTTACCGGTTTCGGGATAAACAGAACCGTCAGATAACTTTAGCGAAACTGTTGCGCCAGAACCTTTTAAAGGAGAATTGGGTTTGTTGAATTCTCTGAATAGACGTAGAAATTCCTGTTCACTCATTGTAAATCGAACTCTTACATCACCCAAATCAGAGATTGTATTCAGAACAGACGCCGCGCCAGGTCTCACATAATCACCAACTCTTACTTTTGATATTCCGATTAAACCTGAAATGGGTGCTTCAATTCGGCAATAACCCAGTTCAATTTTCGAATTTTCTAAGGAGGCCTGTGATGCTTTAATTTGAGCCTGAGAAGCATTGTATGCTGATTTAGCCGAAATTAATTCTCTCTGACTAACGGCATTTATCTTGGCTAGGGGGGCGATCATATCTAAGTCTGCTTTGGTCTTTGCCAAACGTGCCTGTGATTCTGCCAGTGTTCCTTCGGCTTGGTCTCTTTTTGCTTTATAGGGTAGTGGATCTATGGTATACAGCAGTTGTCCTTTGGTAACAAAGCCCCCTTCTTTAAAATTTAAACTTATAATAATGCCATCAACACGCGGATTTATTTGAATATCGGACTGACCGTAAGTTTGTCCCGTATATTCAGATTCTACGTTTACATCCTGATTTAAAACAGTAAGAACTGAAATTTCAAGTGGTTTGGGCGCTGGAGGAGTTTCTTTTTTACAGGCTGAAAGAAAGAAAAGGAGTAGGATTGCTGAAGGGTAAATTTTGTTCATTTTTAATTTATATTAAGATGTATTAATATTCAACTAACTAGAAACCAATTAAGTCCAAAGCTAAGTTAACATTTTTTTAGCAAAAATGTAGAAAAAGAGCCTTTCATTTTTATTACGGATGTATTTATTGTAATATCCTTTTAAAGCTGTTTTAGGATAAATTATAAATTGCAATCTTCTATAAATTTGGGACTTTTTTTTCACCAGGAAAAATGAGATGAAATGTTAATAGCATTTTTAATCTGAAAATAAATCTTATTTTTGCAGCAGATTTTAAAAATCACACATAATTCTTAACTTAAAACTGTTTATAGCATGCAACTGTATAACACTTTGAGCGCAGAAGAAAGAGCTATCTTAATCGATGATGCCGGTAAACAACGACTAACGTTGTCTTTCTATGCGTATGCCAAAATTGAAGATCCCAAAAAATTTCGCGACGATTTATTTATTGCCTGGAACAAGCTTGATGCTTTAGGCCGAATCTATGTTGCTAACGAAGGTATTAATGCTCAAATGAGTATTCCTGCCGAAAATTTGGAGGCTTTTAGAGAAACTTTGAATGTCTACGACTTTATGAAAGGCATACGATTGAATGAAGCTGTAGAACATGACGATCATTCCTTTTTAAAATTAACGATTAAAGTTCGTCATAAAATTGTCGCTGATGGTCTAAACGACGAAACTTTTGATGTAACCGATATAGGGGTTCATTTAAAAGCCAAAGAGTTCAACGAGATTTTAGAGGATCCAAATACGATTGTAGTCGATTTTAGAAATCACTACGAAAGTGAAGTAGGGCACTTTAAAAATGCTATTACTCCTGATGTTGAAACTTTTAGAGAGAGTTTACCTATCATCAATGAACAGCTTCAAAATCATAAAGAAGATAAAAACCTTGTCATGTATTGTACCGGAGGAATCCGATGTGAGAAAGCAAGTGCATATTTCAAACATCAGGGTTTCAAAAATGTTTTTCAATTAGAAGGTGGTATCATCAATTACGCCAAACAAATTGAGGAAGAAGGCCTGGAAAGCAAATTCATCGGAAAAAACTTTGTATTTGATAATCGTTTAGGTGAAAGAATTACAGAAGATATCATTTCGCAATGTCACCAATGCGGAAAGCCTTGTGACAATCACACCAATTGCGAGAATGATGGCTGTCATTTATTATTTATTCAGTGTGATGAATGTAAAACGGCAATGGAAAACTGTTGTTCTACAGAATGTTTAGAAATTATCCACATGCCTTTGGTAGATCAGGTTCGATTGAGAACCGGAAAACAAGTTGGAAACAAAGTTTTCAGAAAAGGAAAATCGGAAAATTTGAAATTCAAACATTCAGGTGATTTACCCAATACGGCTTTGGCTGCAGCAGAAAAACCTGTTGATATTCGTCAGAAAGTAAAAGTAAAAAAAGTACTTCTTGGAAAAGCAGAGCATTATTATGTAAAAGCACAAGTGGCACAGTTTACGATTGAAAACCAAGAGCTAAATGCCGGTGATAAAATTTTAATTTCGGGGCCAACGACTGGTAATCAGGAAATGGTTTTAGAAAAACTGATCGTTGACGGAGCCGAAACTTCAACGGCTAAAATTGGTGATAAGGTTACTTTTGAGGTACCTTTCCGTATTCGTTTGTCAGATAAATTGTATAAAATTGTAAATTAGCGAAATTTTAAGCTAATTTACATTATGTCACAATCTTTTACCAAATTATGGGTTCATGCAATTTGGGCAACCAAGAATCGACAGGAACTAATTTGATTTTTCTATTCAGAAAACATTGTATGATTTCATTTGGCAAGAGCTGATTGAACTCGGGTGTCCAGTTAGAATCATCAATGGAATGCCAGATCATGTGCATGTCTTATTTTTACAAAATCCACAAAAAACTGTTTCAGATATTGTAAAGCAAATTAAAGGAAGTTCTTCTCATTTTATGAATAGAGGAGAATTTATCCTTGAAAAATTTGCGTGGCAAACTGGCTTTGCGGCTTTCTCTGTTAGCGAATCCCAGTTAGATGCAGTTTATAATTATATTAAAAATCAAAAGCAACATCATCTTAAGAAAAACGGACAAGATGAATTCGATGATTTTGTAAAATTGCATGGATTGGGGGATCAATGATTCTTATCAATACGTTCCCCGTGGTTTCAACCACGGGCTATATTTAAAAATCATTGAAAGAAAACATAGCCTGCGGTTTCAACCGGAGGAACACAACGAGTATCCACAACGATCGTCTGTTTTACAAGTTTTAGTCTTTCGCTGTTGTTGAAGATGTTCATCGCTACGTTTCCCGTGGTTGAAACCACGGGTTATATTTGAAAAACATCCATATAGAAAAACATAGCCTGCGGTTTCAACCGCAGGAACGCAGCGAGTATCCATAGCGCATATATGTTTTACAAGATTGAATCAAAAACGTTTCCCACGGTTGAAACCGTGGACTATTTTTGATAAAGATTGCGCAACGGTTTATAAATAATTTTTAAAATATAGACTATGATAAAAATCATAGAAATCTAATCTATACCCACATTATTTTTGCCAATTGTTAGACGAGTAGATTCGGAAAACATATCATTGGAATAATAAAATCAAAAATGACTATTACAAATAAAATCGAACTCATGTCTCCTGCCGGAGATTTTGATTCGCTTCAGGCTGCTTTAGATAATGGTTGTGATTCTGTCTATTTTGGTGTTGAACAGCTTAATATGCGTGCACGTTCAACGGTGAATTTTACGATTGAAGATTTAAGAGAAATTGCGAACCGATGTGAATCTAAAAACGTTCGAAGTTACCTTACATTAAATACAATTATTTACGATCATGATTTATCAGTTGTTAAAACATTACTGAATAAGGCAAAAGAGGCCAATATTACTGCGGTGATTGCTTCTGATCAGGCTGTAATTGCAATGGCCCGATCAATTGGAATGGAAATTCATATTTCGACACAGTTGAATATAACCAACATCGAAACCATAAAGTTTTATAGTTTATTCGCAGATACAATGGTTTTAAGCCGTGAATTGAGCCTACGCCAGGTAAAGAATATTACGGCTCAGATTGAGAAGGAGCAGATAAAAGGTCCAAACGGAAATTTGGTCGAAATCGAAATTTTCGGCCATGGTGCTTTGTGCATGGCGGTTTCCGGTAAATGTTATCTGAGTTTGCATTCGCATAACTCGTCTGCTAATCGTGGGGCCTGCAAACAAAACTGCAGAAAAAAATATACTGTTATCGATCAGGAAACTGGTTTTGAAATCGAATTGGATAACGAATACATGATGTCGCCTAAAGATTTATGTACGATTGATTTCTTAGATCAGGTTATCGATTCGGGAATTCAGGTTTTAAAAATTGAAGGCCGGGGCCGTGCGCCAGAGTATGTGGCAACTGTGATTAAAACGTATCGCGAAGCTATTGATGCGTATTATGATGGTACTTTTTCAAAAGAAAAAATAGCAGTTTGGATGCAGACATTAGAAACCGTTTACAATCGCGGATTTTGGTCAGGGTATTATCTGGGTCAGGAATTGGGAGAATGGAGCGATATTCCGGGATCTGCAGCAACACAAAAGAAGGTTTATGTTGGAAAAGGGACACACTATTTTCCGAAAGCCAATGTAGGGCAATTCAAAATTGAGGCTTACGATATTAAAATAGGAGATAAAATTCTGGTAACGGGACCAAGTACGGGTGCGCAGGAAATGATTATTGACGAAATGTTTGTAAATGATCTTGAAGCCGAAAAAGCAACAAAAGGGGATGATTGTACTTTTAAATTGCCATTCAGAATCAGAATGTCTGATAAACTATATAAAATCGTTGAGGCATAATGGTGATTGTTACTTTACAAAGAGATAAGTGCATTGGCTGTAATTATTGTGTTGAGATGGATCCTATCCATTTTCAGATGTCAAAGAAAGACGGAAAATCAGTTTTGATTCATTCCGTAAATGCAAAAGGATTTTTTACTTTAAAATCTCCAAATCATACGATTGCAGAAAGTTGTGAATTGGCGGCTAAGGTTTGTCCGGTGAAAATTATAACGGTTAAGGAGACTTAGGCCATTATTTTTTTATTATAGTAAAACCCTATTTTGTGTAATACACAAAATAGGGTTTTTAAATTAGGATTAAATGTGTTTCTCACTTAACACATAAGAGATATCAATCTAACAAGTTTTCCAGATTTGTATATTCTTCAATAGCATGTTGCTGTTGTGATTTTCTTTTTTTAGTTGAAAATAAAGTATGACCAACAACCCAATCAGGAATTAAGCTTAAAAATTTAACGCGATAACCAATATCTAAATAGTGATGAACGATAGTTTTGTTTTCAGAGATGTTTTCTAAAGCTATTGTAAGATAGACAGGGTAGAAGTAGAGGGCTTTCATTTTTACCAGCTTATTTTCGGTTACTTCTGTTATACGCCATTTATACTTTACTGTTGTTCCTTCAACAATTTCTTTGAAATAAAGAATACTTCCCAGTTCTTGTTCTGTTCTTTTAATTACTTCAAAGTCCTTATGCGCTGGATGCCATTGGGAATACTTTTCCTTGTCAAGGGTAAGAAGGAATTTATAGATGAGAGCTGTATTCTTTTTTACCTCTATGTTTGTTAGCAGCTGAATCATTAGACATTTTTTTAGTTTGAAAGTTAAATGATTTTACTTTTGAAGTTTTTTTGTCTTTTAATCTTTTTTACCGAATAAATTTTTGACGAAGGTATTAATATTTTTTTGTAGGAAAAAGAACGATTTGGTTGTTATGGAATAGAATTGTAAGGAAATGTCTTTTGAAAAAATAGAAAGAGAATTAGATAGGGTGAATTTATAGGGTTAAAAAAAGTCTTTTTTATTAAAAACGAGACATTTGTTCATTTAACATCCCTTTAGTTTTAATCGTTAAAAAGCAAACTAAAAAAAAATACTATCTTTACCGATCAAACGTTTATGAACTTAAGTCGCGTTTTTGCGACACTACATATATAATTATGGCATGTACAAGTTGTTCAACCTCAGATGGTGGTGCACCAAAAGGTTGTAAAAATAATGGGACTTGCGGCACCGATAGCTGCAATAAATTGACGGTTTTTGACTGGCTCGCAAACATGAGTCCGTCCAATGGAGAGGCGATTTTTGATTGTGTTGAGGTTCGTTTTAAAAACGGGCGTAAAGAATTTTTTAGAAATTCAGAAAAATTAACTTTAAGTATTGGTGACATAGTAGCAACTGTTGCTTCACCGGGACATGATATTGGAATTGTGACTTTGACAGGCGAATTGGTAAAAATTCAAATGAAGAAAAAAGGAGTAAATCCTGAGAGTAATGAAGTTCCTAAAATTTACAGAAAAGCTTCTCAAAAAGATATTGATATCTGGTCTGTAGCGCGTGACCGTGAAGAACCAATGAAAGTTCGTGCCCGTGAATTGGCGATTCAGCATAAGCTGGAAATGAAAATTTCGGATATTGAGTTTCAGGGAGACGGATCAAAAGCTACATTTTATTACACGGCTAATGACAGGGTCGATTTTAGACTTCTGATTAAAGATTTTGCTAAAGAATTTAGCACCAGAGTCGAGATGAAACAAGTAGGTTTCCGTCAGGAAGCTGCTCGTTTGGGTGGAATTGGTTCTTGCGGACGTGAACTTTGTTGTTCAACCTGGCTAACTGATTTTAGAAGTGTAAATACATCAGCGGCACGTTACCAACAGCTTTCACTGAATCCTCAGAAGCTGGCAGGACAATGCGGGAAATTAAAGTGTTGTTTGAATTATGAGTTAGATACGTATATGGATGCGCTGAAAGATTTCCCGGATTACGACACTAAATTAGTGACTGAAAAAGGAGATGCTATTTGCCAGAAACAAGATATTTTTAAAGGGTTAATGTGGTTTGCTTACACCAATAATTTCGCAAACTGGCATGTTTTAAAAATCGATCAGGTAAAAGAAATTATTGCCGAGAACAAACAAAAAAACAAAGTGTCTTCATTGGAAGATTTTGCTATTGAAGTGACTTCAGAACCTGAAAAAGACTTTAATAACGCAATGGGGCAGGAGAGTCTAACCCGTTTCGATCAGCCAAAAAGAAAGAAAAAGCCAAGTCGTAAACGCAAACCAAATACTGAAAATGCAGTTGTGGCTGCTCCAAACAAGCCGCATCAAGCAAATAACAACACAAACAAGCCGGCTGGTGGTAATCCGAATAAATCGAATAAACCACAAAACAAGCAAAATCAATCGAACAAACCCAATAATTCGAATGATAAGAAACCAGCTGAGCCAAGAAAACCTATAATTATTACTAAAAATGAGAATAAAAAGTAGCGGGATTCTTCTTTTGGCAGCAATACTACTTTTTTCCTGCGATAAAAAAAGAGTATTTGATGAATACAAATCTGTTGGAAGTGCGTGGCACAAAGACAGCATTGTAACATTCGATTTGCCGGTTTTAGATTCTACCAAAAAATACAATTTGTTTGTAAATTTGAGAGACAATAACAACTATCCGTTCAATAATTTGTTTCTGATTGTGGCTATTGAAACACCAAGCGGTTTCACCAAAGTAGATACTTTAGAGTACCAAATGGCAAATCCGGACGGTACCTTGTTAGGAAATGGTTTTACTGATATTAAAGAAAGTAAACTGTTTTACAAAGAAGACGTAAAGTTTAAAGGAAAATACAAAGTACATATCAAACAGGCCGTGAGAGAATCAGGTAAAATCCCTGGTGTTCAGGCTTTAGAAGGTATTACAGACGTTGGTTTTAGAATAGAACAAAAAGATTAGAAAAATAGTTATGGCTGCTAAGAAAAACAATCAATCCAATAGCGTTAAAGATATTAATTACTACAAAAAGAAGTTCTGGAGAATTTTTGCCTATAGTTTATTAGGAGTTCTTGCCTTCTTTTTATTTGCCTCATGGGGCTTATTTGGTTCAATGCCTTCTTTTGAAGATCTGGAAAATCCGGATTCCAATTTAGCTACCGAAATCATTTCGTCTGACGGAGTGGTTATTGGTAAATATTTCAAAACCAATAGATCTCAGCTTAAATACTCAGATTTGCCAAAAAGTCTTGTAGAAGCTTTGGTTGCCACCGAAGATGCTCGTTTTTATGAGCATTCAGGAATTGACGGACGTGGAACTTTAAGAGCCGTTTTTAGTTTAGGAACTAATGGTGGAGCGAGTACATTAACACAGCAGCTGGCCAAGCAGTTATTTCATGGAGAGGGGTCTAAATTTCTTCCGTTTAGAATTGTACAAAAAATAAAAGAGTGGATTATCGCCATTCGTCTGGAACGACAATATACCAAAAATGAAATTTTGGCAATGTATTGTAATGTGTATGACTTCGGAAATTACTCTGTTGGAGTAAGTTCGGCAGCGCAAACCTATTTCTCAAAAGATCCAAAAGATTTAACGATGGACGAATCTGCTATTTTAGTCGGAATGTTCAAAAACTCAGGATTATACAATCCGGTTCGTAATCCGGAAGGTGTGAAAAATCGTCGTAACGTAGTGCTTTCTCAAATGGAAAAAGCAAAAATGATTACAACTGCGGAGAAATTGAGATTACAAGCTCTTCCAATTGCTTTAAAATTTAAATTGGAAAGTCACCGTGAAGGAACTGCTACTTATTTCAGAGAATACCTTCGTGATTACATGAAAAAATGGGTTGCAGAGAATAAAAAACCGGACGGTTCGGATTATGATATCTACAAAGACGGTTTGAAAATTTATACCACCATCGATTCAAGAATGCAGCTACATGCTGAGGAAGCTGTTTCTGAACACATGAAAAATCTGCAACAGCAATTTTTTATTGAAATGAAAACCAATAAAAATGCGCCGTTTGTAAACATTACACAAGCAGAAACAGATCGAATCATGATGCAGGCGATGAAAAATTCAACACGCTGGGCGCTCATGAAAGAGATGGATAAAAGCGAAGAGGACATTATTGCTTCATTTAAAGTAAAAACAAAAATGCGTGTGTTTACCTGGAAAGGAGAACGTGATACCGTGATGACACCACTTGATTCTATTCGTTACTTCAAACACTTCCTGCAATCTGGTTTAATGGCGATGGAGCCTCAAACCGGAAACATTAAAGCATGGGTGGGTGGAATTAATTATAAATATTTCCAGTACGATCACGTTGGACAGGGAGCGAGACAGGTAGGATCTACCTTTAAACCTTTTGTTTATGCAACGGCTATTGAGCAATTGAATATGTCTCCATGTGATTCTATTCTTGACGGACCTTTTATGATTCACAAAGGGCGTCATAATGTTACCGCTGACTGGGAACCGAGAAACTCTGATAACAGATACCGCGGAATGGTAACCTTGAAACAAGGTCTGGCCAATTCGATCAATACAGTATCTGCTAAATTGATTGACAGAACAGGCCCTGAAGCTGTAGTAGAACTAACACATAAGTTAGGGGTTAAAACTGAAATCCCTGCTCAGCCATCTATCGCACTTGGTGCTGTAGATATTACAGTAGAAGATATGGTTGCTGCGTATAGTACATTCGCTAATCAGGGAGTATATGTAAAACCACAATTTTTAAGCCGTATTGAAAACAAAAGCGGAGAGGTGATCTATGAGCCAATTCCGGAATCACATGACGTTTTAAATAAAGATATTGCCTTTGCAGTAATCAAATTATTGGAGGGAGTTACTGAAACCGGTTCAGGTGCACGTTTGCGTACACAGGGAGGTGGAAGTGGTGATAACCGTTGGACAGGATATCCATACATGTTCAAAAATCCAATTGCAGGTAAAACAGGAACAACTCAAAATCAGTCTGATGGTTGGTTTATGGGAATGGTTCCGAACCTTGTAACCGGAGTTTGGGTAGGTTGTGAAGATCGTTCGGCACGTTTCAAAAGTTTGACTTACGGACAGGGGGCAACAGCAGCACTGCCAATATGGGGTTACTTTATGAAACTTTGTTATGCAGACGAAGGGCTTCAGATTTCCAAATCAGAATTTGAACGTCCGGCCAATCTTTCTATAAAAGTAGATTGCTATAGTCGACCTGCAGTAGTAAAAGACACTACACAAACAGAACAAAATACAGACGAATTCGAATTGTAACTTTGGTTCTTTTTAAAATAATAAATCCTTTTGTGTTCTTCTAAACCAGGAAGAATACAAAAGGATTTTTCTGTTCATAGAATGTAATTGACGTCAAAGACATCCGGTGGTGAGAGAGATTAATAATATAGTCTTAGATTTTTGTGTGAAACAGAAGGTTGTTTTTAGTTGGTAAAATCAATCATTTTATTTTTTACGAAATCGTTATAATTTAATCTAAAAATCTTATTTTTATCAAAAATATACAGTAATAAAGACAGTTTGTTATGATTACAAAAAAAGTAAATAACGTTCACGATGCTATCAAAGGAATTGAAAGCGGAATGACCATTATGTTTGGCGGTTTCGGTTTATGCGGAATTCCTGAGAATACAATTGCAGCCCTGGTAAATACCTCAATTTCAGATTTAACCTGTATTTCTAATAATGCGGGAGTTGATGATTTTGGTTTGGGATTACTTTTGCAAAAAAAGCAAGTTAAAAAGATGATCTCTTCTTATGTGGGAGAAAACGCTGAGTTTGAGCGTCAGATGCTTTCAGGAGAATTGGAAGTTGAATTGACGCCACAGGGAACTTTAGCCGAGCGCTGTCGTGCCGCACAAGCCGGAATCCCAGCTTTCTTTACACCGGCAGGTTACGGAACTGAAGTTGCCGAAGGTAAAGAAGTTCGTGAATTTAATGGAAAAATGCACATCATGGAGCAGGCTTTTAAAGCAGAGTTTGCCATTGTAAAAGCCTGGAAAGGTGACGAAGCCGGAAATCTGATTTTTAAAGGAACAGCGAGAAATTTTAATGCATGTATGGCAGGAGCGGGTAAAATAACCATTGCCGAAGTCGAAGAATTAGTTCCGGTTGGAACATTAGATCCAAACCAGATCCACATTCCGGGAATTATGGTACAGCGCATCTTTCAGGGAGAAAAATTTGAAAAGAGAATCGAGCAACGCACTGTTAGAAGTAGATAATTGAGATAATTAGAAAATGAGATAATTACTTTCGACTACGCAAAGTTTGATATTGTCTAATTATCTGATTTCCAAATTGACACATTTCCAAATTGACACATTCAAAAAAATGACCAAAGCTTTTTGTATCCTTCTGTTCTCTTTCTTGTCGTTTCAGGCTTTTGCACAGACGACAACTGAGTTGCGCGAGAAATTACGCCAGATTGTTGCAGATAAGCATGCTACAGTGGGAATTGCTATCAAAAGTATTGAAGATAAAGACACTTTGAGTATTAATGGAAACCTAAAGGTTCCTATGATGAGTGTGTTTAAATTTCATATTGCTTTGGCTGTTTTAAACAAAGTGGATGAAGGGAAGCTGTCATTAACGCAGGAAATTTTCATTAAAAAAGAAGATTTACACCCGGATAGCTGGAGTCCGATGAGGGAAGATTTTCCCGATGGAAACAGGAGTTTAACGCTGGATAAATTGTTGCGGTATACGGTTTCGCATAGCGATAATAACGGATGTGACATTCTGATTGATTTATTGGGTGGAACAAAGACAGTACAAAAATTCATAAACAAGCAGGGGATTAAAGATTTTGTTGTTAAAGTTAATGAGGAGCAAATGAAAACTTGGGAGAATCTTTATCTGAATACTACAACCCCATGGGGAACAACGGTATTACTTGAAAAATTCTTTAAAGGTGAAATTCTAAAGGAAGCCACAACAAAGTATTTGTATCAGATCATGGTCGAAACTTCGAGAGGGCTTACATGGATGAAAGCAGGATTGCCTGAAAATGCGGAGTTGGCACACAGAACCGGAATGTCCGGGACCAACGATGCTAATTTACGGGTTGCAATGAACGATGTAGGGATTGTTAAACTTCCGAATGGGAAGCATTTTGTTCTATCGGTTTATTTAACGAACATTACAGAATCTCAGGAAAATACAGAAAAAGTTATTGCAGACATTGCAAAAGTAACCTGGGATTATTTTATAAATAAAAAATAGATAATTGAGATAATGAGACAATTAGATAATTATTGGATTGCGTAAAGAATAACATTATCTAATTTTCACATTAACTAATTTAGTAATTGACACATTCAAAAATATGTTAACAAAAGAAGATATTGCAAGACGTATTGCAAAAGAAGTAAAAGACAGGTATTTTGTGAACCTTGGAATTGGGATTCCAACTCTTGTTGCAAATTATGTGAGAGAAGATATTGCAGTGGAATTTCAAAGTGAAAACGGTGTCCTTGGAATGGGGCCATTTCCCTTTGCCGGAGAAGAAGACGCTGATATCATCAATGCCGGAAAACAAACCATTACAACACTTCCAGGAGCCAGTTTCTTTGATTCGGCTTTTAGTTTTGGAATGATCCGAAGCCAAAAAGTAGATTTGACTATTTTGGGCGCGATGGAGGTTTCTGAAAATGGAGATATCGCAAATTGGAAAATTCCCGGAAAAATGGTGAAAGGAATGGGTGGTGCAATGGATCTGGTTGCTTCTGCCGAAAACATCATCGTTGCCATGATGCATGTAAACAAAGCGGGGGAGTCGAAGATTCTAAAAAAATGTACTTTGCCTTTAACAGGCGTAGGCTGCGTTAAAAAAGTAGTAACCGAGCTTGCAGTTCTGGAAGTAACCAAAAATGGTTTTAAGCTCTTAGAAAGAGCGCCAGGTGTTTCTGTCGAACATATCATTGCATCAACGGAAGCTGATCTGATCATTGAAGGAGAAATTCCGGAGATGGATATAAGATAATTCTGTAATTAAGATAAAATCGCATGAAGGCTAGCTTTTAAAAGGGCTAGCCTTTTTTGTAGGAATAATTTAAGAATGGAGCAGGAGGTTTGTTTTTTGCGCAAAGCCTTGTATTTTCTGACTTTTGTTATGTAATGTATTACAAATCAATAGAATAATTATTTTTTACGGCTATTTTTTGTGAAATAATCACAGTTTGTTAAATAAAAGTGAATTTAAGGTAAAAAGTGTTGCATTTGATCGATTAAAGGCAAATTTCATCGATTATTTAACTTAAATAAAATACTTTTATCTTAAAATAAAGTATTTACTTACGTTTAATATTTTATTTGTAATCATTTAACCAAACTAAATACCACATTATTATGAACAAAAAATTACCAGGAATTATGGCGTCAGCCGTTGTTATTCTTACATTTTCAGTATCGGGATTTGCCCAAAATACAGACAAACGGGTAAGTCAGAAAAGTGTATCGGAAAATGGACAACCTAGCTTAATCACTTTTAGTGATAAATCTACGTACAAGGGAACAGATTACAATACTGTTTTTAGAGAGCAATTGGGGCTAAAAGACAATCAGTCTTTTTCGAAAGTTAGAGTAGAGTCTGACAGAGAGGGTTTTACACACGAAAAGTTCCAGTTGTACGAACAAGGTGTTAAAGTTGAATTTGCCAACTACACCTTACATTCAAAAGACGGAAAATTAGTTTCGATGAACGGAGAATTTTATGCTCTTGAAAATGTAAAAACAACCCCAAAATTATCCAGTAAAGCTGCTTTTGATAGAGCGATTGCCTACACAGGAGCAAAGCAATATTTATGGGAGACCCCGGCAGATGCTGCAGCAATGAACTATGAAAAGCCAAAAGGCGAGTTGGTTTTATTGCCGGCAATGGAAGATCAGGGTGAAAACCGAAAATCAGATAAAGTGAGATTGGCCTATAAATTTGATATTTATGCCACCAATCCGGTAAGCCGTGGTGATCTTTACATCGATGCTGAAACCGGAAAAGTCTTGTTTTTTAATGCTACCATAAAACATCTTGGCGAATACAGCCACGGGAGTAAAGTAAAAGCCGCTAAAGCAAAAGCAATCAGTCAAAATGAAGAGGCTAACGCCAAAAAAGCTTTTGTTGCCGCAAATGCAGCGACACGTTATAGCGGAACACAGGTGATACAAACCACTTTAAGCGGGGCATCTTATATACTTGCCGATGCAACAAGAGGTTTAGGAATAAACACTTACAACATGAAAAAAGGAACCAGTTATACTGCTGCTGTAAATTTTACAGACGTTGATAACAACTGGACAGCTGCCGAGTTTAACAATACCAATAAAGACAATGGTGCATTGGATGCACATTGGGGAGCTGAAAAAACATATGATTACTGGTCAACAGTTCACGGCAGAAATAGCTATGATAACGCGGGTGCCATCATAAAAAGCTATGTGCATTACAGCAATGCCTATGACAATGCCTATTGGAACGGTAGCGTAATGACTTACGGGGACGGTAGCGGAACTTATTTTGATATCTTAACAGCAATTGATGTTGCAGGACACGAAATAGGACATGCCGTTTGTACGTATACGGCAAACTTAGCTTATCAAAAAGAATCCGGAGCGATGAATGAAGCGTTTTCAGATATTTGGGGAGCTTGTATTGAGAATGCAGCTGCGCCAACAAAATCGATCTGGTTAATTGGTGAAGATATCGAAAGAAGATCAGGGCACCTTGCTTTGCGCTCTATGAGTGATCCAAACTCTGAAGGTCAGCCGGACACTTATGGCGGAACGTATTGGATTAATCCAAATTGTACACCAACAAGCAGTAATGATTATTGCGGTGTTCATACCAATTCAGGGGTGTTGAATCACTGGTTTTATATTTTGTCTGTTGGTAAAACAGGGACAAATGATATTGGAAGCGCCTATAATGTAACAGGTATCACAATTGATAAAGCGGCAAAAATTGCATATCGTTTAGAAAGTGTGTATTTGACCGCAAATTCGACTTACGCCAATGCAAGAACTTCAGGGATACAATCAGCGATTGATTTGTATGGTGCTGGTTCGGCAGAAGTTATCGCTACAACTAATGCATTTTATGCAGTAGGAATTGGCGCTGCTTATACAGGCTCTACAGATACTGTTGCGCCAACAGCTCCAACAAGTCTTGCGGCTTCCGGTACAACGGGTTCAACAACTAACTTGACCTGGACCGCTTCAACAGATAATGTTGCCGTTACAGGATATGATATTTACCAGGGAGCAACGCTGAAAGGTTCTTCTACTACAACAAGTTATACCGTTACTGGTTTAACAGCACTTACTGCATATAGCTTTAGTGTAAAAGCCAAAGATGCAGCAGGAAATGTTTCAGCGGCAAGTAATGTTGTAAATGTTACGACTACCGCAGCAACTGTATCGTATTGTGCTTCCCAGGGGAATAGTACTGCAGACGAGAGAATTGGTAAAGTGGTATTCGGAACAATCAATAACACTTCAACAGGAACAACAGGATATGAAAACTATACTGCTATTTCTACAAATGCTTCGAGAGGAACAGCTTATACCATAACAATCACTCCAACTTGGACTTCTACTGTTTACAGTGAAGGATATGCTGTTTTTATCGATTACAATCAGGATGGTGATTTTGCAGATGCAGGTGAAACAGTTTGGACCAAAGCAACATCTACAGGAACTACAGCAACGGGAACCATTACAATTCCTGCTACGGCAACACTTGGAACGACAAGACTGAGAGTTTCTATGAAATACAACGGAATACCAACTTCTTGTGAAACGTTTTCTTATGGACAGGTAGAAGATTATTCGATCAATATCACTGCTTCAGGAGCTATTGTAAATCAGGAAATTGCTGCCGGATTACTTGAAACTAACGAAACTTCAAGATTTGCATTGTATCCAAACCCGGTTGTCGACGAATTAAATGTTTCACTAACAGACAATACAGGATATACGTTTAGAATTACAAATACATTGGGGCAGCAAGTTAGCGCTGGGGAGCTTTCTGCGAATCCAATTGATGTAAGAACTTTGAAAACGGGACTTTACATAATCGAATTAAATAACGGAAATAAACGAATCGTTAAGAAATTCGCTAAGAAATAAAAAATTGTAATTTTAAGGTTGAGAGCCCCGCAATTTTGCGGGGCTTTTTTATGGATGTTCTAAGTGTAATTTCTGAATGTTATGCTTAAACTGGTTTTCGTAAGTTTGTTTATCCAATAATCTAAAAAGATAAAAATGAAATTACGCGTATTGCTTCTTTTGTGTGTGATTGCTTTTAAGAGCTTTTCACAGAATAATGTATTAGTTTTTCAATCAGATTTTGGATTGAAAGACGGAGCCGTATCTGCCATGAAAGGTGTGGCAATGGGAGTTTCGACAGATTTAAAAATATTTGATCTAACCCACGAAATTCCGGCATATAATATTTGGGAGGCCGCTTATCGCTTGTCGCAAACCGCACAATATTATCCCACAGGAACCGTATTCGTATCTGTTTGTGATCCGGGAGTAGGAACCGCAAGACATTCTGTGGTTTTGTTGACAAAGTCGGGACATTACTTTGTGACTCCGGATAATGGAACACTGACTTTAATTGCAGAACAATTAGGGATTGAGGAAATTCGTGAAATCGATGAGGAAAAAAACCGTCGTCAGAATTCAAACGAATCTTATACGTTTCATGGTCGTGATGTGTATGCTTTTACGGGAGCACGCTTAGCTTCTAAAACCATTACTTTTGAAGAAGTAGGGCCTAAATTACCCAACGAAGTTGTTAAAATTGATTACCAGAAATCAATTTTTGAAAAAGGAATCATCAAAGGAGGTATTCCGGTTTTAGATATTCAATATGGAAATGTATGGACGAATATCGATAAAAAAACAGCCTCGAATTTAGATCTGAAAGCAGGAGACATGGTGAAGGTTCAGGTTTTTAATGGAGCTAAAAAAGTATATGAAGGAAAACTTAGGTTAGTAAATACATTTGGGGAAGCTGCAATTGGCGCAGATGTTTGTTATTTTAATAGTCTTTTAAATTTTTCATTGGCGGTCAATCAAGGAAATTTCTCAGAAAAGTATAAAGTCTATAGCGGCGAAAATTGGAATATTCTGCTAAGTAAATAAGGATCAAATAAAAAAACCGCCAACTTAGGCGGTTTTTAACTTTATAAATTTTGCTGTCCGGGAATTTCATAAGAAATAGTAATCAGCTGTAAGCTTTCTGTAAAATCTGGAACTCAATATATTCAGGGCTTATTGCAAGTTGAATGAAGCTCCTAAACTAAAAGTTACCTGATTGTTTAAATGATCAAATACATCATTATTGCTTCCGTATTTTGCGATAGGAAATCCAATTTCGGTGAAAACACCAAATCCGTCAGTAAAGAAATAACGACCGCCAACATGACCACCAAAGTTATGAAGTCCTAAACTTAAACCTGGGTAAATATCCAATTGGTCAACACCGATAACACTGCTCAAATTAGCATTAATTCTGGCTTTAGCATCAAAACGGTCGCTAAAATCCGGTTTTAAATCGGTATATGGAGTTGGATTGTTGTGATAGAAACCATTAAAGTTATCTACTCCTAATAAATAATTTGCTACAAAGCCAAAAGAGAAGTTTTCTCCAAGACCAAAATCTACTGAACCCTGAATTCCGGAACCACCATCTTGTATGTTAGCACCAACATTTACTCTAATATCTCCTTTTCCTTTAAAAGCCTGTTGTGCTTGCGTGAATCCAAATGATACTAAAAACAAAAGTGTAATTACCTTTTTCATAAATATAAATTTTAATTATTTTTAAAGTGCAAAAATAGCTTTTTTAGGGATTAATTCCTGCCTTTTTCAGAAGAATACAATTCGTTTAAGGGTTCGCTTTGCCAGAATTCTTTGGTATCAACATTCAAAATAGTCAGTGGACCTTTAAAAGCAGCACCGGTATCGACGTTCCAGACGTTTGCTTTTTGAACCGGTATGGTTTCTCCAATTCGGGTAACCGGAGTATGCCCAATATAGATTTCCTTATACAACGTAAAACGTTTAGGATAAAGTGCGTGATCGCTTTTTAAATTAGGATCTAAGGACAGCGCCATTTCCCAAAGTGTTCTGTCCCAATAGAATAATTTTGGAAAAAACTCATGTTTTACTCCGTTTAGATTGGTGAAACCTGCGTGAACAAACAATCTGTTTTGATCGTCAAGGTAATAATCTTCCAACGATTCCAGAAAAGCAATGTGGAGCTGCTTCTTTTCCGGGCTCAATTTTTCGTAGGCCAGAACAGTTGCTTCTCCACCGTGTTTGAACCATAAGGTTTCGTCAACATCTTCGGTTTTGTTTTTAAACCAGGATAAAAGTAGTTCGTCGTGATTTCCTCTAATGCAAACACAGTTTTGTTTGCTCTTTAAGTCCATTAAATATTCAATTACTTGAGGAGATTGGCTCCATCCGTCAACATAATCGCCTAAAAATATAAGAGTATCTTGTGTGGTAACTTGGGCTCTTTTCATCACCTGTTCAAGTGCGAGTAAACCGCCGTGTATGTCGCCTATAACAAATGTTCGCATTTTAATTCTTTAATGTAGAATCACAAAAATAAAGAAAATGATTCGTTTGAGACCATTAACTTAAGAATCTTTAATGGAGATCATTTGTAAAGAGGATAGCTAGAACTGTCATATAGCGGAGGATCACTTGAAGAGATGTGAAAAGTGAAAAGTGAGATGAACTTTAGAAGTTATTCGGGCGTTTTTTTATGATTATTTTCGACTCTTTGTGTCTCTTTCCTATTTAAATTTGTAGCATGTCCGAAACCACTACATATCGAAAAATCATTCATATCGACATGGATGCGTTTTATGCTTCGGTAGAGCAGATGGATAATCCGGCTTTACGCGGAAAACCCGTCGCTGTTGGTGGATCAGAGAATAGAGGTGTCGTTTCGGCGGCAAGTTATGAAGCCAGAAAATTTGGTGTGCGAAGTGCGATAAGCGGAGTTTTGGCCAAAAAGTATTGTCCGGAAATTATCTTTGTCCGTCCTCGTTTTGACCGTTACAAAGAGATTTCAAGTAAAATTCATAAAATATTTCATGATTATACCGATCTGGTTGAGCCTCTCTCTCTTGATGAAGCTTACCTTGATGTAACGCAAAATAAAAAAGGTAATCCAAGTGCAAGTCTGCTTGCACAGGAAATCAGACTGCGGATTTTGAATGAGGTTGGACTCACAGCTTCGGCAGGAATTTCGGTGAATAAATTTGTCGCTAAGATTGCATCAGATGTCAACAAACCAAACGGACAAAAAACGGTTAATCCCGATGAGGTTTTAAGTTTTTTGGAAGAACTGCCTATCCGGAAATTCTATGGTGTTGGAAAAGTGACGACCGAGAAAATGTATCAACTGGGTATTTTTACGGGAGCAGATCTTAAAAGTAAAGAGGTTGAGTTTCTGGAGAAACATTTTGGAAAATCGGGAACCTTTTATTACAATGTGGTTCGGGGAATTCATAACAGTGAGGTAAAAGCGTATCGTGTGACTAAATCGGTTGCTGCGGAGCACACCTTTGATGTTAATTTATCGTCCGAAATTTTTATGTTGGAACAACTCGAAAAGATTGCGACATCTTTAGAGAAGCGATTAAAAAAATATAATATATCCGGGAAGACTGTAACGCTTAAAATCAAATACAGCGATTTTACGCAACAAACCAGAAGTAAAACACTGCCATACTTCATTTCGGATAAAAGTTTGATTTTAGAGACAGTTGAGGAGCTTTTGTATCAGGAACGAATGAAAGATTCGGTTCGATTATTGGGTATTTCGCTGAACAATTTAAATACCGAAGAAAAGAAGGCTGTAGTTGTCCAGCTTAAATTTTCCTTTTAATTACATTAAAGAATAATTAAATTATACAATTTGTTATTTTGTGAGGAATTTTCTCTCTACCTTTGAGAGGAAGAGTACATTAATATTGAATCATTCGCAATGAAAACTAATAAATCAAAAGAAGTTTCTCATCGTAATTCAGTCCCTATTATGGCGTGGGATTTTCATTGTGAACATTTGAAAGAATTAAAGGCTATTCTTGCAGATGTAAAGAAAGTTAATAAAATTTCGAGTCAGTTTACCTGGAATACTAATAATTTGGAAATCGAAGAACGAATTAAGAAAGAAGTTGTTGTCGTTACCGATTTAGACCTGAAGATCATTTTTGCTTCAAACGGAATTAGAAGAATGACAGGTTACAAGGAAGAAGAAGTTTTGGGTAAAACGCCCAAGATGTTTCAGGGACCCGGTACCTCTAAAGTTGTTCTTGAAGAAATTAAAGAGGCTATCCAAAAGCAAATTCCTTTTGAAAAAACGATAGAAAATTATAGAAAAGACGGTCGTACCTATAAGTGTAAAATTAATGCAAGACCTGTTTTTAATTTAAAGGGATACTTGTCACATTTCATTGCTTTTGAAAGTGAAGATTTGGATTAAGAGGTTCTAAGGTTCAGAGGTGCTAATGCTAAGCAATAAAAAAAACCGCCTTTGGGCGGTTTTTTTTATTGCTTAAGAAAACTTAGAACCTAAGTACCTTAGAATCTTAGTCTAAAGATTTTCAAAAAAGTCATTTCCTTTATCATCAGTAATAATAAAAGCCGGGAAATCTTTAACGGTGATTTTACGAACCGCTTCCATTCCTAATTCTTCAAAATCGACTACTTCAACTTTTAAAATGTTATCCTGTGCTAAAATAGCGGCAGGACCACCAATAGATCCCAAATAGAATCCGCCATATTTTTGACAGGCATCTGTCACTTGTTTGGTGCGGTTTCCTTTGGCTAACATAATCATGCTGCCTCCATGTTTTTGAAATTCATCTACATAAACGTCCATACGTCCTGCAGTTGTTGGTCCAAAACTTCCTGAGGCCATTCCTTCCGGAGTTTTTGCAGGTCCGGCATAATAAACCGGATGATTTTTAAAGTATTCCGGCATTGGTTTACCGGCTTCCAGTAATTCCATGATTTTTGCGTGTGCAATATCGCGTGCTACAATCACAGTTCCGTTTAGTTTTAAACGTGTTTTAATTGGATATTGTGTCAACTTAGCTAAAATATCAGCCATTGGCATATCCAGGTCAATTTCAACAGGCGCTTCTAAGTGTGGAGCGGTTTCCGGTAAAAATTGTTTCGGGTTTACTTCTAATTGCTCTACGAAAATTCCGTCTTTTGTTATTTTTCCTTTAATATTTCTGTCTGCTGAACAAGAAACCCCCAATCCAACCGGACAGGAAGCAGCGTGACGAGGCAAACGAATTACACGAACATCATGTGTGAAATATTTTCCACCAAACTGAGCACCAATAGCACTCTCCTGACAGATTTTCTGAACACGCTGTTCCCATTCTAAATCACGGAATGCCTGACCGGCCATATTACCGGAAGTAGGCAGATTATCGTAATAACCGGCAGATGCTTTTTTAACAGCACTTAGATTCGCTTCCGCAGAAGTTCCTCCAATTACTAAAGCCAGGTGATATGGAGGACAAGCCGATGTTCCTAAATCTTTAATTTTTGCGCGAATGAAAGCATCCATGGATTTATCATTCAGTAAAGATTTTGTTTGTTGGTATAAATAGGTTTTATTAGCAGATCCACCGCCTTTTGCCATAAATAAAAACTCATATGAAGTTCCTTTTTTAGCATAAATGTCAATTTGTGCCGGAAGATTCGAACCTGAATTTTTTTCTTCAAACATCGAAATCGGTACTATTTGAGAATAACGCAGGTTGCGTTTTTGGTAAGTATTGAAAATCCCTCTGCTTAACCATTCAGCATCATCAACACCTGTAAAAATACTTTCTCCTTTTTTAGCCATTACGATAGCCGTTCCGGTATCCTGACAGCTTGGTAACTGACCTTCGGCAGCAACCGATGCATTTTGTAACAAATTGTAAGCTACAAAACGATCATTATCTGTCGCTTCGGGATCGTCAAGAATGTTTCTTAGTTTTTGCAAATGTGTGGTTCGCAACATGAACGAAACATCTGTAAGGGCTTCTTCAGCCAATAATTCTAATCCTTTTGGGTCAACGGTTAAAACTTCACGTTGTCCAAATTGCTCTACTTTTACAAAATCAGAGGTGATTTTGCGGTATTGTGTATCATCCTTTAAAATAGGATAAGGGTCCTGGTATATAAAATCAATCATTGCTTTGTTTTTTACAAAGTTAGAAATTATTTACCTAAGAAAGAATTTGAATAAGGCTTGTTTTTACTCCTTTACTTTTGATTGTGGAAATCATCAAAACTCATTTTTTTCTCAAGATAGGTTTGGCCTTCTTTGCTAAGCCGCTGCTTTTTCCATTGATTTCCAATGAAACGAAAAACCAGTGAATCGCAGTATTTAACGGTTCCCATATTCTCATCATTGTCATCGGGTTCAAAGAAAACTGTTCTGCAGTATAAGGAATCCGGCTCCGTTTTTGGAGAAGGATCTACGAATTCAACCGATCCGCCCCAGCCACTGTCAGACATGCTGTACCATTCATGAACCAATTGTAACCTGTTGTTTTTTAAGTAATACAAATAGTTGTTTTGCGTATAACCACAAGCTGGATATCCAAAACGAATTTGTATAAAAGGAGAATTTTGGATGCTTTCCTGACCCAGTCCGTAAATAACACTCCATTCTGATCCTTCGTCAATTCCTTTAATACTAAGTTTTGTATCGGCAGTTTTGGTTTTATTAGAATAAAAATCAAGTTGGTATTTTCCCGTGACAGTACTGTCTTTATCCATTTTTCGATCTAATAGATGCGCTAGTATATAATGATCTTTTGAAGTTTCACCATCGGTATAAACCAAAAGGGTATCCGTTTTTAAGAAGTTTTCTTTAGAAACAAGGAGAGCAGATTTTTTTTCTGAATTTGTTTTGTCCGTTTGAATCTGAGAAACGGGTTTTGGTTTTTGACAGGCGATTAAAAGCGATAAAAGAAAAAGGTATTGTGGCTTCATGGCTAAGAAACTTTGAAAAATTATGAATTAATTAATAGCATTGTTAGACCGTGAATTGAGACCATAAAAGAAAGCAATTTGAACAAAAACAACACCCATTTTCTCGTGTTATCGATATCCATTTTGGATTTTTTATAGTTGTAATCCCATTCAGAATACTTTTTATTCTCTTTTATCAAAAGATAGAAATCTTCCTTTGCTTTGGTATAATCGCGCTCACAAATCTTTTGAAAGTAATGAAAAATAAAACTTAAAAGGAGCATAATAATGAGTGAAATGAAATCTTCTGAAATCATTGAAAATTTTCTTTTTTTATGAATTATGCAATTGTGGTCATATTAAAAAAACCAGCTGGCTACAAAAATCGCGGCAATCACACAAATAAAATCAACCAATAACATTGTCGTAAGCGCATATCGGGTGTTTTTAATGTTTACCGATCCAAAGTAAACGGCAATCACGTAAAATGTAGTTTCGGCACTACATTGGAAAATACTGCTTAAACGACCTGTTAGTGAATCTGCTCCGAAGGTGCTCATCGAATCCAGTAAAAAACCTCTGGAGCCTCCTGAACTGAAAGGTCTAAGTAATGCAACTGGCAATGCATTTATGATTTCAGAACTTACTCCAATGCTGCTAAAGATAAAACCGATTCCGTTACTAATAATTTCAAACAGTCCGCTATTTCTAAAAAGAGAGATGGCAACCAACATTCCAAGAACGTAAGGGAAAATTTTAACTCCGGTTTTCAGACCATTGTTTGCGCCAACGACGAAAGTATCAAACATTGTAGTGTCTTGTGCAGTAAATTTTTTCTCATGAATGAAGGAGAAAATCAATGTGATACCAATAATACCAACTAGCATCAATCCCGAAAGATTCGAAGTGAAATAGTTTTTTCCGATTAAATCTAAATGATTCACGTAGAACAATAGTCCTATAATGGCGGCAATAATGGCCATTAAGGCGAGTACTAATGAAGCGCTTTTGAAGTTTATTTTTTGTCTGATTCCAACAATTAGGAATGCTGCAATGGTTCCGATCAACGAAGTGATGATACAAGGAAGCATAACATCTGCCGGATTAGCTGCATTTGCTGCGGCACGATATCCTATAATTGAGGTTGGAATTAGGGTTAATCCCGAAGCATGCAGACACATAAACATAATTTGGGCATCACTTGCTTTGTCTTTTTCGACATTCAGCTCTTGTAAACTCTCCATTGCTTTCAGTCCAAATGGAGTGGCGGCCGAATCTAAACCAAGAAAGTTAGCGGCAAAGTTTAAGGTCATGTACGATATCGAAGGATGATTCTTGGGAACGGTAGGGAATACTTTGGTAAACATCGGACTTAGGAATCTGGCTAGTTTTTCGGAAGCTCCCGAAATAATTAAAAGCTCCATTAACCCACAGAAAAAGGCCAGGTAGGCAATTAATGGAATGATGATGTCGATCAGGGTACTTTTGCAGGTTGGTAACAAACCGTCTGATTTTTGTACACCGCTGTAAATTTTTACGGTTTTGTTTTTGTAAACATAAGTGGTATCAGGATTTGTTAAGTCCTTGTTTACAATCATAGTTTTATCTTCTTTTAAATCGATGCTGTCTCTTACAAAAGCCGGAATTTGTTCCAGATATTTTTCAGATACCAGAATTGGATCGTCCTTTTGTCCGTTCAAAATAAAATCGAGAGTGTAACTGTTTCCAGTAAACAAGCTCACTACCACAAATAAAATTGAAGACACAAAAATAGCTAACCAAAATCTGCTCAATACCATAATTATATTTTTTTGTAAATGTAATTATTTAACCATAAAACGCGCAAAGATTTTAAAGAGGAAACGATAAGTATTTGATAGAAACAGAATCGGTTTTGTGAAAATTGGAATTATTCGATTAGAATTTTGGTTCCCAAATAATTTTCAAAAGATTTTATACCTTCAAACAACACTGCTTTTTTGTGATCTTCAGTTTCATTAAAAAACTGGGTTTCTATTTTGGTGTGCTCTTTTTTAATGGTACGTTTCCAAGTCCCGATAACTTTACTGTTTTCCATAATTATGGGTTTGAAAATGCCATTGTTCGTAAAAGCTTTCGACTGATGTTCGGGTAGAATGGAAGCTTCACGGGTTTTGTACGAAATTAAAATTTCATCAAATGCCGGTAAAAAATGTACGCTTTCGCGGAAGTTATCTTCAGTAGCGAAGTCATTTTTAAACCAATAGATCTGATTGTCAACGGTTATGGAGTTTAATTGCAATTCAATTGCATTAATGGTTTTTTTGCAGCTCGTAGGAGAGAAACCCGACCACCAGGAAAAATCAAGTAAGGTAGCGGGGCCATGGCTTTCAAAGTAATGAAGCGCTAGTTTCGCCAAACCTTCTTCTGCTGTTAGTTTGGTTTGTGGTTTTGGAACTCTTTCTTCGAGTAAGGCATAGGTCTGTTGTTTTCCTTTCATTTTTCCGTTACAGACTAAACTATCAAGCTCAGCATACATCATAATAGGGCCGGATAAATGATCATGGCCGGAAGTCTTGGTGATATTAAGTTCCTGCATGATTTCTTCACGTGTAAGATGATTGTTTCCTGCCAGTATTTTTTCGATAGCGGCATTAATCTGATCCAATTTTTTGACGTCGTAGCCCAATTTTTTAACGTAGGAAGCTACAATACGTTTAACTTGTGGTCCGGAAACGTCCAGCATCCAGTAAATATCATCGGCAGCAACAAAGTGCCAGGTTGGTCGTAAGATATGAGTTCGGATAATTTGTGCTGAATTAACGGCTTCTTCGATTTCTTTTTCTGAAGCATCGCAACGGGAGCCAACTGCCCATTTTGCCATCGCATAGTCCTGAGCCTGCATTGCGCCTAAGTGCTTTACAATTTCTTTTGGTGAGCTGTCAACCGTCTTATGAAGTTTTTGAGAAATAAGTCGGAGTTGTGCTATTTTTGAATACGTCATTTAAAGCAGAATTACACATGAATAATTTCATCATCAATTAAGAGATCTTCCCGACGCAAACGCAGGAAAATTTGAGCTACAGCAATGGTGTCTTTTTCACAATAGGTTACAATGCGGTCGATGTCTTTCTCTATATAAAAAACATGTGCGACCTGACTGCCGTCGATATCGCCTTTTGGAGAAGGAATTCCCAGGATTTTAGTTAGTAGTTTTAAAGAAGTAAAGTGCTTATAGTCCCCAAATTTCCATAATTCTAAAGTATCTAAATGTGGTATTTCCCAAGGTTTTTTTCCAAATAAATTGAGTTTATCCGGAATTGCAATCTGGTTGATAATCATACGTCGCGCAATAAACGGAATGTCAAATTCTTTAGCATTGTGTCCGCATAATAGGTGTTGCGGTTTATTGAAATGATTGTTGATCAGATTATTGAAATCACGAAGGATTTTTTTTTCATCTCCAAAGAAAGAAGTTACTCTAAAATTTCTGATATCTCCTTTGATGGTAAAATAACCAACCGAAATACAGACAATCTTGCCAAATTCAGCCCAGATTCCCGCACGTTCATAAAACTCTTCGGGAGTAAACTCTTCTTTGCGTTGGTATTGAGTCTTATGGTCCCAAAGGGATTGCATTTCTGCGTCAAGCAAATTAAAATTTTCCTCTTCGGGTACGGTTTCGATATCGAGGAAAAGGATATTGTTAAGATTTATTTTTTCAATCATTATTGTGACGTCTTAGCTTTTTAGACATTTAGATTTATAAAAATACATAAATGATTTTAAAAATAAGAAATAGCTTATGTTTTAAAAGTTGTGATGTCGTTTTTTTGTGATCCATTTTTGTTTAAATACGACGTACCAAAATAAAGTAACGTCTATTTAAGTTTATCAAAAAGCGATTAAAACAAACTTTGCTGTGTGCTAGGATTTTCATGTTCAAGTAGCCATTTCTTGCGTGACAAACCACCTGCATAACCTGTTAAAGAACCATTGGTGCCAATAACACGGTGACAGGGAACCACAATCCACAACGGATTTTTGCCATTTGCGGATGCAACAGCACGAATCGCTTTTACATCACCCAGTTTCTTGGTTTGATCCATGTAGCTGACGGTTTTTCCGAATGGAATTTCCAACAGTGATTTCCATACTTTTTGCTGGAAGTCAGTTCCTTTAGGATTTAGTTTTAAATCGAAATCGGTTCTTCTACCCTCAAAATACTCCTGAAGCTGTAAAACAGCAGCTTGTAAAACGTCGGGAATAGTTGGAGAAACCTCATTTGTTCCGACATCTGAAACTGAGATTACAGCAATACCATCATCATCTCCAACGATTTTGGTGATTCCTAATGGTGAGTTGATATATGCTGTTTCCATAGTTTTTAACCGTAAAAGGGTAAGGGCTTACGCAAAGTTCGTAAAGTTTTTGGTTTGAACGATAAAAGATATAGAGGTAAATTTAAGTTTTGTGCGTTTTACCAGCCGCCTCCGCCACCGCCTCCACCACCTCCACCAGAGCTTCCACCACCAGAACTTCCACTGCTTGATGACGATGAGGTGGTATAAGTTTTACTAAAATGAACCAATGTTCGGTAAGAAAAGCCCGAAGATCCATCGCTGGTTGTTATCCAGTTACTGGTGTAATTTAATTCTTTTAATGCATCTGTAAATTTTAGGTTCCACTCTTTATCAATATCTAAAGCAAAAGCATAGGGAAGATTTTCTTCATAAATACGTATAGTATCGGCATTTTGTTCTACAGGATATTTTAGTAACTGCTGCTTGAATTTTTCAATTTGAGATTTGGTTTTAATTCCCAATTTGGTGTAAGCTCTAATTAAATTTAAATAAATTGTAAATCCGGAAATGATGACCAGTAATACCAATGCATTTAACGCCGAATAACTTTTATCCGCAGTATTTGCAATAAGAAGCGTATAAGTTGCAAGCATTGGGAAAATCAATACAAACAAACACGGCAACGCAATCACAAAGTCACCTCTTATAAATGATTTGACAATAACTTTTATTAACAATACCGTAAGTATTAAAAATATAAAACCAAATATTGCTTCTCCAAATATTGTTCCTTTTGCAATGTAACAATAGCCTAAAAGGACCGCAATTGTAAGAGAGAAACCAAGTAGAATTTGTTTTACATTGGCTCGAAAATAATCTTTAGTATTGTATCGAATTTCAAGAGATTTTTGAAGTTCTGATTGGGCTTCTTTAAAGATTTTATAGACTTTAGAATTTATGGCAAGAGTATTGTTTTCTTTAAATAAAGATTCTAAAACAGCATTTTCTTCGGGAGCCAGATGATTTGTTTTTGTCCCTTTTTTCAAAAAGTATTCAAATCCATCCGCCCAATTTTGTTTTCCGTTGCCGTTGATCTCGATTGCGCCTTTAATAGAGAGGCTAAAAATAGAAACTAAGAGCGTTTTTGTATTTGTATATCTTTCTTTTAAATATTTTATAGAGGAAGGAGAATAGTGTTTCTTTAGATCTTCGAACTCATTATTTTCATTCGCAGGTAAAGGATCTTCTCCATACTTTTTCCAGGAGTAAAAGTAGAATCCAAAGCAGACAAAGATTGCTAATAATGCAATAGCTAGTTTTTCGACAGATAAAAATTCTTCCATTTTAAAGTGAGCCAAGAAAAATGGTTGATGCACAATTCCTTTTGGGAACCCCACTGCAACAGTAAATCCTTCCTCGGCTTTTAAATTTTTAGAAGTAAAATAAACCGAATTTCCAACAATTTTAGCATTGCAATTATTTGCTTTAGAGCCTAAAATTCCTGTGTAACAATGTGTCTGAATTGCATTTGCCCCTTTTGGCAGAATTACTCTTGCGGTAACATTATCAATGTCGAAAACCCAATAGTTACCAGTGACATTCCAATAAACTTCATCAAAATCAGAATAGGAATGAATTTGAGATTCAACTTCATAAGTTAATTGATAAGTGTAAACTCCTTTTGGAAGAAACGAATCTTTAGTACCAATGTAAATTTTAAAATTTTGTAGATTAGATTTAGTGTGATATGGTTCAATTCTTCCATTTTTGGTTACATTCAAAATCGTATAAAAATTATTGAATGGAACTTTTGACGAACTATTTGTCAACGGCAATTCTCTAAAAATGCCATGATCTATTTGTAAGCCTGCAGCATAGACTTTAATTGTTTCAGTTACAATGAGATTTCCGTTTTCCTTAATTAAAATATCCGCATGGAATTGTTTTATTTTTTCGGTTTGTTCCTGCTGATAGGTAGTTGTAGAATCCGTTTGACTAAAACATTGAGATAATGAAAGTAATAAGATACTGAAAGTGAATATAAACCTGAAACGTATTACCATGAAAGAAGTTATTTTGCGAAGTGAAAATAAGAATTTTGTTTTTAAACCAAGTAATTTATTATGGGTTAATAAAGGTCTAGTTCAAAATGATAATTTAAATAAGTTTCGATTTTTTTGCCTGAAATTACTTTTTTAATGTTTGATTGTTGTGTACTGAATTTGGGTACAACAAGATTTTGCTCTCTCGCTTTCTGACTGTAATATTCTTGTCTTGTAGGGTGAAAAGGCGCAACAGCATTAAAAACCTCTTTCCATTTTGACTGATTTATGATCTCTTCAATGATTTTGATACAGTCGTTTTGATGAATTAGATTTACGGGAGCATCCGGATTCTCAAGATTTTCTTTTCCGGCGAGAAATTTTACCGGATGACGATCTTCTCCAATCAAACCGCCAAAACGCAGTATTGTGGTTGTAAAGTTTTGGTTTTTCTGTAGTAAAGCTTCTGCCAGAAGTAATTGTTTGCCGCTTTCGGTTTCCGGATTTGGGAAAGTCTCTTCTGTGATCGTTCCGTTGTCATTTCCGTAAACTGCAGTTGAACTTACAAAGAGTACCTTTTTTACGGTTGATTGTTCTATAAATGGGATTAAGTTTTCAATTTTTCGAACAAATGTTAATCCAGATGAAGTCGTAAGATTGAGGTTTTTCTCTCTTAATTTGGGTGGAATATCAATAATCAGAATTTCACTTTCTGCTAAGAAATTAGTTATACTGTTTGAAATACTCTCACTTTCAATCGCAACGAGGAAAGCCTTTATTCCTGATGCTTCTAAAATAGGAAGTTTACTTTCAGAAGTCGTTGATCCTTTTACCGAATGTCCTTTTTCAATTAGCTTTTCCGCGAGAGGCAATCCCAGCCAGCCACATCCTAAAATACTGATTTGTTCCATGTTTCGTTTAAAGTCGCTAAGGTACAGAGTTTCATCTCGACAAAGAATTAAAATTAGAATTTCCTGGAATCTTTTTCTTTGTGTCTTTACATTTTACGGCCATTTTGAAGTAGAATTTGATGGTTATGCTACTGAGGGAAGAAACGGTATAAAAAAAGGTTTGAAAATGGAATACACCTGTTAAATAATAAAGGCAAACTTTACAGAAAGTTTGCCTTTATTATTTTTATGATTCGATTAAAGTTTTTAATCCTTGTAAAATTGGATTTTGTTCGTCCTGAGGTTTTTCCTGAGCCGCTCCGGGACGATTATCTTCCTGAACAATTTCGAGTTTTATTTTATGATTTTCTTCAGAGAGAATGTAGCTCATGATGAAGTAATTCTCTGGTTTATCTTCTAGTTCCGGCCTTGGAAAGAATAAAGAATATTTGATTTTCTGATTCGGAATAACTTCCAGAACCGTTCCCCATTGCTCAAAAACCTGCCCTTCCCATTCATTTCTAAATCTGATTTCGTTACCAATTTTCCAATCAGTAATTAAATCGCTGCCGTATTGCCATTGTTTGACCAGTTCAGGCTGAGTCAAGGTATTCCAGACTTTTTCTAGTGAAGCATTTAGCAGAATTGTAGAAATATTTGTTGCCATAATAAGTAGTTTTATTGTGGTTTAACGATTGGCTTTGCAAGAGGTTTTAAGCTGTCCTTTTTTATAGCAGTGCTGTCTTTCACTATTGTTGCAGGGGCAGGAACAGTTGCCGGTGCCGTATATCTTTTTATTTTTTGCTGAATAAGTACAGCATCATTTAAGACGAAAGGTGTTGGCATCATCCAGTCGCTTCTCGGTTTTACCTTAAGCAGTGGATTTGTCATTAGATCAAACGAACTTTCAATCAAGTCCATGTCAAGAACGGATGATTTGTTGATGTAAAATTCCATCACAAGAGGCTCATTACCTACAACATAGTAGCATAATATTTTCATGCCATCACGCTCCAGACGATTTCCTTTTTGTCCCGAAGTTGCAACACCATTGGCTTTGAAATTGAAAAAAGTCATTTTTGGATTGGCATAAATATCGTAACGATTTACCTTTCTGTTTGGAGTGATTTTTACTTTTAAATATCTGTTATTACCAACCACGCTGTCTTTTAAGAATGCAATTGTTGGATTTGGAACAGCTACAACAGGAGCAATTGCACTATAGGTAAAACCTGAATTGTATTTACTGGCTATTGGTAATGTGTTTAAACCAACGGCTTTTTGATTTGTTTGCCCTAAATAAGACTTGGTCCAATCGTCTAAATTGACATCGTAAGTTGCCCATGTGGCCGAATTAGTATTGGCATTATAAACGTATAATAAACTGTTTGATTTTGCTTTTCCGGGTTCATAATCTGAGTGATATCCTGCATACACAAAAAAGCCAATTGAAACAGCAAAGAAGAACATCGTCCAGATTCCTTTTTTAGCAAACGGACCAAATATGGGTAATACCAGACTGAAAAGTAACACGGTAAGTATAGCACTTCCAAAAAGGATTTTTAATCCAAGACCAATTGGAAACATCACAATAAATGGTGCTATGATAACAAATGCCGGAATACTAAACAAGAGGTTGAGTCCCAAACTATAATGCTGGGTAAGAACAAAAACTCCGAATAAGAGAATACCGAAGTATACTGGGATAATCAGAAAACCTGCTCCGGTTAGGCTGTTTGCTATAAATGCATTAATAATGATCCAGAGTAGCAACGGTGCTACAAAATGGTTCATGGTGATTTTAGCTTCCGAGAAATGGTGGTAAAAGGCAAATGAAATGGCAATACTTAGCGTCACAAAGGCACCAATATAGGCATGACCATTGTACGTGAACCCATTTAGAAGATCAGAATATTGCGGATAGATTTGCAAAACAATTTTCCATCCCAAAAAGGTTACCAGACCCGCTATAACGATAGATCCCAACAACGGAACAAATCCTTTGAATATTTCTCTGAAAGTGATGACACGTTTGGCTTTTCCAATAAAAATGAAAAGAATCAGTAATCCCAACGCAATAATCGTCATGGGCAGTACCCATGAAAAAGGATAACTGATGAAAGAGAACGGAGCGCTGAAGTAAACATTATCTTCTGTTGAAGTTGTAGCATTTAAATCGGCATTGGAAAAGTATTTTAACAAAGGCATCAGATAAGTTCCCTGATGTGCCAAGGTGGTTTTACTTAGGTGTTGCACATCATCTTGTTGTGTGTGGTAATTGAAATGACCATCGATAAAAGCAAAGTTGAATCCCTGAATGTTTCCTTGTTCTCTGAAAACCGTCAAATCAGTATCGTTTGGAAGCATTTTGTAGATGCTGTACATTAGCGAATTAGAAACAGGATAAGTAGTTTTTGCATTCGAAAATTCTTTTACAAGGGCTTCATTTCCTTTGTTGGTTTCCATTAGCATATAACTCGGCCCAGACGACCCTCTGGCTTCAAAATTAAGAACTAAACCTACGTCTTTTGCCCATGGATGGCTGTTTACAAAAAGTGCCGCGCCGTTTAAACCTAATTCTTCAGCATCAGAAAAAAGAATGATAATATCATTTTTATGGGGTTGCTTGGCATATAAAAAAGCACGGATTCCCTCCAAAATAGTAGCAACACCGGAAGCGTCGTCACTTGCGCCTTTTGAAAAAGAATGCGGCGCGCTGTCGTAATGGGAGAGCAGTAAAAGTGCTTTTGTATTGTTGGTGCCTTTTATACGAGCAAGAATATTTTTTGATTTTACCAGAAGCCCTTTGTCATTTAACGTAAAGCCTTCCTGAACACTGGTTTCCAATCCAATTCGATTGAGTTCAAGTTTAAGATAATTGGCCACCAATTCGTGATTGAGTGAACCTACATAATGCGGTTTTTGAGCAATAATCTTAACTTGATTTAAAGCTCTGTCCGTCGAAAATTCGGCAAGGGCTTCGTCTCCTTTAGAAATTAACTGCGGCATCATTGTGGCGTATATAATGCCAAGAATGGCAAGAATGCAAATTACGGCTAGAATTGAGGTCTGGTTTTTTTTCATGGTAAATACGTACTATATTTCTTTCTTAACAAGCATAAAATAATCATTGTCCAAAGAGCGATATCCCTGGTCATACAGAAAATAGTAGGTATTTCCTGTTTTGGTCTGCAAGATATTGGTAAAGAAATCGAAATCAAAACCTTTGTTTATCATTTTATCTCTCGTTGCTTTAGATTTGCCTTCAGTGTTTAGTTCGCTCAAAATTCGGTAATTTTTCCGTAATTTATTGTTCACATTACGCATGAAATTTGTACTGTCTTTGTTTATTTTATTGTTGTAGGCATTTCGACAGCTATCGGAGCAGAACTTTTTGTCTTCCCTGCCTACAATTTTTTCAGAGCATTCAAGGCATGTTTTCATGAATCTATCTTTTTAACTTCGTACAAATCTGTTCTTCGGTCTTTCAACGTGCGTACACTTCCATGTTCGTGAAGTTGTTTTAACAGGTTCAGATCGACATCAACAATAAGTGTCATTTCTGTATTTGGTGTTGCTTCGGCTTTGATTCCGTTGCTTGGAAAAGCAAAATCAGAAGGGGTAAAAACAGATGCTTGAGCATATTGAATGTCCATATTATTTACTTTAGGCAGGTTACCCACACAACCGGCAATTGCTACATAACATTCGTTTTCGATGGCACGAGCCTGCGAGCAATGTTTTACTCTGGTGTATGCATTTTGAGTATCGGTCAAAAACGGAACAAATAAAATATTCATTCCTTCGTTAGCCATAATTCTTGAAAGTTCCGGAAACTCGACGTCGTAGCAAATCAGAATACCGATTTTCCCGCAATCGGTGTCAAAGGTCTTAAATTGAGAACCGCCTTTCATTCCCCAATGCTGTACTTCATTTGGTGTTACGTGGATTTTAGTATAGATTTCCGAAGTTCCGTCTCTCTTGCATAGAAAACCAACATTGTACAGATTGCCATTGTCTAAATAAGGCATACTTCCGGTAATGATATTGATGTTGTATGAGATGGCGAATTCCTGAAAACGCTTTCTGATAGGGTCAGAATATCGGGCCAGTTCGCGAATGGCTTCGGCTTCGGATAAATGATTGTAATCAGCCATCAAAGGCGCTATAAAAAGTTCAGGAAACAGTGCAAAATCACTTCCGTAACCTGAAACTACGTCAATAAAAAATTCTGCTTGCTCAAAAAACTCTTCTATATTGTTGAGCGGACGCATTTGCCATTGAATCAGTCCCAGACGAATGACACTTTTTTCGAGGTTGATTAGTTTTGGACTTTCATCGTAATACACATTGTTCCATTCTAAAAGAACCGCAAATTCTTTTGATTCTTCGTCACCTTCGAGGTAGTTTTTCATAATTCGAAGTACGTGAAAATCATTGCTTAACTGAAAAGAAAGTACCGGATCGTGTAATTCTTTGTGTTTTACTTTGTCGATATAATTTTTTGGAGTGAGCTTTTTAGAATGCTGGGCATAGTTTGGAATCCTGCCGGCAAAAACAATAGCTTTTAGATTTAACTGCTCGCAAAGTTCTTTTCGCGCGTCATACAAACGTCGGCCTAAACGCAAACCCCTGTAATTGGGGTGAATAAAAACATCAATTCCATACAGAATCTCAGCATTTTTATTATGGGTAGAAAAAGTATGGTTTCCTGTTGCCTGTCTGTAGTTGTGTCTTTTGTCAATTAGTTTTTCGTCAACAATTAACGATAATGCCGATCCTACGACTTTTCCATCTGCCAGTATAACGAGCTGTCCTTCGGGAAAAATAGAAAGTAGTCTTTTAATATCGTCCTCTTTCCAGTAAGAATCTGCCATTTCGGGATATGATTCTACCATAGAATCTTTTAGCTGCTTATAGTCATCGAATTCCAAATTCCGCAATTCGACTTTATTGATTTTTGTCTGCATATCGTAAGGTTTCTCTCAAATATACAAAATAATTTCCACTTACAAACGCTTACAAATAGTTACAACCGAAAGTAAATAGTTGTTAACCGGATAATTGCTGAGGTTGATCGCATCTTTGCCTTGTTGAATTTGATGAACGAATTCATTTATACTAACATTTAAATATTATACGCCATGAATGCATTGAAAAACATAGTGCAGTTGTATAATTTGTCAATGGTTGAAAAATAAACAAATCTCCACTAAACATGGACATTACAGAGACACCCAATAAAACACTTTGTTTCAATTAGTGCCGAAATGTATCGTTATGTAACGTATTTTAGCGACCTTTTTAGCGACTATTATTTTAAAAACGTATATTTGCTCCAAACCAGAAAAAGGATGAAAACTAGGTACTTCTTAAAAGCCAGTACGAAAACAATGGAGCAACGTAAACTAATGGAGCTAGTTTATGCAGAAGTGAGCAATAAGTTTGTTACAAAGACAGACGGAGTGACCAAATACTCAAAATTCCAGTATAGCCTCAACACTTACGTAATGCCCGAACACTTCGGAACACCACAGACCAAGCGAGGCAAAACAAATTTTATCTATAATCCTACAACCATCGAAAGGAATAAACGATTTACTGGAGACCTGTCTAAGGCTATTGAGGACTTTGACGCAAGCATAAATGCCACTATTAAGCATTTTAGGAATGCTGGAATAAGACCTACCAAGAACCAATTTAAAGAGCGTTTGGAACTTATAACGGAGCGTAAAAATGGGGTAGTAGAGGACGTAACTTTGGCTAGTTATATAGCTAAGCGATTAGAGTACTATAATAGCATTATTGGTACTGGTATGCCCGATGCAAAAAAAGAAAATACTATCGAGAACCTGCATAGTTTGTTTGTAGCCGTAAGGAACTATGATAAGGCACGACTGACAAGTATAACGTTCAATAATTTAAAGGAATTGTATTGGGATTTTTGGGATGTAATGGATGCCATTGTTAGGGGTACTATTATCGTAGAATTGGAAGAGGGAGAAAAGAAAAAAGTCACCAATGTACATGGTATAGCTACAAATACAATAATCAACTACCAACATGAACTAAGACAAGTATGTTATGATGCTGTAAAGGAAGGAATAAGTGTTAGTTTATCTTACGAAAATAATAAGAGACTAATACTTAAAACGCAAAAATCTAGTAGGCAATATGATGTTAATAATAGTGATTTGCTAACGATTTATCGACACCAACCGACAAGTGATAGATTGCAAAAAGCAAAGGATTATATTGTGTTTAGTTCATTAACTGGTATGCGAATGCAGTCAGTACTTGAATTGATAGGAGAACCTATAAAAACCTATGCCAAGAATAACATAAGATTCGACTACGTACATACTATACAGTCAAAGACAAACACTAGTTGTTTTACACCATTATTTGCACCAGCAAAAGAAATACTTGTTCGTCATGGTGGAGTATTAAATTTTAGCGTTAATAACGCTACAATTAATAAGCAAATAAAAGATTTATATGTAGAGGCTGGCATTACTTATGGTGTTCCAGTTTCCAAGCACTATTATAAAGACGGTTTAGTTATAACAGATTTAAGCGTTGCTAAAATTGTAAGCTCACATGCAACTAGAAAGGGGTTCGTGACAAATCTTTTTGAATTGGGTGTTGATACCTCAATATCTAAGTTAGTTACACACCCAGATAGCAAAGAATTTGGCACAACGGATGCTTACAAAAAAAGTACTGATATAATGAGAGCAATACGTTTTTTTAATTCAGTAAATAAGCATATTGAGCATAACGAATTATATAAATTTTGATATATCAGTTAGACAGTCATTTAAAATATAAAAGGGTATCAATTAACGATACCCTTTTTATATTTTATTTATAAAGCTTTTTTATTTCCTCTTCGCTTACACCGATAGCTTTTAGTTTTTGTATGAGACTTTTTTTCTCATTCTCTACTCTACCATCTTGTAATTTTTGGATGGCATTGGCTAACTTTATTAATGCTTCATCGTTTAAAGAATTGAGTACTTGATAAAGATTATTCTTTTTAAGTCTAGCTATGGTAGTAGCATTCTCTTCACTTGTAATTTTAACAGCAACGGCAAAAACTTTTTCAGTTTTTTCTATCGTATCCATAATTGAAGTTTTAAAATTATTTTTTACAAAGGTATTGATTTATTTCATACATACGTTATATTTATTATTATAATAATTTAGGAGAAAACAACAATACTAAAATGAAACACACTAACGATAAAAATCATGTCATAAACATGCGTATCTCTAAGGAGAAAAAGGAGAAATTAAAGAGGGTAACGGATGCGTTAAAATGCACACGCACCCAGCTACTATTAAGCTACGTTGACACCCTAATAGACCTATACCAATAGAAAGTAGTATTATTCTTTCATTATTACTTGATTTGGATGTCGAGCGTAAATTTTTTTTCATGTCACAAAGCCCAGTTTATTAGTCTTTTCGGGGCTTTGCTGTTTAAAGTGGTCTCACTCCGCAAATTTTTTTTACGTTTAGCCTTTCCTTTTTTAAAAATCTTCGTATTTATTGTATGTACAGTCACTTATGTGATTTAAAGCGAGATTGTCTCTCGCTATTCAGATTGATATATCAAATAAGTGCTATACACCATAATAACATAAAGACTAAACATGAAAAAACATGATGTTGACATTAGATGAGATAAGCCAAAAGTATCATATCTCAAAAAGAAAATTAGAAAGTAATTTAGCAAGGCTTAAGCCAATTTACGAGCAAACAAATAAGATGATATTTACGGGTCAAAAGTGGCTCATCGATACCTCATTAATCAAAGAGATTACGGAACGAAAATACGCTAAGCACTTTGTTGAGTTTGACGGATTTAAAAGAGTCGATGAGGTAGTGCTTAGAAATCTCATAAAAGAAAAAGAGCTACGCACGTTCCTAACGATTGCACCAAGGCAAATAACGAGTTTAATTAAGGTTAAAGACATAGTAAGAGATGTTTTCGATTATTACCAAACTAACTACACCGCAGAACACGACCCAACGTTTTTTATATACGGTATAGAGACCAATACAAACTATCATAAAGACAAACCTTACGCAAGTGAAAAAGATTATGATATTAACTATCACATACACGCAGTAACGAACGCAAAATATAGCCCTATCCAAAAGCAAGAAATCACTCAGATTTTGCAAGAGCAAATTGATAACTATAGAATACATGACATTCATACGGTTGCCATAAGTCCTTATTTACAAGACATTGGAATGGGTGGATTAGCTTACTCACTAAAGCTATCAGGGTACACGGGAACTTATATAAAATAACATAAAAACACTAAAGTAAAAAAATAAAATGGAAAAAGAATTGCCACAATGGATTACAGACTATGCCGAACTACAACGCCATAGACAGGAATTAGAATACATGATTGAAGACGTTGAAAATGACGCAAAGAATAAAACAGCCGAGCGAGTAAAATGGGAACAGGAAATGAGAGATAAGACGTTAGAATGGAAAAGAAAAAACATAACGCATAATGAAAAAGGACAGCCAATAATCTATCCAACTAAATACATTTAAAATGGAACAATCAACATGGAAGCATGGCTTCAAGCAACGCACAGGGTTAGACACCGATAGCGACAGAGTAAAAGAAATTATTAAAGAGAATTACGAGCCGAAAAATAACCGAGTAGATAAAGCTATTCGGTTGTCGGAATCGGTAACGGGTCGTGATTCAATCATGGTACTAACTAAAAAAGAATTGATAGATTTAATCTTTAAAGGTGGAGAGGATGCCGAAAGACAAATTAAAAAAATACTAGTGAAAAATGATGGTAAGCTAAACGGATTTGTTAGTCATATTAGGCAAGAGTTAAAATAAAATAAATTTCACACCATATAAACGAACGTTCACATGGTGTGAAATTGTTTTTTTTTCATACATTTGTCAAAACAAACGATAAGGATATGGAATTTGTACTATACACTAGATGCTCTACTGGAACTCAGAATATATCAATCAATGAACAAACACAATCCGCCTATAAGTGGCTTAGCGATAGTGATAGTATAATAGCTCATTATAGCGAAATAGAGAGCGGTAGAAATAATCAAAGAATGGAATTGTTAAAAGCATTAGCACATTGTAAAAAAATAAAGGCAACGCTTCTAATCACAAGGCTAGACCGTTTGAGTCGTTCAGCAAGTTTTACAATGGCTTTAGCAGATAGCAATGTGGAATTTTTGGCTTTGGATTGTCCAAACGCAAATAAACTAACTATAGGATTTATGTCGTTAATGAATCAGGACTATGCGGAAAAAGTAAGCATTAATACAAAAAAGGCTTTAGGCTACTTAAAAACAAAAGGTGTGGTGCTAGGTAAACCCGAAAATTTCACACATGAAGCGCAACAGAAAGGAAGAGAAGCTAACAAAATTAAGTTTGAAAAGATTAACCAAAAAGCCACAAAAATTGTGGTTAGGTTACGAAATGAAAAAGGCTACACTTACGATGCAATAGCCAAAGAATTAAATGCAGATGGTTACAAGACTGCACAAGGGTGTGAGTTCAAAGTTGGGACGGTTGAAAGACTATACAAGAGGGCTTTGAATCATATAAAAGTAGGGGCTTAGTAGCCACTATATTTGTATAGCTTACACGTATAAAAATTGAGTCCACTATTTACAGATGGAATATATAACATGCTCCCTACGATGTGGTGCATGAACACAGAATAAAAAATATTTTTATGGAACAAGTTATGTTTAAACTTACTTCTACCCTATTGCAATCAATAAAAAAAATAATAGAAAGAGAAAGCAAAAAGACCACGAATCAAAACACAGGATTAAACGAAATGTTAGGGTACTACGGTAAAGAATTTATAACAAAAGGACAAGCTCAAAAGGTAGTATCATTTTATGATAATCCTAAAAATGATGAGAACTATAACGATAAAAAGAAGCTATACGATGAGATTAATATGCTAACATTTGTAAAGAACTCTTTAGCTCATCAAAAAAGGGTAGATGATACCAAAATAAAAACATTTCATGCTCCTATGAGTTCTCGTAGTGTGGATAGATTAAGCATAAGTAAAACCATGGCAGATGTGCGACCACCAAGACCCGACCAAATTAGCGAGCAAATAGCACACGAAAGGTACAAAATCATTGACCTTATGCAACGAATAAGTATCCTTTGACGTACAGGTCGTACCCGTATTTACTCCTGGGGGTGCAAGTGTAAAACACGGTTAACACTAGCCTACTACTGCTTTCCTTCGATAGGTCAATCACTCTCTCTTAAATACCTCAACTGAATAGTTTCAATTTGTATATTTTGGTTATTATTTGTACCTTTGTATCAATATACTAAACGGCTATGACTTTAACATGCCTAAGGGTTTTGTGGAGGGTCATACAAGGTTAAGGCTGGTACTGGCATTGTTAGGATAGAGTACGGTAATACAACGCTGTTAATGGTAACTAATCTATTAACCCGTATTGAGGCTATTGAGTACCTGAAAATAGGTAGTACAACATTCCGAAAATACGAGAAAGCTGGATTGATTAAACCCATGAAAGCTGGCAAACAAAACGTAACGAATAGAAAGCGTTACAACCCTATACAACTGGATAGGGTTTGGTTGTAGGAAAATCGCCAATTGGCGATTTTTTTTGGATTATTTTTAATTTAGCGACTTAATTAGCGACCATGTGTTTATTTAATTAATTAAACTGTAGTAAAACAGTATGTTATATGATTTGTTGCACTTAAAAACAGAGTACAGTTAATTGGACACGTAGGAAATGATCCGGAAATTAAAACATTAGAAAATGGAAGAAAACTAGCGTATTTGAGTATCGCTACCAACGAAAAGTACACAAATGACAAGGGGGAGAAAGTCGAGCAAACCGAATGGCATCGCGTTACGGCCTGGGGCAAAACGGCTGAAATTATCGAAAAGTTTGTAGTGAAAGGAAAAGAAGTGGCGGTTGAAGGCAAACTAACTCACAGAAGTTATGACGATAAAAACGGAGAAAAAAAGTTTATTACCGAAGTGGTTGTCACTGAAATTTTACTGTTGAAGTAAATAGTATTGATCGGGAGTAATCTAAACCGGACAAGTTTTAAAAACCTGTCCGGTTTGTGTTTTATAAAATAGAAGCACCATTAATATCTGTTGTTAAGATTTCACTCATATAATCAAAAAAGGGTCTCATGTTTTTGAACGTTTCGAGAGCTTGTTCAAGAAAATGAGGGCTTAATACCTCTTCGTCGGTAAAACGTTTGATAACGAGAAACTGTTTGTAACGAAGTAAGTCAATAGCTTCATGGTTTATATCATATCCTTTGGGGGCTGTTTTGAGCTGTTCTCCCTGCAAAGTACCAAAATTGCTGACAAAAGATTCTGACTGCACTATTTTCTGCATGGTTTGAGGGTCGTGATCAAATTCGGCTCTGATGCGTTTTAGATCTGCAGCGTTTGGTCCCCAGAAACCACCGGCAAGAAAACTGTTTCCCTTTTCGAGATGATAATAATAACCACCACGTCTTTCTTTTGTTGCTCTGGTGTAACTGCCTCCCCAAAAGGTTTTAAAAGGAGTTTTGTCTTTAGAAAAGCGAATGTCGCGATAGATTCGGTACACACTTTTTTTGCCTGAAGTCGTTTCAAGAACATCTGTTTTAGAAAGCTCCTGAAGCAAAACCCCTGCAAAGGTTTCAATATGATTTAATTCGATTAGGTACTTTGGCTTATGTAAATCAAACCAGGGTTTGTTATTGTTTTCTTTAACCTGAGTCAGAAAATCCAGACTGGATTTGGGTATCGTAATTTGGTTTTCCATAAGTAATGCCGCGTCTTTTTTGAGGATCTATATTAAAAATAGGGAAATTCGTTTTAACCGTAGTAGTAAAAACGGATATCAACAAAGTTACATAAAGATTTAAGGAATGTGCGAGTCAATAGTAAAAGTTAAGATTTTCTTCCGCATTGTAATACAGATGATGCGAATTCGTTTCATGCGTGTTCTATTGTTTTGGGATCAATCTCAAAAGTTGGGAAAAAAAGGGCTGAAAGCCCTAAAAGCAACAGCATCTTGCGCAGCACTATGAATTAGGTTAAGGTGCAGAATTGCCCTGAAAGGGCAAAAGCAAACTATACATTATAAGTTTCAATAAAGAATCAACCGCTCTTTTATAAAGTATAATTCAAAATGATATAAATCCAACTTTTGTGCATAAGCTTCTGCCCTTTCAGGGCGTAACCGATATTCGTTATCGTTACTCATAGTGCTGCGCACCATTCTATTGCTAAAGCTCTTTCAGAGCAATATTCCCAAAATTAAAAAACCCACCAAATGGTGGGTTTGTATATAATCGTTAAGCAGTTTTTTTGAATAAATCAAACATAGGACAACGTGAGCAACGTTTCTTTTCGCTTTTTTTGTATTTTTCACAACAAGAAGATTTACAGTTTTCCAACTTCTTAATGTTCTCAAGGATAGCTTTATTCTTCTTTTTCTTCTTATCCTTTTTTTTGTCCTTGTCTTTTTCTTTCTTGCTCAATTTTCCTCTGTATTATAAAAACAGAGACAAATATAAGAGAAAAATGTTATTTTTATATATTCTAAATAAACTTTAACTTTTTTTATTTTGGGTTGATAGCGATCGAGCTTGTAACCGTTAATTGTTGAATATCACGGTCGAACAAGTAAAGTCCGCCTTTGTCATCTCCAATTAAGTTAATTTTATCCAAGATCGATTTAGCTGTAGCTTCCTCTTCGATTTGTTCAGATACGTACCATTGTAAGAAATTATGTGTTGCATAATCTTTTTCTAAAAAAGTAATGTGTACCAATTCGTTGATAGATTCTGAAACAAAAATCTCATGGTTGTAAAGAGTTTCAAACATTTCTTTAAACGTAGAATAAGATGTTTTAGGCGCTTTTAGATCGGTAATCTGCGCGTGACCTCCGCGTTCGTTTACATACTTTATTAATTTTAGCATGTGTGCGCGCTCTTCGTCTGACTGTGTGTACATAAATTGAGCAATTCCTTCAAGTCCATGTACTTCAGCCCAACAAGCCATAGAAAGGTAGGTTTGCGAAGATTCTGCCTCTATGCGGATTTGCTTGTTTAAAGCTGTTTCAATATTTTTTGATAACATAATATGTGTCTTTTATGTAAAGTTAGAAAAAATAATCCATTCCCTTTTTTGCAAACCCGAAAACATCAGACATTTGGATTAATTCTCAATTAATTTAAGGTTTTTCAAAAGAAAAGGGTTTCGAGAAAGTAGCTTTGTCTATGATTGGGTTTTGCATCTGATCGTCCGGAAATCCATCGGTAAATTTACGCATCGTGTATTGTTTTGAGGCAGTATCGTAATAGCCTAAAATGTAATAGTCGCTAAACTTCAAAACATTTCCTAAGGTTGCTTTTTTATTTGTATTTAAATAATAATACAAATTGTCAAGTGCCATTGGTGCCGGATCTTTACTAGTGAACTCAGATTTTTGGTCTAAAGCAGTTTCAAAAAATACGGTTTCGTCGTTTACAACCGGCAGATAGTCCCACGTAAAAGTATCATTCATCACGGTATAATAAGCGCCGCCAACGCGTGGTGTTCCTCCCAGAGTCATAGAAGTGCTTGTTCCGTTTTCATAAACGGATAAACCGATTTCTAAAGCAGACAAATGCTGTAGAAATCTCTTGGTGTTTTTTAACTCCCGAGGCTTACGTTCACCGCCTTGCTGAACAAACAAAGGAGACGTTTTAAAACGAATAGTGTCTTCTTTTGTTATTCGGATGTTTTTTATAAGTTCTCCCGAATCGTAATTCTTAATGTCAAGCAATAGTTCATCTTCGTTGGCATTGATTTGATAAAGTTTCTTTTCATAATAGAAAGAATTACTTATTTTTCTAGGCGTCTTAGTTTCAGACTGTGTAATTTTCTTTTCAATAACATCCTGATTGTCCAAATTCAAATCAAAAAGCTGTGTTTCTTTTGGATTATGGTCAAATGCCAGGATAAAATGATTGTTCTCGATATAGATTTTGCTTTTTTTAGAAGCTTTGTCTAAAGGAGTATAGTCGTCGGGATCGATTTTTATAATTGGATTTTCTCTAATAATCTGGCTAAAAGACAAGGGCTGGGTTTTTCTATTTTGAAAAGTAAAAGTAGAGAAGTCAAATATGCGTTCTTCTACCATTCCATTTTTAAAAACGTAAGCCGTCAAAGTATTTTGTGAAACATCTTTGGAAAGCAGATAGAATTGGTTATTGCTTTGGAATTTGGCAACGATGTATTCACTCGAAGAAGGATATTGAAATTTTAAAATCTTATATGTTTTGGTTTCTAAATAATACTTAACAACCAAAATATCCGAAGAATCTTCGGAAGCCCAATAAAGACTTGGATTCCCGTCTTCACTGAAACTATAGCCAATGATGGATCTGTTTTCAAGATTGGTGCGCGATAAAGTAAATTCATCTTTTAGAAACAAAGCACTATTGTATCTTAAAATGGTAAGATTCTGAGTGTTTGTAACAAAAACAAATACATCATTTGTTGTCTTGTTTTCGACATTCAAGATGTTATTGTTCTGATCGTACCTTTTTAAATCTAACGGATACGAAGCCAAAATGGTTTGACTCAACAGCGCTGACTGATAGGTTAGTAACAAGAAAAGGAGTAGTTTTTTCATGTGCTTTTATCGACAAAAATCATTCCAAATTTAAACCTTTATTTTGGAGTTATTGGTTCATTAGTTCCTGAAAATAATCAACAAACTGTCCCATGTGCAATCCGTCCATTAAGGCATGATGTACGTGAACAGACATTGCGATGGTTCTTTTTCCGGTTGGGGAAGTTATCATTTTTCCGAAAGAAATCTTTGGACAACTGTCCGGAAAGGTGAAACTACGGGCATGTGAAAGTGAAGTGAAATTCAACCACGGAATAGCCGAGAAGTGAATTAAATTATCATTTTCAAAGGATCTTGTAAAAAGACCTGTGGTGTTTTGAATGCGTTCGATTTCTTCTAAAGCTGTTTTCTGGAAAACTTTAAAATCAGAATTGTATTCTATAAAAGAGAATCCAAAAGTGCCGTCTTCACGCCCAATAGTGGCCGAGGCATCGATGCGATCGTTAACGTAGATCTGATCTCCGGAAATACGGTATTTAAAATTCTCAATTGCATTTACAGCAGCGAGTGTCTTGTGCAAATAATAAATGAAAAAGGAGGACTGGAGACTTTTTGCAGTTTCATAGGCTTGGGTGCAATCAATTTCGACGGTGGCGCCAAAAAAGGGTTCTTCCATTTGAATGAAATGTGCAAAATGCTCTTTTCTATTCCAGTTTTCTAAGTCTAAAAGTGTTTTCATTACAGTAAGTTCTGAAGGATTTCAGTGATTTTTTCGAAAGAACTAAAATGCGCATGCTCTATTTTGTGATTGATTTTTTCGTGCTCCCAAGTAGTGTGAAACGGAATGTGTACCGCATAACCGCCAATTCCTAAAACAGGTAAAACATCCGATTTTAGTGAGTTTCCGATCATCAGAAATTCATCTGCCTGAATGTCTAAACGTCCTAGTAATTTTGTGTAATCAATTTCCTGTTTGTCTGACATTACTTCGATATGATGAAAATAATGTCCCAATCCCGAACGGTGTAACTTGCTGTGCTGGTCTTTCAGATCACCTTTGGTAGCCACAACCAATTTGTATTTTCCGTGCAGCGTTTTTAGCGTTTCTTCGACTCCGTCCAGCAGTTCGATAGGTTTTTCGAGTAATTCTTTTCCGTATTGGATGATTTTTTCGATAACCTCAATCGGAATGGTTTTGTTCGAAATGTTTATGGCTGCTTCAATCATCGATAAAATATAACCTTTGATTCCGTAACCGTATAAAGATAAATTCTCGATTTCGATTTTGAACAATTCCTGCGAAATCCCCTGATGAGAAAGGTAATCTTCCATCAAAGCACAGAATTTATGTTCTGTTTCCTGAAAGTAAGGTTCGTTTACAAATAAAGTGTCATCGGCATCAAATGCGATTACTTTTAAGTTGGGTATTTTGTTTTTATGTAACATAATGTTTTTGTTTCAGGTTTTTTTGTTTCAGGTTTTTTTGCCACGAATTCACGAATTTTATTGCCACAGATTAGAATGATTTCAAAGATTTAAAAAAAATCTGCCAGATCTGCTAAATCTGCGAGAATATTTTTTAGCCACGAATTCACGAATTTTCTTGCCACAGATTAGAATGATCTCAAAGCTTCTAAAATAATCTGCCGGATCTGCTAAATCTGCGTGAAACCTTTTTATTACGAATTCACGAATTTAATGATTCAGATGAATAAATAATCTGCGAAAATCTGTAAAATCAGCGTCATCCGCGAGCCAATGACTCAGAAAAGTTTTTTTAATGAAATCGTCTTATCATAGAACGTAATTCTAATTCCGAAGAGTAAAATGATTCCGCCGAAAACCATTTGTAAAGTTATTTGTTCTTCCAAAAACAACCAAGCTAATATCGAAGTAATTACGGCCTGACTTAATAAACTTAACGAAACCCTTGTAGCGCGCATGTGTTGCGTGGCGTAACTGATAGAAAGCCATGCACACAATTGGCAAATTACAGCCTGAAGTACCAATACAAACCAACCCGTATCAGAGAAACCGGTAAAAGGCTGATCCAGGGCATAACATAGAATTCCTAAATAAATACTCGATGCCAGTAAGCTGATAGTCATAAAAGATAAAACATCGATTTCTGAAAGTGCTTTTTTGCTTACCAAAAGATAAATCGAATAAAGAATACCCGATAAAACGGCAAACAAAAAGGCCTGATCAAAATTTAAATCCATAAAAAAGCTAAAGCCTACCAAAGTGATCATTCCGAATAGGGAAACCACGGTTCCGATCCAGAAATTGGTGGCTGGTCGTATTTTAAGAAAGAAAAAAGAACCAATTCCAACCCAAAGCGGTGATAAATTGGTCAGTAAAGAAGCCTGCGTAGCACTCGAATCCTGAATAGCAATATTCCAAACGGCAACATCTGAAGAGAATAAAACACCGCAAAGTACCGCCAGAAGCAAAGGCTTCGTTTTTGGAAGTTTAAAACTTTTGGTGATTATTACATAGGGCAAAAGCAAAATCACAGCAAAAAACATTCTGTAAAAAGCCGAAATTAGTCCCGGCGCCAGTTTCAGTTTAACCAATATTGGAAAAATCGAAATACAAAGTATTCCACAGATCAGGGCTAGTCTTGGTTTGGTGATTTTCATATTATTTTAGTTTGCTATTCAAATTGTTGATTTGAAAGCTCAGATTTTAATTGGACCAAATATGTGTCTATAATTATTCAGAGAAACTAAAAATCTGGTATTTTTTATTGTTTTTATTATAACTTCCTAGATATAAACTATTTTTGAACTTAAAAAGTATTAAATCTTTGTATAGAGTTTTAGAAAATATTGATACCGTTTTTTTAATTTCTTCGTTCTCTTCTAGGAAAATTCTAGCTTTGTCAAAAGCGGAGATTTTCATCTCACGATCAAGATGATTAAAAGTAGAATCAAATATACAATTCGTATAAACTACGGCTTTGTTTTTATAGGAAATTAAATTCGTTACGGTATAACTTCTTCCTGAATTAAAAGGTATCATTGTAGTTCCATTCATTCCCATTCCGCCCGTACTCATTAAATTTTGATTCATTGATATTCCAACAGAACCTTGAGTTATATCTTCTGAACTTCCAATAGCGGTATAATAAATTCCATTCAAATTATAGCACGATACACTAGGCGCGTCTTTAATTCTTCTAAGAAATTGTTCTGAATTTTTAATAGGTTTTGTGCTGGAAAAAATATCGTTCTTTCGCCAAAAAAAGCTGTTCTTTTGCTGGAGGAAATCAGAATTTTTAAAATCAATTTCCTGATCATGCAAGACTTTATATTCTTTAAGAATGTTACCATTTAAATCACTAATTGTAAAAAACAAAACAAAAGCATTGGTTTTTATTTGAAGAATTTTGTTGTCAATCAAAAAAGAATTTGATCTAAATGTTATTGCACCATATTCGCCTTTAGTTATTTTTTGTTGCTTAATAGATATAAGATTTGGTGTAAAATCCTGAAGATTAATTCTTAAAACTTGTGTAGCATGTGTAGTATTATCAATAGTGAAGATAATCTCCTCTGGATTATAGGTGTAAATTTTGTATCTTTTAGAGCTTAATGCTAATGACGGAGGACTGTCATTGGCTATAGTTTGAAAGCAAGGTTCTGAAGATTCATCCGTTAGAACAGTATATAAATTCTCGGGATGATCAAATATGTTCTTGAATTCTAAATGCGACAAGTCTACGGTTTTTTCGTTTAGATTTCCATTATCGTCAGATATATAAAATTTTAAAGTACTTGTGTTTTTTATTATTGTAATAAGGTAAAACTTGTTGTTGATAGTAAGTTCTTGAACTATTTTTTCCTTTTTTAGTTCTAAAGCAATTTCCTTATTTTCAGTTTTTCCAGTTGTAAAATTGATATATTGTGAACTAATTTCTTTTCTGTCTTTCGATGCCCAGAAAACAAAACAATTATTATCCTTTTGACTATAACCAATAATGCTCTCGTATTTTTTTTCTGGTCTTACAATAGTTAAAGAATCTATAATATTGAATTTTTCATCAAATCTTAGAGCGTTAGTTTTTTCCTTATCATTTAAAAACAGAATCACTTCTTTTTTATCTTCATTGACTACCTGAAAAAAATCTCTTTTTTCTTCTAATTTTAAATCAAATTCTTTTACAATATCTTGAGAAAAAGAAGGTAAACTATTTAAAAGCAGGAATGTCAAAAGTATTTTTTTTAGCATGATCAAGGAGTTATTTTTTGCTAAGATCTTACTTTTTTCTCAAATAATACATCAAAAAAGAAACGCGTGAATCGATTACCAATTTCACGCGTTTAAGAGAGTGTTAAGCATTCAAAATTTTACTGCAAGCTTCTTTAATTTGCAGGTCAGAAAATGGTTCAAGCGCTTTCGCTAACATCTTACTGGTTTTGATGCAGTTCATCATTTTTGTTCGCAGATCCTGATCGTCGCCAGTCTCAGTTACCAGAATGGCCTCGAAAATTTCGGACAATTGTTCTGGTTGTTCTCTAAATTCTCCTTCCATCCAAAGGAAGGAAAGAAATTGTGCCACAGATGTCATTACATCTTTTTCTGTTGGTTTTTGATTTTCTCTTTGCATATCGAAAATATTAAACGCACGAAACCCCCGCTTTAGATGTGCAAAAATACCCCAGAAGGATAGATTTCCCGAGTTTCCATAGGGCCATCATGGCGAGGGTTCGCTTATTGTTAACTTTTAATAAAGTTCAGAATTACTTCTGAAGTATTTTTGCAAGACAAACTTACAAATAAAAGCCAATTGAAACTGTTAAAACGTATTAAATTACGTACAAATAGTATCCAGGGAATTTTAGTTTACCGTTTTTTATAGCAAACCCGACAGGTTCTAAAAGCTGTCGGGTTTATAAATTTAGAAAATTATCGCATTATCAAATTGCCACATTTTCTAATTAAAATAATTAGTTTACCGTTTCACCATTTGGAGCATCAGCATCCGGATTGATGAAAACCAGTTTTCCTTCGGCATTTGTAGTCATCAGGATCATTCCTTGGCTTTCTACACCGCGTAGTGCTCTTGGCGCTAAGTTGGCTAAAACCGAAACACGTTTTCCGATGATTTCTTCCGGAGAAAAGCTTTCTGCAATTCCTGAAACGATTGTACGAACGTCAATTCCTGTATCTACTTTCAGTACCAAAAGTTTGTTGGCTTTTGGCATTTTTTCTGCTTCCAAAATAGTTCCAACACGGATATCCATTTTAGCGAAATCTTCGAATTGAATGAGTTCTTTTTGTGGTTCAGGTTGCTTGCTTTCGGCAAGGTTAGCGGTTTTTGTAGCTTCCAATTTGTCTATTTGTTTTTGAATTTCTTCGTCTTCTATTTTTGCAAAAAGTAACTCGGCTTCACCTATTTGGTGGCCTTCCGGAATCAATTCTGAATTTTCAGCAACATCATTCCATTTTAGTTTGCCTTCGTTTTTCAGGATTCTGGATAATTTTGCAGCAGTAAAAGGTAAGAATGGTTCTGCCAAAATGCTCAACGCAGCAGCAATTTGAAGCGCTACATACATTTGAGTTTTTACACGCTCCGGATTGTCTTTCATTACTTTCCAAGGCTCTTCGTCGGCTAAATATTTATTTCCTAAACGAGCCACATTCATCAATTCGCCTAAAGCTTCACGGAATCTGTAACGCTCTACCGAACTTGAAATAACAGCCGGGTAGGCTTTTAATTCTGCTAAAGCCGCTTCATCAACTTCGTTGAAATCATTCGGTTTCGGAATAAATCCGTCGTAATATTTATTGGTTAAAACGACCACACGATTGATGAAGTTTCCAAAAATCGCTACTAGTTCATTGTTATTTCTTGCCTGGAAATCTTTCCAGGTAAAATCATTGTCTTTAGTTTCTGGTGCGTTTGACGTTAATGCATAACGCAAGACGTCTTGTTTCTCCGGAAATTCTTCTAAATATTCGTGCAACCAAACCGCCCAGTTTTTAGAAGTCGAAAGTTTGTTTCCTTCCAAATTCAAAAACTCATTTGCAGGAACGTTGTCCGGTAAAATATAGCTTCCTTCGGCTTTAAGCATCGCCGGGAAAATGATACAGTGAAAAACAATATTGTCTTTCCCAATAAAATGAACCAGTTTGGTGTCTTCGTCTTTCCAGTAAGGTTCCCAGTCTTTTCCTTCACGGGCAGCCCATTCTTTAGTAGAAGAGATATATCCGATAGGAGCATCAAACCAAACGTATAGTTTTTTTCCTTCCGCACCTTCAACCGGAACATCAATTCCCCAGTCAAGGTCACGCGTTACCGCACGAGGCTCAAGTCCACCGTCAACCCATGATTTTACTTGTCCGTAAACATTCGGTTTCCAGTCGTTTTTATGTCCAACCAAAATCCATTCGGTTAAGAAATCGGTATATCGGTCAAGCGGTAAGAACCAGTGTTTCGTTGATTTTAAAATTGGAGTTTCTCCGGTAATTGTCGATTTTGGGTTAATTAAATCGGTTGCATTTAAAGTCGATCCGCATTTTTCGCACTGATCTCCGTAAGCTTCTTCATTACCACATTTCGGGCAGGTTCCAACCACAAAACGATCTGCCAAAAACTGATTGGCTTTGGCATCGTACAATTGTTCGGTTATTTCTTCAATAAAATCGCCTTTATCATACAAGGTTCTAAAGAATTCCGAAGCCGTATCATGGTGAATTTTAGCCGAAGTTCTGGAATAATTGTCAAACGAAATTCCGAAATCAGCGAATGATTTACGGATTACTCCGTCGTATTTATCAATAACTTGTTGTGGCGTAACTCCTTCTTTTTTGGCTTTCATTGAAATTGCAACACCATGTTCATCGCTTCCGCAAATGAACGCAACATCTTTTCCTTGCAAACGTAAATATCTCGAATATATATCTGCAGGCACATAAACCCCCGCCAAATGCCCAATATGTATAGGTCCGTTGGTGTAAGGTAAGGCTGCCGTGATAGTATATCTCTTTGGATTTTGTATCATAACTCAATTTTATTGAGTGCAAAAATAAGCAATAGAATTGAGATTTTGTTATTGCGCGGAGTTTCGCAGAGAAAAAGCGCAGAGATTCGCGAAGTTTTGTTTGTTGGAATGTGAAATTTTAATCTCGCAAAGGCGCAGAGGCGCAAAGTTTTTTTTATAAATTCATTTCACGCAGATTTTATAGATTTAAGCTGATAGATGCAGATTTTTATTTTACGCAAAGACGCAGAGTCGCAAAGTTTTTTTTTCTCATTTTATGTCATTTCGAGGAACGAGAAATTCTCACATGTTGAGCGCGCACTGTTGTGGAGTTTCTTGCGAAGATTTCTCGTTCCTCGAAAGGACAACAGTACCATTTATCATCAGCTATAAATTAAACTTTGCGTTTTTGCGTCTTCGAGAGATTATCCCAATCCAAAAAAAAAAATCTTAGCGAATCTCTGCGAAAACCTTCGAGTAACTTTGTGCAATAACCCATAAAATAGAACCAGTTTAAACTAGCGTATCGTTTAAAATCTTCAAAATATATTTCGCAACCTTTGTGCTGAAAAAAAACAAAGACAAGTTATGAGCAAGACAAAACTGATCATCAATAAAAATGGATCAATAAAAATAGAAGGTGATTTCGAAATCATGGATTCTGAAGGAGCTGTTTACGGACTACAAGGAAGATCGGCATTGGGTCTTTGCCGTTGTGGATTATCGGCAAATAAGCCTTTTTGTGATGGCGGACACCGTAATAATTTTGAACACGAGTCAATCGCATTCGATTTACCTCCAATGAAAACGAATTAGGAGATTCTATTTCTGGTTTAGATATAAAAAGCTGCATTTTGAATGCAGCTTTTTTGTTTTTAAATGTCTCGTCCTGAAATAAGTTGACATAAAATTGACTTATTTATGAATAATCCAGAATTTAAAAAAGAGCGACGCAGTCAGAGAGATTACAACATAGGCT
>NZ_CADCST010000053.1 GCF_902804485.1 Flavobacterium collinsii | reverse complement strand
AGACATAGAGTAGTCTTTTTGTGTACGCTTTACATAGCGTATTTCTTGAGGTACTTCCATAATGATACTTTTTGTGTATCGCTATTTCAGGACTAGACATGTAAATAAAAAAAAATCCCATTGGTTATAAACCAATGGGATTTTTTTTATTTAATAATCTCCTTTTTTCTTAAATCGTGGATCATGTTTGGAGATGAATTCAGTTCTTCGCCTCGGAGCTTCTTCTTTTGGCAAACTCGCTTCCTCTGTTTTACTGGAAGGTTCAATTAAGCGATTTAGTTCTTTAATTTCGCCATCAGTCAGATCGCGGTAACGCCCCACCGGAATATCCAGTGAAATATTGATAATTCGGATACGTTTTAAAGCCGTTACGTCATATCCTAAATACTCGCACATTCTACGAATCTGACGGTTTAGACCTTGTGTCAGAATAATTTTGAAAGTGTATTTGCTTATTTGTTCTACTTTGCATTTTCGGGTAACAGTGTCTAAAATTGGAACACCATTTCCCATTCGCTGAATAAAACGATCTGTAATAGGTTTGTTAACCGTTACCGTATATTCTTTTTCATGGTTGTTTCTGGCGCGCAGAATTTTGTTGACAATATCACCGTCATTCGTCATAAAAATCAATCCTTCACTCGCTTTGTCCAGACGCCCAATTGGGAAAATGCGTTTAGGGTAATTAATATAGTCTACAATGTTATTTCGAACCTCGAGATTGGTGGTGCATTCAATTCCAACAGGTTTGTTGAACGCCAAATACACCATTTTTTCGTGCTTTTCTACAATTAGTTTTCCATCAATACGTACTTCGTCATCGGGTGAAACTTTTGTTCCCATTTCCGGTACGACACCATTTATTGTTACGCGTCCTTCTTCAATAAGTTTATCGGCTTCACGACGAGAACAATACCCAGTTTCTCCTATAAATTTATTCAGACGTTTTAAATTCTCTTCCATACTGCAAAAGTAGTTAAAATTTAGACTTCTTAGACTACTTAGATTTTTAGATCATTAGATTCTTAGATTATTGGATAGCTCTATTTGAACTTTAGAGTTTTGGAACCTTAGCATCTTTGTCTCTTTGCTGCTTTGAACCTTTTACGTGGAATGAAAATCCGAACTATCCGAAGGTGTTTCTTTTCGGTCAAACATCCCGTAATCACGAACTACTGAGGCAATCCGTAAGTGATAATCTTTAAAAACTTCATTTCGTCCCTTTGCTTGTGCATGACGATGCATTTCAAGATTTCTCCATTGCTGAATGCTTTCTTCATCCTTCCAAAATGACAAGGACAAAACTTTCCCGGGGTCACTAAAACTCTGAAATCTTTCTATCGAAATAAAGCCTTCAATATGGTCCAATTCGGGACGCAGACTTGCAGCAATATCCAGATATTCTTCTTTTTTTCCTTCATTCGGAATTACTTCGAAAATTACAGCGATCATTTTTTTAGATTTTTAGGTTTTTAGGTTTTTAGATTGTTGGATTGTTTGGCTTTGATTTTAGGTTCTCAACGACTTAGAACCTTAGATAAACCTTTGTGCCTTTGCCTCTCTGGACCTTTGTTTCTGAGAACCTCAGTACCTTAGCACTATTGCTTAGCAGCAAACAAAAACTCAATAACCTTTTGATACAATTCGTCGTCATGCATTCCGTGGCCGAGGCCTTTAGTTTCAATAAACTGACTGTCTTTCCAATTGCTGGCAATTTTTTTTCCTTCTTCAAAAGCAACGATCTTATCTGTAGTGTCGTGTGCGATTAGACCCGAAACATTAAATTGGGAGGCAAACCGTTGTCCTGAAAAATCTTCAAGTTTAAAATTGAAGCGATTCATGAATTTACCTTCTAAAAGGGTAAACATTTTGGTGTTTAAACTCAACATTGAGATGTAATTATCAATCAGTGTTTTTAGGTCAGATGGAGCACCAAGAACAACCATTTTGTTTATACTGGTGTTGGGAAATAAATATTGGTGGTAAACGCAGGCAGCCCCCCCAATAGAATGACCGATAATAATGGTGGGCTGATATTTTTCTACAGCCTTATTGATAAATTCGGCATAAAGTGGAACGTTAAATTCTTTACCGCTGCTTTGTCCGTGAGCAGGAGCATCAATAGCAATGATGGTACTTCCTGACTTTTGTAGGTGTGGTAGTGTTTTTTTCCAGCGGGAAGCATTACTTTCCCAGCCGTGAACAAGCAATATTTTGGTTTCGTTACCTTTCCAGATATAGGTTTGAAAATGATGTTCGTTATGGTGAAACGTTTCTGTTTCGGTATTTCTTAATACTTTGGGCAGGCTGTCCTTCTGAAGTCTTCCAATTCTGGGCTGACTGAAAAGTGCATAAGAAAGCTCAACGGCTTTTTGTGGGCGAACGTAACTTAAAAAGTTAATATAAGATCCGACCGATTTTAATGTGATGAAACGTATTCCTTTTTTAATTCCCAAAACAAATAATTTAGTGATAAAAATAATATTCGGGAATCGATCTAAAAAAGCTTCGCCACGAATTACACAAATTTACCACGAATTTTTATTCTTTAATGTGTCAAAAGAGAAATTGGCGAAATTTGTGTAATTCGTGGCGAGAAAAAATACCGTTTAACGGCAAAAAAAAGTCCCGATTGGATCGGGACTTGTATTTAGAATTTAGAGAACAATTGTTCCATTTTTTCTTTTTCTTCTTCAGCTAAAGCGCTGTCAACTAAAATTCTTCCAGAGTGCTCATCAGTAATGATTTTCTTTCTTGAAGCAATTTCTACCTGAGTTTGTGGTGGAATTGTAAAGAATGATCCCGCTGAAGCTCCTCTTTCGATAGATACAACTGCTAAACCGTTACGAACACTACTTCTGATTCTTACATAAGCAGCTAATAATCTCTCTTCAATTTGACCTGAATACTCAGCAGATTTCTCTGTTAAGAAGATTTCTTCTTTTTGAGTTTCAGACATAATTGCATCTAGTTCAGATTTTTTATGTTTTAAATGAGAACTTTTTGCGTCAAGTTTTTCTTTTAAATTAGAAATAACTTCTTTTTTATGTTCGATAGAAGCTTTCATTTCTTTGATTTGCTTTTCAGCCAATTGAATTTCTAATTCCTGAAATTCAACCTCTTTAGTCAAAGAATTAAATTCTCTATTATTACGAACTGATTCTTGTTGTTTTGTGTATTTTTTGATAACCTCTTTGTGCTCATCAATAGCGTTTTTCTTTGCTTTGATAAGATCCTCAATCACTTCAAGTTCACTTTTCAGTTTCTCTGAACGCGTGCTTAAACCTGCAACTTCATCCTCTAAATCCTCTACTTCTAAAGGAAGTTCTCCTCTTACGTTTCTGATTTCGTCAATTCGGGAGTCAATAAGCTGTAAATCGTATATTGCTCTTAACTTGTCCTCAACACTTAATTCTTTCGTATTCGCCATATTCTATAAGTACTTAACTGGATTTGTATTTTCTTCTGATAAAATGATTGCAAAATTAAGGATTTTTTTTCGAAGATAATCAACAATATAGTTTTTTGTATACCGTTCGCTCTCAAAATGACCAATATCGGCTAAAAGTAGACGATTTTCTGCTTCATAAAACTGATGGTATTTTAAATCGGCAGTCAAAAAAGCATCGGCTCCGCTTTGAATGGCATTTTTTATGGCGAAACTCCCAGAGCCCCCCAGAACGGCTACTTTCTTGATTTTTTTGCCTAAAAAGGCTGAATGACGAATTCCGTCAGCAATCATTTTATCTTTTACAAAAAGCAGAAAGTCCTTTTCATTCATTTCTGTTTCAAATTCGCCAATCATTCCCAGTCCAATAGTTTGATGTGCGTTTTGTATGTCGTAAATTTCATAGGCAACTTCTTCATAGATATGACTGGAAAAAAGTGCTTTCAGAATTTTTGATTGTAAATGTTTTTCAAAAATAACTTCAATTTTTATTTCGGCTCCTGTGTGTAATTTTCCTTTTTCTCCAATGACCGGATTGCTGTTTTCATTTCCCTGAAAAGTAAAAAAACCTTCTGTGTTAAAACTGCAATTGTCATAATTTCCAATCGTTCCGGCACCTGCCTCAAACATTGCATTTCTAACTTTTTCGGAATTTTCGGGAGTGGTATAGGTGACTAATTTTTGAATGAAATTTTGTTTCGGAATCAGAACCTTTGTGTTGATTAAGCCCAATGCATCACAGAATATTTTATTAACCCCTTGAGAATGGTTGTCTAACGCCGTATGGACGGCATAAATCGCGATGTCGTTTTTGATTGCTTTTAAAATGGCACGTTCTACATAATTTTTACCTGTGATTTTTTTAATTCCGGAGAATAAAATAGGGTGAAAACAAACCACCAGATTACAATTTTTGGCAATTGCTTCCTCAATAACAGATTCTAATGCATCGTGGCAAACTAAAACTCCTGTACTTTCAGTTTCGGTATTGCCAACTAGGAGTCCTACATTGTCAAAATCTTCGGCATAAGCCAAAGGAGCCATTTCTTCCAGGACTACTATTATATCTTTGATTTTCATTTTTGCTTTTTGTTTGAAGTTTCGGGTTTTATTTGTTTCAAGTCTCCTGTTGAGGGGAAAACTTGAAACGTCGAACCTGAAACAGATTCATAAAACAAATTAACGAAAAATATTATACTTTCGTAAAATGAATGTACTTAGAAAAATACTTTTCCCGTTCGCGATTTTGTACGGATTGATTACTAGTGTAAGAAATTTTCTTTTTGATAAAGGAATTTTAAAATCTACTTCATTTGATATTCCGGTTATTGCAGTTGGAAATCTTAGTGTTGGGGGAACAGGTAAAACACCCCAAATAGAATATCTTATCCGATTATTATCGGATCGTTATAAAGTGGCTACTTTAAGCCGTGGTTACAAACGAAAATCAGAAGGTTATGTATTGGCCAGTGAAACTTCTAACGCTGAAATTTTGGGAGATGAACCCTTTCAGTTTTATCAGAAATTCCAAAATATTCAGGTAGCTGTTGATGCCAATAGAAGAAACGGAATCACGCAATTGCTTTCGCAAACTGAAAAACCGCAGGTAATTTTGTTAGATGACGCTTACCAACACCGAAAAGTAAAAGCCGGGTTTTATATTTTATTAAGTTCTTTTGATGATTTGTATGCTGATGATTTTATGCTGCCAACTGGAAATCTTCGCGAGAGTAGAAGTGGGGCCAAAAGAGCTGATATTGTGGTGATCACAAAATGTCCAAAAGAGCTATCGGAGCAAAAACAGGAGGAAATCAGATTGAAGTTAAAGCTCAAATGTTCCCAACAGCTTTATTTTACTTTTATTGATTATGATGATTTTATTTATGGTATAGATGAGAAAATGGCTGTAAGTATTGTTAAATCAGAATCAAAATTACTTTTAGCCGGAATTGCAAAACCAAGTCCGTTTTTCGATTATTTAAAAAATGAAAAAGATGAATGCCTGACTTTTCCGGATCATCATCATTTCTCGGATGCTGATTTAGAAACAATTCAGAATAAGGCACAGAATAAAAGGGTTATTACGACCGAGAAAGATTATGTACGTCTAAAAGATTCAAAATTGATTTCGGGTTTGTATTACCTTCCTATCAAAAGTACATTTATCAAGCACCAGCAAAATTTTGACACCACCGTTCTTGAGTATGTAAAAACAAATTTACCGTCTTAAGAAAGTATTGACGTTAGAAAAATCGGGATATAATGCTGTAAAATTCGTCTGGAACAAATGGTTTCGTAATAACATCGTTCATGCCATAAGATAGTAGCATATCTCTGTTTTCATCAAGCGAAATAGCAGTAAGTGCTATAATCGGAGTTGTTTTGTCAAACTCTCTGATTAATTTTGTAGCTGTAGTTCCGTTGATTCCCGGTAAGTGAACATCCATTAGGATCATATCAAAACGTTTTACTTTTAAAAGCTCAACGGCATCCTCACCATTGTCGATAATTTCGCAGGTAATGTCTTTGTTCTCGAGCATTTTTCGAGTAATCATCTGATTGATTTTGTTGTCCTCAATCAGTAGAATCGATTTGTTTTTTAATTGCGTATCGTTATATGGTTTTATTTCTTCAATAGTTTTCAATTGCTCTTTGTTAATCTTAAAGTTTAATTTGAATGTAAAAGTTGAACCTTTGCCAACTTCACTTTTTAGTTTGATTTCTCCACCCAAAAGTTCAATTAGTTTTTTGACAATTGTAAGTCCGAGGCCGGTTCCGCCGTATTTTCTGTTTACTTCTATGGACCCTTGCGAAAAGCTTTCAAAAACAGTTTGAAGCTTGTCTTCGGGGATGCCAATTCCGGTGTCAACAATCTCAAAGTAAACGGTTGCATTGTCGCCTTCCAGCTCGAATAATTTTGCGATGACACTCACATGTCCGTTTTGAGTAAATTTTAGAGCATTGTTGATTAAGTTCAGAATGATCTGAGACAGTTTTGTCGGATCTCCAATTAAATTATCGGGGATGCTTTCATCTATTTCAAGGTTAAAGTAGTTTTTGTTGGCTGTCGCTAATTCCTTTAAAGAACTCTGAATATTAAAGAGTAACTCTTTAAGATTGAAGCTAATGTTCTCTATTTCAACTTTTGTGGAATCGATTTTATTAATTTCCAGGATTTCATTGATAAAAGTGGTCAGGTAATTTCCTGAGAATTTCAACGATTCTAAATATTTTAATTGTGTTTTTTTAGGATTGTCTTCGAGTAACAAGTGGGTAATTCCATTAATGGCGTTTAATGGCGTCCGCAGTTCATGACTTACCGTTGATAAAAATTCGGATCTCGCTTTCGATGCTTTTTCCGCTTTATTTTTGGCCAGTATGAGCTCTTTGTTTTTTTCTCTCAGAAGTAAGTTGTTTTGATTTCGTATAATGTTGTTTTTGTACAAAGCCAGACTCAAAAGAGACAAAATCGAAATGAGGGCAATCGCTAATATACTCACCAGTTTAGAATAGCGATAGGTTTTTAACTGGATTTTTTCTTCGCTTTCCTTTTTAATACTGTCTTTTAAGGATTCGTTCTTTTTGAATTTTTCAAATTCATTCCGATCCGTTTTGTTGTTTTTTAACTTTAAGATGTAATTCTCTAATTGATAATGTTCTTCCAGATAGGAGTAGGCTAGGTCAAAATTTTTATTTTGTCTGTAGTACTGACTGATCGCTAAGATGATTTTTGATTTTTGAGCCAGGTTATTGGTTTTGGCATTATAGCTTAAAGCATTGTTGAAATAAACAATAGCGGAATCATTTCGTTTGAGTTGTGTTTCAATTAAACCAAGTTGGTAGTAGGAATCGATTTTGGCTTTTATGTTTGCCGGAAGGTCTGTTTCCTGTGTTATTTTTCGAAAAGATTGGGCTGCTAAGGGCAGATTTTTGTTGTTTTTTAAGGCTATCGCTTTCTGATAGCTTAATACTTCGGCCGGATCTTTAATTTTTAATTGGTTTAAAAGCTCTTCTGTTTTCTTGTAATAGATTTCCGCTGCCTGGTAATTGCCTTTTACAGTATTTGTCAAACCAATATAATGTAAAGCCAGAGCTTTGGTGCAGGTTGGTTTTGTATTTTGAAATAGAAAAACACTTCGATGAAAGTTTTTCAGGGCTTCTTCATAATTTTTTTGGCTGTAATAAATCTTCCCAAGCTTAAAAGTTTGATTAGCGAGGTTTTCGACTTTATCGTTTGTTTCGCAAAAGTCAATAGACTTTTTGGTGTAAAAAATAGCTTTGCCGTAATTTTTATTGCTGAGACTGGCGTCTGTTAATTTGTTGTAATAGAAGACACTGTCTGTACTCTTTTTAGCTTGAGAGTACAAAAACGAATTTAATAGACAAACAACAATAAAAAGATAGTGTTTCATGTATGGCTATGCTTTTACAATGAATCTTTAAGTTTTTCTTATTAGTAAAATCAAATCGATCAATCTTGATGAGTAGCCAATTTCGTTATCGTACCAGCCCACAACTTTTACCATTTTGTCAATAACCGAAGTTAATTGAGCATCAAACAAACACGAATGCGTATTGCCAATTACATCAACTGAAACAATTGGATCTTCAGTGTAATCTAATATTCCTTTTAAATTTGTTTTTGAGGCTTCTTCAAATGCTTTATTTATTTCTTCAATCGTAACAGCGCGTTTTACATTAAATGTGATATCTGTTAAAGAACCATCTGGAACGGGAACGCGAATTCCGCACCCTCCGATTTTATGATGCAAGTTAGGGAAAATTTTTGTTAATGCCTTAGCTGCACCTGTTGTTGTTGGAACAATCGACTGACTTGCACCTCTCGCACGACGTAAGTCCTTATGTGGCTGGTCGTGAAGACTCTGATCTGTGGTGTAAGAGTGTATGGTTGTGATATAGGCTTGTTCAATTCCACACAATTCATCGATGATTTTGATCATAGGAGCCGCATTGTTTGTCGTACAGCTTGCATTCGAAACAATGTTTTCACTGCCGTCCAGAATCATTTCGTTAACCCCTAAAACTACTGTTTTAATGGTGTCAACTTCTGATGGCGCCGAAAGAATTACTTTTTTGGCACCGGCTTCAATATGGGCGTTTAATTCCTCGTGCGTTTTGTACTTTCCTGTTGATTCAATTACAAGATCGATGTCGTGACGTTTCCAGTCCAGATTGGAAATGCTTTTTTCGTGAAAAAAGAAAAAGTGTTTTCCGTCAACAATAATTCCTTCTTCGTCATGACTGACTTTAAAAGGTAAGACTCCATGAATACTGTCGTATTTTATTAAATGCGACATGGTTTTGTTATCGGCGATGTCGTTGATGGCAACTACTTCAATTTCAGGATGGTTTAAAAGTAAGCGAAATAAATTTCGGCCGATTCTTCCAAAACCGTTTATAGCAATTCTTGTTTTCAAGCTTTCGGTTGTTTGTTACATCGTTTAATCGTCGATTGGTTTAACCGTACTTACGATTAAACGATTTAACAAATAAACGGTTAGACTTTTTTATAAAATGTGTTTTTGTGCTTTGTAAGAAGAACGAACCAGTGGGCCGCTTTCTACATGACGGAAACCTAATTCAAGGCCAAATTTTTCATATTTAGCAAACTGATCAGGCGTTATAAATTCTTTTACAGGCAAATGTTTTTTACTTGGCTGTAGGTATTGACCAATAGTAACAACGTCAACATTTGCATTTCGTAAATCAGTCATAGTCTGAAAAACTTCTTCTTCAGTTTCTCCAAGACCCAGCATAATTCCAGATTTGGTTCTGTTGATTCCTTTTTCTTTCAGGTAGCGTAAAACTTCGAGGCTACGATCGTATTTGGCCTGAATACGTACTTCACGGGTCAAACGGCGAACCGTTTCAACGTTATGTGAAACGACCTCAGGATTGGCCTCAACAATTCGGTCGATGTTTCTTTCGATTCCCTGAAAATCCGGAATTAAAGTTTCAAGAGTAGTATTAGGATTCATTCTTCGGATTGCTTTTACAGTTTCAATCCAGATAATAGATCCGCCATCTTTTAAATCATCTCTGTCCACACTGGTAATTACGGCATGTTTAATGTTCATAATTTTGATAGAACGCGCTACTTTTTCAGGCTCGTCCCAATCAACCGTTTCAGGGCGTCCGGTTTTTACACCGCAAAATCCGCAGGAACGGGTACATACATTTCCCAGAATCATAAAAGTGGCTGTACCCTCGCCCCAGCATTCTCCCATATTTGGGCAGCTTCCGGAGGTACAAATAGTGTTTAGGCTATATTTATCGACCAAACCACGTAGTTCAGTATATTTTTGTCCAATAGGAAGTTTAACCTTTAACCATTTAGGTTTTCCCGTTGGTATATTTTCAATGACTGTTTCCATATATCAAAATTCAAAGTACAAAGATAAGCAATGTAGTTTATTTGGAGATTCGTTTAAGATTTAATTTGGTATTGATGTGCACAGAGTTTTTATAACGCACTTTTGGTGATAATCTTGCGAGGGTGTTAAATTATTATTTTTAAGACATTGATGCTTATTAAAATACCTGATTTTTGTTTGTCAAATTGAATAAGAGTAATGATTTTGGTTGACTGCTCATTTTTGCGTATTTAAAATTTATATCTTTATTTGTTAAAAAAATAGTTGAAACCGAATCAAAACGGAATTGGGTTTGTACTACATTTGTTGTTAAATTGTAATCATATAAAACATGAAAAAGAAATTTATAGTATTAGGAGTTTTGTTTGCCACTTTTGGTTTTACTAAAGTAAATGCGCAGATTAATTTTGGTGAAAAAGCGATGAGTGCTGTTCAAAAAGGAGTTAGCGGTTTTACTTTTAGTAATGCTGACGCTGCTGCTTTATCAAAAGCAGCTGTAGATAAAATGGATGCTGAAAATCAGGTTGCAGCTTCTACTGACCCGTATACTTTAAGATTGAACAGAGTTTTTGGAAAGTATACAACGGGTGACGGATACACGTTAAACTATAAAGTTTATAAATTAAAAGAAGTCAATGCTTTTGCAACTGCCGATGGAAGTGTACGTGTGTATTCGGGATTAATGGATATCATGGATGACAATGAACTGCTTGCGGTAATTGGTCACGAAATTGGACACGTAGCCAATCATGATTCTCAGGATGCTATTAAAGCTGCCTATAGAAAAGAAGCTTTGCTGGAAGGAGCAGCTTCACAATCGGCAACTATTGCAAGTGTTACCGATAGCCAGTTGGGTAAAATCGGAAGTGCGATTATCGACAGTAAATTTAGTCGCAAGCAAGAAGCTGAGGCTGATTTGTTTGCTTATGATTTCCTGAAAAAGAATGGTTACAATGTAAATGCCGAAGAATCTGCTTTTAGAATTTTGGCTAAGATGAGTGAAGGAAATGAAGCGTCATTTATTGATAAGATGATGAGTTCACACCCGGATTCAAAACAAAGAGCTGAAGATGCTAAGAAAAGAGCAGAGAAAGATGGTTTGTATAAGCCGTATGTACAGCAAAAAATTGTAAATACTGCTCCGGCAAAAAAAGCAACTCCAGCTAAGAAAGCACCTGCTAAAAAGAAAAAATAATCTTTTTTAATCTAATAACTAAGCCCGACAGATTTTTAAAATCTGTCGGGCTTGCTGTATAAGGTTTAACCTAAAACGTGAAATGCAAGTACTTTCTGTACATCGTACACATTTACAGATTTGTTAAATTGTTTTACAATGCTTGGTTGTAATTCACTTGCTACCCAGATTTTTAGTTCGGCATCCAGATCAAATGTTCCAGCCGTTTCTACGCTAAAACGTGTAATGCTTTTGTAGGCAATTGATTTGTATTCTGTTTTGCTGCCTGTTATTCCCTGCACGTCAACCAGAATTAATCTTTTGTTTGTGAAGATAAAAGTATCACGAAGTAGTTTAAAACCCATTTCGATTTCTTCCCTGTCCGTTAAAAGCTGCCCGTATTTTTTTAATAACTCCTCCTGACTAACAGAGCCAGCGTTGCCTAGAATAGCTGAAAATATTCCCATTTTTTAGTTTTTAAATTTAATAGATTTGATTTTCCTTTTTAGGAGTGGTAAAAGTAAGTAAAAATAAAAGGATGGAAATAGTTTTTGTAAACACAAAAGTGTAATTCAATACTGAATTTAAAGAGACAGTTGGTGATCTCAAGGAAAGTCACACAGCCACAAAGTTTTGGTTCTTTTGTGGCTGTGTGTATAAAAACTGTTTTTTTTAAGCGCTTTCGAAAAAGAGCTTAAAAAAAGCAGAACCTGAGTTCTGCTTTTTCGTGTTTATTATTCTGCTTCCGTTTTTATTGTGATTGGAAGATTATAGGCAGTTCGAACGGGATTTCCGTTTAAAATACCCGGACTCCATTTTGTTTTTAAGGATTTCAATACTCTGATGGCTTCTTTTCCAATTCCGTACCCGGGATCGTTTTTTACCATAATGTCAGTAATGGAACCGTCTTTTTCGATTACAAACGATACATATACTTTTAATGTTCTTTCTGCATCCAATTCTGGTCTGTTGAAATTGTTTCCTACGTAAGTATAAAATTTAGCCATTCCTCCAGGGAATTCTGGTAGTTTGTCTAAGATTGCTACATTCACGGGGTCTTTACTTTCGCCTATTGAAGTTTTAACTTCTCCGCCACCATTATTTCCTGGGATAGGATTTGCAGTAACGGGCCCTGTTCCTGCATTTGTATTGTCAACTACAGGATGATTGTCTGTATTTGGTGCAATAACATCAGGAGTAGCCTGGGCTGTAGTTGTCACAACCGGATTTACCAATTGTATACTAGTAACGGGTGGCGTAGCTGCGCTTTGTTGAGGTACAGCTGGAGCTGGTGGTTCAGGTTGTACCTGAATCGGAGTTAGATCTACAGGTGTTATGGGGTCAGTAAGAACAGTTGGTTCTGTTTCTACAGGGCCATGCGACCCAAACTTATTAATCAACACCGACGCACTTCCCAGACCTGCCAATAATAGCAATCCCATAAATAGCGCTGTAATTGTAGTTTTTGAACTCTCCTGGCGTAATTGATACGCGCCGTACTCTTTGTTCTTGTCTTCGAAAACAAGATCGGTCCAATTGGTTTCGTAGATGTTTGATTTAGTCATGATTTATGGATTTTAAGGTTAAGTAACATTAAATCATAGGCAGTACGGTTTTGGTTTTAGCTAACAACGCAGGAGTTGTTGTTTTAGTATGTGAATAATTAGGTTTTTTAAGAAAAAACACATGGATATTTTGTTCTTTACCTAAAGATAATAAATTATCTGTTGCGTTCGATGATTTCTGCTAGTAATTTTTTAGCGCGAAGTAATTTTACTTTTACATTACTTAATGGCTCGTTGATTTTCAGGGCTATTTCCTGATAAGTCATTTCCTGAAAGTAACGCAGCTGAATGACCTCCTGGTAGTGAGGTTTTAATTCTTTGATGCATTGAAGTAAGCGCGAAAGGTTTTGCTCTTTAATTAAAGCGTCTTCGGCAGAGGGAGTAGGGTCGGCAATATTGTAAGCCTGTTGGTCTTCATTGTCTGTGATTTCTATAAAAAGACTAGTCTTCTTTTTACGTAATAAATCAATATAAACATTTTTTGCAATGGCAATTAGCCAGGTGTTGAACTGGAATTCAGGATTGTAACTGGCTATTTTGTCAAAAGCTTTAGAAAAGGTCTCGATTGTAATATCCTCGGCAATGGTTTCATTTTCAGTACGTTTTAGCATAAAGCCGTAGACTTCATTCCAGAAATAATCTAATAAAAAAGTAAAGGCGATCTGATCGCCTTTTTTCGCTTTTTCTATTTTAGAATTTATTTCCAATATACCGGTTTTGAAAAGATATTAGTTATAAAGATATTAATTTGTGTGAATATAAGGATGATTTCAACCACAGGAAACCAAACTTTTAGGTCATTTTCTTTTAGTTTACCTGCAGAAAATCCTATAACAGTCCATGCTACAGTGTAACGTGTTGCTAAAATAGCTAACACAGCGATCCATTGAAACTGAAACGCTAATAATAAGATTGCTGCCAAAAAGAAAAACAATTGCGAGATAAAAAACAATCCCAATTGCATTTTGTCAAAAGACTTGTAATGTTCTGCTGTAGAAATATGCCTTCTTTTTTGCGTGAACCACTCTTTGTATGTTTCTTTGGGTTTAGAGTAAGTAAAACTCTCAGGGGTGTAAGCAATGGTTGTATTGTTTTTGTTTGCTGCCTGATTGATAAACAAATCATCATCGCCCGAACGAATCTGAATGTGTTCGATAAAGCCATTTACATTAAAAAATTCTTCTTTTTTATATGCTAAATTTCGTCCCACTCCCATGTATGGGAATCCTAGCTTAGCCCATGAAAAATATTGAACCGCTGTTAAAACGGTTTCAAAACGGATAATTTTATTTAATAACGAACGCTCAATTTTTTCATAACCACCATAACCCAAAACGATAGTTCGGTTCATAGTGAATTGTGAAGTCATTGCTGTAATCCATTCTTTTGAAGTTGGATAACAATCTGCGTCGGTAAATAACAGATATTCTTTTTTTGAAGCTTTGATTCCTAAAGTTAAAGCATATTTCTTGTTTCCCCAGAAAGCTTCATTGTTTTGTACTTTAACCAAACGAATATTGTTGTACTGCTTTTCGAATTCTTCAAATACTTCAAGGGTTTCATCACTTGAGGCATCATCGATTAAAACAATTTCAAAATCAGGATAGTTTTGTTCTGCAAGTAAGGGGATGAATTTCTTAACATTTTCTTCTTCATTTTTTGCACAGACAATAACGGATACCGGAATTTTTTTCGGCGTTATTTCTTGTGGTTTGCCGAAAGCAAACTTTCCAAAAATTCCTAAATAGTAGAAAATCTGAATGAAAACAATAGCAATAAAGAAGTAAAATAAAGTTATAAGCATCTGATTTTAATGTCTTTTAATTTCTGAATCTTGCGAGTGCAAATGTACTCATGAAATCGTAATTTTCAATGGTTAAAATGAATTTACTTTCGGCATTTTGACATTTCCTTCGCAACAGCAATAGCCTGAGGGTTTTCGGTTTTTTCTAATTCCGAAATTATGTTTTTATAATTGTGATCGTCCCTGTTTTGAGAGAGTTTTTTGGTTGCCTGAATTTCGTCGATTTCAATTTCGAAGCCAAAAATACCTCTGGCTTCACGCATTGTTCGTGCTGATAAATTCTCAACGCGAACCGGATTTTCGGAATTGACTTCGTATTTGTCGACTAATTTTTTAAGCTGCTCGATTGATGTAGCTTCGTCGACAATTTTGATTCGTCCGTAAACATGTACAGCGATATAATTCCAGGTTGGAACATTTTCGTGATCGTACCAGGACGATGAAATGTAACTGTGCGGACCTGTAAATACAGCCAGAACCTGATCGTTTTCGGCGAAACCTTCGGCTTGCGGATTGAGTTTGGAAAGATGACCCTGTAAAATCTCTTTCCCATCCGAATTGACTTCCAGCTCAATCGGAATATGTGTCGCACATAATTTTCCGTGTGTCTGATTGATCAGGATGCCAAAACTATTTTCTTTCAAAAAAGTTCGGATCGATTCCGGATCTTCGTTTTTGTATAAGTCTGGTGTGTACATTTTTTCTTTTTTAGGGTCAAAGGTTCAGAGGGTCAAAGGGACAAAGGTTCAAATACAACAATCTAAAGATCTAATTTCTAGATTACATTGACTTCCGCTTCGATCTGAATTCCAAAAGTATCAAAAACAGTTTTCTGAACCTCTTTGGAAACGGCCAAAATTTCCTGTCCGGTTGCATTTCCGTAATTTACTAAAACTAAGGCTTGGTTTTTATGAACTCCAGCGTCGCCAAAACGTTTTCCTTTGAAACCAGCTTGTTCGATTAACCAGCCAGCCGGAACTTTTACTTCGGTTTCTGAAACTTCGTAATATTTCATTTCAGGGAATTTCTGATGTATTTTTTCGAAATCGGATTTTAGTACAATCGGATTTTTAAAGAAGCTTCCACTATTTCCTAATTCTTTTGGATCCGGTAATTTGCTCTGTCTTATAGCAATTACAGCATTGCTTACGTCTTTTAAGGTTGGAAAAGTAATGTTGTTTTTGGCTAGTTCTGCCGTAATATCTCCGTAAGAAATGTTGATTTTATGATTGCGTTTTGTTAGTTTGTAAATTACAGCGGTAATGATGTACTGATCTTTTACTTCGTTTTTGAAGATACTTTCTCTGTATCCAAACTTACATTCGGCATTGGTGAACGTTTTCATTTCCTGAGAGGTAATATTCATCGCTTCGCACGAAACAAAAGTATCTTTGATTTCTGTTCCGTAAGCACCGATATTCTGAACCGGCGTAGTGCCTACATTTCCGGGAATGAGTGACATGTTTTCCAAACCTCCAAAATTATTGTCGATAGTCCAAAGTACAAAATCGTGCCAGGTTTCGCCGGCCTGACTTTCAACCCAGACAAAATCATCGTCTTCTTTGATGATTTTTTTACCTTTTAAATCAATATGAATAACAAGAGCATCGATATCCTGCGTTAAAAGCATATTGCTTCCTCCGCCTAAAATGAATTTTTGCTCGTTTTTATTTTCTTCTAAAATGGTTTTCAATTCGGCTACAGTGTGTACGGCAACAAATTGTCTGGCTTTGGCTTCAATGCCAAAAGTATTGTAGTTTTTTAAAGAAAAATTGGATTGGATTTCCATAAATAAAAGGCTTTTTTTGAAGAATTAATTCTGACTCCAAAAGTAAGGATTATAATTTATTTGAATTGGCTTTCTAAAAAATAACAACCAATAAAAGACAACAAAGCTTCGTTGGAAATGTTTTTTGAGGCGTCTTATTTTAGAGCTTCAATAAACCGCTGCATTTCTTTCATTGTGCCTATTGTAATTCTGGTCCACTTGCCATTTTCTTCGTAAATTTTGGTTCCCACTATATTGTGGTCCTGCAATTGTTTGAAATAGTCTTTTTTGTAATTTTCTAAAGAAAAATAAATAAAATTGGAATAAGAAGGAATACAGGTTAAATTGAGTTGTGTAAGTTGTGCTATGGTATATTTTTTGGCTTCCTGATTGGAGGTGCGTACCTGACGAATGAAATCTTCATCATTTAAAGAAGCAATTGCGGCAGCTATTGAAACGACACTTACCGATAAATTGGGAGATGATTTTAAAATACTAAGTTCATCAATGACCGTAGAATGTGCGACAGCGTAGCCAATGCGGGCACCTGCGAGGCCGTACATTTTGGAGAAAGTTTTGGTAATAATCAGGTTTTTATTGGAAACAACCAAATCACTTAACGATGGCTCGTCTGTAAAATCGATATAAGCTTCATCGACAAAAACGATTGTTCTTTGGGTGGCTTCTCTTATAAAAGCAATCAGTTCTTCTCTTTGGCACAGTGTTCCTGTCGGATTGTTTGGGTTGCAGATGTAAACCATTTTGGTGTCGGCATCAATGGCATTTAACATGGCCGGTAAATCATGCTTTTTGTCTTTGGTTAGCGGAACAGTGATTTTTTTTATTCCTAGTTTTTCAGCAGGAGCTGTCCAGTAATCGAATGTGGTTTCGGCCAATATAAAGTTGCCTTTTTTTAGAGCAGTATATTGAAGAATTAAATCTAAAATTTCAGTGGAGCCAGCACCCAAAAGGATATTGTTGTCTGAAACCGTATTCTTTTTTGCCAGGAGAGTGATTAGTTCCGGTGAAAGATTCCAGCCATATCGATTGCTGATGTTGACACTTTTTGCCATTGCCAATCGCGCTTTTGGAGACGGACCGTAAGGGTTTTCATTGGAGCGGAGTAAGATGGGAGAATGGTCTGCTAAGTCGGGTAAAATGTATTCATTAGTGCCATTGGCAAAGGTTTCAAACTGGCCAAAGCCTAATCCTATTGTGCCTAAACCTATTTGTTTTAGCCAGATTCTTCTGTTACTCATTTCTCTATTAGATTAAATTAAACAATGTGATGAAATGTAAGTCGCTGAGGTAGGAGAAAAGTTACAAGGTGTTTTTATATTTTCTTTTTGTAAGTTTGGATATAAATTATAAGGATATCGTGATGTTTAAATCAATTTCTAAGAATAAAGTTGCAGTTCTTTTGATTCTATTTTTCTCAATCGTTTCTAATGCCCAAATTAATATGTTTGGAGATTGGAGAATTGATAATATTATTGGAATTTCTGATATTAAAGAATATTCTATGGTTAAACAAGAGGAGAGTAATCGTTCGGGACATTTATTGACATTGAATCTGGATGGAACATTCATAAGTAGAAATTTGCCTTCATGCGGGAATGATACTTTCCTGAATACTTTTGGTAATTTTATATTAATTGACGATACTCATATTCGCTTTATTCTGCAACAAACTTCCTCAAGGAATTATAATAAAGTTCATAATTTAGAATCAGATTTGAGTCGGGATTTAGGGATTTTTTATATTTATAAAGATTCAAAATCAGTTCGATTAATTGAAAGTAATGGAGTTTTGGAAGATGATAAAAATAAAATTTTGTACAATAAACTGATGGATTCTTTTAATTGGCGATTGTATGATTTTGTTTGGAATAATACCAAAGGGAACAACCGGGAAGAAATTGTAAAAGATTGTATTGATTCAGAAAAACGGATTGATTTTTCTAATTGCAAAGTTGTCTTTTCAAAAAAAGAAAAGTATGGTGATGTTATTCTTGTGCAGGAAAACAGCAATTTTCACTTTGTGATTTATGATGATTTTCAAAAGAAAGTTTCTTTGGCTTATCCAAGGTGATTTTTTTGTGTTATAAAATTCACAAGCTTTTTTATAAATGCGGTTTTATAAAATGGAAAGTTGACAAAGCTTTATGTTGATCTTAGTTTTGTGAAGTTTGCGGTTGATTTTTACGAAAATCCAGCAACTCATGATACCTATCAGAAATAATCTTCATGTTAATATTATAATTGGCATTCTCTTCCACAAACTTTCTGTTTCGAATAATGGCCTGATGGCGGGATTCCGAATTTTCAAAAGACCAGATCAATTCTTCGGCAAGCATTTCGATATTGTCGATTTCAATCAATTGTCCGTTTTCGCGATGCCTGATCCAACTTTGATTTCCGGGAATGTCGGAAACTACAGGGTAACAATTACAGGCCATCGCTTCAAATAAGGATGCCGATACGCCTTCGGTAATGGGCATGCTGATATAAATGTTAGATTGCTGCAATAATTTAGGAAGTTCAGTATTCGGAATTCTTCCGGTGAAAATTACTTTGCTTTCAATTTGAAGTGCTGCGGCCAGATCTTTCAAAGATTGCAGTCGGGTTCCGTCGCCAACAATGGTCAATGAAAAGTCGATTCCTTTTTGGTGTAAAATACCAAAAGCTTTTAGAATAGAATCATGACGGTATTCGGGTTGTAAAGAACGTGTGACTATAGCTTCGATTTTATTAGAGTTGTTGATTGAAGGAGAGAAAAGTGATAAGTCAATTCCTTTTGGAAGTACTAAAACTTTACTCATTTCTACACCAATCGCTTTCATCGAAACGGTCATCACAGGCCCCCAGGCGTGTATTAAATTGGCTTTTTTGAAAGCGTGTTTCTGAATGATTTTTTTTAAAGGAAGCAGGAGTGAACCTTCCGGCCACAAATCGGTTCGGCCTTGTTGTGCAATTGCGATAGGATGCATTCCGGAAATTGCTGCCAGAAAACCATAACTGGTCGTTCTTTCGGCAATTACCATATCGGGTTTTTCCTTTCGGATTTTTTTTCGAATAGAGAAGGGAGAGAAAAGATACTCTACAATACGTTTGAATCGGTTGAACTTTGAGTTGTTAGGCGTTTGAAGTTCCCAGGTGCAAATTTCAAAATCGCCAAATTCTTTCAAACCGTTCATCCACGTAATGGCGTCAGCACGATAAGATTCTCCAAGAAAAAGTATCTTCCTTTTTTTCATTCGGCAAACTTAATTTTTTTGCCACAGATTAAAAGATTTTTAAGGGATTTTTTGATATATCAATCTGTGAAATCTGTCGCCAAACTTTATCTCTTGTTTTTGGGTAGCAGTATGTCTTTTTTTGAAGTTTTTTTCGCCACGAATTCACGAATTAATTTAAATAATTTGTGAATTCGTAGCAATGTATCTTTTCTAGAATTCCTCAGTTTCTAAAGCACGGTTGATGAATTCATTTAAGGGTTTTAAAGCGATGAGTTTTTTGCTCATTTTCGAAACGAAGTCTTTTTGAGTCACCTCGTTGATGTCATATTTTTGGGTGGCGGTAAAACTTTTCAATTTTAAAAACTCAATTGCAGGATGGTCTTTTTCGTAACCTCTCGGCGGATTTTTAAGTGAATTGTTTTCGTTTACATCCAGACTGCCAAATTCTTTTTTAAAGTTTTTGTCATTAAGGATGGCTTCGAGATCCTCATAGAAAAAAGCAATTTCTTTGCGGACTTTCTTTAGATCTTCAGCTTCAGGTGAGTAATAACCTCCGGCAATAAAACTGGCTCCTTGTTCAATATGTACATAATATCCGGCACGATTCAGTCCTTTGATTCCGGTAGACATCCAGATTCCTAAATGGGATTTATAAGGTGATTTGTCTTTGGAAAACCGAATATCACGATTGATTCTGAATGTACAGTTTTTGACTTCCAATAGTTCCAGTGAAGGATCCATAGGTTTCATTACGTCGAGTAAATCACTGACCAATTGATGATAATCTTTCTTGAAAATCTCGTATCGTTTTTTGTTATCTAAAAACCAATCTCGGTTGTTGTTTTTTCTTAAGTCTTCTAAAAATTGCAATGATTCTTTCGTTAGCATATCTGTGGTTTTATTGCAGTTGTTTTTTTAAGTCTTCCTCTTTGATAAAGCCAATATTTTGCCATTTTACAGCTTTGTTTTCATATAAGACCATAGTAGGAAGCTGTTCAATTTTCATTTGAGTAGCCAAAGTTTTGTTTTTGTCTACGTCAATGCGAACAATAACTATTTTGTCGGCCATTTCTTTTTGCATTTTCAAAAGATAAGGTTCCATTTGTTTGCATGGACCACACCATTCGGCATAAAAATCAACCAGTACTTTTTTGTCTGTTTTTAAAAGGTTGTCAAAATCACTCATAGTCATTCCAACCTGAGCTGTTGAAGGTTTAGAAAAACCTTCCGCATTCCATTTCATGATACCTCCTTCTAATTCATAAATGTTGGTAAAGCCCAATTCATTTAATTTTGCGGCTGCTTTTTTACTTCTTCCTCCACTTAAACAATAGATAAAAACAGGTTTTGATTTGTCGTAAGCTGCAACTTTGGCGGCAAAATCATCACCATTCCAGTTTACATTTACAGCATTGTCAATATGATTAGATTCAAATTCTTCGGGAGTTCGAACGTCCAGTATTTGAGGGTTTTCGGTTGTTTTAATTTTTTCTGCAAAATCTTTTGGAGTTATCTCTTCAATAGTACCGGATTTTTTTTCGTTGCAGGAAAGTAATACAACTGAAACTATAAGGAATAGAATTTTAGGAAATTTCATAACATTGAGTTTTAGATTATAGAATTGCTAAAGTAATGATTTTTCAACTTTCGAATTCCTAATAGAAAGTGAAAAAAAGGTTAGCCATGAATTTCACAAATTGGACGAATTTTTAGATAACTACGTGGTCGGTCAATTTAAGAAAAGCTTTGGGGGTTGTCAAAGTTTTAATTCTGCTTAAGCTGTTGGCTGTGAATTATTTTAACATATAGTAACATAGGTTCTATGATTAAAAAAAGCGTTTTACTTCATTGAAATACACATAGCCTCTTATGTGAGTGAAATAGATTTCTTTTTTTGTTCTCTTTTGTGGCCTAAGATCTATGTTTCTATGTGTTGAATATTTTTTTTAAATTATACCAGCAGGTTTCGTTTGGTCTTAAAATCTAAGGTTAGGTTTTTATTCAAAGAAGATTGGTGCAAATTCGTGGAATTTGTGGCGAAAAAATCACAAATTAAAAATTTTATAACTCTGATGTGTTGATTTTACTATAGTTTCGGTACGTTCCGGATGAGTATCGGAGATAAAAAGCTGTCCAAAAGTTTCACTGTTTACCATTTCGATGATTTTGGCAACACGGCTTTCGTCTAATTTATCAAAAATATCATCAAATAACAATAGTGGTTTTACACCGCTTTGTTTTTTTAGAAATTCGAATTGGGCCAATTTCAGAGCAATCAGAAAAGATTTCTGCTGACCTTGTGATCCGAATTTTTTTATGGGATGTGAATCAATTTCAAACGACAGGTCGTCTTTGTGGATGCCTACACTGGTGTAATGTAATGCCCGATCTTTATTAATGTTTTCACGTAATAACGTTAAAAGATCCTTTTCGTACAAATGACTCTCGTAGACCAACTGTACCGTTTCTTCCGATCCGGTTATGGCCTGATGGTGTACGTTAAATATAGGTATGAATTGTTCGAGAAAGTCTTTTCGTTTTTCAAAAATCGATTGTCCAAAAACATTCAACTGTTCGTTATATATAGATAAAGTGTCGTTGTCGAAAGTATGATTCAATGCAAAATACTTTAATAAGGCATTGCGCTGTACAATTACTTTTTGATATTGAATAAGCTGATGCAGGTAAGTAGCGTCTAATTGCGAAATCACACTGTCCATAAATTTACGGCGTGTTTCACTTCCTTCTACAATTAAATCGCGGTCAGCCGGAGAAATAATGACTAGCGGAATGAAGCCAATATGATCGGAAAATTTGTCGTAGGCTTTGCCGTTTCTTTTTAAAACTTTTTTCTGTCCTTTTTTTAAACTGCAGACGATTTGTTCGGTTCTGTCATTTTTCTCTAGTTCGGCATCAATCACAAAAAACTCTTCTCCGTGTTTGATGTTTTGAACAGCCAGCGGATTGAAATAGCTCTTTCCATAAGCAAGATGGTAAATAGCATCGAGCACATTGGTTTTGCCAATTCCGTTTTTGCCGACAAAACAATTGATCTTGCGGTCAAAATCAAAATTGATTTCGGAGAAATTTTTATAATTGAATAAAGAAATTTTGTTTAAATGCATTTTTTTGGAAACTCTAAGATAAAATTTGATGTTTTCTAAGTAACTCTTTTGAGCTTTTTCTTCTGCCACAGATTAAAATGATTAAAAGGGTTTTATATTGAGACTCCTTGAATCGGTGTAAATCTGCGAAATCAGTGCTAAAAATATAGTTTTGGCTTAGAAAAGTGTTATTTAAAATCATCAAAAATTTGAGGGTGCAAATTATCGAAAATTATCGATATAAAAGGCTTTTGATGTGTTTGAGGATGAATTATTTTCCGGTTGAGGAGGGAGGACTTGGTATTAATGAAATTATTTTTTTTAAAATAGTGATAAAATTGATTTTTTTTACGTCGGTTTCAATAAAAATTTTATTTTTGCCGTTCACTAAATTAATTTTAAATGGCAACTTACAATAAAAGAGGATATAAAGCACCAAAAGAGAAAGAAGTTAAAGAAGTAAATGAGGAAACACAGGTAATTATTGACGAAAAAGACAGCACAACAGCTGGAGTTTTCTCTAAATTAGATGAAACTGCTTCAAAAACTGAGGATTGGGTAGCTAAAAATCAAAAAATCATTATTGGTTTAGTTGCTGGTATTGCAATCGCTACTATTGGATATTTGGCTTACCAAAAATTTATCGAAGCTCCTAAGCAGGATGAAGCTGCAAGCGAAATGTTTGTTGCTCAGCAAAATTTTGAAAAAGCGACTAACGGTGTAGCAAGCGATTCTTTATACAAATTGGCTTTAAATGGTTCTGAAGGTAAATTCGGATTCATTAAAATTGCTGACGAATACTCTGGAACGGATGCTGGAAATTTAGCGAACTATTATGCAGGTATTGCTTCTTTAAATATTGGAAAATATGATGATGCAATTAAGTATTTAGGAGAGTTCAAATCAAAAGAAGCTATTGTAGGTGCTTTGGCAATTGGTGCGATTGGAGATGCTTATTCTCAAAAGAACCAACAAAAAGAAGCTTTAGACTATTATGTAAAAGCGGCTGAATCAAATAAAAACGATTTCACTACACCTCGTTTCTTGTTAAAAGCAGGTAAAACAGCTTTGGCTTTAGGTCAAAAAGAAGATGCTTTGAAATATTTAACCGATATCAAAGAAAATTACGATGCAACTCCGGAAGCTGCTGCTGTTGATGTGTTGATCGGATTAGCACAATAAATTTAATTGTAGATTTCCGATTTTAGATTTTAGATTCGTATTTTAGCAATCTGAAATCTAATATCTAAAATCTAAAATATACAGATGGCTACTCAAAATAAAAATCTATCAGAATACGATAAAAACACAATCCCAAATGCGAAAGATTTTCGATTTGGGATTGTTGTTTCTGAATGGAATGAAACGGTTACAGAAGGACTTTACAATGGTGCTTTTGATGCCTTAACAGATTGTGATGTTCCGGCTCAGCAAATTATTCGTTGGAATGTTCCAGGGAGTTTTGAACTGATTTATGGTGCAAAAAAAATGCTGCAAACGCAAAATGTAGATGCGGTAATTGTGATTGGATGTGTAATTCAGGGCGAAACAAAACACTTTGATTTTGTTTGCGAAGGAGTGACTCAGGGAATAAAAGACCTGAATGTTCAGACTGATATTCCGGTTATTTTTTGTGTTTTAACAGACAATAACATGCAACAATCACTTGACAGAAGTGGAGGAATTCACGGAAACAAAGGAACTGAGGCTGCCATTGCAGCAATCAAAATGGCGTATATCCGTCAACAGGCTTCTCTGTCACATCCGTTTCATCAGCCTTTGTTGTCTTCAGGAGCAATTCAGATCGAAGAAACACCAATTAAAATTGAGAAAGAATAAAACACAATTGTTTTAAAGATACTAAAACCTATACTGTGTAAAAATAGTATAGGTTTTTTGTTTTTTTTATGATAGCTGTTATTCTGAAACCCAACAGAAATTCATTAAATTTGTACACCTTGGTTTAAAAAACCAGGAGAAAATTAATAATATTACCCCGAGATTTTACGGATTAATTTCAATTAAATCAAAGGACAACCTTTAACCCCAATTTTTTAATGTCGAGTATCATTCAATTACTTCCTGATCACGTTGCGAATCAAATTGCTGCCGGAGAGGTGGTTCAAAGACCTGCTTCGGTTGTAAAAGAGCTGTTAGAAAATGCTGTTGATGCGAAGGCAACTGACATTAAATTGATCATTAAAGATGCCGGAAAATCGTTAGTTCAGGTGATTGATAACGGAGTTGGAATGACAGTTACAGACGCACGTTTGTGTTTTGCACGTCATGCTACTTCAAAAATTCGCCAGGCCGAAGATTTGTTTTCGCTTGGAACGAAAGGTTTCCGTGGAGAAGCACTGGCTTCTATCGCTGCGATTGCGCACATGGAAATGAAAACCAAGCAGGAACAGGATGAGCTGGGAACACATATTGTAATCGAAGGAAGTAAATTTGTGTCTCAGGAAGTGGCGGTTCTGCCAAAAGGAACATCATTTGCCGTTAAAAATTTATTTTTTAATATTCCTGCCCGTCGTAATTTCTTAAAGTCGGATACCGTTGAATTTCGTCATGTGATGGATGAGTTTCAGCGTGTGGCTTTGGCGCACCCCAATATTCATTTTAGTTTTTATCACAATGGAAGTGAAATGTATAATTTGCCTGCAGCAGGTTATCGTCAGCGTATTGTCGGAATCATGTCCGGTAAAACCAACGAAAAATTAGTTCCGGTTAGTGAGGATACAGAAATAATCAACGTTCAGGGATTTGTTTGTAAACCTGAGTTTGCGAAGAAAAACAGAGGAGAACAATTCTTCTTTGTAAACGATCGTTTCATTAAAAGCGGTTATCTGCACCATGCTGTAATGGCGGCCTATGACGGACTTTTGAAAGACGGTTCGCAGCCAAGTTATTTCCTGTATTTGCAAGTTCCTCCAAATACCATTGATATCAATATTCATCCAACTAAAACAGAAATTAAGTTTGATGATGAGCAAGCCTTATATGCTATTTTAAGAGCTTCCATAAAACACAGTTTAGGGCAGTTTAATGTGGCGCCGGTTTTAGATTTTGACCGCGATGCCAATTTAGATACCCCTTACCATTATAAAGATTTAGAAGCCGAAACGCCAACGATTCAGGTAGATGGTACTTTTAATCCCTTTACGGATGATAAGACCAATCAGCATTATTCGAAATCGGGATCAGGCTCTGGTTTTAGTTCTATATCCGGATCAGGTTCTGGTTCTGGATCTGGATCAGGTTCTGGCTTTAGCTCAGGAGGAGGTTCTTATTCCGGTTATTCTAAAAGAGTAGAACCTACAGCAAGTTGGGAAAGTTTGTACGTAGGTTTAGAAACTGAGAGTATTGAGAGTTCTCCGTTTACATTCGAAAATGAAGAAGTGACCTCATCACTGTTTAACGATAATGAAATTGAACAGGCCAGTCAGGGAACATATCAGATTCATAAAAAATATATTGTTTCGCCAATCAAATCCGGAATGGTGATTGTCGATCAGCAAAGAGCACATCAGCGTATTTTATACGAGCAGTTTTTACTGAATATGACCGTCAATCAGGCTTCGAGCCAGCAGCTGTTGTTTCCGTTGGATTTATTTTATTCCGCGGCCGAAATGAAACTGATCGAAGAACTAAAACCTTCTCTGGAAACAACTGGTTTTGTTTTTGAAAATGCCCAGACCGATCATATTGTGATTTCGGGTATTCCGGTAAATATTACCGAAAGTGAAGTTTCACTTGTTATCGAACAATTGCTGAGTGATTTACAGGACGGAATTCCGGCCAACAGTTACAGTCAGAATGATACCATTGCGAAGTCAATGGCTAAAAGTTTAGCGGTTAAAACCGGATCGTATTTAACCGAAAAAGAACAGGATAATCTGGTAAACGGATTATTTGCCTGTAAAGATCCAAACATTTCACCTTTTCAAAAACCTACTTTCATCACCATGCGTGTGGAAGATATTGATAAAAAGTTTGCCTTATGATGAAAATAACTCCCGTAGTAAAACAATTGTTGATAATCAATATTATTTTCTTTATTGGTTCACAGTTAGTGCCGGTTTCTTACGAGTATTTAGCACTTTTCTTTCCTGAAAATCCGGGATTTAAATTTTGGCAGCCGCTCACGCATATGTTTATGCACGGTGGATTTGCTCATATTGCATTTAATATGTTCGCACTGTATTCTTTCGGATCTACGTTGGAGCATTTTTGGGGTGGAAAGAAATTTTTATTTTTCTATATCTCCTGCGGATTGGGAGCAGCCCTGGTAAATTTTGCAGTCAATTATTATTTTTATCAGGATGGATTGAATATTTTATTGGCCAATGGTTTTAATAAGGCCGACATACTGGCCTTGCTAAATGAAGGAAAAATAGATACGAGATGGCAGCAGATATTGTCGGTTTCGGAATTTAAGCATCTTACAGAAGCTTATTTAGGAACGGTAGTTGGTGCTTCTGGTGCAGTATACGGACTTTTAATTGCCTTTACCTTTATGTTTCCTAATGCCGAATTGGGGATTATGTTTATTCCAATTCCAATTAAAGCGAAATATTTTGTTCCGGTTTATATGCTTCTCTTTGATGGCTTCTTTGGTATCTTCGGAAGCTCATTTTTAGGAATCGAATCCGGTGTGGCTCATTATGCTCATATCGGGGGAGCGCTCTTTGGATTTTTGATCATGTGGTACTGGAAAAAAAATCAGTTTAATAAAAATCGTTGGAATTAATTTTTAACTTTAATATTGCAAATAGAAACTAAAGAAAGCTTTTATGAATATTCTGGACGATTTAAAACTACAATACAGATTAGGCGGGATAGCCATGCGTGTTATTTATTGGAACATTGGCTGTTTTCTGATTTCGTTGGTGTTTTTTTATAATTTTTCTAATGCTCAGTTTGTATTTCCAAACTGGTTGGCATTGTCGTCAGATCCTGCGGTTTTTATGTTTAAACCCTGGACGTTTCTAACGTATGCTTTCTTTCATTATGGTTTTCTCCATCTCTTGTTTAATATGATGGTTTTAAATTTTGCGAGTAATTTGTTCCTGACTTTTTTTACTCAGAAACAATATCTCGGATTGTATGTTTTAGGAGCCATTTTCTCTGGAATTGTTTTTGCATTGAGTTTTTATTTTTTAAATATTTCGGCACCTATTGTAGGAGCATCGGCTGCAATTATGGCCATTTTGGTTGGAGTTACCACTTATCAGCCTTTAATGAATGTACGTTTGCTGCTTATCGGAAATGTTAAGCTTTGGCACATTACCGCTGTTATTCTGATTTTAGACTTAATGCAGTTTCGTTTAGACAATACTGGTGGGCATATCTCGCATCTGGCAGGAGCGTTCTTCGGATTTCTTTTTATGAAGCTGTTGCAAAACGGTACAGATCTTAGTAAAATTGTTTCCAGAACCCTAGATTTCTTTAGCAATCTTTTTAGAAAATCCCCATCGACCCCTTTCACCAAAGTTCATAAAAATTACAAAAAACCTACAGAAAAAGTGACGTCAAGAATTGTTACGAAAGACAAAACGCAACAACAGATTGATGAAATTTTAGATAAAATTAGCCAGTCCGGTTATGATTGTCTGACCAAAGAAGAAAAAGAGTTTTTATTTAAAGCTGGAAAATAATCGTTTTAGGGCCACAATATGAAAAACCTTTCATGGTTTAATAAAATAATGTTCTTTTTGAATATAGTGCTAACTGTACTGACGTTTAGTATTTATATTTTACCTTTCCTGGCACCAAAGAGTTTTCCGCTTTTGTCGGTTCTAACGCTCTTTATGCCGGCTTTTTTCGTTCTGAATGGTTTGTTCTTCGTTTACTGGGCGATTCAGTTTAAAAAACGCCTTATTTTGTCCGGTTTGGTACTGTTAACCGGAATTACCTTTATCAGCAAATTTTATAAATTCTCAGCAAAAGAATATGTTCAGGACGAAAGAGACTTTTCGGTAATGAGTTATAATGTGCGCCTTTTTAACGTTTTTAAATGGCTCGATCGCGATGATATTCCTTCCAATATTAAAGCTTTTATTGACGAAAAAGATCCGGATATTCTCTGCATTCAGGAATATTCCAATTCAGCCCATTTGGATTTAAAAGTTTATCCGCACCGTTATATTTTTATTGACGGGAATAAAATCAAAACCGGTCAGGCGATTTTTTCAAAATTTCCAATCATATTTGAAGGGAATATTGTCTTTCCAAACTCAGACAATAACGTTATTTATGCGGATATTAAAAGAGGAAAAGATGTTATTCGTGTGTACAACATGCACCTGCAATCCATAAAAATTTCACCGGATGTGAGTGATATTTCAAATAATATTGATCATGTCAATCAGGAAAAATCACAGTTAATTTATACCCGAATTAGTAAAGGATTCAGACAGCAGCAGGAGCAGGCCGAGATTTTTAAAGAAAATATCAAACAGTGCAAGAACCCGATTATTATTTGTGGAGACATGAACAATAGTCCGTTTTCGTATGTGTACCGAAGTATCAAAGGAAAGTTGAAAGATGCCTTTGAAGAAGCAGGAGAAGGGTTTGGAGCAACCTATAAGTTCCGTTATTACCCGGCACGAATTGACTATATTTTTACAGACAGTAAAATGAAAGTGAAACAATTTGAAAGTTTTTCTGACTTCGAAAATTCAGATCATTATCCTATTATGACGAGGCTTTCAATTGAATAGTTTTTTTTAACCGCAAGGTACGCTAAGGTTTACGCAAGGGGCGCAAAGTTTTTTTATTTTAAGTTACAAGTAAAACGCAAAGTTCGTAAAGCTATAGAGTAAAGCTTTGCGAACTTTGCGTTTATATAGAATCTAACAAGAAAACCATCCTTGCGTTCCTTGCGGTTTATATTTTACGACAATGAAAACTCAAATCATTATCCTATTATGACGAGGCTTTCAATTGAATAGTTTTTTTTAACCGCGAGGTACGCTAAGGTTTACGCAAGAGGCGCAAAGTTTTTTTATTTTAAGTTACAAGTAAAACGCAAAGTTCGTAAAGCTATAGAGTAAAGCTTTGCGAACTTTGCGTTTATAATAGAATCTAACAAGAAAACCATCCTTGCGTTCCTTGCGGTTTATATTTTACAGACAATGAAAACTCAAATCATTATCCTGTTATGACACGGCTTTCTATTGAGTAGTTTTTTTAACCGGAAGGGGCACAAAGTTTTTTTATAGAAGTCTAAAAGTAAAACGCAAAGTTCGCAAAGCGATAAGGTAATGCTTTGCGAACGTTGCGTTTATATAAAATCTAATAAGAAAAGAATCCTAGCGTCCCTTGCGGTTAAGCCACAGTAAACTACTTATAGATTCAGTTTTCGATATTGCAGCGGGGAGGACTGCTTTAGTTCTTTAAATTTTCGGTTGAAATTGGAAATATTGTTAAAGCCGCATAATTCGGCAATTTCGAGAACCGAAAGCTCACTGTTGTTGGCCAATAGCTTCGAGGCATGTTCAATTCTCACTTCGATTAAAAACTGGAAAAACGACTTGTTGGTCCGGACTTTAAAATACCGGCAGAAAGCATTTTTCGTCATATTAGCAATCGAAGCGATTTCGTCCAGGTTAATGTTTTTTTGATAGTTGGTCATAACGTGTTCGAATACGGTTTGCATTCGTTTGCCTTCATTATCGGTAATTTTTTTGTCGTAGAGATGATTCGAGAGTTGTTCTCTGTCGCTGTTAGAGAGCCACTTTATGATCTCCAGAAACAAAATGAATCGTTCGTAATTGTCGGCTTTTTTTAGCTTTTTAAACGACTTGGTAATTTTTTTGGGTGCATTGTGAATAATAAATCCATTTTTACTACTTTCTAAAAAAGGGTGTATGTTTTTAAAAGTGGTAAGCGTGAAGAATTCTTTTCCAAATGAGTTTGTCGTAAAAAATAAGGTACGCATGATCGAAGATTCATTTTCATATACCTCACTTCTGAAAACATGAGGTAAATTGCTGCCAATCATTAGAATGTCTCCCTCGCGATAGTGCGAAATGGTGTCGCCGGCAAAAATGGCACCCTGTCCTTTTTCGATAAAGCTAATTTGAATTTCTTCGTGTTGATGGAGTTTGTCGTAAAAAACGATCTCTCTATCCTCTTGATATATAAGAGGATCTTCTCCCGATTTAGGGATTTTAAATGGAAAAACTTTCATGGTTGGTCGAGGTTAGTTAATTCAAATATATTTTATTTTGTCAAAAAAATAGCAATATATTAGTTGGTTTTTTCTGTAATTGGTTTATATAGGGTAATATAATATTGTTTTGAGGTAATTTTTAAGCCTCCTGCTTTGTTCAATATAAATAATTTTGGTCTTAATTAAAATCGATATTATGAGTATTCAATGGAAAGGCGTAATGCCGGCGGTAACGACTAAATTTACTGCAGATGATAAACTAGACTTCAGAATGTTTGAAGTCAACTTACAAGCACAATTAGAAGCAGGTGTTGAAGGAATAATTCTTGGCGGTACACTTGGAGAAGCAAGCACTCTTTTAGAAGAAGAAAGAAGTGAATTGGTAAAAGGTACCGTTAGCATGGTGAACAACCAGGTGCCTGTAATCATGAATATTGCAGAACAAACTACACGTGCTGCAATTTTAGCAGCCAACAAAGCAGAAAAAGATGGAGCAAAAGGGTTGATGATGTTGCCTCCAATGCGTTACAAAGCTTCGGACTTTGAAACAGTAACGTATTTTTCTGAAGTAGCCAAAAATACTTCACTTCCTATAATGGTTTACAATAATCCGGTAGATTATAAAATTGAAGTTACGCTGGACATGTTTGAAGAAATTTTAAAATATGATAACATCCAGGCTGTAAAAGAATCAACCAGAGATATTTCGAACGTAACCAGAATGATTAATCGTTTTGGTGACCGATTAAAGATTTTATCAGGAGTAGATACACTGGCTTTAGAAAGTTTACTAATGGGGTCTGATGGTTGGGTTTCGGGCTTGGTATGTGCTTTTCCAAAAGAAACAGTTGCGATATACAAATTAGCCAAAGCAGGCAGAATTGACGAAGCTTTAAAAATATACAGATGGTTCCTTCCTTTATTAGAGTTGGATATCAATTCGTTTTTAGTACAGAATATTAAGTTGGCAGAAGTAGCAACAGGTATTGGAACAGAATATGTTCGTGCACCTAGATTGCCTCTTCAGGGAGCAGATAGAGAAGAAGTTTTGGGAATTATTACCAGATCTTTAGAATCAAGACCAACTTTGCCTGATTATAAAAATTTGTAACCGTACGCTGAAAACAATTGGTTTTACAAATTTCTTCTTTAAGAGTCTGTTTAAATTTTATTTGTTGGCTTTCTTATGATGATTTTCGGCTGCAAAGCCGTTAAATTTTAATACAATAGCACTGCTATTTTATTAAAATTTGCCTCTTCTCTCTCGAAAATCCTTTGATAATAAATCTCAAAAATAAATTTTAAACAGACTCTAAGAATTGTAAAGTATTTATTCAAACAACACAAAAGAAATATGATTACAGGAAAAAATTACGTGGGAAGTACACTTAAAGCTGCCGGTAATAAGACATTTAAAACATTTAACCCGCAGCTTAATGTCGAAAATCCCTGGGTTTTTACGGAAGCAACTCATGAAGAAATTGAAGAAGCAGTTGCTTTGGCGCATCAGGCGTTTGGTACTTATAAAAAAAGTTCAGGTCTTGAAAGAGCAGGTTTTTTAAATGCGATTGCAGATGAAATCGTAGCTTTAGGAAATGATTTGTTAGTTCAGTATTGCAGTGAATCCGGCTTTCCAATGGGCAGAGCAGAGGGAGAACGCGGAAGAATGGTTGGTCAGCTACGCGCGTTTGCCCAAATGCTCATTGAAGGGAGCTGGGTTCAGGCTGCAATTGATACGGCAGTAATAGACAGAGTTCCTGCACCAAAAGAAGATTTGCGCAAAATTTTGGTACCCCTTGGACCCGTTGTGGTTTTTGGATCCAGTAATTTTCCGTTTGCATTTTCAACAGCTGGAGGAGACACGGCTTCAGCTTTAGCAGCAGGTTGTCCCGTGATTGTAAAAAGTCACTCGATGCATATAGGAACCGGTGAAATGGTGGCCTCAGCGATTATCAAAGCAGCACAAAAAACAAATATGCCCGAGGGAGTTTTCTCTAATCTTATTGGAGGAGGAACAACTCTCGGAACTGCATTGGTGAAACACCCATTGGTGAAAGCAGTTGGTTTTACAGGAAGTATTCGTGCCGGAAGAGCTTTGTTTGATCTTGCAGCACAACGACCAGAACCTATTCCGGTTTTTGCCGAGATGGGAAGTGTGAACCCAGTGGTTCTTTTGCCAAAAGCAGTAGAAGTAAACAGTCAAAAATGGGCGACTGCCTATGCAGGATCCATTACGCTTGGAGCAGGACAGTTTTGTACCAATCCGGGATTGCTGTTTGGAATTAAAGGAGCTCAATTAAATAAATTTTCAGAAGAATTGACTCAGGCTATTGAAAAAATTGAACCATTTTGTATGTTGCACCCTTCAATGAAAGATGGTTTTGAAGAAGGATCAGCAACCTTGATAGCGCAAAATGGAGTTGTTAAAATTGCTGAATATAAAGGCGAAGCAGCGCCAAATTACGGAGTGCAGAAAGTACTGACTGTAGACGGAAAAACTTTCTTAGAGAATAAAACTTTAAGTCATGAGGTTTTCGGACCTGTTTCGGTACTGGTACAATGTGATGACGAGCAACAGCTCTTAAAAATTGTCAATCAGTTAGACGGACAATTAACGGGAACAATTATAGGAGAGCCAGAGGAATTAAAAAATCAGGAAGAGCTGATTACGGCTATGCAGAACAGAGTAGGGCGATTGATTTTTAATGGCGTTCCTACGGGAGTTGAGGTTTGTCCTTCAATGATTCACGGAGGTCCTTATCCGGCCTCTTCTGATTCCAGATTTACAGCGGTTGGAATTCATGCTGTCTATCGCTGGGTACGACCGTTTAGTTACCAGAATTGGCCAAATGAGTTATTGCCTGCAGAATTGCAAAACGAAAATCCATTACAGATTTTAAGAACATTAAATAATATTCAAACAAAATCCCAGATATAATAAATGGTAAAGAAAACTTTTTTTTGTGTAGATGCGCACACTTGCGGAAATCCTGTAAGAGTAGTGGCAGGAGGAGGGCCAAACTTGACAGGCGCTAATATGAGTGAAAAACGCCAGCATTTTTTAAAAGAATTTGACTGGATCCGTAAAGGGCTAATGTTTGAACCTCGTGGACATGATATGATGAGCGGAAGTATTTTATATCCGCCAAGTGATCCTGCCAACGATTTTGGGATTTTGTTTATCGAAACCTCAGGCTGTCTGCCGATGTGTGGTCACGGAACAATTGGTACAATAACCATTGCCATCGAAGAAGGTTTGATTACCCCAAAAATACCAGGGAAAATAAGAATGGAAGCACCAGCCGGTCTCGTGAATATCGAGTACCAGCAAACCGGAAACAAAGTCGACTGGGTACGTCTGACCAATGTAAAATCATACTTAGCAGCAGAAGGATTAACAATTGATTGTCCTGAGCTGGGCGAAATTACTTTTGATGTTGCGTATGGCGGGAACTATTATGCAATTGTAGACCCACAACAGAATTTTTCAGGAATTCAGGACTTTTCGGCTGGTAAAATTGTCCAGCTGAGCCAGGAAGTCCGTAAAAGAATCAATGCCAAATATCCGGATTATTTTATTCATCCCGAAAATGATACCATCCGTGATGTTAGTCATATGTTGTGGACAGGGGAACCTTTAGATCCAACCTCTTCGGGCCGAAATGCGGTTTTCTACGGAGACAAAGCAATTGATCGTTCTCCATGCGGTACAGGAACATCGGCACGAATTGCACAGTTACACGCTAAAGGCAAACTTAAAGTTGGAGAAGATTTCATCCACGAAAGTTACATTGGCAGCAAGTTTATTGGGAAAGTTGTAGAGGAAACTTCGATTGGAGATATTCCGGCAATTGTACCAAGTATTCAGGGCTGGGCAAAAGTATACGGTTACAATACCATCATCATTGATGAAGCAAATGATCCGTATGCTCATGGATTTCAGGTAATTTAAAAAAATATTAAAAATTCAGATTCATTGAAGGAGGATAAGATTCTTCTTCAATGAATTTTTTAATTTCGAACAAATGAAAAGAGTAAGTATAATTGGAGGAGGTATAATAGGTTTGTGTACAGCTTATTATCTGGCAAAAGAAGGATATGAGGTAACTATTTTTGATCAGTCTCCTATGGATGATGGCTGTTCTTATGGAAATGCGGGAATGATAGTTCCGTCGCATATAATTCCGCTCGCACAAGCCGGTATGATTGCTCAGGGAATGAAATGGATGTTTGACAGTCAGAGTCCGTTTTATGTAAAACCGAGATTGGATGCAAATCTGATCAAATGGGGACTTCAGTTTTACAAACATGCAAATGAAAAACATGTAGAAAAAGCAATGCCTGCACTTCGCGATTTATCGTTGCTAAGTAAAGAACTGTATCAGGATTTTGCCAAAGAAAACAATTCTTTCTTTTATGAAGAAAAGGGACTTTTAATGTTGTATAAAACGGATAAAGTAGCCCATGAAATGTTTCATGAAGCAAGAGAGGCGGAAAAGTTAGGTTTGGAAGTAGACTATCTTTCCGGAGCAGCGATTGCAAAATTAGAAAATGGCACCAAAACCGATGTTTTGGGTGGGATACACTACAAAGGTGATGCACATTTGTATCCGCAAAAATTCATGCAATTTATCAAAGAAGAATTAAAAAGATTAAAGGTAGAAATCCATTCCGGTACCACTGTACAGGATTTTGTTTTCGATCATCATAAAATTACAAAAATAGTAACAGACAAAGGTATATTTGCTACCGATGAAGTGGTATTGGCGGCAGGTTCCTGGAGTCCTTCACTGGCTAAAAAACTGGGCGTTTCGGTTTCTATTTTACCGGGAAAAGGATATAGTTTTACCCTGAAGGATAAAAATCACAAACCTTCGATTCCATCTATTTTGTGTGAAGGTAAAGTTGCGGTGACACCTATGAATAATGATATCCGTTTTGGAGGAACTATGGAAATTACGCATACCGGAGATACCAAAATTAATAAAAACAGACTGCAGGGAATTATAAACAGTATTAATGAGTTTTACCCCGACATGCAGGTTGAAATGCCTGAAAATAAGGATACCTGGTTTGGTTTCAGACCTTGTACACCTTCGGGAATGCCGATTATTACCCGTGCAAAAAAAGTTGTAAATTTGACTTTCGCCACCGGACATGCCATGATGGGATTAAGCCTCGCACCGGCAACTGGAAAAATAATCACAGAGATTATTTCAGGCAAAACAACTTCTGTTGACACTAAAATGTTTCAATTATAAACTATGAGATACGATTCAATTCCGGCTTCTTTATTTGAAAATAACCGAAAGAGGTTTGTCGAAAAAATGCAAAAAAATAGTTTGGCTATACTGACTTCAAATGATGTGATGCCAAATAATACCGATGATGTAATGGGTTTTGCCCAAAATAATGATTTATTTTATTTGTCCGGAATTGAGCAGGACGAGACCATTTTGGTACTTTATCCCGATGCTTTTAAAGAAGAAAACAGAGCCATTTTATTTGTAAAAGAAGTGAGTGAGCATACATTAATCTGGGACGGAGATTTTTTGACCAAAGATAAAGTTACCGCCATTTCAGGAATTAAAAATGTAAAGTGGGTGCATGAATTTGAAAAAGCGATACAACTTTTTGCTTTTGAAGCGGATGCGATTTACTTAGGGCACAATGAACACATTAAAAGAATAACTGCAGAAATGAATACACGTCAGGATCGAATGATTCAGTGGTGCAGACAAAAATACCCACTGCATCAATACGAACGTGTTGCAAAAATAACAAGAGAACTTCGTACGGTAAAATCAGCCGAAGAGATTGCTTTAATCCAAAAAGCAATTGCGATAAGTGTTGACGGATTCAAAGCACTGTTGAGAGCCGTACGACCTGATGTAAAAGAATATGAACTTGAGGCTGAACTGGCGTATCATTATATTAAAAATGGAGGTAACCGTCATGCGTTCAAACCTATTATTGCTTCGGGTAAAAATGCCTGTGCTTTACATTACAACACCAATGATTCGGTTTGTAAGGATGGCGATATGCTTTTGGTAGACTTTGGTGTTTGTTATGGCAATTACAATTCAGATACCACGCGCTGTCTTCCGGTAAACGGAAAATTTTCGCCTCGTCAGAAAGAAATTTACCAATCGGTTTTGCATTGCCTTAAAGAAGGGTCAAAGTTTTTGAAACCTGGCGTTTTATCAAAGGACTACGAATTGCAGATGGCAAGCCTTGTTGAAACCGAACTGGTGAAACTGGGATTGATTACTTTAGAAGAAATTGCGGCCCAGGATCCTGATAATCCGGTTTGCAAAAAGTACTTCATGCACGGAACAGCTCATTTCCTCGGACTTGATGTTCATGATGTCGGATTGTATTCCAAACCTTTTGAAAAAGGAATGGTTCTTACCTGTGAGCCCGGAATATACATTCGCGAAGAAGGAATTGGGTGCCGACTGGAAAATGATTATTTGTTGACAGAAGACGGAAACATCAATTTATCTGAAGAAATGCCCATTGAAATTGAAGAGATAGAACAGCTAATAAATACCAAATAAACCATGATTAAAAAATACTTCTTATTGCTTCTTTTTGTCTGTTCGGGCATGCTGGCTCAAAAAGACATTGATATTAATGAATTAAAATGGCTGCCTAATTCGCATTCCTTTTGGGTAAATTCAGGAGGGAACATTTTGGTTTATGATGTCGATCAGTTAAATAAGAATACTACTGTTTTAACCCAACAGCAATTAACAAATGCAGGATTTAAAGGAGAGGTCGAAGAATTGGTCTGGAATCAGAACAAAACCAAAGTGCTGGTGTATACCAATTCAAAAAAAGTATGGAGAGCTAATACCAAAGGTGATTACTGGTTTTTTGACTTAACCACCGGAAAAGGAAGAAAACTAGGCGCCAGTTTAGAAGAGTCTTCTTTAATGTTTGCTAAGTTTTCCAGTGATAACGAAAATGTAGCGTATGTTTCAAAGCATAACATTTATCTTGAAAATCTGGCTTCAGCCAAAATAACGTCTTTAACCACCGACGGAACGGACAAGGTAATTAATGGAACTTTTGATTGGGTTTATGAAGAAGAACTTGCAGCGCGTGATGGATTTCGCTGGAGTCCCGATGGCAAAAGCATTGCTTTTTGGCGCGTAGATGCTTCAGAAACAAAGTTTCATTTAATGATTAACAATACGGATGCCTTGTATCCATTTGTAGTTCCGGTAGAATATCCTAAGGCAGGAGAAAAACCTTCTTCTGTAAAAATTGGGGTCATTGATATCGCTTCTGTAAAAACAAACTGGCTTGATATTCCGGGAGAACCTGATAATAATTATTTGGTTCGAATGGAATGGGTTGCTAAAGATGAGGTAATGGTAATACAGCTGAATAGAAATCAAAATCAGGTTTCTTTTTACAATTGTAATACGCAATCAGGAAAAGCTAGTTTAATCTATCAGGAAAAATCGGCGGAATGGATTGATGTTTTTGATGTTTCTTCAGGCGTGTACGATGGTTTCCCTTGTCAGTTTGTAGACAACGGTAAATCTTTTTTATGGAGTTCAGATGCCGATGGCTGGATGCATGTTTATAAAATTAGCCGTGACGGAAAAAAGAAAGAACTAATTACCACCGGAAATTTTGATGCTTACTTTAAAGCCTATAATGATAAGACAAAATCAATTTATTATATCGCAAGTCCTAAGGATGCAACGCAGCGTTATTTGTATGAAACAAATTTGAATTCACGCAAAACAAAAAGAATAACTCCGGAAGTATTTGAAGGGACTAATGAGTATGAGTTTTCTACTGACGGATCGTATGCAAAACACACCAATTCTAATATCAACCGTGACTTCAACGCGCGTCTGGTATCATTATCAGACCATAAAAAAATACTACCAAAAGAAACAGATGCTTTTACAAAACCGGAACGTGATTTTTCTTTGGAGAAGTTCAAAGTAACCACGGTTGATGGTGTTGAGATGGATGGAATCATGGCGAAACCGCTTGACTTTGATCCGGCAAAAAAATATCCGTTGTTTTTCTTCGTGTATGGAGAGCCAATGGCTTCGGTAGCTAATGATATGCCTTTATTTAATGGGATGATAAGTTTATTGATTCCGAAAGGATACATCGGAATTGCAATGGACAACAGAGGAACTCCGGTTTTGAAAGGAACAAAATGGAGAAAATCGATCTATAAAAATATTGGAATTATCAATACCCGCGATCAGGCGATGGCAGCAAAGGAGGTTTTGAAATGGGATTTTATTGATACCAATAGAGTTGCAGTACACGGATGGAGCGGAGGTGGAGCAGTAACTTTAAATTTAATGTTTCAGTATCCTGAAATATACAAAACAGGCGTAGCGGTTGCGGCGGTTACGGATCAGCATTTTTACGATAATATTTATACCGAACGTTATATGGGTTTGCCGGGTGAAAATGGAGCGGCTTACACTCTGGCTTCTCCCGTAACACATGCCAAGAACTTAAATGGGAACCTGCTATACATTCATGGGACTGGTGATGATAATGTACATTACAAAAATGCGGAAGTTTTGATTGATGAACTCATAAAATACGACAAAGTTTTTAATCTCATGATTTATCCAAATCGTTCGCATAGTATAAATGAAGGCGAAGGAACCCGAAAACATTTAGTAGATACTTTTCTAAAATTTATAGAAGAAAAATGTCCTTCGGGAACAAAATAGAGTAGTTTTAGAAGCACAAAAAAGGGAGAATTTCTGTAAAAGAGATTTCTCCCTTTTTTTGTGGTTTAAAATTAATTAAAAAATCATAAAAAGTAAGAAAATAAATACCTATTTGATTGAAATTTAAAAGGGTAAGATAATACATGTAAAATATTAAATATGTAATAAAAGGGTAATATAATAGGTTTTTGCGATAATATATTATCATAAAAATTATCAAAAAAGCAAAACATTTGCCAATACTAATTATAAAACCATTTTATGAAATTCAAGTTTTTTCAAAGAAAAACGGTAGTACTTTTTTTTGTACTGCTAGCACAATTTGCGCTCGCACAGGAGCGGGTTGTATCGGGAATTGTTTCAGATAATGCAGGAATGCCTTTGCCGGGTGCGAGTGTATTGATCAAGGGAACAAAAACGGGAGCTCAAACAGATTTTGACGGTAAATATTCTATTAAGACAAGTCATAATGCTGTTTTAGTCTTTAATTATATTGGGATGAAGGCTGTAGAGGTAACCGTTACGGGGAACACTGCCAATGTTTCTTTATCTCCTGCATCAGAGCAGCTTGGGGAGGTTGTCGTTACCGCTTTGGGGCTAAAAAGAGAAAAGAAATCTTTGGGATATGCCACTCAGGAAATCAAAGGAGAGGATCTGACAAAAGTAAACACAGGTAACGTAGCGAACTCTATTTCGGGTAAAATTGCGGGTGTACAAATCAGACGCAATAACAACATTGGAGGTTCGACAAACGTAGTGATTCGTGGTACAACTTCATTAACCGGAAACAACCAGGCTTTATGGGTGGTAGACGGTATTCCTTTGAACAATGATAATACCAATAGTGCTGATCAAAAAAGCGGGGGTAACACTGGTGGATACGATTACGGAAATGCTGCTTCAGACATCAATCCTGATGATATCGAAACCATGAACGTTTTGAAAGGATCTGCGGCTTCTGCATTGTATGGCTCAAGGGCTGCAAGTGGAGTGATTTTGGTAACGTTGAAAAAAGGAAGTAAATCTAAGGGAGGTCTGGGTGTAAGTTTCAATTCCGGAGTGACCGTTGGGGTAGTCGATAAAAAAACTTTACCGGAATATCAAAATCAATACGGTGGTGGATACGGTGATTTTTATGGTACAGTTGATTTAGGAAGTGGAGTTCATCCTTATGCTGCAACCGATGATGCTTCATGGGGACCTAGATTTGATCCTAATTTATTGGTGTACAACTGGAGTTCTTTTTATCCTGAATTACCGGGTTATGGAAAAGCAACACCGTGGACAGCAGTTAAGAAAAATCCAAATGATTTCTATCAGAAGAGTTTAACCTATATCAATAATATCGCTTTTACAGGATCTGGTGAAAAAGGTGATTTTAGATTTGGTTATACCAACTATAACATGAATCAGGGGATTTTGCCAAACAGTAATAATCGTAAAGATAATTTTAACTTCTCGGCAAGTTATAACATCCTGCCAAAAACTAAACTTTCGGTTTCTGCCAACTATTTAAAAGCAAATGCCAAAGGAATGAATGAGACGGGTTATGGTGATGGTGGAAACAACTACCTGAGCAGCGTGAGACAATGGTTTTCTACAAGTGTAGATTTTCAGGATTTGAAAGATGCTTACGATCTTACAGGACAAAATACTACCTGGAGTGTGGCGGGACCAACGGATTTAGCGATTCAGTTTCACGACAATCCTTATTTTCAAAGGTACAACAACTACAATACTTTAAATCGTGATCGTTTCTTCGGAAATTTCGCTTTAAGTACAGAAATCACCAATTGGTTTGATGTAATTGGTAAAGGATCTGTAGATTCTTACCACCAGTTGCAGGAAGAACGCATTGCTGTGGGATCGAAAAGAACTCCTAATGCACGCGGTCAGTATACCAGGTTTGACAAAACATTCAGAGAGGTCAACTTTGATTTGATCATGAACTTCAAAACTAATATTACCGAGGATATTAAGTTTAACGGAATGCTTGGTGGTAATTCAAGACGTTCTATTAGTAATTCAATCTTTGCTGCAACAAATGGAGGATTGGTAGTACCTGGTATTTATGCTTTGAATAATTCAGTTGATAAAATAAACAGCCCAAGTGAGACTCAGGTAACTATTGGTACAAATAGTGTTTATGCAAGTGCTGGATTTAATTTCCGTGAAACTTATTTCATTGAAGGGACATACCGTGTAGATAAGTCTTCGACATTGCCGACTGCAAATAGTACTTATACTTATCCATCGATTACAGGAACTTATATTTTTAGTAATCACATTAAGACCGACTGGCTTTCTTTTGGAAAATTACGCTTGAATTATGCGGATACAGGTAACGATGCGCAATTTGGGACGATTATTGCGACTTATCCAAAGAATGATAATTTTGGACCTGAAGGAATTCGTTTTTCTACAGAAAATAACAAAAGCAACGGTAACTTAAAAAGTGAGCAGACGAAAGGTTTTGAGGCAGGTCTTGAATTTAAACTGTTTAAAAACAGAGTAGGGTTTGATTTTACTTACTACAAAACCAATACAACCAATCAGATTCTTTCTATTGAAACTCCTACACAAACCGGATATACAAGAGCCTGGATAAATGCAGGTGATGTTCAGAACAAAGGGTTTGAGGTAACCTTATCTGTAATCCCGGTTAAAACACAAAATTTCTCTTGGGAAGCAAAAGTAAACTGGTCTACGAACAAAAATGAAGTAATCTCATTAGGAGGAGCTGACAGAATTTCGTTAGGATCTTTCCAGGGAGTAGGATATGTTGCTGAGGTAGGGAAACCGCTTGGACAAATGATCGGTTCAGGATTTACCTATCTGAACGGAGAAAAAGTAATTCGTTCAAATGGAAGATACCAGCAAACAGCCGGTGCAACAATTGGTGATGTAAATCCGGACTGGATTGGAGGTTTGAATAACGTAATCACATACAAGAACTTTTCGTTAAACTTTTTGATTGATGTGAAAAAAGGAGGAGACGTTTATTCGTTAGATCAACGTTTCGGACATACTACGGGAATCTACGAAAGTACAGTTTCTAACAACCATTTAGGGAATCCACAAAGAGAGCCCCTTGCCAATGGCGGAGGGATTTTGTTAGCAGGTGTTAAGGCAGATGGAACTCCAAATGATAAGGTGGTTAGTGTAGAAGGTGCAGATGGATATTCTTTCTATAACTCAATGCCAGAGCAGCAATATGTTTACGATGCTTCTTATGTGAAACTACGTGAGTTAGGATTGAGCTATAGAGTACCTTCAAAATTTCTGGCGAAAACTTTTATCAGCAATATGATTTTTGCAGTCAATGGAAGTAACCTGTGGATCATCCATAAAAATTTGCCTTATGCTGATCCGGAAGCGGGACTTTCTTCAGGAAATCTTCAGGGATTCCAAACAGGAGTTTTACCAACATCAAAAGAGTACAGCTTTAATATGAAAGTTCAATTCTAAAAAACAACAAAAAAATGAAAATAGTAAAAACGATATTTTTTGCAGGAGCCATTTTACTTTCGGTTGCTTCATGTGATAACTTAGAAGATTTAAATCAGGATAAAAAAGCGTATACTACTGTTTTACCGGGCGCGCTTATGACCAGTGCACAGGTAAACTATGCGTTCTTCCTGACCAATGCTTCGGTAAACAGCAATAATTTTAGAGGATATGCTCAATATTGGAGCACCACAACGTATACAGATGAGGTGAATTACAATATGGAAAGAAGAAACTTAGGAAACTCTCATGCCATTTTGTTATACCGCGATGTATTGCAGGATTTAGTAAATGCGCAAAAACAAGTTGCAAGTAAAGAAGCATTAGGAGCTGTTGAAACGGCAATTAAGAAAAACAAAATTGCAATACTTGATATTCAGATTGTAATGGCTTATCAAACCCTTGTTGATTTGTTTGGGAATGTGGCTTACAGTGAAGCATTGAATATTGATGTATATCCTTATCCTAAGTACGACGATGCCAAAACCATTTATTTTGATCTTGCTACGAGACTGGATGCTGCAATTGCCAGCATGGATGCCGGTAAAGAGAGTTTTGGTTCAGCTGACTTAGTGTATAAAGGAGACGTGGGTAAATGGAAAACATTAGCCAACAGTGTAAAACTAAAACTAGGATTACACCTTGCTGACGTTGAGCCTGCAAAAGCAAAAGCTATAGTAGAAAGTGCTTATAGCTCAGGAGTAATGACAAGCGAAGCTGAAACGGCATTGTTTAAGTATTTCTCTTCACTTGTAGACATGAATCCTTTGTATGACACCTTGGTAAATGAAAGTCAGACCATACCTACAGCCTTTTTTGTGGATGAATTGAATGCTAAAAATGACCCAAGACGTGATACCTTCTTTAATCCAGCCTCTAAAAAGTCAGGCAACTATAAAGGAGCACCTTATGCAAAACAGGTAACTTATGGGGACTATTCTAATATGGGATTAAGATTAAAAGAAAAAACAAACCCGGGAGTACTTTTTGATTACACTGAAACATGTTTCCTTTTAGCTGATGCTGCTAACAGAGGTTTTAGTGTAGGAGGTACCGTAGAGGAATATTATAAAAAAGGAATTCAGGCCAGCATGAAATTTTGGGGAGTCTCTAATGCAGATGCCCAAACCTATTTGAACAGAGCAGATGTTGATTTTGCAACTGCTGCCGGAACAGCTAAAGAAAAAGTAGCCTACCAGCTTTGGATCGCTTATTACAACAGAGGATTTGAAGCATGGACAGAATACAGAAGATTAGATTTTCCTGTTTTAGTAGCACCTTCAACTGCAGTCGATGCTGCTAAGGGAAAAGTACCGGTTCGTACTATCTATTCGATCTTCGATAAAACTTTAAATAAAGAAAATTATGAAGCAGCCGCCTCTGCTATAGGTGGAGATTTAATGACTACAAAGATTTTCTGGGATAAATTTTAATTTGAATTAGTTTTCTTGTTTTTAGCCGGGGCCCTTAATTGGGTTCCGGTTTTTTTTTGTTTAATAAATAGGGATATATAAGGTTAGTGTGAAATGTAAACCGCTTCGTGAGCAAATTACTGCTTAATAAAATTAGCGACTTTATTCTTGACTTGATCTTTGTCGTGTATTTGGTTTTTGTTTAGTAAAAATGCTTATTTGTTTGTGAAAGCTCATTAATTATAGAATATTTTTAAATAGTGTGTTTTTTTAAAGTTAAAAAGTTGTTAATTATATATTGTTTTTAAATAACATAGTATCAGTAAAATAGAACCTATGCTGTTAATTTTGATGCCAACAAATTAACCCAAAAAAAATGAAAACAAAACTACTAGTATTAATGCTTGTTTTTTCGATAGGAAAAATGAGCGCGCAGGGACTTCCTTGCCGGACTACTGAAGAAAACGCCAAAATGTATCGGAGTAGCCCCAAATCACTTCAGGAAAAAAAAGACTTTGAAACCTTTACCAACAATTTCGCACTTCAGCGTAAAAGCAAGACTTCAAAAAGTGCAGCAGTAACTACCTACACTATTCCCGTTGTTTTTCATATTTATGGAGATGTACAAAGCGGAAAAACCATTACCTATGAAAAAATCGTCAATCATCTGGCACAATTAAATGACGATTTTAACGGAAGAAATGCAGATTATCAAACCGTTGAACCCTTTTTTCAGGCCAGAAGAGGAACTCTAAACATCGAATTTAAACTGGCAAAAAAAGACCCGAACGGAGGATGTACCAACGGAGTTGTTTTTCATGCCGCTAAAAACGGTTACGGAAATGGCGGAGGTTATGACGACCAGATTGCCGCCGATGCCTGGGACAATAAAAAATACATGAACGTTTATATTCAGAACGATTTGTATAACGAAGGAGTTTTTAACAACTCGGGAGTTGCCTGGTATCCAAGTTCAGAAATGACTGCCAGCAATACAGCGCGTGTAGTCTTTAATGGAGCTTACCTTTATGACAACTCCTACAGCAAAGAATTTTCAGCAACGCTGACACATGAGTTTGGACATTTCTTAAACCTGATTCACACTTTCGAAGGAGGCTGCTCCGGCACAGATGAAGTTGCCGACACTCCTGCAGAAGACGCTAAGCACACTCTGGCTTGTACACCGGGAACCAATTGTACAGGAGATAAAGTAAACATCGAAAACTATATGGGGTACAATGGCGCACAAGGCTGTTATAAAATGTATACCCAGGGGCAGATCGACAGAATGCTGGCAGCTTTACAGCACCCTGCCAGGATCACACTCTGGCAGCCACAAAACTTAATTGATACGGGAGTGAATTCTACCGAGAGCAGTTTAGTGGCAACCGGAACTAGTTTTAAGGAAACAGTTGTTAATGACGGAGCTTTTGATACGGCATCAGTGGTTACCTTAAGCGGAGGGAAAACCTTTGCGCTAAGTTCAGGAACAATGACTGCAGGAACTCATTTTACTCACACTTTTCCAGCAGGGATCACACCGGTTGTTACTGTAAACTCAAACGGACAAGTGACGGTAACGCTTTCAGGAAAAGCAACAAATCATGCAGCAGCACAAAATTCAACTGCAGGGATCAGCTTTTTACCTGCAGCATTTACCGGAGGAATCACAGGTTTGTCTTGTACTTCTTTGTTTTACAATTTGAGATTTACCGATCCATACGGAATCTTTTTTGTAGACATGCCTAACATTAATATTTCTTCCGCTTTAATCTGGAAACCTTTTGATATTGCAAAAGGAGATGATACTTCATTTGGAGCCTGGCGTTATGCGGCCAATGCTCTGAAAATTGAAACCTATGGTAAAAAATTAGTCTGCGAAAGTGGAACCAGAAATATTACGTTATTAGGACAAAATGCAGCTGTTGGACCAGCTAGTAACATGGTAGCTCCGGGAGCATACCCGGATCAGCTGGATTTAAGAACTGCAAATTATACAGCCTGGGACGGAAAATCAGGATATGTTGGTTTCGAATATAAAATTGACGGACTAACTTGTTATGGATGGTTCAAGGTAGATGTTGCGGCTAACGGAGATGGTTACACCGTTTCGGAATATGCTTATAATACACAGCCTAATACTCCTATTTATACAGGTATGACCAACAAAACGGCAGTAGTTTTATCTGAAAGTTTACTGTATGAAGCCGAAGCTAATGACGGAGGTGTTACGACCACCAGCACCATTTCGTTATCCACTAACAACGGAACTTTTACTAAAAGTACGGGAACTTTAACGGCAGGAACTGATTATACCATTACAGGAGTTCCTTCAGGTTTAACAGCAGTTCTTACGCTTTCAGGAAATAATAAAGTAGTTGTTTCCTTCACCGGAAAAGCAACAGCACATCTTCCGGCAAATGATGCCGCGGTAGCAATTACATTCAAAGATGCTGCTATTACAGGAGGGATTTCGACACTTGATAATGCATCAAAAACAATCAATCTGAAATTTGATGCGCCTTATGGTGTGTTTTATGTAAACAATTCCGATTATGTTGCTTCGGCAGCGCAACCATGGCAATATTTTGACTTAGGAATCGGAGACAATACAGAATACGGAGCGTGGCAGTTTGCAGCTGCAGCTTTAAAAGTAGAAACATATGGCAAAAGATTGGTGGGGCCAACAGGTACCCGAAACATCAGTTTGATTGCTCAGGGGACTACAATTGGAGCATCAAGTAATTTTGTAACTCCGGGAGCAGCATATCCAGATCAGTTAGATTTAAGAACGGCAACGTATACAGCCTGGGACAATCAAACAGGTTATATTGGTTTTGAATACAAAAGCAGAGGACGTACATGCTACGGCTGGCTGCATGTAAAAGTAGAAGCAGGAGGCGTTGGTTATTCAGTTTTAGACTTTGCTTACAATACCAAACCAAACGAATCAATTCAGGCGGGAACTCAGACAACTACAACTGTTTTGGCTCCTACAAGTCTTGCGGCTACTGTTAACAACACCAGCTTACAAGTACAGTTGACGTGGGTAAATAATGCGACAAATGCAACGAATATCGTAGTAGAAAGAGCAGGAACAGATAATGTTTTTGCTGAAATAACAACACTACCAAGTACAGCGCTTACATACACCAACACAGGTTTAACAGCCGGAAATACTTATAAGTACAGAGTACGTGCAAAAGCAAATACGGTTTATTCAGCTTATTCAAATGAAGTAACGGCAACTCTTACTGCAGGTTCGGCATATTGTACTGCTCAGGCTAATAGTAATTACGAATATATTAATTCAGTAACGATTGGAAGTTTTACAAACACATCTGGTAAAGATGCAGGTGGTTATGCTAATTTTACTTCTAAAACGGTAACAGTAACTCCGGGAACAGTCACAAATGTGAGTCTGGCAGCAGGTTTCTCAGGAGGATCTTACTTAGAATACTGGGGAGTATGGATTGATTATAACAAAAACAATGTTTTTGATGCTTCCGAAAAAGTAATTGATGGAATTTCTTCCACTGGAACTGCAACGGGAAGTTTTACCCCGATTACGTTTACGGGAACGACCAGAATGCGTATTGTAATGAAGTATTATTCAAATCCGTCAGCTTGTGGTAACATCGGCGATGGGGAAGTAGAAGATTATACAGTCGTTGCGGGTACAGCACCAAATCCGGTGACATTGCCTACACCAACTAATATTGGTAATTCAGGAGTATATACATCAGGATTTTATGCTTCGTGGAATACAGTAGCTAATGCTACAAGCTATGAAGTGCAGCTGAATAATGCTAGTACAGTATGGACAACTTTCGGAACTTCTACTACTTATTATTTGTGGATTCCGAAACAAGGCACACAAACGGTTTATCAGTTTAGAGTTAGAGCTAAAAATGCCACTGATACCAGTGATTGGAGTGCCCCGCTTTCAATTGATTTGCAAAACGGAAGTGCCGGAGCAGTTCAGACTGACGCTACAAGATCATTTACATTGTATCCAAACCCGGCTACGGATGTTGTTAATTTTAACTTCTCTAATCTAAACTTGTCGGATATCAAAATTACGATCTACGACAGTGCAGGAAACGTAGTGGATGTAGTAAGAAATGCAGCTTCTTATGAAGTAAATCGCCTTAGAAAAGGAGTTTATATTGTGGTAGCTACAGATGGAAGCTTCACAGATACTAAAAAATTATTGGTTAAATAAATAATTTGGTTGTAAAAAGAAAGAGGGGAAACGACATTGTTTCCCCTTTTTTATGTCTTTAAAATAAAACTTAATTAATACCAATCCCAAACGGATTGTCAATACTGTGCATAGGAGTGGTAAACCATTTTGGGCCGTCAGCAGTCATATAAAAGTGATCTTCATGACGAATTCCAAATTGCCCAGGGATACAAAGCATAGGTTCGTTGCTTACCACCATTCCTTCCTGTAAAACAGTAGTGTTGCCTCTTACAAGGTATGGGTGTTCATGAATGTCTAATCCTGTTCCGTGACCTACACGATGAGGAAGTCCTGGAAGTTCATAATCGGCACTTAAGCCTCCTGCAGCGATTACTTTACGTGCGGCATCATCAACAGAGCTACAGGTTGCACCTAACTGTGCCGCATCAAAAGCTGCTTTTTGAGCGGCCTTTTCTAAATTCCAAATCTTTATGTGGGCTTCGGTTGGAGTTCCGTACACATAAGTTCGGGTGATGTCGGATAAATAACCTTCCAGACGACAGCCAGTGTCAATAAGTACAACATCATTGTCTTTTAAGTCCTGCGGAGTGGTTACTCCGTGTGGATATTGGGAATCATCAGCAAACAATACAATACAGAAATAAGATCCTGAGGAAATTCCGGCTTTGATATGCGCCTGATTGATAAAATCGACCACCGTTTCGGCTTTTATACCCGGATATAAGATGCGGGCGGCAGCGCGTTGTACCACCATGGTAATTTCTTTGGCCTGCTGAATAATGGCAATTTCGTTTGCTGATTTCTGAATACGACAGCCTGTAGTAATAGGTTGGGAATTTTCAAAATCATAACCAGGATTAGCTTTCACGATCGCATCAATTAAAAAATAACCAGCTGATTCATCCAGTGCAATCTTACTGTTATTGATGCCTTTGTCATGTAGTATTTTTCCAAATAAAACAGAGGGAGATTCATGTTCTTCCCAGCAATTCAGGTGACCATCGATTTGCATGAATTTTCTAAAAGTACCTTCCTCGAATTTCGGAACGATATATTCCAGGCTACCATCTTCAAGCAATAGAGCTCCTACCATTCTTTCAGAAGGGTTCCATTTCGTTCCGGTAAAATAATACAAATTGGTTCCGGCATTCAGAAATAAAGCTTTAAAGCCTGTTGTTTTGATAAGGGATACTGCTTTCTCAATTCGCGTTTGATATTCTTCCGGCTGAATGGCTTTCACATTCAGTGTCATATCCTGTATTTTTTCTAATTCTGCAATTGCGTCAGATCCGCCAACTCCAATAGTCATATCTTTTGTTTTAAGGTTAGTTGTTTTTTGTTTTTTCGGATTAAAAATAAGTCAATATTTCCGGATAGTGCTATTTTAACTCAAAGTAGGTAAAATATAATAATTTAAGGATAATATACTATTGGATTTTGGGTGGTAATGCCAGTATTTTTAGAAAATCAACTAAACTTTAAAAAATGAAAAGTATACAGCGTTTATTATTGCTATTGTGTGTTGTACTGAGTTCGCATTTTGCTTCAGCACAAGGTACATCCGATTTACATCAGAAACTCACGGCCTTGTTTCCAAAAGCCGAAATTACGGTTATAGAAAATTTAGAAGGTTACTCAGAATCGTATCAGCTCATTTTAGACGAGCCATTAGACCATAAAAATCCTCAAAAAGGAACATTTAAACATTACGTTTATTTATCGCATTTCAATTTTAATAGTCCTATGGTGATTGAAACTCATGGTTACAATACAAACAATATTAAAAGTGAGGTAAGTAAGTTATTAAACGCAAATCAGATTGCAGTTGAATATCGCTTTTACGGAAAGTCAAGACCGGAACCACTTCCGTGGGAATACTTGACAAATGATCAGGCGATTGCTGATTATCATGATCTTGTAGTAAAATTGAAACAAATCTACACAGGAAAATGGATTTCAACCGGAATAAGTAAAGGAGGAGAAACAGCCTTGATTTATAAGTCAAAATACCCAAATGACGTTGATGTGGCTATGCCTTATGTGGCACCGTTAATTAATACGACGGAAGATCCCCGAACGGTAGAACATACAAAAACGGTAGGAACAGCAGAATGCAGAGCTAAAATTACGGCATTTCAAAGAGCTGTTTTAGAAAATAGGGAGGCTGTTTTAAAAGAGTTTAAACAATATGCGGAAGCAAAGAAAATGACTTTTACTGAAGTGCCTTTGGCAGAAGCATTGGAATATGCGGTTTTAGAATTTCCTTTTTCTTTTTGGCAATGGGGAGGAAAATGTGAGGCTATTCTGGCAGTGACCGCTACTCCAAAAGAACTGTTTGATTATCTGGATGAGGTTTCAGGTGTTAGAACATACAATGATAAAATGTACTTTCATTACCTGCCGTCTTATTATCAGCATTTGAAAGAATTAGGTTATTATGGTTTTGATTTTTCTCCGGTTGCTGATTTATTACAGGTAGTAAAAAGTACTTCTAATGATCGGTTTGCACCCAAAGGAGTCGCAATAAAATACAATCCGAAATACATCAAAGAAGTGCGTAAATATGTAGAAAATAAAGGAAATAGAATTTTGTATATCTACGGCGGTTATGATACCTGGTATTCGTGTGCCCCAACACCTGATTCGAAATTAGATGCTTTAAAAATGGTTCTTCCGACTGGTAGTCATACTACGAGGGTGAAAGATTTTCCGGAGAACGATCGAAAACGAATTATGGAAACATTGTCAAGATGGCTGGATCTAAAAACGTCTGACGATAAAGCGGAACTAAATTAAAAAGAAAATGCCTGATCAGAATTTCTTGTTGGTTTAACCACAAAGAACGCAAGGATTTTTAATGATAAGATCTTATACAAACGCAAAGTTCGCAAAGCTATCATAAATAAAGCTCTGCGAACTTTGCGAATATCTTTGCGTTCTTTGTGGTTAAACCTAAATCTTAAACCAGTAGTTTCTGTGTTTTTAAATAATCCACAGCAAATTTACCTTCATTAAAAAGTAAATCCAAAACACTTAGATTATTGATAAAACCATGCTTGTCGTCAAAAACCTGAGTGTATTTTTCAAATGTATTAACATCTTTTTTTCCGTTAGCCAAAACTCTGAAATCGGAGATGTTCTCTATTTCATGAAAATACTCTGTCGTTTTGCTAAACTCTAATTTCATTCGTAGACATTTAGTAGTGATGTCTAGTACTTCCAGATTTAGATCCATTAAAAAAGTGTGCTGCTTTTCAAAAACAGGACGAATATCATCTTCAAAAAACTCAAAAAAAGGAGAGCTTCTGTAAGCTGCTTCCAGTGATTTGAAATGTTGTTTTTGCCAGTCAAATTCATTCTCTATTAAAACATCTTTCGTTTTCTGATGCGCAGATTTTGAATGTTTAACCGGTATGTTTAGTAACTGAATCCCGTTTGGACTATAAATGTACGTACGGTTTCTGTTGGTTTGTTTCTGAAAATTATCTTCCATTTCAAAAGTAATATTTTCAGATTGAGCCATAACTGCAAAGTGGCTTATCGATGGAAAATAAGTAGGAAGTAAGAGAGAGTTCATCTTTAATTGCTTTAAAAGTTTCAGGTTTCAAGTTTCAGGTTTTGAATGCACCTGAAACTTGAAACCTGAGACAAAAATAACTTTTTTTATTTTATGCTTTGTTTTCTTTTCTTTTTCTCCAGAAATATTCTCCAACAAAGTAAGCTGCAAGAATAAATAAGAAATACTTAAAGTATGATTGAGGTTGTCCTTCACCATCAACAGTTGTGAAAACTCTACTCCAACGAATTTTGTTAATTCCTTTACCGTTAGTATCCCAGCTCATCCAGATGAAAACCGGTTTTCCTACGATATGGTTTTCAGGAACATAACCCCAATAACGACTATCTTCAGAGTTGTGACGGTTGTCTCCCATCATCCAATAGTAATTTTGTTTGAAGGTATAAGTAGTGGCAGGTTTACCGTTGATTAAGAATTTAGAGCCGTCCAACTGCAAAGTGTTTCCTTCATAGGTGGTAATGATGTCCTTGTAAAAAGGAAGTGACTCATTGGTTAACGCAACTGTTTTTCCTGCTTCCGGAATGTAAATCGGACCAAAATTATCCTGATTCCATTTGTTGATATGAGGGAAAATAGCATTGTCATTTCCTCTGTCAATTTCTCTTTTTACAGCCGTAATTCCCGGAGTGTTTTTAAGGCGCTCTGCACTGGCTTCGGTTAAAGCTCTGAAATAAAGAGTATCTCTTTTTTCGCTTTTAAATCCTGCTCCGTCTGTAATATCAAGTTCTCTTACCAGAGATTCAAAATCGATAGGTATTTTTGGATCTATGGCTACTGAATAAGAGTATTGTGGTTTTGCTCTTTCCGGTAAAACTAATTTTTTTCCGTTAATGAAAACAAATCCGTCTTTAATAGATAAACTGTCTCCCGGGATACCTACGCATCTTTTTACGTAATTTGATTTTTTATCAATAGGTTTGATAACTCCTGGTCTTCCTTTTGGTTCGTAGAAATAATGAACCGTATCGACAGGCCAGTTAAAAACCACTATATCAGATCGTTTTATTTTTTCTAAGGCAGGTAATCTGAAATAAGGCAATTGTGGCCATTTCAAATAAGATTTTTGTTTTACAAAAGGTATAGAGTCATGAACCATCGGTAATGCAACGGTAGTCATAGGTACTCGTGGGCCGTAATTTACTTTACTAACAAATAAAAAGTCACCAATTAATAATGATTTTTCTAAAGACGAGGTAGGAATTGTGTAAGGCTGCACTAAATAAGTATGTACAAGCGTTGCCACAATAACTGCAAAAAGTAAAGAACTTAACGTATCGCTTGCTTTATTTTCTGAGGTCAATTTTCTGTCAGCGTTGTGTACTAATTTTTGAGTGTAGTTTATATAATAGATATAGAAACCTAAAGTGAAGATTCCTAAAAGAGTATCTAAAGTTGTTTTTTTACCAAACGTTCTTAATGTTTCTACCCAAACAACAGGAAACATAATCAGGTTGATAATTGGAATGAAAAGTAATAAAGTCCACCAGGTCGGGCGACTGATTATTTTCATTAAAACGATTGAATTGTAAACCGGAATTGCAGCTTCCCAACTTTTTCTTCCGGCAGCCTGATACAGTTTCCAGGTTCCCAAAAAGTGAATAATCTGAACGGCTAAGAAAAATACAAACCAATAATATAGTGTCATAATATTTTGTTTAAAGTTTCAGGGCAGGGGTCTAATTTGAAAATTACCTCAACCTTTATAACTGTTTATTTTAAATTTAATACGTCTTTCATAGAATAGATACCCGTTTTTCCGGCAAGCCATTCTGCAGCAATCACGGCTCCAAGGGCAAAACCTTCACGATTGTGTGCGGTATGTTTCAATTCGATACTGTCTACAGCTGAATCGTAAGCTACGGTATGAGTTCCCGGAACTTCTCCAATTCTTTTGGCTTCAATGTAGATTTCGTTGTCTTTAGCCTCGTCTAAAGTCCAATTGGTATAATTGCTGTTTTCGATCACGCCTTTGGCTAAAGAAATTGCAGTACCGCTTGGTGCATCTAGTTTATGAGTATGATGAATTTCTTCCATTGTAACTTTATACGAATCAAACTGAGCCATAATTTTGGCCAGATATTCATTCAGTTCAAAGAAAATATTAACGCCTAAACTGAAGTTAGAACTTGAGATAAAACCACCTTTCTTTTCGTTGCAAAGTGTTATCATTTCATCATAATGTTCTAGCCAGCCTGTTGTTCCTGAAACTACGGGAACATTAGAATGAAAGCAATTTGAAATATTGTCAACGGCAGCAGTTGGGACGCTGAAATCGATAGCAACATCGGCTGTTGAAAGTCCGTCATAAGTACTGAATTCGTCTTTCTTTAAAACAATTTCATGACCTCTTTCTAAAGCAATTCGCTCGATTACTTTACCCATTTTTCCGTATCCTAAAAGCGCAATTTTCATTTCGTGTATTTTTTTAAATTCAAATAACCGGAGCTATTTAAAAGTGGTAATTAAAAGTTAGTCCAACGTTTGGTTTGAAAGTTACAGTGTCAGGATAAATTTCCGGACGTAATGATAATCTTTCGTTTACGTTAAACTGAATCAATGCAGCGTCGACATTGGCATCAATAATGTTCAGGGCATAAAAACCAACTACAAAGAGTAAAGATAAATCTCTGTTTCGCTGATAGAATTTCTGACCGGCAATAAGTCTGCTGTCGTCCAGAAATTTATAGTTATCATCGTTATAACCTTCTAGTCTTCGTTTGTAGGCGTCACGATAATTGTTGTATTTTTTGTTATTGTCAAGATAAAAGTATAAACTCGTACCGATCGCTCCGTAAACTAAAGGAATTTTCCAGTATTTTTTATTGTAAGCCTGACCTAAACCAGGTAAAATCGCCGAGTAGAATGCTGCTTTTGCAGGCGTAAGCGGATCGATTTCCTGCAATTTGCTAGTGTCTTTAACGACCAAAACCGTGTCTTTTTTTACCTGAGCAAAAAGAGAAACGGTTCCTATGAGAAAGAACAATAGACTTATGGGGACAATTTTATTCACTATCCGTTTATTAATTTTATTATTCTGTTAAAGTCGGCTTCCGAGTCAAAAGGAATGGAGATTTTTCCTTTACCGTTACCGGCAACTTTTATATCAACTTTCGAACCAAAATAATCGTTGAAGGTGTTTTTCTGTGTTTCTCTAACTACAAAAGAAGAGTCAGCTTTAGGTTTTCCTTCCGGTCTTGGCTTTAAGCTTTCGTGATAATTTTTTACTAAAGTTTCGGTTTCACGAACGGACAAGTTCTGACTTACTATTTTTTGGTAGATATCTGTTTGAATATCTAAGTCTTCAATATTAATGATGGCTCTACCGTGTCCCATGCTGATAAAACCATCACGGATACCGGTTTGAATGATCGGATCCAGTTTTAAAAGACGTAAATAATTGGCAATAGTAGAACGCTTTTTTCCAACACGCTCGCTCATTTGCTCCTGTGTCAGTTGAATTTCGTCAATCAAACGCTGGTATGAAAGTGCGATCTCAATTGGATCTAAGTCATGACGCTGAATGTTTTCAACCAAAGCCATAACCAATGATTCGTTGTCATTGGCAATACGAATATAAGCAGGCACATGTGTTAGTCCTACTAAAGTCGAAGCACGTAAACGACGCTCTCCAGAAATTAGCTGGTATTTGTTGAAATCTAATTTGCGAACAGTAATAGGTTGAATTACACCAAGTTCTCTAATAGAAGTGGCTAATTCACGTAACGACTCTTCGTTAAAATTGCTTCTGGGCTGAAACGGATTTATTTCGATAGCACTTATTTCAAGCTCAATGATATTTCCAACAACCTTGTCAGCATTTTTGTCCTCTACTGATGTAATGTCGTTTTCCGGATCTTTTAATAACGCTGATAATCCTCTTCCTAAGGCTTGTTTTTTAATTGCTTTTGTCATAAAAACTATTTGCTGTTTTTCTTTATAATCTCCTGAGCTAAATTGATGTAATTAACTGCTCCTTTGCTGGTTGCGTCATAATTAATGATGCTTTCTCCAAAACTTGGTGCTTCGCTTAATTTCACATTTCGCTGAATAACGGTGTCAAAAACCATATCGTTAAAGTGTTTTTGAACCTCTTCTACAACCTGGTTAGACAAACGTAATCTCGAATCGTACATGGTTAGTAACAATCCTTCGATGTCAAGATCCGGGTTGTGTATTTTTTGAATACTTTTTATTGTGTTCAATAATTTCCCTAATCCCTCAAGTGCAAAATATTCACATTGAATTGGGATAACTACTGAGTCAGCCGCTGTTAAAGCATTCAGGGTTAATAAACCAAGAGAAGGTGCGCAGTCAATAATGATATAATCATATTCGTCTCTTACACTTTCCAATGCTTTTTTAAGCATGTACTCTCTGTTTTCTTTATCAACCAATTCGATTTCGATGGCAACAAGGTCAATGTGTGCAGGTATCACATCAACATTTGGAGCTGTACATTTTAAAACGGCTTCTTTTGGTGTTATACTGTGTTCCAGGATTTGATAAGTTCCGGCTTCAACTGACTCTACATCAATCCCAAGGCCAGATGTAGCATTGGCTTGTGGATCGGCATCGATCAATAATACTTTCTTTTCTAAAACACCTAATGAGGCTGCAAGATTTACAGATGTAGTAGTCTTTCCAACGCCTCCTTTTTGATTAGCAATCGCAATGATTTTGCCCATTTATTTTCTGAATTTTGAACCGTAAAAATACAATTATTTATGGTTTCTGAAAATCTATTTTGTTAACATTTAAGAAACTTCGGCTAATCGTTGTATGGTGCGTGTTTTCTGGAATTTATTTTGAGGATAATGAAAAATCAGGAACGAAATTTCGCTCTATTTTTTGCTTTCTTTTAGTTGAAAAAGAACAGAATTCTACTTTAGTCAGAAAAATAGAATTAAAAATCGAGAAAAGTTTACTGCCCATTTTTCTTTTTCAAATCTTTTACAAGGCTTGTTGTGAAAAATAAAATGGTTGCACCTCCTGACAAAATGCACAGCCACATAAACCAGGATTGTTGCCAGAAAGATTTGGTTTGTGTTTGATTTTTTACTGTCGCTTTTTGCTGAATATCGTAAACAAAGGTTTGTGGTAAATTTGAGGCAATATTGTTTTTAAAAGCAGACAAATCATATTCCGGAGCAGTCATGGATTTGTTTCCGGTTTTAAGAATATAATTTTCGTTTAAGTTAAGTTCGGCAACCATCGAAACCGGGTTTTGACTAAATTTTACTTTTAAAATTGATAGTGGGGGATTGTCGTTGTTTTCTATTTTTATAAAAAGCTCTTTTTCGAATATTTCTGAGATCGCAAAAGTGTTTTTTACATTTGAATTTAATTCGAATGTCGCGATTTCTTCTTCTGTTTCTATTGATTTTCTTTTTAACTGTCTTTTTCCTTTTTTGTATAAAACAACTTTACGGTTGTAATAAGTAGGTTTTGTAATTTCAAATGAAATTTGGTTGATGATTTGCGGGGCATCAAAAAGTACGTGAATTTGTGTTTCTTTCTTCGAATGATTTTCTGTTACAGTTGATTTGCCGGAAGTGATTTCCTCTAAAGATCTTTGGTGAATCTGGTTGGTGAAATTACCGGCTTTTAAGATGTTAACGGGGAGCGTTTTTTGATCGTCAAAATCAATTTTTAAGTAACGGTAGGTGTTTAATGGATATGTAATAGTTTTAATAACGCTGGTTTCTGACGTACTGCTTAGTTCATCTAAAATTTGAGCATTGGAGATTCCGAACCATTTTTTTTGATCGTCACTTCCGGAAACCGTATATCTTTTTTCGGCATCAGAATTTACAATAAAAAGTGAGATCTGATTGTGGTTTTTATCAGACGGAATTGCAATAATAACTGAGGTTTGCTTTTTTGGAGTAGCTGTTTTTGAGGTAATTGTGTACTCTTCAAAAGTGCTTATCGTATTGTTTTTAGGAGTCTGGATGAAATACGGAACCTCATTTCCTTTTGAGTCAAATAATCTTATGTCACTAAGATCTTGTTTGGAATAAGATCTTATTTCGGGAGACAAAACAATTTCATGAAAACCTTTCTCTGAAACGGGTTTTATTTTTCCGGTAGCTTGATATTGCCCAAAAGAAAGGTTTGCAAAAAATAGGAGTAAGATAAATTTATTTAGTTTCATTGTTGTCTTTTAGCTTGTTTTCGTCAATAACTAAGACTTTGATTTTTTGATATACAAAGGAGATAATTAAAATTAATATTCCCAGGAGGATAAAGGATATAATTTTTCCGGTTTCGGAAATGTTGCTAATATCGTATAGGAATAATTTTAAAATGGTTAATCCAAGCAAAGATAAAGCGATAATTCGTAAAGATTTTTGTTGTTTTTTGATTCCGATGATTAAAAATAGAAAGGCCAGGATTCCCCAAAGAATAGGAAAGCCGGTTTTGATTATTTTAATACTGGCCACATGAATAGAGTCTCCAGCCATTAATTCACGCAGATAAGGCAAATTAGATTTGTATTCTGTATAGATACTTGTTTGTAAGTCATGAGGAGTTACGGGGGAGTTCATTATAATAAGACCATGCAGCATCACTTCTAAGCTGGTAATATACAAGATAAAAAAAGCGGCGCCCCAGATGAGATACGGGCTCTGAAGAAAAGTGAAATTTACTTTTTTATAAATCTGAAACAATTGGTAACCAAAATAAATGGTGATAAGCAGCGAAATATAATGAAGATAAAAAGCAATGGATGTTCCAACACCCGAAGTAATAATATCTCGGTGTTCTAAAAACGGATAATTGGAAAACCAGAATGTGAATAAAACTATATTTGACAGGGCTATTAACAAGGCGCCCTGATATCCTGTTGCCGTTTTTCTCCCGATTCGAAATGAGGTATATAATGCAGAGAACAGTAAGTGATATAAAATTGGGAGTGCAATCGAACTGTAAAGGTTTTCGATATAATGATTAGATTGATAAATGACTTCAAATAAACCAGTAAAATAACCTATTCCAACAGCCGCGCCAGCGAGGAATTTCTTGTACGTTTTCGGATTGAAAGTGATATTGAAGAGGGGTGAATCTTCGGTTTCATTTTTTAACAAATACCAAATTGCAGACAAAGAAGCTACAGCAAAAACACCGGTTATAAAAATTGGATTTATGACAATACTTAAAGGAAGATCGCTATTGTAGTAATGATTCCAATCCATGATCAGACTAAAAATCATTAAGATGTGAACAATTACAGCGCCAAATCGATAGCTCGTTATTTTTGATTTTTGTGCCAGCCACAATAATAAAACGGCTTCGGTAGCCCAAAATAGTGTGATATAATTTCCTTCAAACTGAATAGGAATGGCTAATGTTACAAAAGTCAGGGTTAGTCCGATAAGCAGATAAGCAGCTTTCTTGTCGAGTTCGAATTTCTTGTATAAGAACCAGGCATAAATTAAATTTAAGAGCGCTAAAGCCGTGGTGAACAAACCTTTTAATTCAGCATGATAAGAGGTTAAAATGGTCATTCCGGCTGCATAGAACAGAAACGTGTTGCTCGCCAGAATAGTAAGCTGGGTTTTTGAAAACTCTCCTTTTGATCTGATATTGTTAATTATGTTCATTAAAATGAAGATAAAGTAGAAGAGGAATCCAAATAGGAAACCTCCCGCGTAATGCGGCTTGTCAGAATTTAAATCCTTCGATAACCAAGCTGCGAATAAGAGAACCGTAAAGATATAAGAGAGAATATTAACCAGATTCCATTTTTTATAAGAGGCAATAGCTAAAATTCCGATGTTTAAAATCGCAATATAGGTAAAAAGAACAATGTAGTTTCCTGTGCCGGTACTCACCATAAAAGGAACTGCAAATCCTCCAATAAGAGAAAGTACTGCTAATTCGATTCTGTCGTACGATAAAGAAATTAAGGCGCTAAAAGCGGTAATGATTACCATGATGCTAAAAGCAACCGTTTGATTGAACAGGTGATAATCGTGAAAAGCAATTCCGATGGTGAAATAAAAGATGGCAATGGCACCTGCAACAATAACAGAGCTGAATGCAGCATAGTTTTTACGCAATTTATGCGCAATTCCCATAACTAATGCTCCGCATAAAATACCAATTCCAACACGTGCGGGTTCATTAATCCAGTCTTTGTCGATCGCATATTTTACAAAATAGCTTATTCCTAAAACCAGAATCAAGATTCCAATTTTGTTAATTAAGTTCTCTCCGATAAATTTTTCCAGATCCGGATTTTTTTCTTTGAAATTCTCCCAAAATGATTTTTCAGGTACTGCAGGAGCAATCTGTTGCGGAGTTATTTTTTCAGGTGCTGAAGCAGGTTGTAATGCTGTCGGAGAAAGGGGCTTTTCAGGTTCCGAAGTCTTAATTTCTTCCGTTGATGTTACAATAGAAATTTTTTCCTCGACAACTTCGGGCTTAACAGGTTCAGGAATATTTTGATTCGATTGTTCCGGTATTGTTCTGAAATCTTCTTTTTTAACAACAGGAATTGGAGCAACCGAAATATTTTCGGTTGTTTTTTCTGCTGTTTTTAATAAATCAATTTTTTTACTGAGTTTTTGAATATCATCTTCAAGATGATCAAAACGACCTTTTATGGTATTAAGGATATAGAACAAAAAGCAAAATAACAGGGCTAAAAGAAAACCTTCCATTTGGAAATGAGTTTAATATTATGATATTGTAAATATAATAACATTTTGATACGATGCGGGCTTTTTGGCTTTTTTCGTATTAATTTAATGAAAAGTATTTGTCTTTTGAAGCCTTGGTTTTGTTTGGAAAATAAAAAATGCTTTTAATTTTTGAAATTGTTTTGGATAAGTAAAAAATAGTTCTATCTTTGCACCCGCTTACGGGGTGTAGCGTAGCCCGGTTATCGCGCCTGCTTTGGGAGCAGGAGGCCGCAGGTTCGAATCCTGCCACCCCGACAAAAGTCTTTTCATTTTTTGAAAAGACTTTTTTTTTTGCTTTATGAAGAAGCCTGCAGAAGCATTGATTAAGGATCGGATTGGAGAGTTGTGGAGTGATAAAAATAGTATTCTCTTTACCGTAGATTTTTTAGGAATGAAAGTGGTAGCCTTTTGCAATCTTTTAAAGATCTACATTTTCCTAAAATTTCTTAATTGTAAAAATAATAATTTACAGCTTACCCCATAAGAGATAAGTATTTGGAATCTGTTGCTCTGAAAGAGCCTTAGCAGTAACATGGTACGAAGTGCTATGAATAATGGTGAACACTTCTTTAAGCCCTGTAAGGGCGAAAGCATAACCCAAAAAGCACATGTCTTAATTTTATGATATTTCCGAAAGTTAGCAGCTTTTAATCAGGATCTTATGCTTTATTTATAACTGCTTATGCCTCTTCTGGGCAATATGATTCATTATCTTACTTTATAGTGCGTTGCACTATTTTTATGCTTTTGGGCTTTCAGCCTTTTTTAAACATTTCAAATATTTATACAGAAAGAGAACACTAATTGTGAAATCAGCGGTAATAAAATGATCTCTTAAATGAAGAGCTGAAATCGTTAATAGATGGAATAACTCTTATCAGCCTTCAATATTTTGTATTGATCCTTGATTAAGTCATATTAGCTTTTAAAACCTCCTCCGGTTAAAAAAAGATGAAGTCTTTAATAAAAGGTACATACCATCCTATTTATTTTTCGACGAAGGGGACTTCTGGAAATAACCTCACAAAAAAAAGCAGATAATGTAAATTCATTATTGACGATAATTGTCTGGTGGAGTAAAGTCAACTTGCCTCACATCTCCGTTGGCTCCTTTTTTACAAATAAACAGTCCAAAATAGCTGGTACTCTATTTTTTTATTTCTCATTTATTTGAGTAAATCATCCAGTTATTACATGAATACTCCAGTTATTACATCTATTGCGCCATTTATTGAATTGCGCATGTGTCTTGTTTTTTTACACGTTACTTTGCTTCGGGATAGAATGATTTATACTTTGATGAATAAGGTTGCAGTACTATCAAAAGTTTCAAAAATAACCTTGACGAAGTTTGGAGTTGTAATTTAAAAACTTAAAAAAAAATAATTTGATATGAATAGTACTTTTACTTTCTTGTTTTCGAAAAAGCCTTTTTTGGTTTATGTGATCGCTTTTTTATCAATTTTTCAAATGGTGGATGCTCAGACAGTGCCTACTATACAAGCTTCCAATCTTACTTTTACCAATACCACATCAACCGGAACGACATTGAACTGGACCAATGGGAATGGAGAGGGGAGAATTGTATTTATGCGTGAAGGTGTAGGTTCCGCTCCCGTGCCGGATAATATTTATCTTAAAGATGATACAGTCTTTGGTGTTGGCGATCAGATAGGTACAATAGGCTGGTATACTATTCTTAAAACTAATCAAAATAATAAGGTAGTAATAACCGGTTTGAGCCCGGGAAAGACGTATCAGGCAATCGTGTTGGAGTTTAACGTTTTACCACATTATCCTTCTTATTTGACTACTACAAGCGCAGGTAATCCTGCAACAGTTACTACGCTGAGCAATGTGGCTACTTTGAGTAATTTGAGTCTGAGTGCGGGGGCATTGGTTACCGTTTTGTCTCCCGGAACTACAGATTATATTGCCAGAGTACCCAATAGCGTTAGTGGCATAACGGTAACGCCAGTCACCACTGATGCTAATGCGACGGTAAAAGTAAATGGGGTAGTAGTGACTAACGGGAATCCTTCACAAGCGATTGGCAATCTTCAAGTGGGTACGCTTTCTGCCAATTCTAATCTTATTACAATAGAAGTTACAGCTCAGGATGGTGCTGTAAAAATATATAAGATAAATATTTACCGACTCTTACCATTGCCGACAATCCAGACTAAAGACCTTACTTTTACCAATACAACAAGAAATACAACAACTTTAAACTGGGCAAACGGTAACGGAGAAGGAAGAACTGTATTGATGAGGGCAAATACAAATGATTATACTGTTCCTGACCCTCATCCTGTTCCTGAACTGATCGAAGGTTATTATCAGGCTGATCCTGATTTTGGTTGGGGAGATCAGATAGGTACAACAGGTTGGTATATTATTTCTCATAATGATGTAAGTGAGTTAAATATCAGTGGTTTACGTCCTGGAGTAACTTATCAGGTAATGGTAATGGAATTTAATGGAAGTCAATATTATCCTTCTTATTTGACTACTACAAGCATAGGTAATCCCGCAACAGTTACTACGCCAAATAATCCAGCTAGTTTGAATTATTTAACGTTGAGTGCCGGATCCTTGACCGCATTTTTTCAACCAGAAGTTATTGATTACTATGCAAGAGTACCTGTCGGAGTCAGTAGTATAACAGTTACTCCGATCAGCGGTGATACCAATGCGACGATAAAAGTAAATGGGGTAGCAGTGACTAGTGGGAATCCTTCACAAAAAATAGATTTGGTCTCTGGAACCAGTACCGTTATTACGATAGAAGTTACATCTCAGGATGGTACAGCAAAAACGTATACCATTACAACCGAAAAAAGTTTGGGAGTGATCAGTAATAAGATCGAAGGTTTTGTAGTCTATCCCAATCCTGTACAACAAGGAAAGGTATATATAGAAACTAAATCGACTGCTATGAAGGATGTAAAAATATTTGATATGTCGGGGAGAATGGTTTTTTTTGTTTCAACTACAAATAGAGAAGTAAATATGGAGAGCTTACAAAAAGGAGTCTATATCCTCAAAGTAAGACAGGATGGAGCGGAATCAAACGAGAAACTTATTATAGAATAAGATTTATTATAGAATAAGATTTGGTCTAATTTTTTTAGGATTGTTTTTTTGGGCTTTGTTTTGGTTGAATGATTGTTATTCGATAAGAATCTTAAAATATGTACCGGGGATATGTTTTTTTTGGTGTTATTTAAATTAGGATGTTTATTTTTCAGTGATTTTGGTCAACCACTCAAAATAAATTTTATTTGTTTCGTCATCAGGGTATTCGTGGGTTTTGTCATCCATTATTCTTTCGGTTACAACAATTCCATTCGATTTAAGTTTACGTATTAATTCTTCTGCTTTGGCAACCGGTAGAGCACCGTCTTTTCTTCCATGGTAAACAAAGACAGGGATTTTTGAAAAAGGAGCAAGAAATTGGTCTTCTAAAAAACTCGGATGTCCGGAACCCAGCCACTCATTTGCCAAATCCGGATGGCCTGCAAATACAGCAACCCCTTTGTAAAGCTCAGGGTGCTGATAATAGGTTCGCAAGGCACCGTAACCACCCATAGAAAATCCTGCGATAACCATTTTACTTTTGTCGACTGGAAAATGATCCATTACATCTTCTATGGCTTCCATAATATCTTTTTGTGAGCTGTCGGAATCGTAACAGTTGTACATGTCTCTGGCAAACGGAGCAATTTCAATGAAATTACCACCGCTTCTTGTCTGATTCAACACTCCTTGTTCGTCCTGCCCACTGCCATGGAGAAATACCAGAAGAGGGTATTTTTTTGTGGGGGAGTAGTCTTGGGGCAGCTTTATGGTATAAGGTTGGAAGCTGTTATCATACTTTGATTTAAAAGCTCTTCTGTAAGGTTTTGTAATCCCTTTATAGGGATCATTTTCTTTTAAAAAAGAATGTAGTTCTGTTTCAAAAAGGAAGTATTTGTCCAATATTTTCTTTCCGGTTTCATAAGGTTTTAATTGGTGCAGCTGCTTCTCAACCTCATTTGCTTTGAATAATAGGGTATTTACGGTTTCGTACTCTAAGCGATATTGATTTTGTACAATTTGCGAACGGATGCTGTCAAAATCAAATTTAGGAAAAACAACGAAATCATATTGTCCGATGGTATCGTTGCCTGAGCGGCTAAAAAAATGATAAAGACCTGCTTTTAAAATACTGTATTTAAGGGAAGTAAGTTTGTGCTGTGTTTTGTTTTTAAGACTACAGTCGATTTTTGTATCCAGAATTATTTTTGAAGAATCGTTTCGAATAGTGATTTGAACTGGCCGAATTTCAGTTGTTTTTGATAGCGCCATCAAATCTACGGGAAAAGAATCATGAACACGGATGTTTCTTCTGGTGAGCTTAGCAATCAAAACGGATTTATTGATCCTTTTTGGTTTTTCAAAAACGAGTGGAATGAAGTTTCTTTTCGGAATTTCCTCATCCCAAATTCCCTCATCTTTAACAACCGAATAACCAGTAGCAGCATCGTTTGCAATTGCTTTCGCAAAATAGAGGTTGTATCCCAACTGCTCTGAAAACCAGGGATGATAGGGATCGACATCTTTCCAGGCTAATAAAACTTCAAAACCGCACTTCCCATTATAAACTATTTCCTCAAAACGGGTTTCGGTACTTAGCTTTTTTCCATGGCTTTGATTTCTGTTGTAGTCCCAGATTCTTTTTCTTGCCCAGTATTTTTTGTCCTTTGAAGGCGAAAATGCAATATCATAGTATTCGTCAGTGAGGGAGTCCTTTTGGGGTTTTGCAAGCAGTAATTTGAATCCGTCACCATTAATAAATCCTCTGTCCCGATAGGTAATACTATCAGCTGGAGTCTCAATATACAAATAGAGATGCGTTGGAGTATAGGCTATTAGGTAAGTGATCTTAGCACGACTCGCAGCCGGATTGTCGAACGGAAAGAAATGATTAAATTCCTTTTGCTTAAAATGTATCAGTTTACGATCCAGTTTTCCGTCAATGACAGGAGTGAAATCTAAAAAGCGAATTTTGTCTGATTGTGAGGACTGTCCGGATACAATCTGGATCATGCACCATACGAAGTACAAAAAATAACCCTTTGTTTTCATATTGATATCTAGTGTTTTGTTTTCGAACAATCGATCAGTAGTCATGTCAAATATAACTAAAAATCAAATTCAGATTTTAAAAGTGGCGGGTTCTTTTGGTTGTAAAGGAGATCTCAAGGGGGTAAAAGCGCTGAAATAACAGGAATTTTAAACAGAAATTGGTCTGTTGTTCTGAGTGAAGTTCAAATGATCTTATCGATTAATTATAAAGAGAAAGAGAGAAAAGATTTTTAAATTCTTTACAGTATTAAATTCTCTATTTGAGAATAGTTAAAACTAATTAAATGAATTCTTATTTCCGACAATAAAAACTTATTTTTGTGACCATTAATTAATAATACAATCATATTATGTCAGATACAATCGAAAAAATTAAATGCCTAATTATTGGTTCCGGCCCAGCGGGTTACACTGCTGCTATTTATGCTGCCAGAGCAAATATGAATCCAGTTTTATATCAGGGAATGCAACCAGGAGGTCAATTGACTACAACTAATGAAGTAGAAAATTTCCCGGGCTATGTTGATGGTGTTACAGGACCGGAGATGATGATTCAATTACAAGAACAAGCAAAACGTTTTGGTTCTGATATTCGTGATGGATGGGCTACTAAAGTTGATTTTTCAGGAGATATTCATAAAGTTTGGATTAACGATACAATCGAGTTACACTGTGAAACTGTTATTATTTCTACAGGAGCTTCGGCTAAATATTTAGGCTTGCCATCAGAGCAGCATTATTTGCAAATGGGAGGCGGAGTTTCGGCTTGTGCTGTTTGTGACGGGTTTTTCTACCGTAATCAGGAAGTTGTTATTGTTGGGGCAGGAGATTCGGCTTGTGAGGAAGCACATTACTTGTCTAAACTTTGTAAAAAAGTAACGATGTTGGTAAGAAGTGAAAAATTCAGAGCTTCAAAAATCATGGAAGAGCGCGTTCGTAAAACCGAAAACATCGAGATTTTAATGAATCACGATACTGTTGAAGTTTTAGGAGACGATAGCGTTGTACATGCTATAAAAGCAAAAAACAAAACTACTGGCGAAATTTTTGACATTCCGGCAACCGGATTTTTCGTTGCTATTGGTCATAAACCAAATACAGATATTTTTGCAGATTACATCACACTTGATGAAACCGGTTATATCGTAAATGTTCCGGGAACTTCTAAAACAAATGTAGAAGGTGTTTTCGTAGCCGGAGATGCTGCAGATCATGTATACCGTCAGGCAATTACTGCTGCGGGTACCGGATGTATGGCTGCTCTGGATGCAGAGAGATATCTTGCTGCTAAGGAGTAAAGGTTCTAAGGAGCTGAGGTTCTTAGGTTCTAAGTTTTAGATGCAAAGGAACAAAGGAACAAAGGTGCAAAGGAACAAAGCAGAGTTTCAAGTCTGAAAGTTTCAAGTTTCAAGTTGTTGGAACTCTTAAAATAGAAAAAGTCCATTCGTTTTTGCGAATGGACTTTTTGTTTTTTGTTTACCAGTTAGTCAGCCCGGTATATTTTAAAAAGTAAAAACTTTGCGTCTTTGCGTTTCTGCGAGATTAGTAGGTTAGGTGTTCATTATCGCTTTATCAATTCCCCTCATTCCAACTTGAAACCTGAAACTTGAAACCTTTCCAAACCACAAACTCTACCCCTGCAATGGCGTAGCTGCTTTAGCTTTTACCGGACTTGGTTTCTTGATCAGTTTGGCTTCCTCGCTAAAATGGGTAAGATCTATTTTTGGGTTACCAAATAAAGAGATTTCTGATTTGTCTCCGGCTGCAATTGCCAGCGTGTTTTCAGCTAGTATAGTAGCAACGGCAGAACCTTCGGTGGTAATATTGGCTTCTTTTAAAGTAAATTTAACTCCTGTAAAAACAGAGTTATTGTCTAAACGGATAGTTGCTTTTTCGGCAATACCTTCAATAGCGGCCGTTGTTTTTTGGTATAAATCACATTTAAATTTTATAGCAGAAACTAGTGTTTTAATCGAAGAATTTTTGCTTAGCTGTAAAGTAGCATCTTCTGATTTTAAGTTCAGTTCAGTTTTAGATTTGTCATCTGCAAACAAACTGAATTTTTTAGAGTTTACGTTTAGTAATAATTTGGCGTAATCAAAGCTGTGGAAAGTGATATCATCTAACTGAAGCTCCTGAATCGCATAAATTACAGCCTCATTTTTAGCGATTGCCGTTTTTAATGAACTTGTATAGATAACGTGAACAACCAGTTTTTTGAAAATAGTACTCTCTTTGGTGGTGTACAGGCGAAGCACTTTTTCTCTTAAATCCATTCCAATGATCTCGTGCAGGTTGTCATCGGCTTCGATTCTAATTTCGTTTTTCTCACCTCGTTCTAGGTATACTTCTAAATTGTCATCAGCTTCAATGCCATCAAATGCACCAACTTCTTTTACGGAGGTAGTTACAATTTTAGAACCTTTTATTTTTTCCCTTCGTTGAGCAAAAGTTAAAGTAGTAATCAATAATAATAGGAGTAAGGCTGTATTTTTTTTCATTAATTCTAAGATTTGATTTTGACAAATATAAAAAAATCATCCACTTTCGATGAATGATTTTTTTATATTTAACAGATGTCTAGTCCTGAAATAGCGATACACAAAAAGTGTCATTATGGAAGTACCTCAAGAAATACGCTATGTAAAGCGTACACAAAAAGACTACTCTATGTCTTTTAAATTACAAGTTGTTCAGGAAATAGAACGCG